>USMC01000076.1 GCA_900555715.1 uncultured Porphyromonadaceae bacterium | reverse complement strand
GCAAAGTTAGAACTTATACAGGCAGGCTTCAATACGCTATCGCGGACGGTTGTACAAATGTCAGCAGGGGATTTTATATGTATCTTTGAATTCCGTTTTGGCCGACGGGGATATAATTCAAAGAAACATGAATACAAAATTAAAAAACATTCTCCTGTGTTACGCATCAGGAATGGGAATAAAAAGCATCAGCAGTGCTTTTGACATCTCCCGGAACACGGTGCGCCGCTACGTGAGGATGTATCAGGACAGCGGTATCCCCGCTGAGAAGCTGCCGTCGCTGAGCGACGCGCGGCTACAGGAACTGTTCGCCATACCCGGGGCGAGGGAGCGTCAGCCGTCAGAACGGCAGATCAGGCTCGAAGCCCTACTGCCTGAATATGCGGCCAGGCTTTCCCGCAGGGGCATGACTGTCAAGAAACTCTACGAAGAGTACCGTGCCGGACATCCCGATGGATACCTCAAGGCATCATTCGGAATGAAGCTCAGGCAGTTCATGCTGCAGACCAACGCCATTGGTCATGTCGAGCACCGCGCCGGAGACCGGATGTATATCGATTTTGCCGGAAACCGCCTGGAGATAGTTGACGAAGCGACAGCCGAGGTGCGGAAGGTCGAGGTGTTTGTCGCGATACTTCCGTGCAGTCATTACACATACTGCGAGGCAGTGTGGTCTCAGAAGAAGGAGGATCTTATCAAGGCGAGCGAGAACGCCATCCATTTTTATGGAGGTGCTCCGTGTGCGATTGTACCGGACAACCTGAAATCCGCCGTCACACGCAGCGACCGCAACGAACCGGTAATCAATGCTGACTTCGAGGCTTTCGCCGACCATTATGGCTGTGCTGTAGTTCCGGCCCGAGTGCGCCATCCCAAGGACAAGGCTCTGGTGGAAAATGCGGTAAAGCTGATGTATCGGTCTGTGTATGTAGACCTTGAGGGGATGGTGTTCCATAATCTGGAATCGCTCAACGAAGCCATTCTTAAATCCATTGCGGCATTCAACGCCCGGAATCTTACACGCCGCAAGGAATCGCGCCGCCAACTCTTCGAGGCAGTCGAAAAGGACTGTCTCCGTCCTTTGCCTGCAAACCGCTATCAGATGAGACAGCGGGCTGTCGTAACAGTCCAGCGTAACAGCTATGTCACTCTTAACAAGCATCATTACAGTATGCCGGTGCAGTACGTGGGTAAACGTGTTGAGATGGTCTACGACACCGAAACAATCGATATCTTTCATGGGTTTACCCATGTAACCACACATCACCGCAATGACACCCCGTACGAATATACCACTAAGCCGTCACACAATCTGCCGGGGCGCAAAGGCAGCTGCGAGAGCGACATCGAAGAGTTGCTTTCGCGTGCGGCTCAAATCGACAATATAGTAGTACACTATCTGCGGGCAGTCATAGAGGACAAACGTTATCCTGAACTTGCTTTCAGAGCCTGCCGCGGCATCATGAAGCTCGAGAAGAAGTATGGACAGGAGCGGCTTGTATCCGGTTGTGCCGCAGCCATGGACGCCCGCCTCTACAGTGTCAGCGATATGATAGACATACTTGAGTCCGGAGCCGACGCGGACTATCTGCCGGGGGCTGATGCCGACGGCAATGACCGTCAGACACCAGACCACCGCAATATACGCGGTAAAGAATATTTTGCCGCCAGCATAAAACAATCAACCAATAACAACAACGAACAGAATGGAAACAAACGATAAGACAACACCCATAACTCCTGAAAAGGACCGAAACACCATCTCTATGGACCTCTTGCACCGCATGCGCCTGCACGGCATGGCGGCCGCGTTCTCCGAAAGCCTCCAGTCCACTCTTGCAGAGACAATGACACCAGACAGCTTTCTGAACTGGTTGCTCTCCAGGGAATGGGACTACCGGGCCGCACGTAACATCGAGCGTCTGGTGAAAAATGCAAACTTCCGATATGGCGACGCTTCAATGGCACAGATCGACTATACGCTGCCGCGTGGTCTCGACCGCAATCAGATGGAGCGTCTTGCCTCGCTGGATTTTGTCCGCAAGGGTGACAACCTGTTCATCACCGGATGTTCCGGCACAGGGAAAAGTTATCTGGCGACAGCTCTGGGTTACGAGGCCTGCAAGGCCGGAATGCGCGTCCTTTACGCAAACGCCTCAAAACTCATGGGCACCCTGAAAATCGCAAAAAACAAGGGCTCAATTGAGATTGAGTTGAAAAAACTTGAAAAAACGCAGCTCCTGATACTCGATGACCTTTTCCTTGTCCCACTCGACGCAAAGGAACGCGCCCATCTGACGGAAATCATCGAAGACCGTCACGGACGCAAGTCAATCATCGTAACATCCCAGCTTCCCGAACTGGACTGGTACGATGCGATCGGTGACTCGACAGTGGCAGATGCCATACTCGACCGCATCGTCCATACCGCCCACCGCATCACACTTACCGGTGAAAGTGTCCGCAAGCTCAAAGCCTTCAAAAACAGATAAACCAAAATAAAACTGACCCCGTCGGCCAATCTCTAAGGGGGGCAAAAATAAAATATTTTCAGGGGTCAAATCGACCTTGGCCCAAGGGGTCATCCGACCCTGGGTTTTCCAATATGGACTGGTTGCCGTCCTTAAGTTGCTTGAAGCGGATGCGGACAGGTACCGATTCTGACTTTTTTGTTCTTGCCATTCTCTGCCAATGCTTTATTTCGTGTGCAAAGGTACAAAAAATAGCTCAAAACGACTAACAAAAAAGTAACATAAACAGCAGAAATAACAAAAAATAACCCACACTCCACCAAAAACAAATCAAAATCGCTTCTCTGCAATGCCTTATAAATAAAGGCTTTTGTTTGCACTTACTTATAAATTTCCTCTCTCATTTACGCCATTTCATTTTACGCGACACTCATTCGCTACCATTCTTATCTCGCTGGGCATCGACGTATATGTTGTCTCAAAGATGCTTACACACCGTAGCGTCAGAACGACTCAAATTTATGCCGATGTGGTCAGCGAGAAGAAGCGCGAGGCATCCAACGCCATCACCCTGAAATAACCATTTTAATCCCGAGTAAAGTCATCTCGCATTCAGCGAGGTGACTTTACTATCTTTGCCTGCTGAACAATAGGAAGTATCATCGTGTTTTAACGTTGTTTGTTAAACCTACCAAATTTTAGACTATAAGATTAAACAACCACCGTATGAAAGACCTATTCAAAGGCCATCATCCCTGGCTGCTTGTGCTGGTGATAGCTGTCGATATATTTTCGGCACTGGTCATCCGCCACTCCATCCTCTCCAAAGGAGAATCAGAATTCAATGCCAATGTATTCTTTTGCCTGATTATAATCGGCGGACTTGCCCTTTATGCAATATTAGCTTATAGTTATACCCACTAAGCTGTTTTACAGCATAAAATCAATTATTGCAAAT
>USMC01000075.1 GCA_900555715.1 uncultured Porphyromonadaceae bacterium | reverse complement strand
TATAAAATAACTGGCTTTTCGGGAAAACAAGGCATTTTTAAATGAAAGAGCCGTGAAAAAATAGAATCTTTTTGGAGTAAAGTTTTGTTTTTATGATAAAAAAGCACTATCTTTGCAGTGTTGAATCCCGGTAGCCCCTGTATATCAAGCTATCGGGTTTTGTTTTTATCTGTGCAAAAATAATCGTTTTCATCGGATTGGGCAACAGCAGGAAATAGGGGATTACATCGAAATTTTTATTGTGCGGTCCGAATTTTTTGCTTACCTTTGTAAGTTATGAAAATCATCTGTCGGGCAATAGCGCCCATACTTATATCTTCAGCCTTCCAGCTCGCTCCGGCTGCCGTCACTTTCACGGGTGCCGCGGCGGACGCAGTGATAATCACACCGGCGGCGTCGACAGGGCTGGAAGCAGTCTATGTCCTTCCGTCGACCGACGGCGTGACAATGGAATTTACCGGTGCGTCGGCGTCGGCGCGCTGGTCGGTGTTCAGCAACATGGGCGGTGCTTACGCTCAGGAGGCGGGCACCGGAACATCGCTGCCGTGCCGCAGCGGCGATATGGGATATATAGTCGAAGACAACGGACGGCAGACATGCTTCTGGGTAGTAGACTATTCCACTCATGAGCTGAACCTTGAATCGATTGTATTCAATGCCGCCGACAGCGACTGCAGCCGCGCAGCATTCGATTTCACAGGTAACGCCGAAGAGATAGCATATTTCACCATCAACGGACGTCGCACGATCCTTCCGCGCGACCTTGAACTGACATGGCAGACGCTGGCATTCGACGAAAACAGTTTCTCCTTCACTAACTCGCAGGGCAGCGAAACACTACCCTCGGTTCAGCGCACGGCAGGAGCGCCCGCCGCGTTCTGCAATACATCGTATGTCCTCAGCGGCGACCGTTTCCTTAATTCATGGGGACGTCCGCAAAGCATAGAGAGCGAGACGCTTACAGCCTACGCCCTCGACGCACGCACACGTGCCACACAGACAGTGCGAGAGGCCGACAACGAGATAAAGGACGATAGCGAGGGTCTCGGAGGCTCCGCTCCGTGCGAGATTAAGTTTGAAGCCGCTGTGACAGACGCGGCGGTCTACACGCAATGGGAAATTTCGCGCTCGCAGGAATTCGATATTCTCGAAAACAGTTTCAATGAACTTGAATTTACATATACCTTCACCGACCAGGGCACATACTACGTCCGCTTCACCGCAAACAATGCCGACGCCACATGCCCGTACGAAAGCGAAGTTTATGAAGTTTCCATCGGTGAGTCGCGGCTCGACATCCCCAATGCCTTCTCACCCGAGGCATCACCGGGAACCAACGACGAGTGGAAAGTGAGCTATAAGTCGCTTGTCGACTACGAATGCCACATTTTCAACCGCTGGGGAAAGGAACTCTTTTCGAGCACAGATCCCTCGCAGGGATGGGATGGAAAGCATGGCGGCAAGTATGTACCTGCCGGTGTATATTTCTATGTGATAAAAGCGACTGGCTCCGACGGTAAGAAATACAACAAATCGGGGGACATAAACATTATTAACTACAAGATCGGAGATTCCGGTCAGCAGACAGTGGACTGACACTGATTATTACTGACAAAATGAAAATAAGATACGTAATTCTCGCTGCGGCATTTGCCGCAGCCGCAGCCTCGGTGGCACAACATCAGGCTACCACACCTGAGTTTTCCAAGGTTTACTCGCCGGAAATACCGTCGAAGGCAAAACTGTGCGGCGAAACGCTCGACCTTGACCGCGTCGACCTCTATGAGAAACTCGACCGTGAACTCAGTGCGCTCGTCTACAGCCACGGAACCACTATGCTCGTGCTCAAACGCGCCAACCGTTTCTTCCCGGAGATGGCGCCGATTCTGCGCAAGAACGGCGTGCCCGAAGACCTGCTTTATCTCGCCTGTACAGAAAGCTCGCTGAACCCGAGGGCTTACAGCCCCGCCAAGGCAGCAGGGCTATGGCAGTTTATTGCTTCGGCCGCCAAAGAATACGGTCTGGAGGTCAACGACGAAGTCGATGAGCGCTATAATATCGCAAAAGCGACAGAGGCCGCTTGCCGCTACCTCAAAAAAGCACGCGACAAATACGGCGACTGGCCTTCGGCGATGGCGTCGTACAACGGCGGTATGACGCGCATCGCCAAAGAGCTTGAGGCACAGGGGCAGGATACATCGCTCGACCTATATCTCACCGAAGAGACTACCAGATATCCTTTCCGCGTCCTCGCTTATAAGACAGTTTTTGAGAATCCGAAAAAATACGGTTTCATGCTCCGCGCAGATCAGTTATATCAGCCACGCGATTACAAGACGGTAGAGGTCTGCGGACCGGTCGACAGCTGGCCCGACTGGGCTAAGGAACATGGGATTTCTTATTCCACTCTCAGAGAAGAAAATCCGTGGATAAGAAGCAAAAAGCTCACGAATAAACTCGGGAAAACCTATCAGGTACGCATTCCTTCGGAAAATTCTATGTCCAGAAGCAAGGCGGGCACCAGGACCTACAACCCGGCATGGGTAATCAAATGACATGACCAATGGCAGACGATAGAATTACAGATTCACTTCCGGTGGCAGACGACGGCTCGGCGGGATACATCAATGTCGTCGGGGCGAGGGTGAACAACCTCCGTAATGTCGATGTCACCATTCCGCACAACAGTCTCACCGTCATAACAGGTCTCAGCGGCAGTGGCAAGTCGTCGCTCGCATTCGAGACCATATACGCCGAAGGGCAGAGACGATATATAGAGACATTCTCGTCCTATGCACGCAACATGCTCGGTACGCTCGAGCGCCCCGACGTCGACAAGATAAGCGGTCTCTGCCCGGTCATCGCCATAGAGCAGAAGACAGTCAACAAGAACCCCCGCAGTACAATAGGCACCACCACGGAGATCTACGACTTTCTGCGCCTTCTCTTTGCCCGTGCAGGACACGCCCGAAGCTATCTTACAGGGCATGACATGGTTAAATATACCGACGAGATGATTGTCGACGAAATCATCGCGCACTACGACGGCAAAAAAATATATATTCTCGCTCCGGTGGTGAAAAACAGAAAAGGACACTACCGCGAGCTTTTCGAGCAACTGTCGCGGAAGGGATTCCTCAATGTGCGCATCGACGGAACCCTCAGGGAAATCTCCCCCGGAATGCGGCTCGACCGCTACCAGAACCATAATGTAGAGCTTGTTGTCGACAGACTCAAGGTAAATGCCAAAGACCGCGACAGACTCCTCGCTTCGGTAAGCAATGCCCTTGTGCAGGGCGACAAGGAGCTGATGGTGCTCGACGTCGACACCGACAGGATGGCGCATTTCAGTCAGGAGCTGATGGACCCTGAGACCGGTCTGTCGTATCACGAGCCCGCACCGCATAATTTTTCGTTCAACTCGCCCCGAGGCGCCTGTCCGAGGTGCAAGGGGCTTGGGTATGTCAATATCATAGACCGGTCGAAGATTGTGCCCGACGAGTCGCTGTCGGTGGCTAAAGGCGCCATTGCGCCGCTCGGAAAATATGTGGAGAATTTTACCTTCCAGCAGATCCGCGCCATACTTGAAGGATATGGGTACACCATTCAGACACCTTTTGCAGAACTGAGCGATGAGGCTGTCGACGACATCTTCAACGGCACCACCTCCGTTCCGCGTCTCAAAGACAGCACCCTTTCGGCGATGGACTATTTCAAGTCCTTCGATGGAATAGTGAAGTTCATAGAGCAGGCGGGCGAGGAGACGGAAGGATACCAGTCGCGCAAGTGGAGCGGACAGTTTGTCACACGCTGCACATGCCCCGAGTGCAAGGGCACACGTCTCAACCGCGAAGCGCTCCATTTCTTTGTTGACGGAAAGAATATCGCCGAACTTGCCGCGATGGACATCGAGACGCTCGAAGAGTGGGCGGCAACCGTCATGGAGCGGCTCAACGACCGCGACAGGCAGATTGCGGCTGAAATTATCAAGGAAATCCACACCCGCCTGCGCTTCCTTGTCGACGTCGGGCTGGGCTAT
>USMC01000074.1 GCA_900555715.1 uncultured Porphyromonadaceae bacterium | reverse complement strand
GGCGCACCGCTGCCACTGACGAACATCCCGGAGCACAGATTGACCTGTTGATTGACCGAAGCGACAAAGTGATTAATCTTTGTGAGATTAAATATTCCGACAATCCTTATACAATTGATAAGAAATATATGGAGACCCTGCGTAATAAAGTAGCTTTGTTTCGCCAGATTACAAAGACACGCAAAGGAATCGCCCTGACAATGATAACAAGTTCCGGACTTGTGAAGAACTCCTATTCGATGAATAATATCCATTCGCAAATAACCGCCGATGATTTGTTTGTGGACGCATAAACCCCATAAGTTGCCGACAAATCAGCAGGATTATCAAGAACGAAAGACTGAGCATTACTGTTTTTCTTTTGCCCAGTCGTATGTGTAGGTTTGGTTTATCGGGCATATATAAAGCCCGAACCAAACTAATCCGACTTATAACATCCATCACGGTGCCAAATGTGCATAAAAAGTATGCGATTTGGCTGCGTGACGTAAGTAACAAAGTGAACCTGGTTAACTTCCAGCCTCCTTTCTCAGCGATATAATTGTATAACCGTCCGCGATAGCGTATTGACGAATATCGTGTTATTGATGTATTTTTGTGGCCAAAAAGAGCTATGGGTTACAACAGGAGTCTATCCGCAGTATATTCGGACGTATGGGAACGCTATAAACATCACTGCGAGCATGAAGGGATGATTGCCCTGAACCGCTTCTGCGAAGGAGAAGGCATCAATGTCCAGCGGCTTTACGAGTGGCTTCGTCGCCGCAAGATCAGTATCAGCGATTATCAGGCCGGTCTTTCAGGAACGCCAGCCAGTGCCCTGAATCATGAGGAGGCGTTGTTCCGTGAGGTCAGGCTTCCACGGCCGTCGCGGGCACGCGAGGATGCGGGATCCGGCACGGCGGATGTCATCCGGGACATACGCATCGAACTTGGCGGGGGCACGGTCATTAGTCTGGGAGAGATCGGAGTGAGGGGGCTGGCGACGCTGATGGAGGTCCTGACACGTAGAGACGATGTGGGGGCTTGAGTCCGATATCCAGCTGTGGGTATGTCAGCGGCCGGTATCGATGCGTTACGGCATACGTGGTCTGACACAGATGGTGTGGTCGTGGAAGGGTCACTCCCCGGCATCGGGCGATGTGTATGTGTTTTTCTCAAAAGACCGCAAGACCATGAAGGCATTGAAATGGGACGGTGACGGTTTTTTGATGTACACAAAAAGGCTGTCGCAAGGCCGTTTCCGGGAGGTGCTGAAAAAGGGCGATGACGGCGTCCGCAGGCTTCAGTGGGACGATTTCTATATGCTGATGAGGGGCCTCACACCTGTGAAGGTGACGGTCGAGAATCGCTTCAGAATGGTCGCAAAATAGTATGTAATAGTTTATTAATCAGATGAATAAGGGGTGTAAAAAGTTGCGTATGTCAGATATTTTTCGTAACTTTACACCATGAAAAAGAACGAGTTGATAGATTTTCTGCAGCGTCAGGTCGACTTCCTTCAGGGAAAGCTCGACGAGGCTCTTGCCTCTGTCAGCTCGCTTACTTTAGCCAATGAAAAACTCCAGTCGACCAACGAGAAGCTGGTGGCGACTGTAGATGAACTGCGCAAGCAGATAGCCTCGCTGGAAGACGTCATAAAAGGAAAAGGCGCGGAACTGAGCAAAGAGAAAGCGGCGCGTCAGGCCGTGCAGCGTCTGCAGGGGTCTCCGTCGGAGCGTCAGACAAAGCCTGCAGTGCCCGCCACTTCTGAGGTCCAGGAACCGGGGCCTCAGAAGAGACGTTCCAACAACGGAGCCAAAAGGAAGACCCATCCCGAATGCGAGGTGGAGACAGTTGTGGTGGAGCCGGACAGCCCGGACTTCAAGCCGGAGGCTGCAAAGTTCATAGGAGAGTGTGATGTCGTGCGCTACGTCATGGAGCCGATGCGCTTCAGGAAGATCATCTACAAGGTACGCAAATACGTGCAGGACGAGAAGATATACAAAGGCTCCGCTCCTGCCACGCCGCTCCTCAACTCGCAATACACCTCTTCCTTTATAGCCGGGCTCACTGAGTTACGCTACCTTCATTGTATGCCCCTTGAAAATGCAGTCGAATACTTCCGCGCCCACGGCTTCGACCTTGACAAGGGAACGGCACAGAAACTTGTAAGCAAGGTGAAGGTGCATCTGGAGAATCTGTACAAGGCATTGGGTCAGACGATAGTGGCGGACAATTATATCTGCGGTGACGAGACCTATCAGAAAGTGCGGTTGCAGGTAGCAACTCCATCGGGCCGAAAAATCAAGAAAGGCTACATCTGGGTGTTCGTCGGCATGACAACCGGGCTTGTGTACTTCTTCTATGATGACGGTTCCCGCTCGGCCGAAGTCTTCGTGCAGCACATCAAAGGCTTCAAAGGAGCCTTCCAGTGCGACTGTTACTCAGGATACCGACATATAGGCATCGGCGAGATGAGCGGCATAAAACGTCTGCCTTGCATCCAGCATATAAAACGGAAGTTCCTTGACCTCAAAGACAATCTACAGGCACAGGAAATAGCAAAGATCTTCGGGCTCCTTTACCACTTCGAGCATAAACACCGCATCGGCAAAGACGGATGGACGGAAGAAGATCACCTGCAATGGCGACAGCGATACTCAAAGGTGATGCTCGAGAAAATCTCCATGAGACTGACGGCTGTCAAAGACCGCACCGGTGTGCCGCCTGATGACCCGCTGCTTGCCGCCACCGAACATGCGCTGCGGCAATGGGACGAGATTCCGCGAATCTTCGCCTCACCGACATATCGGCTCGACAACAACGAGGTCGAGCGCATCAACCGCTATATATCCCTGACCCGCCGTCGGCTGACAATCGGCTCCCACTCCGGAGCCGAGGCCGCAGCCCTGTACCACTCGCTTGCCATCACCTGCCGCCGGTGCGGCGTAAACGTCTTCGACTACTTCTGCGACATCATCGACCGATGTGCCGCATGGCCCCCTAATACTCCGATTGAAAAATACCGCGACCTGCTGCCCGACCGCTGGAAACCTTCACAAAAATAGCCGCCCAAACACTGGACGGCTATCTTTTTAGTGCGTACCTGCTATCGCGGACGGTTGTACGCTTATCTTTGCTTTTGATATATATGTTGTAGAGCATAATAACGCGAGTTCGGGATAAGTAAAGAAGGATATGCTAGCTAACAAAAGTGCATAGGCAATCGGGCGATCCGACCGGGTCGCCTGATTTTTCTTACCGCTGCTGTTTATAGCCAGAGGACGAGCTGCCCGTTTGACTCAGGCACCTCGTAATCGAAATTGGCTTCCGGTTTTGTGGAGAAGAAGCAGTACGCACCCATCGCCGCAAGCAGGTTCATGATGAAATTGTGGACGCTGCGGTGGCGGGAATGCACCAACTGGGCCACGTTCTTGAGCATGTCGTTGATTGACTCGATAATGCTTCGCTTCCGAAGCATTATTTTGTCGTACAGAGGCATGAGACGCTGTTTCATGTTCGACCGCAGGCCTGTCACTATATGTACCCCGTTGTCCCAGAGATGTCCGAAAAGTGATTGCGAGATGTATCCCTTGTCAGCGTACAGCTTGCCGAACACCTTGTCTGTCAGCGTGTCAATGACTGACTCCTCGCGGTCGTCGACGTTGGCACGCGTGAGGACAAAGTTCACCAGCTCACCCTTTTCATTGCACAGAAGATGCAGTTTGAAGCCGACGTACCATCCCATGGTACTCCTGCCCTTGGCAGCGATGCCTTTGAACACCTTCATGTTGAACTCACGCTTGTTGTGTATCACCGGAATGCAGGTGCTGTCGACAAAGCTGATGCCGGTGCATTCTCCGAAACAGGCGAGGCGCAGGAACATTGTCAGCGCCACGAAGCAACGCGGCATAATCTCAACAAAACGGTTGTATGAGAACCGGCGCGGGAACAGATGCCTCCACTGTCCGCACACGCATGACAGATAATAATGCTTGAAGTTGCGGTAGGTATTGAAGTGGAAGCATATCAGAATCGTGATGACCTCCGCATCGGACATCATGCGTTTTCTGCGGCGTTTTGGGGAGCCAGAGGAGACCGGAAGGGAGTTTTTCGCCATCTCTACTTCAAATTCTTTGCAAAAATCGTCGGCAATACAGAAAATTTCAGTAACTTTACTCTCGGTAATCATGATACAGTATTTATTGTTTGGTACCTCTAAATTACTAAATATCAATGACATTACCAAAAGAATCGGCAACTTTTTCAGCTGCCGATTCAACTTTTTTGGAGGTATCTCTTATCCCGAACTCGCGTTATTACGTTTTTGCGGAGGCAAAGGTAAGGTTTTCCGTATCAAGACCCGTATATTCGTGGCAAAGGAATGGGTCAGTACAGGAAAGAAATTCCTAAAAGATTTGCCTACCAACCCCGAAGCACAGAAAGCAAGCACTAATTTCGCAGAACTTACGACATTCCTAAAGCGGTCATTTGAGGCTGCGTGTAGCAATCCCGAACAAATCACAAAAGAATGGATTGAACAAGAGATAGACCGTTTCCACAATCCCGATAAATACGTTCTGCAAGATGAATCCAAGCCTTTAACGCTATGCGAGGCTATATCTCAATATATTGCGGAATCGCCCAAGCGCATACAGCGGAATGGCAAACACGTCAGCCCGCACACTATCCAACATCTGAAACAGACACAAAAGCACGTTGCTCGATTCTTGGCAGAGAAACGAAATGTTACTGATATGGAGATTAAGGAAGTTGATAAGACTTTCTACAATCAATTCGTGGAGTTTCTGTA
>USMC01000073.1 GCA_900555715.1 uncultured Porphyromonadaceae bacterium | reverse complement strand
CTGCCCGGCCTGAGGTGAACAGGTTTCCATTGTGATTTGCGGCAGATTCTGCTATCCTTTTCTGCCGAAGTCGGCGGGGATTTCTCCCCACTCTTCGGTGTTCCATTTCAGGATGGGATTTTTTATCGGGCCGTTTGCGGCGAGCCATGCGTCGGCGCGGGCGAGCAGGTCGAGCGCCGCGGCGGTAGCGGGAGTTCGCTGCAGGGTGGTCTTTGAAGCGCCGCGGCGGAGCCACGCGAGGGTATTGCGGCTGTCGGTATATATTGGTGTGGTCGAATCGCCGTTTTTCCTGAGCAGGGCGGCGAGATGTATTATCGCAAGGTATTCGGCGATGTTATTTGTCCCCGTCAGCGGTGTGCGGTCGCCGACGCGGAACAGCTGCGCTCCGTCGCTCAGGCGCACGGCGCGGTACTCCATCGGCCCCGGATTTCCGGCGCATGCGCCGTCGGTGGCTATGGCGTCGAGCCTTATGCCGGGTATAGAGCGCCAGCGCGCCGCCATGTCGGCTGCCGGAAGAGGTGCCGCGGCGGGGGCTGCCGTGCGGCTGTGGCGGACGATGGCTTTCATTATCCCGAGCTGTTCCGCAGGGTCGCCTCGGTATGCGGCGACAGCCTCCTCGCGCGTCTTGAAGGACTTGTATTTTGCCCCGGGATAGTTGGCTGTCTGCAGCTGGCATTCCTCCCAGCTGTCGTAGACACCCGGCTCTACTCCGACCCACACGGTGTAATATTTCGAACCTTTCATCATGAGAACTGAACGATGAGGTTTATGTCGACGAAACGGCGTCCGAGAAGATGCGCCACCTCCCGGTTGACGCATTTGCCTAAGAAGGTGAACGCTGCCGTGCGCAGCCCGGAATTGATGCGCAGCGCATTGGCGACGCCTTCGCACACAAGGATGTCGTCGAGCATGGTGATGAAGGTGTTGCTCAGCGCCATGGCAACGGTTCGCGGCACGGCGTTGCCGGCGTTGATGTAGCACAGGCGCACGGGCGCTGATGTCTCGTTGTCGGACGGCGAGGCAAGGTTGAGGTCGATGACCTGCATGCTCGGGAACGCCTTGCCCGGCTCTGCGCTGAGGTCGAAGCAGATGACACCGCGCTTCATGGTGCCGACAAGACCGGAGTCGATGGCGGAGGCGCGTCCGCATTCTGTGGCGATGATGATGTCGGCGGAGCGTATGGCGCTTTCGAACACGCGCGGATGGAGTGTGGAGCCGCTTGCTCCGGGACCGGCTATGCGCAGTGCCTCGCGGAGGCGGTAGACATTGTTGTCGAACATACGTACGCTTGCTCCCAGACCTATGGCGCTCTGCGCGGCGGCACATGCCGCCATGTCGGAGCCTATCACCATGACTTCGCACGGGTTTATGCCTGCCACGCCGCCGAGGAGGATGCCTTTGCCATGGATGGCGTCGGCGAGCAGCGACGACGCTATGGCGATGGCGGCGCGTCCGTCGATTTCGCGAAGGATGTCGACGAAGGGATGCCGTCCGCTGTCGTCGGCAAGCCTGTCGAGAGCAAGGGCGATGACGTGTCTGTCGAGCAGAATGCCGAGCGACTTGGGGTTCTCCTGCGCCTTTGCCAGGAAGGTGAGCAGCAGGCAGCCGCGTTTGACGGCTCTGGCGTCTGCCGTGCTCATGGTGCTGAGGCAGACGACGATGTCGGCAGACAGGGCGACGCGACGTTCGGTGATCTCCACACCGCAGCGGCTGTAGTCGTTGTCGCTGTAGTGGATATGCGATGCCGCTCCGCTTTCCATGAGCACACGGAATCCGCGGCTCACGAGCATTCCGGCGCCTTCGGGCGTCAGCGGAAAGCGGTGGTCGAGCAGTCCTGTGCCTGCGGGCAGACCTACTGTGGTCTGGCGGGCTGTCGTGGTGGCGCGTAGCACTTCCTCAAGAGGTATGGGGGCTTCCATGATTAGGGTGATTGAAAATAGCTACTTATATTCAGAACGTATTCTTAAACAGTCTGATAAACTCATCCACCGAGCCGTCGATCTCTTCCTCGCTTTCGAGCCTGTCGGAGCAGAAACGGCGATGTGCGCGGCTGTAGAACGGCCGGCGTGCGTCGAGCATCTGCGCCACTTTCTCGCTCAGTGCGGCAGGATTGCCGAGCAGGGCGTCGACAAGCGGGCGTTTCCCCGGCGAAAGCCGCAGACGCCTGACAGTGACGTCCGGCGACGCTTCAAGGCACACCACAAACCCGGCGCCGAGCATGAAGTCCATGTTGCCGGCATGGCAGGGCGTCCCACCGCCGCACGCCACGACGGTGTCACCGGTGGCGGCAGTGCGCAGCGCCTCGCTTTCGAGCTGCCTGAAGCGCGCCTCGCCTTCGTCGGCAAAGATGGCAGACGTGCTTTTTCCGGCGGCAGCCTCAATGGCTTCGTCGAGGTCGACAAAACGTCTGCCGAGCGCCTTTGCCAGCGGTGAGCCGAGCGTCGTCTTTCCCGACGCCATGAAGCCTATGAGGAATATTGGCTTCGCTGCCTTATTTTTTTTCAACTTCCTTGCGCAGCAGGTCGCGGATTTCGGTGAGCAGTTCTTCCTGTGTCGGTCCGGCAGGAGCAGGCTCGGGTGCGGGAGCGGGTTCGGGCTCTTTCTTGAGTTTGTTGATGAACTTGATGGCTACGAAGATGCAGAAAGCGATGATGAGGAAATCGAAAACAGTCTGCACGAAAGCGCCCCATGTGATAGCTACTTCCGGAGTAACCACTTCCTCGCCGTTCTTCACAGCCTGCTGGATCACCCATTTGTGATCCGAGAAGTTCACGCCGCCGGTGAGCATGCCGATGGCTGGCATGATGATGTCGTTGACAAGCGATGTCACAATCTTGCCGAATGCAGCGCCGATGATAACACCGACTGCCATGTCGACGACGTTGCCTTTCATGGCAAACTCCTTGAATTCCTGAAAGAATTTCTTCATAATTAATCTGTTTGTAAGTCTTAAAGCGTCGGCCGGATGCAATAAAGCGCTTTTTCCGACCGTTGTGCAAATTTATATAAACTTTTTGACAATAAAAAATACTCTCAGAAATTGAAATACCGAAAAATTTCATTAATTTTGCGCTGAAAATGGTACAAGCAGGTACGCAGTTGCCGGCAACGGTCGGCAAGATGCCTGCAATGAACTGAAAACAAACACATTTTGAACTATCAAATATTAATTTGTTATGACTAAAATTGGTATCAATGGCTTCGGCCGCATCGGTCGCTTTGTCTTCCGTGCATCTACAAAACGCAACGACATCGAAGTAGTCGCTATCAACGACCTTCTCCCCGTCGACTACATGGCTTACATGCTCAAGTATGACACAATGCACGGCCAGTTCGAAGGCGAAGTTTCCTACGATCTCGAAAAGAGCGAGCTCATTGTAAACGGCAAGCACATCCGTGTTACCGCCTGCAAGAACCCCGCAGAAATCAACTGGGCTGCTGTCGGCGCTGAATACGTTGTAGAATCCACCGGTCTCTTCCTCACAAAGGAAAAAGCACAGGCTCATATCGAAGCAGGCGCTAAATACGTTGTTATGTCCGCTCCTTCAAAGGACGACACCCCCATGTTCGTATGCGGCGTAAACGCTCACACATATGTTAAGGGCACACAGTTCGTTTCCAACGCTTCCTGCACAACAAACTGCCTCGCTCCTATCGCCAAAGTCCTCAACGACAAGTTCGGCATCGTCAACGGTCTTATGACAACCGTTCACTCCACAACAGCTACACAGAAGACTGTCGACGGTCCTTCGATGAAAGACTGGCGCGGCGGCCGTGCTGCTTCCGGCAACATCATCCCCTCCAGCACAGGCGCTGCCAAGGCTGTAGGCAAAGTTATCCCCGAACTCAACGGTAAGCTCACCGGTATCTCGATGCGTGTCCCCACCCTCGACGTTTCCGTTGTCGACCTCACCGCTAACCTCGCTAAGCCCGCTACTAAGGCTGACATCTGCGCTGCCATGAAGGAAGCTGCAGAAGGCGAACTCAAAGGCGTACTCGGCTACACAGAAGACGCTGTCGTTTCCAGCGATTTCCTCGGCGACACCCGCACTTCTATCTTCGACGCTAACGCCGGTGTTTACCTCACCGACACATTCGTTAAAGTTATCTCCTGGTACGACAACGAGATCGGCTACTCCAACAAAGTCCTCGACCTCATCGCTACTATGGTTAAGATCAACGGCTAATCCGTCAACCACACATAATGAAAAAGCTCCGCAACCGCGGAGCTTTTTTTGTATCTATTGACTATCATTAAAGCTTGAATGACATTATGTAGTCGTTCTCAGGATATGGCTCGTAGTAGATGGTTCCGCTTTCCTGGTCGACGGCAAAAGCCGCTGCAAGCGTAGGAAGGACATACTTCTTTACAGGCTTGCCATCCCAGTCGATGAAATAGATTACAGAATACTTTCTGTCGCCGTCGGCAATACCGCTGTTGACATAGAATCCGGCGTCGGTCGACGAGGTATTGATCGCATACGACAGTCCCGTAGGATTCCCGAGCGGCTGCATGTCAAACTCGAAGAGGATATTGCGGACAAGTTTTCCCTTGAAGTCATATATGCTCATCTGGGGAAACGGTCCGAAGCAGATGGCGAAACGCTGCGCCTTCTCCGACACTACCGGAACTGCCGAATATGCGAAGAGCCGGGCATAGTCGCCGCCTTCGCCCTCGGGAATAAGACCGTCGGGTATCGTCACGTCGACTGTGGCGTCGACGTTTCCGTCGGCGTCTGCGATATACCATTTGCTTGTAACTTCGCCATCCTGCACGAGAGCGCGGTCACGACCGACGGGGCATACGTGCTGCGCATATCTGCATCCCTCCGGCAGGGCGAAATTCTTTTTGTCGGCTATCTTCAGGGTGTTGGCATCTATCATAGCCACAGTACCGTAGACGGTATAGACAGAAACAAGACCTTTGCCTTGATTTGCAAGCGACTTAGGATTGACGGTGACGAGTTCGTCCGGACCCTGACCCTCACGAAGACCCTCGTTGACAAACTCCATGCCCGGCACGGAGAAGGAATACAGCATGTCCGTCGTCTTGCGGCTCATGACTATCAGCTTGCCGTCGTTCACGACCATGCACGTAGAATGGAAAACAGTATCCACCTTCACGCTGTCGGGAGCGACATAGACCACGTCGGACGGCTGCGGAGTAAAACCGCCTTCGGTCTTTTCCGCGCATGAATAAAGCATCGCAGCCGAAAGTACAGCGATGCCGGTTCTAATATATAAATTGTCTTTTAGCATATTGAGCGAATTTCAGTCTATTTCAGCACGGCTTTGCGCACCGCGTCGCGGAGTTTCGCAAATGTCTCAGCATCTCCTTCGCCTTGTTTTACATTAGCTGTTATCAGATGTCCGGTCTTTCCGTTGACAGTTACAAGAGCGTATGTCCTCTGGAAATAGGTGTATATTTGTGCATTCTCGATAGCTGTCTCCTTCGAGAGAAAATCCGCATGCCATTGGTTTTCCTTGTCCTTGACCCAGTTTATCTTGACGTCCTTATTAACAGTAGCGAAATTCCGCACAAACTCTAAATCTGCATTTCTGCCGTCGGTCATGACAAATTTTTGAACAAAAATAGCGCAGCTGCAGGAATCGTCGATCCAGCCCTTTAGCCAGTTGTCAAAAACACGTCCGAATTTTTTTGCATCTTTTCCCCAAATATGACTGTCACTTTCAGCAGTCTGACCTGTTATACCTTTCCAACCGTCAGGAATATCCATTTTAACTATATCTATGTCGTATGTCCGTGCATGAACAGCGACACAGACTATAAACATCAATAGGAAATTTATTATTCTCATAACTTATATAATATTATAATAACTATAAATTGTCTTTTAGTATATTGAGCAAATTTCAATCTATTTCAGCACAGCATTGCGCACTGCGTCGCG
>USMC01000072.1 GCA_900555715.1 uncultured Porphyromonadaceae bacterium | reverse complement strand
TCGTATTTTAACTTATTTTATCATTTCGACTGCTCTCTTGCAATCGCTCGCGGGGTGCTTCCCGAAAGCGAGTGCAAAATTACTCCCTTCTTCCGAAACCACCAAATATTTTCAGGAAAAACTTTGCTTTAAAACATATATTTAACATTTGTTTACATAATGTGCCATTCCGGGAACTTAGAAAAGGCAAGAATGCCGGGAAAGTTAATATTTTTTGATGCGACGTGTAATATAATAAGACTTTCTGCGTCTAATGAGAAAAAGCTACAATCTAACCCTATATTAAAGTATGATTAAACTAACAGATGTAAACAAGACTTACCCCGGCGTGGTACCGCTCCATGTTCTCAAGAACATAAATCTTGAGATTGCGCGTGGTGAGTTAGTGTCGATCATGGGAGCTTCCGGTTCCGGAAAGTCGACATTGCTTAATATATTAGGTATTCTTGACAATTACGACAGCGGCGAATACTATCTCGACGGTCAGTTGATACGCAACCTCAGCGAAAACTGCGCTGCTGAGCTCAGGAACAAGCTTATCGGGTTCGTATTCCAGTCGTTCAACCTAATAAATTATAAGAACGCGCTTGAAAATGTCGCTCTGCCGCTGTTCTACCGCGGCATCAGCCGTCGCAAACGCAATGCCATGGCAATGGCAGAACTTGAACGTATGGGGCTTGCCGACCGCGCCACCCATCTGCCGGGCGAACTGTCAGGCGGTCAGAAGCAGCGTGTCGCAATAGCACGGGCTATGGTTACGAATCCTTCGATAATCCTTGCAGACGAACCGACAGGCGCTCTGGACTCAAAGACGTCGAAAGAGGTCATGGAAGTGTTCAGGAAACTGAACGACGAGGGTATGACCATCGTCATCGTCACTCACGATCCTGGTGTGGGCGCTGCCACCGACCGCATCATCCGCATTGTAGACGGACAGATAACAGACAACAATGCTTGACCTAATCAGAGAAATCGGACAGACGTTGCGCAACAACAAACTGCGCACTGTCCTGACTGGAATATCAGTGTCGTGGGGTATTTTCATGCTTATTATCCTTTTAGGAGCCTCACGCGGAGTAACGAATTACTTCGAGCAACGTGTGGCGACGAGGGTGAACAATGTCGTCTCGGTTTGGGGCGGATATACCGGCAAACCATATAAAGGATATAAGGAGGGACGGAGCATAGAGCTACGGACATCCGACCTTGATGCCATAATAAGAGACAATCCAGAGACTGTGACTAAAGCAGAAGCCACAGCAAGCAACGACACTGCCAAAATAAGTACCGACAAAGACTATGTCAGCGGCGGCTTATCAGCCGTTTACCCCGGCTATGCAAAAACGCAGCGCATCAACATCAGCTACGGCAGGTTCCTCAACGAAAACGATATCGCGGCGAACAGAAAAGCGATAGTCCTCCGCGACAGCAAGGCTGAGACGCTCTTCGGTTCCGCAGAGGAAGCACTCGGCAAGACCGTAAGATCGATGGGACTTGCATGGATCGTCGTAGGAGTGTACTCGCACGACTGGACACGCGAAAGCTTCATACCCTACACAACCTACAAAGCCATAACAGGCAACACACCGAAAGCAGAGCAGATAGATGTCAGCATCGGCGACATCAAGACACTCGAAGAATCGGTGAAAGCCGAAAACGACATACGCGCGAGCCTCGGCAAAGAGCATCATTTTGCCGACGACGACATGTCGGCTGTATGGACGTGGAACCGCTTCGAATCGTATATCCAGAGCCAGAAAGGCGGTAAGATACTGAACGTCGCCGTGTGGATAATCGGCATTCTTACATTGCTGACCGGCATCGTCGGCGTAAGCAACATCATGTTCGTATCTGTGCGCGAGCGTACACATGAAATCGGTATCCGCCGCGCTATCGGCGCCAAACCACGCTCAATCCTGACTCAGGTGATCGCCGAAAGCATCGGACTTACCGCATTGTTCGGCTATATCGGCATCGCGGCAGGCATGATAGTACTTCAGATAGTGGACTATTTCACCAAGAACGCCGAAGGCTTCACCAACCCTACCGTCGATATTTCGATAGCGCTGCAGGTCACTCTCGCACTTATCGCCGCGGGTGCTCTCGCCGGTCTGTTCCCGGCATTGAATGCAATAAAAGTAAAACCAGTAGAAGCTCTGCGCGACGAATGATATGAAAACCGGACTATTAGACATAGACAACTGGCGCGAGATAGGTGCGTCTCTCGCCCGCAACAAGACCCGGACATTCCTGACTGCCTTCGGTATCTTCTGGGGCACAGCGATGCTGGCACTGCTCACCGGGGGCGCCGACGGATTCAAAGGAGTGATGAGCCGCAATTTCGCCGGCTTCTCGACAAACATGGGCGCCGTATTCAGCGAACCTCGGTCCATGTCGTACATGGGCTTCAACAAGGGTTCAGGCTGGAGCATCACCACCGAAGACGTCGAAGCCATCCGTCAGGTGGCTCCGGCGATAGAAAGTTCATCGTCGATAACATCGAGGGGCTGCACCGGCGTCTACTCCACCCGCTCCAAACGCGGCAACTTTATCGGCGCCGAACCACAGTACAAAAACATCGTGACTCCGGTGATATATTCCGGACGGTTCATCAACGAAAGCGACGAGAAATATGCCAAGAAAGTCGTCGCCGTCGGACGCAATATAGCCAACGAACTTTTCGGCAACGAAGACCCGACAGGCAAACGAATGACTCTCAACGGCATATCGTTCACTGTCATCGGCACAATCGGACAGAAAGGCGAGGCAAGCATCGCCGGCAGGCTCGACGACTCGTACCTTGTTCCCAACAGCACAGCGCGCAAGACCTTCAACATGGGCAACAAAGTAGATTTCTTCCCTTATATCGCCCCGCAAGGTCATAACCCGTCGGAAAACGAGGATGCCATCCGCCGCGTACTCAGCCGCCGCCATGCCATACACCCGGACGACAAGAACGCCATCGGTTTCATGGACATCTCTGAAATGTTCGAGATGGTAGACAATATGTTTCTCGGCATAGCTCTTCTGGCGTTTTTCGTAGGCATAGGCTCTCTGATGGCAGGCGTCATAGGCGTCGGCAACATAATGTGGATAATCGTCAAGGAACGCACTCACGAGTTCGGCATCCGGCGTGCCATAGGTGCGCGTCCGCGCGACATCACGATGCAGGTTCTTTCAGAAAGCATTGTCCTCACACTTGTAGCAGGCACCGCCGGCGTGTGCTTCGCCTCGATAATACTTGCCATCGCCGACCACGTGACCGCCGATCCGCTCAACGGCATGGCAGGCTTCGGCATAAACTTCAGCGCCGCGGTGTCCATCATCTTCATTTTCTTCATCTTAGGGTGCGCCGCAGGCACACTTCCCGCCATAAAAGCAATGAAAATCAAACCAATAGAAGCAATCAACGACAAATAAGCATATATTATGAAAAAGGTATTCCGCATCCTGTTATGGGTGTTTATCGCAGTATTTTTCGTGGGAACATTCGTGTTCCTCTACCGCAACAGCCAGACACCAGAAACCAGTTACTCCACAGTCTCGCCGAGCCGCGGCAGCATAGAGCGCTCCACCGTGCTCACCGGCAAGATAGAGCCGCGCGACGAGATTGAAATCAAGCCGCAGATATCAGGCATCATCAGCGAAATCCTGGTAGAAGCCGGCGACAATGTGAATGAAGGCGATGTGATAGCAAAAATCAAAGTCATACCCGACGATTCGCAGCTGTCGTCAGCCCTGAACCGAGTGACAAACGCAAAAATCGAACTCGAAGACGCCAATGTGAAATATGAACGCGACAAAGCGCTATACGAGAAGAAAGTGATTTCACGCGAGGAATTCGAGACAAGCGAAAAGAACTATAAAAAGGCAAAAGAAGAACTCGAATCGGCGGAAGACTCTTACAACATTGTCCGCGAGGGCGTCTCCAAATATAACGCATCCGAAAGCAACACTCTCGTCCGCGCCACCATCACCGGTCTGGTTCTCGACGTGCCGGTTAAGGTCGGTTCTTCTGTCATCCAGGCAAATACGATGAACGACGGCACAACCATCGCCACCGTCGCCGATATGAACAAGCTGATATTCAAAGGCAACGTCGACGAGACCGAAGTAGGCAGCCTGCGTCTCGGTATGCCCATGGACATTTCCATCGGCGCCATGCCCGACCTCAAACCGCTTGCTACAATAGAATACATCTCGCCCAAAGGCGACGACAGCAGCGGCGCCAACTCTTTCGAAATCAAGGCTGCGCTTGTAATCGACAATCCTGAAGGTCTTCGTGCCGGCTACTCGGCAAATGCCACTGTCGTGCTCGAACGCGCCAGCGATGTCATCACGCTCCCGGAATCGACAGTAACATTTGAAGGCGACAGCACATTTGTCTTCATCAGAACCGACAGTGCCAGCAACAGTTATGAGCGCCGCCCTGTCACTACGGGTCTGAGCGACGGCATCAACATAGAAATCAAGGAAGGTGTGGACACGACCGCCGTTGTCCGCGGAGCACAGATAATGAATTAAGCCATGAGACGGACAATCTTATCTGCACTCGCAGCTATCGGTGCAATGACAATGTGCGCCGAAAGCTGGACACTCGACCGCTGCGTCGAATACGCCATCGAGCACAACATCAACATCAAACAGCGCCAGCTGTCCGCCCAACAAGGCGAAATAGAAGTCACTGCCGCCAAAGACCGCTTCCTGCCGGAAGTGAGTGCCTACGGATCGCAGAATTTCAACTTCGGTCGCGGTCTGACCTCGGAAAACACCTATGTCAACCGTAACACAAGCTCATTCTCCGTGGGCGGCAATCTGAGTCTGCCGATATTCCAGGGGTTGTCGGCAGTACGCAATCTGTCGTACAGCCGTGCCAGCCTCCGCGCCCTTCTGGAGCAGGTGGAAGCAGCGAAAGACGATGTCACTCTTAATGTCATAAGCCAGTATCTCCAGGCACTATATGCCGGCGAGATGCTTCAGGTGGCACGTATCAACCTTGAAATATCGAAAAACGAACTCGCCCGACGCCGCGAACTTCTCGACGCCGGCAAGATTCCGGAACTTGATATTTTCGAGGCAGAGGCACAGGTGAGCAGCGATGAACTGAACGTCACCGGCGCAGAAAGCGACAGCATCATGGCAGTTCTTGAGCTCAGTCAGCTGCTCAATCTTCCGTCGGCGGAAGGCTTTGAAATCGAGCCGGTGTCAGACTACACGCCTCTTCTGCCAGCCCCCGAAGATGTTTTCGCAAACGCCTGGGCGATAAACCACACCATCGAAGCCGGGAGGCTCAACAAGATAGCAGCAGAGAAGAATGTGTCTGTCGCCAAGGCAGGATGGATACCGCGCCTGTCGTTCAATGCGGGAATAGGAACCAACTACTACAAGACCTCCGGATTTTCGAACGAAGGTTTCAGTGCACAGATGCGACACAATTTCGCCAAAACATTAGGCTTCTCACTGTCAGTGCCTATTTTCGACGCATTCTCGACCCGCAACAGTGTGAAACGCGCCAACCTGCAGGTGGAGAGTGCCCGCCTGGAACTTGACAACGCCCGCAACGAGCTCTACAAAGCCATCATGCAAGCCCACACGCAGGCAGTACGCGCCGCCAAGCAGCAGGAATCATCTGCAAAAGCAGTGGCAAACACAAAAGCCGCGTTCGATGCTATGGCTGTGAAGTACAACAACGGACGCGCGAACGCGACAGAGTTTGAGAAAGCAAAGTCGGACTACACGACCTCGCTGGCACAGGAAGTGCAGGCAAGATATGAATATCTGCTCCGCGCGCGCATCATAATGTTCTACAACGGAACAAAATTCTGAGTCCGCAACTCCTTTTCAAAACAGCTTCCATATTATTAGCCAAAAGGGAAAGAATCTTTTCCTTTTGGTTTTTTATGTTTTCCGATCTCACAAAATCAGACTACATTTGTTTTCAGAATAAGAGGTTCCAGACAAACACCCTCTGAAGACGTTCGACTATGAAACTGAAAATACTCATCTCATTATTGATATTA
>USMC01000071.1 GCA_900555715.1 uncultured Porphyromonadaceae bacterium | reverse complement strand
CAGAAATGCCGGATACACCATCAGTAGATGACCCCCAAAATGCAAACATCAAGATAGGTACATCTTATTATGCCGAGTTGAGTGAAGAAAATCCAGTCGCTTCACATCACTTGCATTATACAGTTTATGATAATTACAATTTTGTACTTACATTTAAGTCGTCAACGAGATGTGAAATTACTATGAGCGGCACGAACTGGAATTATTCGTTAGCTGGTGATACCTACAGGGAACAGCATCTTCCTGCGACGACTAAATCTACGGGCTATACTATTAACGGTTCCAGAATTTATATAGATGATTTCGATCCTGAATACCACCTTGCAAAAGGTCTTTGTTGGTCTGGAACCATCACGGGATATGGATCAATCATACATAATGGCAACGATGATATAGTATTCACTCCTGCCAGATAAGTAGACTTATTTTTACTTATAAATTACTGTTATTTAGTAAATTCGATTATTTATTCGCATCATGTTGCTTCAAATATGATATAAATTCACTTAAAATGAAAACAAAAATTCACTTCACTCTTCTTATCGTATCATTTATTTTATTAGCAGTTATGACGTCTTGTGAGAAGAAGCACATGCATTGTGATCATGAGTATCTTGCGCAGCAGTCAGAAAGCTTAGTTATGTGTCCGATGTGCTCTGGAACAGGTGTTTTTTCCATGTACGGATATAGTGCGACCTGTAGCAGTTGCAAAGGCACCGGTCTAACCACAAAAGAAAACGCTGAAAAGCTTCGTAAGGGACTTCGCCAAATTGATCAGGCTACAGGCGGCACAGGATACGGAGGAGGGTATAGTGTCGACGATGGTAGTGGCTATAGTCAAGGCAAAAATTCTAACACAAATTCTGGCAACAATTGTCACAACTGTCATGGGACTGGAAGATGTCAGTTCTGCAAAGGAGTCGGCGTTGTCAGATGCAAAGGGCAATATGGCTCAGAAGATGGTTATATGATTTGTCCTGTCTGCAAAGGAAACAAACGATGCGGAGTATGTGGAGGGAGAGGAAAACCTCGTTAAAATTCTCTGATAACTTCACATTGTTCTTTTACAAAAACGGCGTTCGGCTATGGGAGTCGAACGCCGTTTGTATATGAAGTAGTCTCTTACAGGCGGATTTTTTTGCCGTTGCGGATGATAATACTGCCTTTCGACGGATTGGCTGTCCGGCGTCCGGAGAGGTCGTATGTGACGCCTTTGGCGCTTTCTACGGTTATGTCATCTATGCCGGAAGAGAGAGCTGTCACGGCGCCGAAATCTTTCCATTGGGCGGCTGTGCGGTATGATTCTACGGAGCTTTCCGGAACATAGAGCGTAGCATTTTCGACAGGAGACTTGTAGAAGCAATAACTGCCGAGTGCAGGCGGAGTGGTGGCAGAAATCTCGAATGTGGAGAGTAACGGGTTCATTGAAAAGCATTCCTGACCGATGGCGTTGATTTTTGAGCCAAGCGACACGTGTACGAGCGATGCCATTGAGCAGAAAGCGTAGTCGTCGATTCTTTCAACGCTTTCGGGAAGGGTTATTTCAGTGATGGCATTGCATTCGAAGAACACGTTCCAGTCGATAGTGTTCAGCACCGGACTCCAGCGTATGTCGTGCAGCGACGAGCAACCGAAGAATGCGGTGTTCTTGACGGATGTGACACCTTTGCCCATGTCAATACTTACAAGCCCTGTACAGCCTTGGAACATTTTGGCAGGAATGTTGTCCCATGTGTCAGGAATAGCTGCGCTTTTGAGCGCGGTGCATCCGGTGAACATGCCGTTGCCGATGAAACCGACGTGTTCGGGGAGCGATATTTCGGCAAGACGTGTGCAGTTCTCGAAGCAATTGGCGTAGTATTTCACTTCGTCCTGAAGCACCGACATGTCGGCGGACACAATGCCCGAACCTGAGAATGCTGAAGAGCCGAATTCGGTGATGTTGCGTCCGAATACGACATGCTCAAGCAGCCGGGTGTCCTCGAATGCTCCGGAGCCTATTGTCGTGAGCGAGTTGGGCAGAACGATGTCGGTGATGGCAGCGCAAGCCGAGAATGCTTCGTCGCCGATTGTTTCGACGCCTTCGGGAATGTCGATGCCGGCAAGCGAGGAGCAGTCGGAGAATGTGCCGGAACCTATTTCGGTGAGCCCGGCGGGTACTGTGACTTTACGAAGAGCCGTACATCCGTAGAAGAGCGAGTTGCTCAGCGATCTGATGCCTGCGGGAATATCTGCTTCCGTGAGCGCGGTGCAACCCGAGAAAACGGCATTCTGCAAGTCGGTCAGAGAGGAAGGAAGAGATACTTTCGTGAGCGAGGTGCAGTCCATGAACGCGAAACGGCTGATAGTCGTTACTTTGTCGCCAACAACGACACTCTGTATGCCTTTGCCGCGGAAGGCGTTGACATCTATGGCAGTCACCTGGGCGAGGACGGGATCACTGTTCATGTCTATGGCAGTTTCGTCGCCGGTCCATGACATGAGGGTCTTGCCGCCGTCGGTGAGCAGGTATGACTCAGCAGGGTATTGTGCGAAGGCAAATACCGGAAGGGCAGCGACAAATGCTGGAATAGAAAGATGTTTGAAATTGTACATATAGGAATATTAAGTTTATCAGCAAGCCTTGAAACTGAGGTCGAGACCCTTGACGGAGTGTGTCAGCGCACCGACAGAAATAAAGTCGACTCCGGCTTCGCCATACTGGCGCAGGGTTTCGAGTGTTATTCCTCCGCTTGATTCTATTTCAACCTTGGGGTTGATGGAGCGGATGAGTTTAACAGCTTCTGCCGTCCGTTCGGGGGTGAAATTATCGAGCATTATCCTGTCGACACCACATTCGAGTGCCTGACGTATTTCTTCGGTGTTTCTTACTTCCTGTTCTATCTTCAGGTTTTTCCCCTTTTCCTTGCAGTACGCTTTAGCGGAAGCGATTGCCTGCGGAATGCCGCCGGCGAAGTCGACGTGATTGTCTTTTATGAGAATCATGTCGAAAAGACCGATACGGTGGTTGGAGCCGCCGCCGATACGCACAGCTTCTTTTTCGAGGATGCGCATTCCGGGTGTCGTCTTGCGGGTGTCGAGAACCTTGCAGGGCAGCCCTTCGAGACGAGATTGGTATTTCGCTGTCATTGTGGCAATTCCGCTCATGCGCTGCATGATGTTGAGCATCAGACGTTCCGTCTGGAGAAGAGAACGGACCGGACCTTCGACGACAAATGCGATGTCGCCTGGTCTGACATGTGTTCCGTCCTCAATGAAGACTGTCATTTTCAGCGTCGGGTCGAATTTGTTGAAAACGCGGCGGGCAATATCTACGCCTGCGAGTATGCCTTCTTCTTTGACAAGCAGATGCTGGCGTCCCATGGCGTCAGCACTTATGGTGCTCAAAGTTGTATGGTCGCCATCGCCGATATCCTCGGCGAACGACAGGTCTATGAGACGGTCGATAAGTTCTTCTTTTGTATCCATATCAGTTATTATTGTTCGTATCTATGCCATTACTGATGCAAATTTAAACCAATTCCATCACATTCCGAAATAAAACAGCCCGAAACAGCCCGAAAAAATTAAGGGTATGACTGAAGGTGAAATTTTTTGTCGTAACTTTGTGGAAATTTCATAAAACAGAAGAATAATGCTACCCGAATTCATAACATGGGATGTGAATCCCGATATTTTCGACGGCTTCATCACAGTAAGATGGTACGGTCTGATGTTTGCCATCGGTTTCTGGCTTGGCTTCAACATCGTGGCGCGTATGTTCAAAAAAGAGGGCGCGCCCGATAACTGGATGGGATCACTTCTGATCTATGTCGCCATCGGCACTATTGTCGGAGCCCGCCTCGGACATGTGTTTTTCTACCAATGGGACTATTACAGCGTTCATCCTGAAAAAATCATCGCTACATGGGAAGGAGGTCTTGCGAGCCATGGCGGTGCCGTCGGCGTAATCATTGCAGTACTCCTTTTCAGCTGGTTTGTTTCCAAGCGCAATCCGCTTTGGACATTCGACAGGCTGACCGTTGCGATAGCGCTTGTAGGCTGTCTGATACGAATCGGTAATCTTATGAACAGCGAGATTTTCGGTCATGCTACCGATCTTCCGTGGGGATTCATGTTTGTGCGCTCGGGCGAGTGGCACCAGTACTATGAAGGTGTGCCGGTCCATCCCACGCAGATCTACGAGGCGCTCACA
This sequence comes from uncultured Porphyromonadaceae bacterium, assembly GCA_900555715.1. Classification (GTDB taxonomy): domain Bacteria; phylum Bacteroidota; class Bacteroidia; order Bacteroidales; family Muribaculaceae; genus CAG-873. The sequence continues at coordinate 2,298 of USMC01000071.1, read as the reverse complement.
TATCTGGCACTGTTCGGTCTGATGATGTGGATGTACTGGAAACGTGGCGCCGGAAAACGTCCGGGACTTCTCTTCGGAGTATTTCTGATAGGAACATTCCTGACGCGTTTCTTCATCGAGTTCATCAAGAATCCTCAGGTTGCCTTTGAGCGCGATATGGTGCTCAATATGGGTCAGCTTCTGAGCATTCCTTTCGCTCTGGCTGGTATTGTTCTTGTGGTATGGGCGATGACGCACCCCGAAAAGACCTATCCAGCTGTCCGGGAGGCGAAGAAATAATATAACAACAGCATAAAAAAGCAACGGAGAATGCGCTCTCCGTTGCTTTTTTATGTGTGAATGAAATTGTCAGCGTACGAGAATCTTATGGGTGTGTGCCGGAGTGCTTACGAGGTAGACACCCGGAGCGACACTGAGCTGTGCCGAGCCGTTGCCCGTGAAAACGGTATTTCCGGCGACGGTGTATACAGTCACGGGTATTCCTGCCGGATTGGAAATCTCTATCATTTTTCCTGATGTGCTGACGGCTATGCCGGCGCTGTCCGATACATCTGCGACGTCTGAGCTGCCTGTCGTTTCCATAGCTATACCGTAGAGGTTCAATCCGGGATAGCCGCTTTTGCCAGTATGGCTGATGCCGAGATAGAAATCACCGTCTTCGTCAACGCTGAAATCGTCGGACGTGAGGATATAGCGCTTGGCGCTGACTACTTCTGTGTCGGCAATTACAGTTTTAGTCATTGCCTCAACGGTAGTGCTTTTTCCGATGCTGACGCCGATATTTCCTGCATACGCATCATCCTGTTCGTATGTATCCCAGTTGCGTACGCCGGCGGAGCATAAGTCGAGGCTGATCTTGTAGTTGAGACCTGCTTCGAGATGAATGGCAGGGCTGAACAGCCAGTCGTCGTTTGTCGGACTTGAAGTGGTATAGTCAGCTATGACGCACTCGTCGTAGCTTGAGTAATACCATCGGAAGTTATCGCCATTGGCGTCGACAACGGTATAGAAATCAATGCATCCGGGTTTTGTGAGGTCTTCGCTGAAAGGTACAGCCAGACCGCTTCCGATGACTACTGTGTTCGATTCTGTGGCGCGTCCGGTCGTTGTGCCGACGTAAGGCTGAACAGTATAGGATATGTTCATCATGGCGGCAGTCTCTATTGTTTCCGTAAAGCCTGTTCCTTCGAAATTATCCGAGATAACGACATCGTCGGGGTGACGGGTGATTATATGACGTACTTTTTCTGGTGCGACATATCCTCCGTTTATGCCTGTTTCAGGCAGATTCCATGTGAGTGTGAGCTCGTTGCCGTCGGCATTGAGGGTGAGATCGGAAACTGCTGCCGGAGTGTCGATGCCTATCCATCTGTAAGTGGAAGTGGGCAATGAGTTTTCGCCGGCTTCGTTCTGCACGACAACTGTAAATGGTGTGTTTCCGCCATTTTCAAGTTCTATGCTGAGAAGTATGGGAGCACCCGGAGCACCTTCGCGTTGTGCAAGGATTGTTTTCCCGCTTGTCAGTGTATACTTCAGCTTACCGCTGAGTTCGTTGCCTGAAACGTCGTTTTTCGGCAGAGCGAAGCTGCAGGAGCCTTTGTAGGCATCTTTGATGAAGTTGACTTTGAAGTTAGCGACGGGTTCGGGCGCTGTCGGGCTCACAGCGCTCTGAATAATCGACAGACCGACGAGCTGTTCTTTGTTTGCGAATACAGAGAGCAGTTCGGCCGTTCCGGTTGCGGTGTCGACAGTATAGAGCGCGCCGCCGTCTTCTGTCATGGCAGCCCAGTACATGATTCCGGTAGCATAGTCGATGACAGCGCTCTGGTTGACGTCGTTAGGCTGCACACCTGTCGATCCGACATACTTTGCGCTGCCTGTCGTCTTGTCGACCATGTAGAGGGCGCCGTCAGGACCTATGCCGTAAATGGTGCCGTCGATGGTCGCCGCCATGGTGAGCATTCGCTGTGCGAGAGGCGCCACAGGCGTTTTGGCGCCGTTCTCCGTGTTCATGATGCTGAGGGTATATCGTCCGGAATTGATTTCGTCGATACATACGGAATAGATATTGCCTGTTGTCGGGTCGTACGTGAGTGCGCTGCCGACATCCTTGGGGCTGAATGTGGATGACATGCTGGAGGAGAAGTTTTTCTGCTCCAGGTCGCACACCAGATGGCTCCAATACATCATGCCGAAGAAGTTGAGGTAATTGAGCACATAGTATTTGCCTTCCGCATAGACGGCTCCCGCATTGCCCATGAGGTCGCCGTCGGCCCAGTATATTTCAGGCTGAGCGTC
>USMC01000070.1 GCA_900555715.1 uncultured Porphyromonadaceae bacterium | reverse complement strand
TATCTAATAACACAATCCTTGAGAAGGCAACGCAATCTTAAATGAAAGAGCCGTGTTTAATACTGGTGAATATCTTCGGATAATAGCCTTGATTCCCAACAAAATTCGTAACTTTGCAAAATGAAATCCGAGCTGAAGAAATACGATAATGTCAACGCTGATGATGTTCTGTATGCTGTTCAGAGATTTGAATGCTCGCCGAATCAATGCGAATTGGGCAGACACTGTCTGCCCAATTTGAAATCAGATATAATATCTATAATTTATCGTAATCGCGCTCGGAAGGTTATAATCCTGTATTATCCGCATTTTGAGATTTGAACGTGATTTATCATAAACCATCATTTTTTATGAAAAAGTTTTTTACCCTTGTTCTGCTTCTGACTGCGATGTGCGGAGTAGCTTCGGCTGCCGCATATATGCCTGTATTCCAGGAATCTTTTGCAAAATGTAAGAGTACCGTCATTCAGGGCGGATATTTCTCCGAATCGACCTATTTCGAAGCAGCTGCAGCCGACAACAGCGGCTGGACGTCGCTCAACGCCTACACAAGCGAGCGCGCCATCAAGTTCAGTGCCAAAACAAAGACCGGCAACGCCACTTCGCCTGCCATCAGCTTCTCGTCAGAGGTGGCAAAAAGCGTCAAAGTGCGATTCCGTGCACAAGCATGGCTCAAGGACAATGTTGACGTACATGTTGAGTTTGTTGGCGTGGAAGGTTCTGAACAGATTATCGACAGCAACAGCAGAAACAACATTTCTGACCGCAATGAAGAGCCTTTTGAGCTCATCTTCAGCAATATTCCCACCGGCAGCCGTCTCAAGTTCTCCTCTACTGCAAGGGACAACAAGGTGACGCGATTTTTCCTATCCGACATCGTTGTGTTCGAAGAAGTGGAGGAAGCTTCCGCACCGGTTCTCGTACCTTCGGCATTCTATCATCACTTCAACGATATAATGGTAGGCAACGACAGTGAAGAGCGTACAGTCACTCTTGATATCGCCGGACCTGCCAGCGAACTGAAAATCGGCGATACCGAAAATTTCACCGTCGGTCAGACCACAGAGAATGTCCTCAATATCCGTTTCACTCCAAAGAATGCCGGATCGAAAGAAGAGACTCTTGTCATCACTTCCGGAGCTGTCGAGCAGAAGATAATCCTCACAGGCAACGCCAAAGTATATTCGCCGGAAATAGAAGAGGCTTCCGGTACTTCGGACAACTCATTCACAGCCAACTGGAAGGCATTCGGCATGGACAAGATCGTACTCACCGTCTACACCAAGGAAGAAGACAAGCTCGTCGCTCCCGACCTGATGTTCACCAAATATATCGAAGGTAAGTCGAACAACCGCGCCATAGAGATATTCAACGGCACCGGCAAAGATGTGTCGCTCGACGGCTATTCGCTGATGATGGAATCGAACGGCGCCGGCGGTCTTACTGCCTGCGAATTCCTTCTGCCCGACCAAATCCTCGAAGCCGGCAAAACCTATACGATATGCAATGCCCAGTTCGCTGCCCTGCGCGACATCGCCGACAAGACTATCGGCTTCCAGGACGGAGGATATGCTAATATAATGACATTCACAGGCGATGACGCCATCGGACTCTTCGACCCCAACGGATCGCTCATAGACCTTCTCGGATACGAGAGCTACGACTGCAATGACCGCGTATCGGGACTGTGGGGTACCGATGTGACATATTACCGCCGCCCTGAATGCTATCAGCCGCACGATAAATTCTACGTCGAAGAATGGATCGAGCACCCGATGGACTACTGCGAAGGATATGGCAGCCATACAATGAACGAGACAGGTCTTGTACGCAAGATTGTAGAAAAGGTAAATGTCGACGGCTCAGCATCAAGCTACGAAGTAAAAGGTCTCGACCCCGGCAAGACTTACTACTATGCCGTCTATGGCGTGAGCAACGGCTTCAAGACACCGAGCTCGAAAGAATGCGCCGTCACGACGACAGGCACTTCCGGTATTGACAATGTCACCGCCGACTTCACCGCCGACACCGCTGTATATAACCTTCACGGCATACGTGTAGCCGACGACACCACAACACTTCCCGCAGGCATCTACATCCGCGCCGGCAAGAAACTCATAGTGAAGTAATATTATAAAACTAACATGATATATGAGGTCGTGTTCAAAAATGGGCACGACCTCTTTGTATTTTGATCTTTGTGGCAATCTTTGTGTAATCTTTGCGGGGACCGGATGATGATGCATTGGGAAATAATTCTTAAATTTGCACAATTTATTTCGAATCAACGATGAGACAAGTGACTTATGAAGGCTTGACGTTTGAGCCTTATATCACCAGAGATAAGATAAATGCCCGGGTTGAAGAGCTGGGCAGAGAAATAACGCGCGACTGCGCCGGCAAGAAGCCTCTTTTTATATGCGTTCTTAACGGCGCGTTTCCCTTTGCGAGCGATCTTTTCCGCGCTGTGGAAGAGATAGATGCTGAAATCACGTTTATCCGTCTGAAAAGCTATGAGGGCACGGAAAGCTCGGGCGCTGTCAAAGAGGTACTCGGCTTACACGAGAATATAGAAGGGCGCACAGTCATAGTCGTGGAAGACATTGTCGACACCGGCAACACCATTTACCGCCTTGTGGGCGACCTGAAAAAGAAAAATCCGGCGGAAATAAAAATCGCTACTCTTCTTTTCAAACCGGATGCTCTTGTCCGTCCTGTAAAGCCTGACTATGTGGGTTTCAACATCCCGACGAAATTCATCATCGGCTACGGTCTCGACCTTAACGGTCTCGCGCGAAATCTCAACGATATCTACATTCTAAAAGAGGCATAGTCCTCGATGTCAATAATATGAATATTGTAATTTTCGGAGCTCCCGGCAGCGGCAAGGGAACACAGAGCGAACGCCTTGTAGAGCGTTACGGTCTCCATCATATTTCCACCGGCGAACTTCTCCGTGAACATATTGCCAAAGGTACACCATTAGGTAAACTTGCCGATTCCTACATCTCGAAGGGTCTTCTTATCCCCGACGAGCTGATGATCGACGTTCTTCATGATCTTTTCCACGAGAATCCGCACTCGCTTAACAAAGGCGTGATTTTTGACGGATTCCCCCGCACAGTGGCTCAGGCAGAAGCGCTTTCAGAAATGCTTGCCGAATATGGAACGGCAGTCCACGCTGTTGTCGGACTTGAGGTCGCCGATGATGAGCTTATCGACCGCCTTGTCAAACGAGGTAAGGACAGCGGGCGCAGCGACGACAATCTTGACACTATCAAGAAAAGGATTGCCGTATACCATAAGCAGACGGCACCGCTGCGCGACTATTATCTGAGCAAGGGGCAGTACAATGCCATCAAGGGAAGCGGTAGTGTCGACGATATTTTCAAAGAAATAAGCGGCACACTCGACCGGCATAAAGACAAGCACTGAAAAATACCGACAATGTACCGATTCGAAGAACAATATAACGAGCCGCCTTTCGACGATCTCCTCCAGATATATCAGAATAGTTTTATCGACAACTTCCCGCTGCCGGCGCTGACCGACTATACCAACGGTAAAACAATCAGCTATGGCAGCATGGCGCGTCGTATTGCCCGTCTTCATCTGTTCTTCGAACTTGCCGGAGTGCGTCCCGGCGACAAAATCGCCCTCCTGGGTAAAAATACGCCAAACTGGGTGATAACGTTCATGGCTACGATAACTTACGGAGCCGTGATAGTGCCGGTGCTTCATGATTTCAATCCTGCCGACGCACAGCATATCGTCGACCATTCGGACGCGGTGATGCTGTTCGTTTCCGACGGTATTTTCCCATCGCTCGATTTCGAAGCCATGCCTCAGCTGCGTGTGGTTGTGTCGCTCGATTCGCGGACTGTCATAGCCTCGCGCTCGAATGTAAAATCGGGCAAGCGCGGCTCGACGACTTACGATTCGATAGTGATGAGTCTCACCCGCTGTTTCCGGAAGCGCTATCCGAACGGATTTGCCCCCGACAACATACGCTATAAGCATTTCGACGGCAGCTCGACGGCGGTAATCAACTACACGTCGGGCACTACAGGATATTCGAAGGGCGTCATGCTGTCGCTCGACAATCTTCGTGGCAATGTCGTGTTCGGCATCCGCTCCAAGCTCCACTACCAGAGCTCGCGGGCGCTGTCGTTCCTTCCGCTCGCCCATGCCTATGGCTGTGCGTTCGATATGCTTACGCCTCTTGCCGTAGGCAGCCACGTCACCCTTCTCGGCAAAACGCCGACGCCGATGGTCCTGCTGCGCGCCATGCGTCAGGTGCGGCCGTCGCTGATTATCTGTGTGCCCCTCATTCTTGAGAAAATCTACCGCAAGGTCGTCGTCCCTGCCATCACGAAGAAAGCTATGCGCTGGGTGCTCGCTGTGCCCATGCTCGACAAGGCTGTCTACAGCCTTATCCGCAACAAGCTCGTCGATGCTTTCGGCGGTGCGTTCGAGGAGGTGATTGTCGGCGGCGCACCACTCAATGCCGAGGTTGAAGACTTCCTCTGCCGCATCAAGTTTCCTTTCACAGTAGGATTCGGCATGACGGAATGCGGACCGCTGATAAGCTATTCGCCGTGGCGCCGCTTCGAGCCGGGTTCGGCGGGGCGCACGCTCAAGGGAATCATGGAGGCGAAGATACTTGTGGATGAGACTCTGCCGCGCACTGCCGACGGTCATCCCCAGGGTGAGATAATGGTGCGCGGTCTCAATGTGATGAAAGGCTACTATAAGAATCCCGACGCCACCGAGCAGGCGCTTGAAGCCGACGGCTGGCTGCATACAGGCGATATGGGATGGCTCAGCGAGCCTTCCGACCGGACGGTGCACATACGGGGACGCTATAAGACAATGATTCTCTCGTCGAACGGACAGAACATCTATCCCGAAGAAATTGAGTCGAAACTCAGCAATATGCCGTACGTCAACGAATGTCTTGTCATCGACCGCGGCGGCAAGCTTGTGGCTCTGTGTCATCCCGATGATGAGCAGGTGCGCCGCGACGGGCTCAACGACGAGCAGCTCCGCGAGGCCATGGAAGCCAACCGCAAGAGCCTTAATGCCATTGTGGCGCCTTACGAGCAGGTGCAGTCCATAGAGATTATGCCCGAGGAGTTCGAGAAGACGCCGAAGCGCTCGATACGCCGCTTTCTGTACAAATAAGATTTACTCCTTGTCTGACGGTTCCTTGAGGTCTTCGATGATGTAGACCGACTGGAAGAACGGGCGCTTCGAGAATATCTTGACGATGCAGAAAGATATTGCGGCAGAAAGGGTGATGGGCAGCAGAAGATTTAGATTCTGAGTGATTTCTGTGGTGAGGAATATCGCCATCAGCGGAGCCCTTATTACTCCTGCCATGACCCCTGCCATTCCCATGAGGGCAAAATTGGCGGTGTCGAACGTGGTGCCGAAGAGTGCGTTCGATGTCATGGCGAAAAACAGTCCTGCCATACATCCTGCGAACAGCGTAGGTGTGAAGTTGCCGCTGACGCCGCCGCCATAGTTTGTCGTCCCGACAGCCACAGCCTTCGCGAGCAGGGACAAGCCGAAAATCATGATTACGGCAAACCCGCTGTCGGCGAGACTGTAGAGTGCGCCCGAGTCGACGACATGGCGGAAATCACCGTCGAGAACTCTCTCCATCGACCCGAGTCCTTCACCGAAAAATGAAGGGAACAGAAACACAAGAGCTGCCAGAATGAGTCCGGCGATGATATTTTTCGCCAGTGTGTTCTTTACTTTCACAAGGAGACCGCCGACACCGCGCATGGTTTTGAAATAGATGAGCGAATAGAGTCCGAGGAAGATGCCCAATACGACGACGGCGGGAAGAATGGAAGGGTCGAACATCGTGTGCTGTACGAAACTGACGTCGGGAGAGTAGGCAGACATGGAAAACGAAACCATTGAGGCAATAAGACATGTTGTCAGCAGTGCGATAACAGAGAGCGTCGACAGTTCGAGTTTGAGCACTTCCAGGGTGTAGAGCGCCCCGCCGATGGGAGCTTTGTATATCCCTGCGATAGCTGCGGCAGCGCCACATCCGAAGAGTATCATCATAAACCTCGGCGACACCTTGAAAAGCCGTCCTAAAGAACTTCCTATCGCCGCTCCCGAGTAGGCTATCGGACCTTCGGCGCCTGCCGAGCCTCCCAGCCCCATAGTGAGCGAGCACCCTACGACAGGCGAGTAAATAAAGCGCGACGGAAGGTTGAAATGACCGGATCTGACATCTCTGATGAGCTTGCTGGTGCCGTGCGCCATGTCTGCGCGGGCGATATATCGCGAGTATAGCGACGTGAGCACAAGACCGATACAGGGGAAGATGAGCAGACGGTAGTTCATCACATCGGGCTGTGCATTGCCGATTGCGAAAGCGGATATTATGCCGATGAGCCATTTCAGAATGTGCGCTGTCAGACCGGCGAGCGCACCGATGACCGACGCCACAATAAAGATGAACGCTCCGTCAGGGATTGTGCGCATCCGCCAGTCGGCGAGTCTCGCAGTGAGAGTATTGATGTGTTTGCTGAAACGTTTAGGCATATCTTTACAACAACACATCCGTATTTATGTTTGGTAGCTGTTTTCAATTATAAAAAACGTG
>USMC01000069.1 GCA_900555715.1 uncultured Porphyromonadaceae bacterium | reverse complement strand
TTTTAGCCTGTGGAGAGGACAATTTGAAAAGTCAATACTTTTTCAGTGCCCTCGGAATATGACGGCTGGATTTTCCGTCCGCAGGTCGACTTCAACCGCACTTTCGGCAAGCACACCGTCGGCGCGCTCTATGTATATGAGGCTCAGAAAAGCACAAGTGACTTCATGCAGGGCGAAGCCAACCAGTTCGCCGCCCTCGACCCCATCGACATCAACCTCGGCGTAGAAATACCGGGCCGTCTTAGAGGCGTATATACCAACACATCAATCGTCTCGCACGTGGGACGCCTCAGCTACGACTTCGACAGCAAATATCTTGTCGACTTCGCCTTCCGCTACGACGGCTCCTACAAATTCGCGCCCGAAAACCGCTGGGGCTTCTTCCCCTCCGTATCGGCAGGCTGGGTGGCAAGCTCCGAAAGCTTCGTATACGAAAACCTTCCATGGATCAACTTCCTCAAGCTCCGCGCCAGCTGGGGCAAATCCGGCAAAGACAACATCACTCCCTTCCTCTACAATTCCACCTTCAAAACAGCGCAGAACAGCATCGTCTTCGGCGACACTGTCTACAAGAATTATTACACTCAGAACGCCTATCTGCAGCGCGACCTCAAATGGAGCACCACAGAATCGTATAACATCGGTCTCGACTTCGACGTTCTCGACCGCAAGCTCGGCGCTGAGATAGATGTGTTCTACCAGTACACGAAGAACCTTATCGAAAGCGTCTCAGGCGAGTATGCACCGTCGCTCGGCGGCTACCAGCCTTCACTGGCAAACACCGGCTCGATGGACAACCGCGGTATCGACTTCACAATCAAGCATCAGCTTACGGTGAACAAGGATTTCAACTACCGCATCCGCGGCACCTTCGGCTTCGCACGCAACAAAATCCTCAGGCGCAACCTCTCGTCCAACTACCCCACAACACTTCAGCCGCGCATCGGCGAACCGCTTGGCGTGCGCTACGGTCTTAAATCGGACGGTCTATATCAGACCGAAGAACAGCTCATCAACGCACCGCGCCTCGACGGCACAACCTGGCACGCCTCGTCGCAGGGCCCGCGCTTAGGCGACATCCGCTATGTCGACATCAACGGCGACGGACGCATCAACTTCAAGGATTCCAACTCAGAGGTACTCGACATGGTGCGCATCGGCTACGGCACAATGCCCGAAATCTCCTTCTCGCTCAATGCCGACTTCTACTACAAGGACTTCTATCTCAACATGCTGTGGCAGGGCGTGACGCACTGCGACTACATGCTCGGCGGTAACGACCAGTACAAATGGGTTGTGGGCACGATGCTCAACACCGCCTTCGACCAGAACGGCAACGGCGTCAAGTACATAGCTGAGAACAGCTGGACGCCCGAAAATCCCGACGCCAAGTATCCGCGCCTGACAACACAGTCTGGCGGCAACAACATCCTCGTATCGGACTTCTGGATGGTCAACGGCGAGTATCTGCGTCTGAAAAACCTCACCTTAGGCTACAACGTACCCGAAAAAGTTCTCACCAAGACACCCTTCACTGGAGTCAACGTATATGTTTCGGGCACCAACGTCCTCACCTTCAGCCACTGCAAGTATGTCGACCCCGAAACACCGTCGGCAACGTTCAACCTCTATCCGCAGCAGGCAACATGGAGTCTCGGGCTTAATGTATCATTCTGATAAACGACTATTCTTATGAACAAGATAATCAAAAACATTGCTCTTGCTACCGCATTCGTCGCAGCGACAAGCTCCTGCAATGATGTTCTCGATATCAACGACACATCGACTTTCGGCGACGTCGCCGTATGGAGCACACAGAAAAACGCAGACGCATACGTCACTGCCGCATACAAGACATTCAACGACCAGTCGAACGTCTACGTCCGCGAGCGCTACTACGATAACTACAGCGACCTGATGAAATCGCCCTACTGGTGGGTATATCCGTTCAACCAAGCATTGCTCGACCCCTCAAAATTCAGCAAAGGCTCAAGCAGTCTGTTCGACTGCTGGGAACAGGCCTACGGACGCATCAAGCGCACGAACCTCATGCTCAACGACCTCGACCGCTACGGCAAGAAATGGGGCGATGAATGGCACAACATACGCCGCGCCGAAGGTCGCTTCTGCAACGCCATCAACTATTTCTTCCTCGCCCGCGTCTATGGCGGCGTGGTGCTCCGCACCGACCGCTCCGGTGGTGGCGGCTGGCTCGACGACGGCGCATACGAAAGCGACCGCAACCGCGCACGCATCACCGAAGAGGAAACCTACGACTACATTCTCAGCGAGCTCCAGTGGGCTGCCGACAACCTGCCGGAGGAATGGCCCGAAGAATGGGAGGGACGAGCCACAAAAGGCGTGGCATACGCTTTCATTTCGCGCATAGCCCTGTTCGCTCAGAAATGGGATGTCGCCGCCAAGGCTGCCGAGGAATGCGCGAAATACTACGAACTCGCACCTGACTATACACAGCTTTTCGATGTAAATTCCAAGCAGGACAACAGCAAGGAAATCATTTTCAGCATCAAAGGCGCAAAGAATGTTGTCAAGAACGGTTTCGACGGCGACAACCGTCCCTTCGGCGACCGCGCTGCCTGCAGAACGACAACATACGCCATGGCTGTGCCTACCGCCGAGCTCGTCGACATGTATGAGTTCAAGGACGGCACTCCCTTCGACTGGAACACCTGGAATGCCGAACACGCCGACCCGTATACCGACCGCGAGCCGCGCTTCCACGCCACAGTGCTCTACAACGGCTGCAAATGGGAAGGCCGCACGATAGAGACCTTCGTGGGCGGCACCGACGAGATCACTGAGTTCAGCGAAACCGAAGACGCCGACGGACACACAGTCACCGGATACTACCTCCGCAAATATCTCCAGGAAGGAAACAAAAGCTTCCCCACAGAAGGCAGCTACAACACCGACATCGTCATCCGCTACGCCGAAGTTCTTCTCAACAAAGCCGAGGCATACGCGATGCTCGGCAACACTACCGAAGCGCTCAAAGCCCTCAACGAGGTGCGCGCACGCGTGAATCTTCCCGAAAAGACTGTCAAGGACGCAATGACAACCGACGACTTCATGGCTCTCCTGCGTCACGAGCGCTGCGTAGAGCTCGCCGGTGAAGGACTCCGCATCTGGGATCTCCGCCGCTGGCGCCTCGCCGAGTCTGTCATCAACGGACAGAGCGCGCACGGGCACAAGATCACAAAGAACGCCGACGGCACCTTCAACTATACTACCGTCGACGTCGATGCCGGCAGAAAGCGCATATTCCTGCCTCACTACTACTATCTGTCGTTGCCGTCGAGCGAAATCGCCCAGAATGCGCTGTGCAAAGACAATCCAATATGGTAATAGCCTCTAAACATTAACGACAATGAAGAACATTCTCAAAAACATATCAACTGTTCTGCTCCTGTTCGCCGCCGCAGCTCTTACGGGCGGGTGCAAGGATGCCGACCCGGAGTTTGTCCACACCGACAATCTCATCAACCAGCTCTTTATGATGACCTCGCAGCAGGGTGCACAGTACTCCTTTACCATCAGCGAATACGACGCCGACGGCAATCTCGTGAAAGAAAACATCACTGCCGAGAGCGTCGACGGAGGCTATGGCGTGGCATACATCGAGTTCCCTATCTCGTCGATGGAAAGCATAGACCTTACAAAAGTCTATCTCGTAGCCGACGTGAGCTATGACGTCATCATCACTCCCGGTCTTACCGGAACACACGACATAAGCGGCGACGGTTTTGTCATCGACGTCAAAGGCGGCAACAACAAAGTGCGCAGATACCGCATCTACGGCGCATTCAACTAACCCCTAAAAAGACTCCGATATGAAAAGATATAAATTTATCGCAGCGATATTGTTCAGCGCCGGAACGCTCGCGCTGCAGTCGTGCAGCGACTACGACTACGACACGCAGCTCTCCCGCACCGACATAAGCGGTTTCTCTGTCAAGAGCTCGACGGGAAACACATACTCCTCGTCGATAGACGGAAACAAGATAACTCTGAAAATAAATCCCTTCGCCGAAGTAGAGACAGAGCTCGGCGACGCTCTTCCGGTGTTCTACATGCCCATGGGCGCCACGTGCTCGCCTTCGCCGCTGGAGCCGCAGGACTTCACCAAGGAAGTGACATACACCATCACCTCCGGTGACGGCAAGAACAGCCAGGTCTACACCGTCAACTGGGGACCGAGCGACCCGCTGCCCGTAGGCGAAGGCTATTCCTTCTCGCGTCTTCTTGCCGAGAAAATGTACGAAGATCTCGGATATCCCGGCACTAAGCTCACCGGCGAAATAGGAAACGACCCACACGGCGACCTGCTGCTTTTCCCCGCTTTCTGCGGCGACAAAATCGTAGGTTTCTCGCGCGTATACGCCTGGGGCAACACCAACAATCGCGCCATTCCCGCAAATCCCGACCTCGCCTTCAAGGTATGGGACGTGAACACGCTCGAAGAAGTGAGCGACAAGCTCAATCTCGGTTCGCTTCAGGCAAGCCAGATTGTCAACATCACAAACGACTGGAAAGGACATCTTGTCGCCGCCACAGGCGGTATGGCAGGAGCACAGAGCGACATCTACTACTGGACATCGCTTTCCGATGCCCCGCACCACGTAGGCACCCTCCCCAATCCTGTCTACACACACGCAGTGCATGAGGTCGACGCCAGCATGTTCATTCAGGTTGCCGGCGACATCACCGCCGACGCCGTCATCACCTATATGCCCGAGAAAACAGCCACCGGCGACCATCAGGTTGTCAATGTCCGCGGAGGAGCCATCGCCGGCTCGCGCAAAATATCTACGGGATATCCCTCGAACGACAAGGCGTGGTTCCAGATGATTTCGATGTTCGGTACAGACGAAAACGCATCTTATATTGTCGGAGAGACAGAAGGATCGGGCAACGGTTCTGTAAAAGCATACTTCAACAACTCCATCGGACTCACCGTCTCCGTCATGCCGGCACACCTTAACGGCAAGCCGTTCACCGACGGCGTGGTGTGGTGGAGCGGCACCGGAAATGTATCGAGCCGCGGCGGTTCGCGCCGTCCCTTCGTGATGGCGATGGTAATCAACGGCAAGCCGTACAGTCTCGTGCTGACCGGATATGCCTGGTCGAACCGGTCGCAGATGATGACCGGCGACTTCTCGGAATATACCGGCGATGCGCTCTGCTACGACTTCCGACGCCTTGAAACGGAAAAATATGGAGCTGGCGGTCTTGACGCACAGCTGAGCTACGGCGGCGCCGGATGCTGGTACTGGGATCAGGAAAATAACGAAGGACGCGTCGCTATATGGTACGGACGCGAAGGTCTCGCCACATTCCTCATTAGCAGCTACGAATGATAATTTAAAATACTCAAAATAATGAAACCTATCATAACAGTCGCCGCCATGCTTTTCGGCATCGCCATGGCATCATGCAGCGACGACGCCCCCAAACTCGAATACGGACTTGAGCCACCTCTGCCCGACCGCGACAAAGCGCCTGAAGAAGTAGTCAACAAACCCAAGGCTATCTGGATCGACGTAGATGCCAATTTCTACACCCTTGCCACAAAGGCAGGCATAGACAAGCAACTTGAAAAAATCAAGCTCTACGGCTTCAACACCGTCATTGTCGACGCCAAGCCAAGCAACGGCTATGCAGAATACAAAAGCGACATACTGCCCTACCTCACTGCTTTCGGCACCAAGACTGCCGAGCGCGACTATGACGATTATTTAGGATACATCATCAGCAAATGCGAGGAACTTGAACTCGACGTCGTTGCGTCGGTGTGCGCTATGGGCTGGGGATATAAAGGTCATGGCATAGAACAGGGCTTTGTGTACGACAACTGGGACAAATGGAAAGACAAAGTGCAGGTTCGCAGCGATAGTAGCAATCCCAACAATGTCATCCCAATCTCAGAAGACCCGCTCCAGTCGTGCATCATGCTCGACCCTACATTCCCCGAAGTGCGTTCACTCGTGGCAAGCGTCTGCGGCGAACTTGCCGCCAAATATCCTAAACTCAGAGGAATATGCCTCGACTACATACGCTATTGCAACAACGACGGCGGATGGTTCGGCATGAGCGACCGCAACATGCGCGACTATCAGAACTACTGGAACGACACCGAGCTGCCCAACCATCTCGAATTTGTCACGGCAACAGGTGGCATAGGACCCAAGTTTGCACGTTGGGTCGAATACCGTTCTGCAATGGTAACGCAGTGCATCAAGGAAATCCGCGATGCCGTCAAAGCAGCCCGACCCGACTGCGAGCTAATGATATGGGCTTCGGCGCAGTGGTCGTCGCGCTATTCGGTCGGACAGAACTGGGCAAGCAAGAGATATGTACCCGACAAGGGTCCCTACACCGACACATACAGCAGAACAGGCTTCGCCGACCTCATCGACGTGTTCATCACCGGCGCATACAGCGAAAAGGTGTGGATTTCCGAAGACCCTTCAACAGAATGGACCGTCGAGAATTTCGTCACCACATGGGATAAATATATCATGGGCGACTGCAAATGCTGGGGATCTATCGCCGCATACGCCCTCGATGCCACCAAGAACACCGACGCCACATATCTCTGCCTGCGCCACTGCGACGGCTTCGCTTCTTTCGAGCTCTCGCACGTCAACAACGGCAACCTCTGGCAGTCGACCCGCGATGGTTTCAAACGCTATCACGGCAGCTGGGAGTAAGAGAAGATTTTTAAATTTTAAGCTTTGAGTTGTGAGTTGTGAGGTTTAAGTCACAACTC
>USMC01000068.1 GCA_900555715.1 uncultured Porphyromonadaceae bacterium | reverse complement strand
CCGATTCCACACCGAGCGGCGCGTTATCAACGGCAACAGCCTCCGTGAGCGCCACACCCGCTTTTTCAAGCCCCATGAGATATGGTTCCGGGTCTGGTTTGCCGTGGCGTACATCGTGCGAAGTCACTCTTCGCTCCGGTGGAAAAGCTCCGGGATAGTCTGTGGCGAGACGTTCGAGGATAGACGCCTGCCCCGAGCCTGTCACGAGCACTGGTAATGCACCTGAGGAAAGCACAGCGGAAACCGCATCGAATGCGCCTGGCATCAGTCGCGGCAGACCCAGTGCTTTGAAAATTTCACTTTTGCGGGCGTAAAGACGCCGCACATCCTCTTCGGTAGCTCCGCGGTCGAACTGACGCCGTAAGAGAATGTCGATTGTCGAAGCGCCCGTACGACCCTCGTAAGCATAAAATTCATCCTCTTCGGCGACTATGCCGTTCTCGTCGCACATCTGTTTCCACGCCCGCGCATGTCCGGGCATAGAATCGTAAAGCACACCGTCCATGTCGAACAGCACGGCGCGCACCTTGCCCGGCGTGTTGCCTGAGCGTGAGGCGTAGCGTTCCACTGCCTCTGCCAGCAGGTCATTCATTTTCTTTTCTTCTGACTCCGGAGTCATTATCGTGATTTTTCTTGAAAACTCCCTTTATCTTATCTTTAAGCGATTTCTTCTCAGGTTCTTTCGGTACTGTTACTGGCTCTGCAGGCGCTTCTATGAATCCTTCGCGGATGAGCGCAGCCGAGTCGGCGGCGGTGAAGGGCTTTTCGGCGTCGTCGAGCATCTGGCGTGAATCCGGTGCTGTTGCATTGATGGTGGCGAATTCCGAATTGCGCACGCCTCGGCGGAAAACATTTTCAATCTGTCCGACGAGGTTGACGCGAACGGTGTCGACCATATCGGAATTACCCAAAGCCATATTCTCCTTGTACTTGGCGCCGCCGAGGCGAATCTTATACTTGTCGGGGTTGCCCTTGATGTTTACTCCGAACTTGAACGGCAGCGGCGACTTGAGCACGGAAATATGGTAGTTGAAATTCATCGCGAGGTCGTTGTAGCCGAGGATGCCGAGACGGTAACGGTCAATGTCGAAGCTGAACGGGAACAGCTGGAGCATATTGTCGCGCACAAGCATCTCTACGCTGGCATGTTTTATTTTGTTGTCGGCGCGGTTACGGAATCGGAGCCATTTCCCGAGCGTGGCGTATGTCTCAGGATTTATGAACGCAAGACTGTCGCCGCTGAGGCGGACGGCGGCGTCGAGAGTGGGAAGCACCATGTTCATGGCGCTGTCGACGTCCATTGTCGCAGCGATGTCGGCATTGATAATACCGCTGAAGTCGCGTACGATGGGCATGATGGAGTCGACTGCCGGAATGAGATGGAGAAAGCGGTCGATGCGGAATCCTTCGAGCTGCAGACCCACTCCGAACTGAATTTCGGAGGCTTTGGGAGCGGAATATAGAGCCGACAGGGCTACGTTTCCGGCATCCGAAGTGGCGGTGAGGTCGTGAAGGTTCACGGCGCCGTCGTAAACGAGGATATCGCTTTTGAAGTTATGGAAGGTGAAGTTATCGTAGAGAACATTCTTTGCAGCAAGCTCGAAATTGCCCTCAACGTTTGTCGGAATGAGAATGGCGCCGATCGAATCGGCATTCTCCGCCGACATTTTCTCTATGGCGGCTTCCATATCGTCTTCGCTGCCTGTCATGTTCATTGTATGGTCGCCGGCAGCGACGCGTTCGGCGTATGCGGAGCCTGCGAAGGCGGCGGTGGCGAGCTGGTTGATGTCGACGGTATCGCTTTCAAGGACAAGGTCTACTTTAAGAGTATTGTTGCCGCGGCGGGAAGTCAGGGCGCGCTTGATATTTGACACAAGACCGTCGGCGCTGAGGTCGGTGCGTCCGACGCGGCATCTGACGCCGCGCATCACAATAGTGTCGGTCGAGAAATCTATGTCGAGGTTGCTCAGCCGTGTGCGCAGAGGGAAAAACGGGGTCATAAGCCGTGCGCGACGTGTCGTCAGTTCGCCTTCGAGCTCCCAGTCGAGCAGATAGCGCCGCAGACCGCCCGATACAGCCCAGTCGATCACTTCATTGTCGTTTTGCGTCAGCTGTGTTCCGATGCGCCGGCGTCCGGAGCGGTTTCCGCGATGCTTCTCTATGGCGAGCCTCATGACGGAGTCAGGTGTGAGGTCGGGATGTAACTTCCGTATGCTGTCGGCTGTGTGCTTCATCGCTGCACGACGTCTGGCCTTGACAGGATCCTTGTAGGTTTTTGCGTGCAATGCGGCATCGCGCATCATAAAACGGGTGTCGCGCGTACCTGCGAAAACAGAGCCGAGCTCCAGATCGGCGCTGATGACAGGCAGACGTTTCTCGCCCTCGAAGCGTTGCACGCTCGCCGTGCCGACAAGATTGCTAAGACGTACGCCGGCGCTGTCGGCGACGGAGAGGATGTTGAGATTACCTATTTTTAATGCGCCCCCGAGCGGAACGACAAGAGTAGTGTCGGCGCTTCTGCGCTTGTTTTCCACACCGGCGGCAAGTTCAAGGGCGCTGCCGGTCATGTTGATACCGCCGAGAAGCACAGTGGCGGTGTCGACGCTGATTTTCGCGCCGAGTGTGGGCGATTTGCTTCCGCTCATAGCGTTCACGCGTGAGTTGAAGCGCATGCAGAGACCGTCCATTTCCGCCATTTGCGCCGTATCGCCGGATACGTAGTAGATATCGTTGCCGTCGATGTCGCCTTCCACGACAAGTTTGTGGAACTGTCCCATGGCGAACATCGACGAGTTGCCTTTCGCTTCCAGGTTGAAGCGCAGTCTGCCAGACAGAAAACCGGGAATGAACCGTGTCAGCACCGGCGGCAGACGGCGTAGATTCATGTTGCCGTTGAGTGAGGCACTGAAACGCGGGTCGCTGAGCATCTGCGACATTTCGGCGGTGAGGTTCATCGTTGTCGCCGGACCGGAGATATGAAAACGGCGGATATCGACAACGGTGCTGTCGACCTGCAAGCCCCGGAGAATCATCTGTCCGTCAAACTCCAGAGCTTTTATGTCGGCTTTGCCATAGCGCATACTGCACGTCGGCACAAGCAGATTCACCGTGGCATAGGGAATGAAATCGGTAGTGACGCAGAACGGGCGGTCGAGAACGGCTTCAAGCGAAACCGTGGCATCGGTGGTGAAGAACGGATCGACAAGTCTGTACTCTCTGAGCCTGTCTTCGGGCAGGATTGCGAGTGCATCGGTGAGTGCGAAAGGCTCCACACGCATTTTTGCCGACCTGACAGTGAGTGTGCGCCCGAAGACGAGCTCGGTGTCGAAGCCGGCGCTCAGGAAGGCGCCGTGCACTGTGAAATCTTCGAGCGCTATCAGCTCTTTCTTCTCCTGATCCCACCGCACCGTTCCGCCGACGCCAAGCCTGACATTGTCGAGGCTGAGCATTTCTGCCATAGGTCCGTAAAGATCGCCTTCGATTGTGATGCTGTATCTGTCCGAGGCGTTGCCTTCCACAACCGCTTCGTTGAGCCGCAGGACGGTGGCGCCGGCAGAATCCGCCTCGTTGAAATAGCGTATATCCTTGGGGTCGGTGAATGTGAAATGCCGGATGGAGAATTGCGGAATTTCCGACGACGTGGTGTCTTCTGCGGCTTTGTAGATGTCGAAGTTGGCACGTCCTTCGCGGTCGAAAACGATGTTGACTTCCGGTCGTACAATCTCAACGTCTCCGACGGCAATCTTGCCTTTTGTCATTAATGCGAGAACGTCGACATCACCACTGAATGCGTCAAGTGTCAGAAGAGTGTCTGCGTATGCGGGCAGTCCTGAGCGGTCGGAAGCTTTCAGGGCATCCGAAACGACTGTAAGCGAGTCGACTTCGAGTCTGAGGGTCGGGAATGACGGGTCGAAAGCAAGTTTTACGCGCCCGACCGACACCTCGGCGTCGAGTAAGTCGTTGGCTATTTTTTCTACGATTGGCGTCAATGTCTCAGGGCGCAGCAGCCTGACGCTGCATATCATCACTGCCGTCACCGTAAGCACCAGCGCCATGACAGTCCACAGGAGTATGAAAAATATTCTGACAATCAGCCGTTTCATTCTTTGACCTTTTTCGCGGTTATGTGCAGACAAGCCTGTCTGTACTCGTACTTGACAAGGCAACGTCCCTCTTCATGCAGGTCGTTGACAATCTCGGCAAGAAGATTCTTGAGATTCTCGAACGAACGGCGCGTTCCGTTACTGTCGTCGCATATAAACTTTGAATAGCTTATGTCGAACGTCGTTCCGTAGCAGTGTGCGCTTTCCGACACAGCATTGCGGTTCACGCGCCTGAGTTTCCGCACCTTGGCGTCGGTGCGCAGAAGACTTGTCACTTTCAGGCGGTACTCGCCTCCGCCTCGTGCACGGAGGCTGTCGCGGAACCTGTGACCTATTTCCCTGAGCAGAGCGGCGGCGTGCGGGCGCAGATAAGGATATGAATGTGTGAGCTCGTCGATGAAAAAAGTGCTGTCCGACTCCACCAGTTCAATGCCCCGGCAGTTACGCCATGCCGACGCTTCGTCGGTGATGGGCTTCTGACCATCTCTGTTTGCAACAGAGAGGTGTTCGTCGTTGAGTTCGTTGAACAGCTTGCTCAGATGGACACGCGGCACACGTGTCATCAGTGGCACACATCCGCCATCGGGAGCAGTGTCGCCGACGGCGTCGTAGGGATTCGCCTTTTCTCCGGCGAGGATTTCGGCGAGCACAGCGCTGACACTGTCGGAGGTAGGCTCGCTTTCAGTTTCGAGAAGAGCTTTTCCGCTGTCGTAGAGCTCCACGCTGCCGTGGTAGATTTTCCTGCCGAAGCTGTCGATAAAGAAATAT
The DNA here is from genome assembly GCA_900555715.1 of uncultured Porphyromonadaceae bacterium. Classification (GTDB taxonomy): domain Bacteria; phylum Bacteroidota; class Bacteroidia; order Bacteroidales; family Muribaculaceae; genus CAG-873. The sequence goes on along the minus strand of USMC01000068.1, from coordinate 2,648 downwards.
ATGCCGGCAACGGCAGCCGCTATCATCATAGCGACCAGCCACGCCGGTTTTCTACGTTTATGTATCAATTTTTATATATGTCGAAAAAATGTGATGTGAATGACTGGGCGAATGAGAGAGGTGTTGTCAGAGCCGGTGTATGCCCGGGTCGGGGACTCTGCCGTAGTGCAGGCGGTACATCAGTGCTGTCAGGTCGATGATGGGCAGGGGAGTGTTGCGCAGCTTAGTGCCCTGAGTGCGGACGGCGACAACACCGCGGAGCGCGCCGACGGCGATGCCGAGCATTGTCATCATCACCTGACCGGCGACAACAACCTCGCCGCCCTGTACGACGATGTGCTTCTGCAGGTCTTCTATCTCAAAAGTCGCCACTACGGAACTCACAAGTATGCGGGTGCGGATATAGCCTATCACGGCGATATACGAGCAGCTCACCACAAGGCTGATGAGCGATCGGTCGAGGTCGGGAATGACGCGGACATTCATGTCTACGCTGACTGTCTGGTTGCCTATGCGCCGCAGAGCGCTCCGGTTGATGACCGTCGAGTCGGGCAACTCATTGACCGACAGTAATGTTATTTTTACTTGACTTTCTTCCATATAGAATTAACGCCTGTAGCAGAATAGTGTTCTGAGCACGAACACAAAGTTAAGCAAAATTGTCCGAAATCGCCAATAATTCCGACTTCTGTTTTTGCCTGTTTTATATGAGAAAGACGAATGGCAGAAAGTGAGAATAGATTATTTAAGTACGTAAGATTCTAAATAACCTGTAAGTTGAAAAGGTTGTGAATCACATGGAGTGAGACACAACCTCTCTTGTTAAATTATATCCAATATTGGAGATATCAGGTTTTGTCAGTTATTGTATACTGTCGTATTCAGCTTTTGAAATTTCGGTGACAGGATCATCTAAGCTGATGTTTACAGACTTCTCAACGCAACTTACTTTTTGGGGATCTCCCCAATATCCGTAAGTCGCTATTCGACTTAAACCTTTTACCCAATAAGACCATTCCTTTACAGAGGAAGTCTTATTTAATGGAGTAGTCTTTTCGATTTTTACAGCCTTACGATATAGCTTTTTCCCTTCAACAGTAAAAGAAATGTACACAAATTGAGCAGAACAGTTTGATTCTTCTCCATTTGCAGATTCTGTCCACATAACTGGATTATTGTCTTTTGGCAGGAGGAACATTGTTATTTTATCTGAGGCTCGACTAATTCCCATTATGTTTTGAATAACTTGCTGAATACTAACTATCGCTTGTTTTTCTTCATCAAGTAATAATTTATGAGCCACTTCTGACGTTTTCTTGGTGGAATAGCCGTCCCATATTTCTGCGGTTTTTGTAAGGACATTGCCTTTAGACATACTGTATGTCGTAACCACACAGGGATTCTCAGCATTTGGCGTTACTATGTATGAAAACTTTGCGAAAGGATAAAAATAGTCTTGCAGTTCTGTTTCAACTGATTGTGCCGGCGAACTAAGTGTTGTGAACAATGCGATAGTAAGCATCAAGAACTTTGTAATCGGAATAATCGGTTTCATAGTTATAAACTATATTATTTATTTTATTTGGTAGTTTCTTTTCTTACAACCCACGTTGAACAATTAAGGATGCCCCCTTCCAAAGCAATATCGTTATAGTCAATCGTTTCGATGATTTTATTAGGGAAAACTTCTTTGAGCTTGGCAAGGGCCTCGGCATCTTTATTGCCGGGCACACCAAACACAGGCATAATAATGAGATTGCCGACTTCGAGATAATTTAAGTAAATTCCGATCGCATGGTCGTCATTCCCTTTGATTTTATGTTCAAACCATGGAAAATTGATGTATTTAAGATTCGCATTGTCAAGAGCTTTGACAATGGCGTTTTTCATATATTTAAAATCCTGATCAAGATCATTAACCAGAACAGAATTACTGTCAACAAAGCGTATCATTCCATCAGCATGTCCTGTGAAATCATATTCAGGCTTATATGATGGAATAATGATGATCTCACATTCGAGAAGTATGGAGAGTTCGGTCAGAAGTTTTTCTCGTGTCCAATCGGGATTTTCAGAGAAAATGCGGTCGGTTATGATGGCTTTGTTGCCATACATAACTACATTGCCGCCGTCCAGATTAATGTCGGAAAAAAGTGCATTGATATTATTGACCTTATTGACGTGTTCAACGATGGAACGAGAATCAGAGTATTGAGAATTCTTCAGATATGAAGGGTCATATTTGAATTGAATCAGTTTGCCGCTCGGTGTCTGAACAGGCATATAATCCCTGCACCAAATATCTTTTGTTCCCTTAAGGATCGCAAGCGAAATGTTATGACGATTCAAAATATCTGTCAGACGTTTGCTCGTTTCCGGATAGCGCGTCACCAAAAGTTCAGAGAGGTATACTGTTTGCTTAACTCTAATAGTATTGGGAGACTTTGGAAGCTCTGGCACCTGCGAATTTGGAGCAGTATTTTGAGACGTAGCCTTCAAATAGCGTGAGGTCCATTCATTTCTGAACTTACTATCGTCATAGCCGAGAAGGTGTTTGCAAATGTCTGGAGTAGGTTCAATCTTGTTTTCATTATAGTAGTGGTGCGATAAAAATCTAACCACTGTTATTAAAATATTAGTATTTAGTC
>USMC01000067.1 GCA_900555715.1 uncultured Porphyromonadaceae bacterium | reverse complement strand
GATATAAAAACTCCGGTCGCGAACGTGCTCGGTACGTGGGAGTATAGAACCGCCTTCGAACTCATGGAGCTCGGTTATAATATGTGGTAAAAGCCCGGAAGTATTCCTTCCCGCACCTCCTGCCGGGCCGTTTGTATCGGATAGCGAAGGCGGATTTTCGTCGGCAGTTGTCGGACCGGTATTTCGACGGTTGATTCTCGGCAAGCGTCGCGTCTGAAACGGGACCGGTCTCCGTGGCGGCGCTTCTTCGGTCGGCCGCAGAGAAAGGCATCGTTTCCTTTCGATCTCCGATTGCTTGACGCTCCGGCTCTCTTTGCATCCGCAAGCCGTAAACGCGGCCGGATCGTCCGGGTCGCAGCGGACGGAATCGCTTTGCGGCTGTTTCGATAAAAATGGTTACCTTTGGGGCCGTAAACCAAACTGCAAGAAACTATGCACGCATTCGTATTCCCGGGTCAGGGCGCCCAGTTCGTCGGAATGGGCAAGGACCTTTACGACAACGTTCCGCTGGCCAAGGAGCTGTTCGATCGGGCCAACGAAATCTTGGGGTTTCCGATCACGGATATCATGTTCGCCGGCACGGACGAGCAACTCAAGCAGACGAAGGTGACCCAGCCGGCCATTTTCCTGCATTCGGTCATTCTGGCCCGCTCGCTCGGCGACATCGACAGCGTGATGAACGCCGGAGTCGAAGCGCTCACCGCAATCGACGACATAGGCCCGCGCATAGCCGAAAGCGTGCAGGAGTACTTCAACAACCCCGTAAACCGTGACATCATCGAGCGTCTTAGGCGAGCCGGAGTGCAGATGTCGATGCCCAAGCGCGACGATGCCGACCGCTCCGACCGTCTTGCAGGCAAAAGCATCGTGATAAGCGGCACCTTCAGCAAGCATTCACGCGATGAGTACAAGGACATGATCGAGCGTCACGGAGGCAAGAATGTAAGTTCGATTTCCAAGAAGACCGACTACCTGTTAGCAGGCGAAAACATGGGTCCCGCCAAATTGCAGAAAGCGACTTCGCTCGACATTCCCATTATCGACGAGGACACATTCCTCAAAATGATAGAAAATGACTAACTTTGCAACATTATGACACCCGAAGAACGATTAAATATAGAGGAGCGCATCATAACGATGCTCAAAACCGTATATGACCCCGAGATACCCGTCGACATATACAGTCTCGGGCTTGTCTACAAAATAGAGCTGGCAGACAACGGCGACCTCGACGTTGACATGACGCTGACGGCTCCGAACTGCCCTATGGCGGACTTCATCCTCGAAGATGTCCGCATGAAGCTCGAAAGCATCGAAGGCATCGGAAAAGTGACTGTCAACATCGTTTTCGAGCCTGAATGGAACCAGGACATGATGAGCGACGAAGCAAAACTCGAACTCGGCTTCCTATGAGCCGCACCGACGGGCTGACATATTTTCTGAGCGACGTCCATCTTGGCGCCAGCTATATGCCGGACCGGCGCGCGCACGAAGGACGCGTCGTCGCATTCCTGCGGTCGATCGAAAGCACTGCCAAGGCTGTCTATCTTCTCGGCGACATCCTCGACTACTGGTTCGAATACCGGACCGTGGTACCTCGCGGCTATGTGCGTTTCTTCGGACAGCTGGCGCGTATGGCGGATGCCGGCGTGCGCATAGTATGGTTCACCGGCAACCATGACATATGGCTATTCGACTATATACGCGACGAGATAGGTGTCGAGGTGGTCGACGCCAAGGACGGTGGCATATTCCGTGAGCTCGACGGTACACTCTTCTTCCTCGGTCACGGCGACGACTTCGGACGCCAACCGGCAGGCTACCGCTTTCTCCGCGCTATTTTCCACAACAGACTTCTCCAGAAGCTCTACTCGGGTCTGCATCCGCGATGGACCATGCCTTTCGCACATGGCTGGAGCTCGCACAGCCGTAAAGGCAACGGCAGTCTGCACGAGCCCAAGCTCACTCCGCGCGCACGCGCAGCGGTCGAAGTAGAGGCGCGCCGTCTTTGCTCGGAGCATCCGGAACTGCGCTATATCATCATCGGACATCATCATGTCGCTATCGACGAGCCTGTCACGGCATCGTGCCGCCTTGCCGTACTCGGCAACTGGATTACGGAAAGCACATACGCCGTTTTCGACGGCTCGACGCTGGAGCTGAAGGATTTTTCAGCCGAAATGTAATTTTCGGCGCTGTTCCGGCGTCTGATATTAAAATGACCCATTAAACATCACTCAATGGACTATATTATTTCAGCAGAAAACATCATCAAGGACTTTTCCGGTCATCGTGCCCTCGACGACGTGACCGTGTGTGTGCCGCGCGGAAAGATATACGGACTTCTCGGACCGAACGGCGCAGGCAAGACAACCCTCATACGAATCATCAACCATATCACGGCACCCGACAGCGGCACCGTCACCTTCGACGGGCACACCATGACGGCAGACGACGTGGTGAACATAGGCTACCTGCCCGAAGAACGAGGACTGTATAAGAAAATGAAAGTAGGCGAGCAGGCGCTTTTCTTCGCCCGTCTCAAGGGGCTTTGCCGCAAAGATGCCGAAAAGTCGCTCAAAGAATGGTTCGAGCGGCTTGAAATCAGCGACTGGTGGAACAAGAAGGTCGAAGAACTCTCCAAAGGCATGGCGCAGAAGGTGCAGTTCATCGTCACAGTCCTGCACCGCCCGAAACTTCTGATTTTCGACGAACCTTTCTCAGGTTTCGACCCCATCAATGCCGGAATTCTCAAACGCGAGATTCTGCATCTGCGCGACGAGGGAGCGACAGTCATCTTCTCCACCCACAACATGACGAGCGTCGAGGAACTGTGCGACGAAATAACCCTCATCAACCAGTCGCACGACATCCTCAGCGGCAGTCTGCGCCAGGTGCGCGAGCGCTATGCCGACAACCGCTACGAGCTCGCCTTCACCGGCGATCCGTCATCGCTAACCGCCATCGAAGGTCTCGAAGTGAAACTCGGAGGAATCAACACCGACGGCTATGCCACAGCCGACGTATGCCTGACATCCGCCGCCGATGTGCGCGCCTTCATTGCCAAGGCCAACGAAACAGTAGAAATCAACAGTTTCCGCGCGTTACTGCCGACAATGGACGATATTTTTGTCCGCGCCGTCCAGGAGTCAAACCATAAGAACCAATTAAACCAGCAGCAATGAAATCAGGTCTCGGAATAGTAATATCGCGTGAATATCTCGAACGCGTAAAACGCAAAAGCTTCATAATCACAACTCTCCTTGTGCCTCTTTTCATGGCACTGATAATGGTTGCTCCGGCGCTGATAATGGTTTTCAGCACGCCTGAGAGCAAGAACATAGCCGTCATCGACGATACAGGCAAGATAGCCGCCCATCTGCGGGGCAACGACGATATACGCTTTATCGTAGCCACCGGCGAGCCGCTTGACAGCGCCCGCGCCAACAGCGACTACGACGCCATCCTTGCCATAGGCTCCGACGCTATCGCCCGACCGGAGGAATCGATCCGCCTCTATTCCCACGGATCGCTTGCCATGGTGTCCGACGCGTTCATCACCGGTCAGCTCAGCACTGCTATCGAGGACGTGCGCCTGCAGGCATACGAAGTGGACAACATACGCAAGATTCTCGATGAAGTAAAAGTAGACATGAGCCTGCCGGTCGTCGACATCGACAAAGAAGAAGATTCGGAAGTATCGTCGGTATTCTCCTATATCCTTTCGCTCGGTTCCGATATGGTGCTCTATATGTTCATCCTCATCTACGGTCAGATGGTACTGACATCAATAGTAGAAGAGAAGAGCAACCGTGTTCTGGAGCTCGTGGTATCGTCGGTGCGTCCTGCCGAACTCATGCTGGGCAAGATTCTCGGCGTCGGACTTGTGGCTATCACTCAGATTGTCATTTGGGTATGTATTATCGGAGCATGCACCGCATGGCTCGTGCCGCTCGTGTCGTCGAGTGCCGCAGCCGCCGATCCTGAAGTAGCCGGCATTGTCGCACAGCTGTCCGACAGCAGCTTCCTGCTGTCGCTGATGGTGTGGTTGCTGCTTTTCTTCATAGGCGGTTACCTTTTCTATTCGTCGATTTTCGCCGCCATAGGTTCGGCGGTCGACAATATCCAGGATGCCTCGCAGCTCACAACCATCCCCACAATGCCCATCATTCTCGCCATCGTAGCCTCAATGTCGGTTCTCAACAACCCTGCGTCGGGCTTCGCTTTCTGGATGTCGGTCATTCCGTTCACATCGCCGATGTGCATGATGGCGCGCATCCCATTCGGAGTACCTGTATGGGAAATCGTTGTCTCGCTTGTGGTGCTCTACGCAAGCATAGCGTTCATGGTGTGGATGTGTGCGAAAATCTACCGTGTAGGCATATTCATGTACGGCAAAAAACCGCGCCTCGCCGACCTCATCCGCTGGATGCGCTATAAATAAAAAATCATTTTGAAAAATACCGGACTGATACCATGAACTACCGAACGACTATCCTGTCGGGGCTTCTTGCCCTGACAGGCATTTTTGCTCCCGCCGCTGAGCGCGTGATATGGCTCGACGAGATAGACCCGCAGGGTAACTATGTGCAGGACTGGGGACTGCCTGAAATCAACCGGTCGGTTGTCGGAACTCCCCTGAGTGTCGGAGGTGTCAGGTTCAGTCGCGGAATAGGCGGTCATGCCATAAGCCGCATGCTTTTCTCTCTCGGAGGTAAAGCACAGAGGATAACGGGAATGGCAGGTCCCGACGACACAAACCTTTTCCGGACACGTCTGGAATTCAGAATTCTCGGCGACGGGCGCGAGCTATGGCGCAGCGGCGTGATGACGTGCGGCGACAAGGCGGTGCCTTTCGACGTCGATCTTGCCGGTATAGATAAGGTACTGCTGCTCATCGACATGTGCGACGACGAGTTTATGTACGACCACGCCGACTGGGTCGACGTACGGTTCATTACCGACGGCGCCGACGTCCGTTCCATCCCCGTCTGGCCAAAATCCGTTGCAAAAGAACCATATATCCTCACTCCGCCCGCACCCGCCGAGCCGCAGATAAATAACCCCGCAGTCTTCGGGGCGACACCTGGCGCCGACTTTCTCTGGTCGGTGATGGCTACCGGCGAGCGTCCGCTCGAATACTCTGCCGACGGGCTTCCGGAAGGTCTGGAGATAGACCCTTCGACAGGTGTCATCACAGGCAGTGTGGCACAAGCCGGAGACTACAGAGTGGTTCTCACTGCTACGAACAGGCACGGCAAGGACACTAAGGAGGTGACAGTAAAGATCGGCGACCGCATATCGCTCACACCCGTGATGGGCTGGAGCAGCTGGAACTGCTGGCGTTTTGATGCGAGCGACGCCATCCTGCGCCGCACTGCCGACATAATGCATGAAAAACTGCATCCTTATGGCTGGACGTATGTCAGCGTCGACGACGGCTGGGAGGCGAAACAACGCAATGCCGACGGTACCCTTCCGCCGAACGAAAACTGGAGCGACATGAAAGCACTGACATCGTACATCCATTCAAAAGGTCTGAAATTCGGCATATATTCTTCGCCCGGTCCGACGACATGCGGCAACTATCTTGCATCTTACGGACATGAGTATACCGACGCCCGCACATGGGCCGACTGGGGCGTCGACTACCTCAAATATGACTATTGCAGCCACACGCAGGTGGAGAAAGATTCGAGCGAAGGGTCGATACGCACGCCCTACGACCTTATGCGCTCCGCCCTCGATGCCGCAGGACGCGACATTGTCTACTGCGTGGGCTACGGTGCTCCCCGCGTATGGGAATGGGGACCGGACGCGGGAGGAAACCACTGGCGCACAACCCGCGACATCACCGACGAGTGGAATGTCGTCCTTGCTATCGGCAACTGTCAGGACGTTTGCGCCCACTCTACCGCGCCGGGGCGTTTCAACGACCCTGATATGATGGTTGTCGGTCAGGTGGGCGGCGGATGGGGCGCTCCCAAGCATCCTACGCTTCTCACTCCCGACGAGCAGTATTCCCATGTATCGTTGTGGGCATTGCTCACAGCACCGCTTCTCCTTGGCTGCGATATGGAGCTTCTCGACGACTTCACAATGTCGCTGCTGACAAACCGCGAGGTAATCGCCGTCAATCAGGACCAGCTTTGCGCTCCCGCCGTCAAGAAGACAGTCGAAAACGGACAGATATGGTATAAACCGCTGGCAGACGGCTCTATCGCCTTCGGTTGCTTTAACATGGATCCATATTTTGTTCTCTGGAATCAGGACGACGCAGAGGCTATGCAGCACCGCACCTACGATTTTGAAATAGATCTCGCCGCCCTCGGCATCGAAGGAAGTGCAACAATCCGTGATCTATGGCGAAACGCCGACGAGGCGACAGACGTCCGCGGCTCCTACCATGTCTCCGTGCCCTACCACGGCGTAAAACTTCTCCGCCTCATCCCCCGCCCCTGAGCCGCCGCAGGCGAACCGCCGGTTTAAGCATGCCGCTGAAATTTTATGAAATATTATTTGGTACAATCTGAAATGATGATTTGATTAATTCATCGAAACTTAATATACTACACTTGATATTTATGGACAGATCTGATTTCATTGAAACGCAAGAAGATATAGTTTCCAACATAAGAACTCTTTATTCATATTTAAAAGGAGAACAAGGCGATGAATATAAGTCTTGGGCCCTTGAAAAAATGATTAGAGGTAAAAATTATGTTGTTGAAATTATCGACTCGATGATATGTTTCGCCCCAAGTCGATTCGTTGGATATCTTAATAATTCAAAAGAAAAACACGAAGAGAACCATGGTGATGGAACGCAGACTAATGATAAAATCAAAGCTTACTATCAAAAAGTGCAAGATGAAAGGCTTGATTTGCTATTCCAAAATGAACTATCAAAATATGGAGTATCATCTAATCAAAAAAAATACTGGATATCTAATGATCTAACAGTTGACGACATAATTCGGATATCAAGAAATAAGATCAAATATACTCCACAAAATTTGGAATTTGATAAGTATTGGCATATACAAATGCATCTTCCTGAGGGAAAAGGTGGTACTCAAATTAACTCAACATTAATGCTTTTAGAACCAGAGCCGGTTATTGGTACTGGCGAGTGGGATGATGGTCAATGTAGAAATTTCAAAAACATAGATAATGGCAATATCGTTCTTGTTAGAAAAGGTAATCAGGCAATTGCCTTATGTCAGATTATAGGAGAGAACTTTACTGATGCAAATCTAACAGCAAAATATATAAATGTAAATTTTAGAAAGGTAAAAATTTTATCATGGGCCGATAACTACAAACAGCCTCAGTCTAGGCTTTTCTCACAAGGAACATTTTCATCATGCGGTAAAAATACTGAACAATATAAATATATAAAAGACTGGTTGGCATATATGAATAATAAGGCATTTACAGATAACTGTGCTAATTTGCTTAGGTCAAAGCACAATATAATATTACAAGGCGCACCTGGTACAGGAAAAACTTACAATACTGCAGCAATAGCTCTTAATGTGCTTGGAGTAAGTGATGTAGACCTGACGGATCATGTTGCAATAATGAACAAATATTATGAGTTGCTTGATAACCGAATATTCT
>USMC01000066.1 GCA_900555715.1 uncultured Porphyromonadaceae bacterium | reverse complement strand
CAGCTCTTCTTCGATCTCATCGTGAAATACAGAAAGATGAAAAACCGCGGCGTCGTCGCTGTTTTCGAGAAGGACAGGTTCGACTACTATTCCAACTTCGCGCGCATAGGGCAGGGCAGCCTTGGAGGCAAGGGGCGTGGTCTTGCTTTCATCGACTCGATAATAAAGAAAAATCCGATATGCGACAATTTCGGCGGAATTGCCATCTCCATACCGAGGACTGTCGTATTGTGCACCGATATTTTCGACGAGTTCATGAGCTCCAACAAGCTCTATCCGCTCGCCCTGAGCGATGCTTCCGATCAGAAGATTCTCGACGCTTTCCTTGCGGCTGATCTGCCGGCACGCCTGCGCGACGATTTTCTCGCGCTTTTCGAAGTTGTTGACCGTCCTTTCGCCGTCCGCAGCTCCAGTTTGCTTGAAGATTCGCACTACCAGCCGTTTGCCGGCATATACTCCACATATATGGTTCCGTTCAGCGAAAATGCCGCCGTCAGGCTGCGCTGGCTCGAAGATGCCATAAAAGGCGTATATGCCTCTGTGTTCTACTCTGCAAGCAAAACTTACATGACTGCCACCAGCAACGTCATCGACCAGGAAAAAATGGCTGTCATCATACAGGAAGTTGTCGGAGATAAACACGGCAATTTCTATTTCCCTTCCTTCTCCGGTGTCGGACGCTCGCTGAACTACTATCCACTCGGCGACGAGAAAGCTGAGGACGGTGTCGTGGAAATTGCCATAGGTCTCGGAAAATATATTGTCGACGGCGGGCGCGGGCTCCGTTTTTCGCCGCGGCACGCCGACAAGGCTCTCCAGACATCGACAATAGATCTTGCCTTGCGCGACACGCAGACAAAGCTTTTCGCCCTCCGTAATGTCAGCCCGGACGATGAGACGGCTTTCAGCGTCACTCTCGATGAGGGACAGAGCCTTGTGCGGAAGACGGTTCAGGAATTTGCCGATACCGGCGCACTGCGGTATATGGTTTCGACATTCGATTATCAGAATGAATGCCTGAAAGACTATGAGGACGGACGCGGACGCCGTGTCGTGACATTTGCCAATCTCTTGCGCGACCGAGTTCTGCCTCTTGCCGATTCGCTCGATTTCATGCTTGTGGAGGGGCAGACAGCCATGCAGCGTCCCGTCGAAATAGAATTTGCCGGTGTTATTTCCGACAGGCAGAACGAAAACGGAACGCGCGCACATCTCTACTGGCTCCAGATACGTCCTATCATCGACAAAAAGAATCTTATCGCCGACAATGTGCTTGAACGACCCGACGGCGAGCTTATCCTCAGAAGCAACACCGCAATGGGCAACGGCATGATCGAGGGGGTCGATACGGTGGTGTATGTACGTCCGTCGAAGTTCGATTCGCTCCGCAACCCCGCCACTGCCATGCAGATAGCGAAGATAAACGCTCAGTTTGCTTCCGAAGGACGCGGCTATGTGCTTGTCGGACCGGGTCGATGGGGCTCTTCCGACCCGTCGCTCGGCATTCCTGTGCGCTGGACCGACATCGCCCAGGCTCGCCTTATCGTGGAAGCTGCCGTAGGTACTTATCGTGTGGAGCCCAGCCAGGGCACGCATTTCTTCCAGAACCTTACAAGTTTCGGCGTGGCATACTTCACTGTCGACGAAGCCGGCGGCAACGGCTATTACGATTTCTCATACCTCGACTCGAAACCGGCTGTTTACGAGGATGATACTATACGCATTGTAAGGTTCGACCGTCCGCTGTCAATAGCTGTCAACGGGCGCTCCGGACTCGGAATTGTGGTAAAACCTGAGTTTGATATTATTGAAAACACAAATAACGAAGAAATAAATGAGTTTCATCAATAAAATAGGTCGGCTGTTCGGTTATGGCGAGGATGTCGAGGATTTCCGCGATGAGTCCGACGGTCAGGATATGACTGAGATCGGACAGACCGAAGATAATAAAGCGACGGCAGAAGGACTGTTCGAAGTGCCGACGATGCCTGTTGTGGATGCGGAAATGAAATCGCGCATTTTCGAAGGTGTCGTTGAGATTTTCAATAAGTCTTTGCCCGATTTTCTTGCCCGCAGTGTCGACCCTGCCGCTCAGCGCCGCCAGCTCTGCGAGGCGCTCGACAAGTCGGTCGACGATTATCTTAACAGTCTTATGGCGACAGCCGAGCAATATGCCGAGGCAAAGCTCAAATCGGCTGTCGACAATTCATGCCGTGAGGCCGAGAAGCTTCGTTCCGATATGGCGCAGCTGGAGCAGCAGCGCGCTGCCTTGCGCGAGTCGCAGCTCAGCGCCGACCGACGCCGCCGGGCTTTGTCCGACCGCGTCAACGATCTCGAAGACAAACTTGCGACAGCAGAGGCAGAGCGGGAACAGTATGAGCTTGAAAACAAGAGTCTTCTCAACAAACTCAAAGTGTCGGACGTGCAGCCGGAGATTGTCGATGAACTGAAGCATCGTATCGAAGAACTCAAGGGACAGCTCGACGCCGGGCGTAGCGGAAAGCAGGTAGAGCAGACGCTGCAGCCCGATCCCGAAACTGAAAGACATATCGCGGAGCTTGAAGCCGCCAATGCCGCACTTACCGAAGCCAAGGCGGAGCTTGAAAAGAAAGCTTCTGCTATGGAGCAGGATATAGCCGGTCTCAGGCAGCAGCAGGAACTCTCGCAAGGTATGTACAATGATCTGCAGAACAAACTCGCAGCTGAAAAAAACACGACCGAGGAACTTCGCGCAAAACTCGACGAGGCAAAAAAGCTTATCGACGAGTTCGACAAGCTTCAGGCACAGCTCGGCGACATAGATACAGTTATCCGCAAGCGCGACGAACGCATCGAAAAACTGAAGACCACCAACCGCCGCCTGCGCGAGGACAACGAAAGCCTCCGCCGTCGGCTCGAAGAAAGGGACAATACCCTTTTTTCGTCGGCTGATCAGGAGCTGTCAGAGCCATCTCCCGCTTCCGAAGCCGATAAACAGCTGTTCAGCGAGCTTTCCGACCTGGAGAATGATTTCGAGTGTCCAGACTGGTTCGTCGCCGACGCCGGTCCCGGTCCTGTCCCGCTTCACCCCGAAGATTCCTCTTTCGGATATCAGGAACCTGTCCGCAAGCCGCGCCGACCCGAAAGCGATGCCCAGCTTTCGCTGTTTTAAGCTATTTTAGGTAATGTACCCGCAACACAGTTGCAGAAGTTACGTTCATAAGATAGATGAAATTCATAAGCACAAATTCAAGTTCAGCGCCCGTCGGGCTTGATGAAGCTGTCAACCGTTGCGTTGCATCCGACGGCGGCATGTTCATGCCCGAACGGATACCTGTTATACCGAAGGCATTCTTTCAGAATATAGCGCGGATGAATCTCCGTGAGATAGCATTTGTCGTGGCGTCGTCTTTTTTCTGCGACGATGTTGAGGCATCGGCTCTGAAATCTATCGTCGACGAATCGTTTTCGTGCGAGGTGCCGCTTGTCAGACTCGCCGACGACATCTATGTGCTTGAGCTTTTCAATGGTCCGACGTTGACTTTCAAAGATTTCGGAGCACGTTTTATGGCGCGTCTCATGCATCATCTCGACGGGCGAGCCAGCCGGCGGCGCAATGTCCTTGTGGCGACTACCGGAAATACCGGTGCAGCGGCGGCAAACGGACTTTTCAGGCTTGACGGAATCAGTGTCAGCGTCCTCTATCCCAAAGGGCAGCTCACACGTCTGCAGACCACGCAGCTGACAGCACTCGGAGAAAACATACATCCTGTAGAGGTGGCGGGGACGGTCGAAGACTGCAAGCGGCTCGTCCAGAAAGCCATCGCCGACCCGTCGTTAGCGCAGTTCAATCTCACAGGCGCCAATTCCATAAATATAGCTCGTCTTATCCCTCAGGTGACGTTCGCGCTCCATGCCTATGCGCGGCTTTGTGATGCAGGTGTCAGAAATGCCGGCGAAGCGATGTACTCGATTCCGTCGGGAAACCTCAGTAACGTTGTTGCTGCAACAATGGCGCGCCGGCTCGGACTCCCGATGGGACGTATCGTGGCGGCGACGAATGTCAACAACCAGCTTGCCTCCGTATGCACATGCGGGCATTCTCCAGTGCGTACAGATCCCGTTCATACGCTTGCTCCGGCAATGGATATGAGTGTGCCGTCAGGATTCCCGCGTCTGCGCCATCTCTACGGCAACGATATGGAGGCTCTCAGACGCGATATCGTCATAGCGGAACCTGTCGGAGATGAGCAGATACGGCGGACGGTACGCGAGGTGTTGTCGCTTTCAGGATATATAATGGACACGCATTGCGCTGTGGCGTATGCGTCGGCTATGGCAAACAGCTGCCCCGGAGTACCGAAGGTAGTGTTCGCGACAGGTCATCCGGCGAAACAGCTCGATACAATGACAAAAATAACGGGTCGTTCCATACCTATGCCTCTGCAGCTGACGAATTTTATGACGCAGCGGCGTCATGCGACGATTCTGCCGCCGACTCTGCCGGCACTTAAAAAGCTACTTCAGACAATTCAGTTACATAACACTTAATAATAATCGTATTATGGCAAACAAGAGAGAACTAAAAAAAGCGATACGCAACACTTGCGGTGAACTCGCACTCGAAATTGTGATGGCACGCGACGCCTTCCCCGTTGTCAAGACCGACGATGTCCGCGACGTCGTACTTGGCGCAGCACGTCTGCAGGTGACGGCGCTCAGCCATGTCAATGTAAGCTTCGACCGCACGCCGTCGCAGTTTGCAAACCGTGCTGAATATAACAAGGCACGTCATGCCTTCTTCAAAGCCGCATACGCTAAGCTCGACTCCGATTTCAATGAAGGCGTCGGCGAGATTGTAAAGAAAATGAACTCGGCGCTTCCTGACGAAGCACGTCAGAAAATTAAGGAAGCCCTCGGCTGATGGCAGGGTTCTCAGGGTTCCTGCTCCGTCTCTTCGGATGGAAGGTGGATATCACTGTTCCCGACTATCCTAAGTGCATCATCTGTGTTGCTCCGCATACGAGCAACTGGGATTTCATTCTCGGAAAACTGGCATACGCCTCCATAGGGCGCAAGGCGGGTTTTCTGATGAAGGATACCTGGTTTTTCTGGCCGCTGGGACCGATATTCCGCTCCATTGGCGGTATTGCCGTGCCGCGGCGCAGGAAAGCGGAACGACCTCTTACCGAGGTGCTAATCGAAAAGTTCCGCACCTCGCAGCGCCTGGCTGTCGCAATCACTCCCGAGGGAACGCGCAGCCGCACCGCCGAATGGCACACCGGATTCCTGCACATTGCCGCTGCTGCGGACGTGCCTGTTGTGCTCGGGGTAATCGACTATGAGCACAAGATGATATTCATAAGGGATACATTCGAGCCAAGTGGCGACGTCAGCGCAGACCTGCGTGCAGTTAAGAACTATTATGCTCCATATAAGGGTAAATATCCCGATAAATTCACAACTGAATGAACCGTTACAACGATATCATGCGTGTCGCCGTTCTGCCGCTCGCTATAGAGTGGGCGGATAAGAAAGCGAATTTCGACGCCGTCAGCAGAGCTTTTGAAAAACTGCCGCAAGGCACCGACATTGTGGTGCTTCCTGAGTTGTTCTCAACAGGTTATGCCGACGACGAAGCTCTGATGCGCGACATGGCGGAACGTAATACGCAGGATACGATAGACTTCATTCATGCTCTTGCCGACAAATATGTCGTAGGTGTGGCTGGTTCTTTCCTTGCGTCGACTCCGCCGAAGATTTATAACCGTGCGTTCTTCATAGAACCTAACGGTGACGAGACTTTCTACGACAAGCGGCATCTTTTCTCGCTCAGCGCCGAAAGCCGCCTGTTTGCGCGTGGCGACGACCGTATTCCAGTGGTGCGATTCCGAGGCTGGAATATTGCCATGATTGTGTGCTACGACCTGCGCTTCCCCGTGTGGTGCCGCTGCCGGAGGAATGCCTACGACATGCTGCTTGTCCCGGCCAACTGGCCGCAGTCGCGCGGATATGCCTTCACGCACCTGTGCATAGCCAGGGCTATAGAAAACCAGTGCTGTGTTGTCGCGGCGGACCGTGGCGGACACGACGCTTACGGCGACTATGACGGGCTCGCGCAGATATTCGACGGGCGAGGCATGCCTGTCGGCTCACAGCCCGAAGACTCGTCTTTCATCATTGCCGATCTGTGCCGCAGCAAGCAGGACGATTATCGCCGGAATTTTCCGGTTGCCAACGACGCGGACGATTTTGAATTTCTTCCAAAATGAACAATATAATTACATTATCACAGCTTATTACCCGCCTTGCGAAAGCTACCGGAGTAGACAACAATACCGCCCGACAGTTTCTGCGCACCTTCTTTGCCACAATCGAGGAGAGTCTTGAAAAAGGCGAGAATGTAGTAATTAAGAATATAGGAGAGTTCCGCCTCGCCGACGATGCTTCCGGACGGCGCAGACTCGGTTTTGTGCCTGCCGAAGTCATAAGTGAAGAAATTAACAAGCCCTTCGAGATGTTCGAAGCGGTCGAACTCGCTCCGGATGTCGACTTCAGCGAAGTCGACATACAGGAAAAGAAGCAGGAACCTGACGTTGTGGAGGTTGAAACCGCGCCGCACGAGCCGGAAGTCGTCGAGACTGTTGTCGTTTCCGAGCCGGAGGTCGTGCCGCCGGTGCAGGAATCTCAGCCGGAACCCGAACCGGAGCCCGAACCGGAACGCGATACGGCAGAGGCTGTATCGGCGCCGTCTGTGCCTTTCGCTGCCAATGTGACGGAGGAGGAAGACGGTCCTGTCTACCATTTTGCCGATGACGATGAAGAAGAGGAGGAAACACCTTACGAACGTCCGCAGTCGCGGCGACGCGAACAGCACAGCAGAAGAAGCTATGTCTGGGTGTGGTGCCTGCTCTTTATCGTGCTTGTCGCAGCCGGTGCATACTATGCCGCTGTCCGCACAGTGCCTATCCCTGATCTTTTCGACGACGAGGAAGAAATCGTGACCCCGGAGGAGCCGGCAGAAAAAGTGAATATTGAAGAAGTCGATGTCAGTGAACTCGGGATTACGCAGGAAGCTGCTGCTCAGGAAGCGTCTTCTTCGAAAGACGACAAGACCGCGGAAACGAAGCCGCAGAAACAGGCTGAACAGCCGACTGCTGCCGCAGCTTCCAAACAGGATGCCGCTCGCGAACCGGTATATGATACCGTGCAGGTAAGTCTTATCCGTCTTGCCATCAAACACTACCATGTGCCTGAATACTGGGTATTCATTTTCGATGCCAATGCCGATAAAATTAAGAATCCCAACCGCATAAGTCCGGGAACGCGTGTCGTTATCCCCGATCAGTCAACCTTCCCTGGCTCGTCTAAAGCAGAGACAAAAGCTATTGCCAAGCGCAAGCAGGCTGAATATAATAAACGCTTCGACTGATGAGAATAGTGCTGCAGCGCGTTTCGCGCGCTTCTGTGACGGTCGACGGTGAGCTTGTTTCGTCGATAGGCGCAGGTTTGCTGGTCCTTGTGGGTATTGACGTTGACGATACGGAAGACGATGTCCGCAAGCTTGCGGCGAAGACGGCGTCACTTCGTATTTTCAACGACGATGCCGGGGTGATGAACCTCTCTGTTGCCGATATCGGCGGCGATATTCTTGCCGTGAGCCAGTTCACCTTGCTTGCGTCGACGCGCAAGGGCAATCGCCCGAGTTATATCCGCGCCGCCCGGCGTCCTCTCTCCACCGATCTCTATGAGCTCTACTGCTCCGAGCTTTCCGCCGCTATCCGGCGACCGGTCCGCAAAGGAATCTTCGGCGCAGACATGAAAGTAGAACTTATAAACGACGGTCCGGTCACAATAGTCATCGACTCTAACTGAGAGAGCTTGACCCGTTTCTCTGCCGTTTGCTCTAATTCTGATGTAGGCACTCCGAATTTCCTGGCGTTCCTTTGGCGTGCAGTTCGACATCAACCGTCAGTGAGTTTCGGCGCCCAGAGCATTTTCCAGTTCGGCTTCAAGTACAAAATCTGACGCGCTCAGGAGAGCAGAAAATACGGGACGTCAGCCGTCTTTGCGCGACTTGATGACCCTTGCAGGATTGCCGCCAATCACCGAGAATGGCGGTAAATCTTTTGTTACGACGGCACCTGCGGCGACTACCGTGCCGTCGGCTATATGCCGTCCCGGCGTGATTATCACTCGCTGGCCGATCCACAGGTCGTTGCCCAGCACCACCGGCGGTGCTGGCGCCATGCCCTGTTTGCCGATGGGCTTATCCAGATCGGCATAGCGGTGATTTTCCTTGAAGATAAGAATATTGGGCGCCATCATCACGTCATCGCCGATAATGATATTGTTGGGCAAGTGATTGTTGGCGCCGAGACCGCTGTTGTCGCCGATTTCGACGTCGCGACCGTTGCCGAAATATGCATGGCGGTTTATCGTCACTATCTTGCCGCATTTGCGGAAAATGTGATGGCAGCATAATACCCGAAGGGCGTTGGAGAACTTGCCCACCACGGGTACGTAGGAATTGGGGAGGTGGTAGGCCAGCCCGTAGTATAGTACAAGGAATAACTTGCGTTTCATTTCGTGAAGATTTTGTGCAAAATTACGAATTAATTTGTGAGATATGACGTAACTTGCTGTAATTTAGTGCGTCTATGTATCGTGATTGTACTTAATTCGTACTGATTGAGATAGTTGCCGCAAACGGGGAAAATTGCGTTTTTGATTTTTAACATCTGTTTTTGATTTTTAATTGCCTCTTTTTGCCCCCGCAAGGTCTGATTTTAGGCTTTGCCCAATCTCCAACCTTGAAACCGCATCCACTTTTTCAGTGCGAAAAAGACACGTTTAGACGCTGCAAAGATAGCGATTTTTATCGGAATGGGCAAACGTGGCGGGACATCGGCTTGCATCAGACCGTGCCGGGGATGTGTCCGGGAGGCCACGCTCCGACCCGGACATACTGCAACCCCATGTCCCGCCTGTCAGGTCCACGCGGATAGAGACCGCATGACATCCGCCCTGCAAAACGACC
>USMC01000065.1 GCA_900555715.1 uncultured Porphyromonadaceae bacterium | reverse complement strand
TTTTAGCCTGTGGAGAGGACAATTTGAAAAGTCAATACTTTTTCAGTGCCCTCCCGGGAAGGAACGCGTTTTTCTATAAGATGAATTTCGCTTGCGATTATTCGGAGCACTTCGCGTTGATGAACTCGCGGTTGAGGCGGGCGATGTTGCTCAGAGGAATGCTCTTGGGGCATTCTGCAGCGCATGCGCCGGTGTTGGTGCAGTTGCCGAAGCCCAGCTCGTCCATCTTGCGGACCATTGCGCGGGCACGGCGCTTGCGCTCTACCTGACCCTGAGGCAGGAGGGCGAACTGGCTTACCTTTGCCGATACGAAGAGCATTGCGGAGCCGTTCTTGCAGGCTGCCACGCATGCGCCGCAGCCGATGCAGGTGGCGGAGTCCATCGCTACGTCGGCAACCTCCTTGCTGATGGGAGTGCTGTTGGCGTCAGGAGCACCGCCGCAGTTGAACGATACATAGCCGCCGGCCTGCTGGATCTGGTCGAATGCATTGCGGTTAACGGCAAGGTCGCGGATCACGGGGAAGGCGGCGGAACGCCACGGCTCGATAGTGATCGTGTCACCGTCCTTGAATTTGCGCATGTGGAGCTGGCATGTCGTGATGCCCTGAACGGGACCGTGAGGATGACCGTTGATGTAAAGAGAACACATGCCGCAGATGCCTTCGCGGCAGTCATTGTCGAACACGACTGGCTCTTCACCTTTTTCGACAAGCTGCTGGTTGAGCATGTCGAGCATTTCGAGGAAGCTCGAACCGGTGGAAACATTGTCGAGGGCGTAGTTGACGAACTGTCCTTTTTCCTTAGGACCACGCTGACGCCATATTTTCAGTTTTACGCTGATAGTATTTTCCATTTTCGTTTGTTCTTTGTCAGGGGCGTGCGGCAATCGTTGCCGCACACCGCCACGTGGTTAAGAATTATGACTTGTAGTTACGTGTCTGTACCTGGATGGCTTCGTACTTGAGAGGTTCCTTGATGAGGATAGGCTTCTCGTTGTCGCCTGTATACTTCCAGCAGCTTACATACATGTACTTGTCGTCGCGGCGTGCTGCCTCGCCGTCGGCTGTCTGATATTCTTCGCGGAAGTGGGCGCCGCAGCTTTCGTTGCGGTTGAGGGCGTCGATTGCCATCATTTTGGCTATCACCAGGAAGTCTTCCAGACGGAGTGCCTTTTCGAGCTCAGTGTTGAGGTCGTCGGCTTTACCGACAATGCGCAGGTCGCTGTAGAACTCCTTGCGTACTTCTTCGATTTCGCCTACTGCCTTCACAAGACCCTGAAGAGTGCGTCCCATGCCGACAAGGTTCCACATCACATGACCGAGGCGTTTGTGGATTTCATCCGGGCTCTTGGTACCCTTGATGTCCATAAGCTTCTTGATGCGATCGCGTACTGCTTTCTCGGCGGCGTCGAATTCGGGTGCCGACGTCTTGAAGCGCGGAACCTTGATCTGGTCGCTGAGGTAGTTCTGCATCGTGTAGGGGAGAACGAAGTAGCCGTCGGCAAGACCCTGCATGAGAGCCGAAGCACCGAGGCGGTTTGCGCCGTGGTCGGAGAAGTTGCACTCGCCGATAGCGAACAGACCCTTGACGGATGTCTGGAGCTCGTAGTCTACCCAGATGCCGCCCATGGTGTAGTGGCTGGCGGGGAAGATCATCATAGGAGTCTCATAGGGGTTGTCGTCGCTGATCATCTGGTACATGTCGAAGAGGTTGCCGTAGCGGTCGCGGACAACATCCTCGCCGAGGCGCTGGATGGCGTATTTGAAGTCGAGGTATACAGCGTTGCCGGTGCCTACGCCGTAGCCTGCGTCGCAGCGCTCTTTGGCTGCGCGGCTGGCGATGTCGCGGGGGCACAGGTTGCCGAAGGCGGGATAGCGGCGTTCCAGATAGAAGTCGCGGTCCTCGTCAGGAATGTCGGTCGGTTTCTTCTTGCCGGCGCGGATAGCCTCTGCATCTTCTTTCTTGGCTGGTACCCAGATACGACCGTCGTTGCGGAGCGACTCGCTCATAAGGGTGAGCTTGCTCTGGTCTTCGCCGTGGACGGGGATACAGGTCGGGTGGATCTGTGTGAAGGCAAGGTTGGCGAGGTAGGCGCCTTTCTTGAATGCCTGGATGGCGGCGGAGCCGTTGCAGCCCATGGCGTTGGTCGAAAGGAAGAAGGCGCGTCCGTAGCCGCCGGTGGCGAGGACTACGGCGTGAGCGGCATAGCGCTCTATCTCACCCGTCACGAGGTTGCGGACGATAATACCGCGTGCGCGACCGTCGATAATGACGATGTCGAGCATCTCGCGGCGGTTGAACGAGCGGACAGTGCCTTTCTGAATCTGGCGGTTGAGCGAGCTGTAGGCGCCGAGGAGGAGCTGCTGACCTGTCTGACCTTTGGCGTAGAATGTACGGCTTACCTGTGCGCCGCCGAACGAGCGGTTGGCAAGCAGACCGCCGTATTCGCGGGCGAAGGGAACGCCCTGCTGGACGCACTGGTCGATGATGTTGTTAGACACTTCGGCGAGACGGTAAACGTTCGCTTCGCGGGAGCGGAAGTCGCCGCCCTTCACTGTGTCGTAGAACAGACGGTAGATCGAGTCACCGTCGTTCTGGTAGTTCTTTGCTGCATTGATACCGCCCTGAGCTGCGATGGAGTGAGCGCGGCGGGGGCTGTCCTGGATGCAGAAGTTATATACGTTGAAACCCATTTCGCCGAGAGTCGAGGCGGCGGAGGCGCCTGCAAGACCGGTGCCGACGACGATAATGTCGAGGTTGCGCTTGTTGGCGGGGTTCACAAGGTGCTGGTGAGCCTTGTAATTGGTCCATTTCTCAGCGATAGGACCTTCAGGAATCTTCGAGTCGATAGTGTACTCAGGCTGATTGCCGGATTCGATGTCGGCGAAATCGTGCATGATGGGGGTAGAGTCGATCATACCCTCAAGATTGTTTTGTGCCATATCTCTGAGTTATTATTCGTTAGTGGTTTCGGTTTCAGTTTCTTCAACTGCCTGCATCTCGACGGGCTGCTGAGGCTGCTGTTTTGCTGCCTGCTGCTGTTTCGACTGCTCGGTGTACTGACGCACTGCCTGCGACATGCCGGGAAGCTGCTGGAGCGACTTCGATACATAGCCGGGAGCCTGGATGCCTGCATATTTGGCGATGGAGTCGGCGGTGCTGACGAAGGCGTCGCCGTTCTCAATGAAGAATGTCGTCTGAGCGTCGATGTCATACTGGTCTACGCCCATGATGCCGGTGTTGAAATCGTCAATGGCATTCTCTGCCTGCTCCTCCCAGTATTCGCCGTACTGCTCTACAAGAGCCGGGTCGGTGAGGAAGAACTTGTTGTGGGCCTGCACTGTGAACAGAACAGCCTGAGCCACAAACAGAGCGATGACGATACTGGTCCACCACAGACCGATTTTCTTCAGACGGTTGATCCAGATGCCGTTGTCCCAGCCGATTGTCTGGAACATCGACCAGAAGCCGTGGTTCATGTGGAACCAGAGAGCCACGAAGCCGATGATGTAGACAACGGGTGTCCACCACTGCTCGAAGGCAAGCTGGAGGAAGAGGGTGCCCATTGCGGGGTTGGCGGGAGCACCGGCAACTGTGGGCAGAGCGCTGAGATCATGCGAGATGAGCTCCTGCAGCTGCATCTTTGCCCAGAACTGTGTCATGTGGACGATAAGGAAAGCGAAGATGACGATGCCGAGAACGAGCATGTTCTTCGACGACCACTCGACGCCGGGAGCGGCGCCGGCAATGGCATAACGGTCTGTGCCGCGTGCCTTGCGGTTCTGCAGAGTCAGCCACACTGCATAGATAATGTGGATGATGAACAGCAGCGCCAGACCCATGGATGCTACAAGAGCATACCAGTTGGCTCCGAGGAACTCGCACACCATGTTATAGGCTGCGGGCCACAGAAGTGCCACAGAGTTCATCAGCACGTGAAAAGTTACGAATAGGACAAGGCATACGCCCGTGACTGCCATCACGAGCTTCCTTCCTATAGATGAGCTTGTTAACCACATAAGATGATTGATTTTGTGAATGATTATTTAATTGTATGTGTTTTTGTCTTTTGCTCACATAAAAGCGGGGCTCGCTTGCCTCCTCACTTTTAATTTGCAAATTTAAGGAGTTTTCACCGCCTTACCAACTTATTGACGAAAAATTTCTGCAATCATCCCGAAAATTCAGATTTGACATGCGAATTTGCCCGGCAGATGAACTTTAGGCGCACTGAGGTGTTTTTGATTTAAAATAATACCTTATTTGATCGTTAACATAAACGTTTTGACTATGCTTAAGAAACTCATTGCAGCCGCATTTGTCGGACTCGCTTCTGTTTTCGCTGTCAGCGCTCAGCGCGCCGAAATTACTGCTTCGTACGGTGCCTATACTCAGATGGACGCCACTAATATGCACGACGGTTGGCACCATGTCAATACCGCCTGGGGTGCGCTCAACATCGGAGCCAATTTCCGCGTCACTAAGAATATCTGGGTTGGACCGTCCTACACCTTCTCAAGCACCACTACCGAAGGAGGACCCCACCACAGCAACATCGCATACCACGCCGTGATGATGAACGGACGATACCACTATTACCGCACGAGCATCGTTTCGCTCTATGCCAAGTTCGGCATCGGTGTCGAGTTCTCTCACATGCAGCCCCGGGGCGACGACGCATACACCAAGAGCTATTGCGCATTCCAGCTCGTTCCTGTCGGTGCGCAGGTCGACCTTAGCCGTGCCTGGGCAATGTATGCTGAGGCAGGCTTCGGCGCACAGGGACTTTTCCAGTTTGGCTTTAAATACCGCTTCTGACACATAGTATTTAAGTGGGCGGTCCCGTCGACACCGGCGGGACCGCTTTTGCGTAAGCCTGCCGCAGCTGTGATAAAAAGTTGAATCATGAACGGTCGGATGAAAAATTTTTTGTAATTTTGCGTATAAACATCACATAAATCCAAATGATAGCTAAAGAGGACATTTTGGAATTGCTGAAATCTACCGAATCATATCGTGTGGAACGCACGGTCAGTACAGGCAACATGGACAAGTTCTGTGAGGCTATCTGCGCGTTTGCCAATGATATGCCCGGTTCCCGCAAGAACGGCTATCTGATTATCGGAGCAAAAGATGATGGCAGTATTGCCGGTATGAAAGTTGACGATGACCTGCTTAATAAGATTGCGGGCATCCGTTCTGACGGCAATATACTCCCGTTGCCGACCATGTCGGTTGAGCGTTTCTCTTTTCCGGAAGGAGATTTGTTGGTTGCTGAGGTAAGACCATCCGATTTACCTCCGGTTCGCTATCGTGGCAGGGTATTTATTCGTGTCGGACCTCGCAGAGACATTGCTACGGAAGCTGAGGAGAGAATCCTTGCTGAACGACGCTGTTCATTTATGGCAACCTTTGATGCGACACCATGCCTAAACGCCCGACTGGAAGATTTGGATATCGATTATATCAAGACAAGATATCTCCCGATGGTGTTTGATGAAGAAACGCTTACAACAGACAAACGCGATATTAAAGAGCAACTTGCATCAATACACCTTTACGACCGCGATAACGACTGCCCGACTTACGCAAGCATAATTCTTTTTGGCATCAATCCCAAATACTTTCTTCTCGGCAACTATGTGCAGTTTGTGCGGTTCGCCGGAAAAGACAAAGGTGGCGACATTCTCAATGAACGTCGGTTCGCCGGACCTTTCTATAAAATGTTGCCGATACTGGAATCCTTCGTAAAGGATGCCATCATCACACAGCGTCCGGTCCCTGAATCGTTATTCCGTGAACGTACTGTCTGGAATTATCCGGATGGTGCGATCCGGGAATTGCTGATGAACGCCTGCATGCACAGGGATTATCAAGCGAATATGCCTATACGTATTTATCAGTTTGACGACTATATCGAAGTGATGAACGCCGGAGGACTATACGGCGAAGCCCGTCCCGAAAACTTTCCATCGGTCAACGACTATCGTAACCCGCTCGTGGCAGAAGCCATGAGAGTGATGAAGTATGTCAATAAATTCAACCGTGGCATTACACGTGTGCAGGAGATGCTGAAAGATAACGGCAATCCTCCGGCAGAGTTTGACGTAAATACCATTACTGCCTTCCGTGTCAATGTACATGCTACAAAGAATTCTGACTTGTCGAATGGTAAAGGTCAAGGCATAAGTCAAGTAGACAAAACCATCGAAGAGAAAATTGTGGAATTCTGTAAAGAGCCTCGCTCGTTAGCTGAAATAATGCGATATCTTGGTTATAAAGATCGGGTAAAGTTTAAGAAGAAATATATTAATCCATTATTGGAAAGCGCGCTTGCTATGACTATTCCGGATAAACCCAATAGCCGGAATCAGAAGTATAAGGCAATATATGAAAAAGGCTAACTTGATGCCTGACTTATGGCTTTGGCATCAAGTCAGGCATCAAGTTAAAAGAAATCGTCTGATTTAAGAGAACAAGCTTTTCTTATAGAGAAGCTGTTCGTGAAGCTGTTTGAAATCTTGCTTTTATTTGCTACCTTTGCGGCATTATGATAGAACTGCTTCAACAATGGCATATCGAAGGTCTCGCTGTAGGACTTGCCACTTTTCTTATTATAGGAGTGTTTCATCCTCTTGTCATCAAGGGTGAGTATTATTTTGGCGTACGCTGCTTGTGGGCGTTTTTGCTTGGCGGAATTGCCATGTGCGCCCTGTCCGTGGCTACCGTCGGCGTCGCGTCTATTCTCTGCGGAGTGGTGGCGTTCTCATGTTTCTGGTCCATTCTCGAAGTCTTCGAGCAGCGCGAGCGTGTCCGCAAAGGATGGTTCCCCGAAAACCCCAAGCGGAAAGAAAAATCTGCTGACGACGTCTCCGATTGATATTTTTTGGTTAATTTTGCAGCTTGAATCAAAAAATATAAACCAGTCAGAGAATGAAAGTAGCTATCGTTGGCGCTTCGGGCGCCGTAGGTCAGGAATTTCTTAATGTTCTGGGCGCATCATCGCTCGATATTGAAGAATTACGGCTTTTCGGGTCGCAACGCAGTGCAGGTCGACGATATTTGTTCCGCGGAAGCCAGACCGAGCCTGTCCGCATCCTCGGCGACGACCCGCATGCTTTCGACGGTCTCGATTTCGCTTTCGTGTCTGCGGGAGCGTCCGTGTCGAAAGAATATGCCGGGCTCATCACCTCGGGAGGAGCCATAATGATCGACAATTCGAGCGCGTTCCGAATGGATGAGGATGTGCCCCTTGTCGTTCCCGAAGTCAACGGCGACGATGCACTCGCCGCACCACGACGCATCATTGCAAATCCCAACTGCACCACCATACAGATGGTTGTCGCTCTTGCTCCCATCAACCGGCTCTCGCCTATCCGCCGCGTACATGTGGCTACATATCAGGCTGCCAGCGGAGCCGGAGCAAGCGGTATCGACGAGCTGCACCGCCAGACGGCTCAGATTGTCGCCGGAGAAAAACCGGAAGCTAAGAAATTCGTCACAACGCTCGCCTACAACCTCATTCCCCACATCGACACCTTCTGCGACAACGGATATACACGCGAGGAGATGAAGATGCATCACGAGACCAAGAAAATCATGCACGCGCCCGCACTCGAAGTGAGCGCCACATGCGTCCGCGTGCCAGTCGAGCGAGCACATAGCGAAGCAATATGGGTCGAGACCGAACGCCCTGTCACAGTCGGCGAAGCGAGAAAAGCATTCGCCGCCGCCGAAGGAATAGTGCTTGTCGACAGCGCCGAGCCCCTCGGATATCCTATGCCGCGCGATGCCGCAGGCACCGATCCCGTCTATGTAGGGCGCATCCGTGCCGACCTTTCAAATCCCAACGGACTGTCCTTCTGGGCTGTCGCCGACCAGATCCGCAAAGGTGCCGCACTCAACGCCGTCCAGATAGCACAATATATTATCGCCCACAGATAACGTTCCGCTAATTTCATCAGGATGATACCGCTTGCCAGTGTGCCCTTAGTCACAGAGCCCGTCCAGATATTCCTCATCGTTCTGGCTATCATCCTTTTTGCGCCTCTTCTGCTCAATCGCCTGCGCGTGCCGCACATTATCGGTATGATCGTCGCCGGTGTCCTTATCGGACCCTTCGGATTCGATGTGCTCGGACGCGACGCCACTTTCAATGTTTTCGGACAGGTAGGACTTCTCTACCTCATGTTCCTCGCCGGTCTTGAGATCGACATGTATCACCTCCGCCTCAACCTCAGGCGGGGATTCATCTTCGGAGTCCTGACACTGACCGTGCCTCTCGTCATGGGCATCCTCACAAGTGTCTACCTCCTCGGTACCGACTGGATTACGGCGTGCCTTCTCGGCGCTATGTATGCCTCGCACACTCTGCTCGCCTATCCTGTCGCAGCCCGATTCGGACTCACAAAGTCTGCGCCCGTCCTCATTGCCATCGTCGGCACCATCATAGCCGTCATCGGAGCGCTTCTTGTCCTTGCCGGCACTGTGAGCGTCCGGCAGGAAGGATATTTCAGCGTCTCGGCAATCGCGCTCCTCATTCTCCGCTTCGCCGTATGGGTGGCTGTGCTCCTCTATGCATACCCCCGTCTTGCGCGGTATTTCTTCAAGAAGTACAGCGACAAGGTCATGCAGTATGTCTTCGTGCTCGTCCTTGTCCTTTTCGCGGCATGTTCCTCGCAGCTCATAGGGCTTGAGCCCGTGCTGGGAGCATTCTTCGCCGGACTGCTCCTCAACCGCTATATCCCTGCCTCGTCGCCGCTGATGAGCTCCATAGAATTCGTGGGCAATGCCATCTTCATTCCGTATTTTCTTATCAGTGTCGGAATGATGATCAATGTCCGCGTCTTTGCCGATGCCTCGACCCTTGGCAAGGCTGCCATCATGCTCGCTGTCGCACTGTCGAGCAAATGGATACCCGCATGGATAGCGCAGAAAGTCTATCATTACGATTCCGACGGGCGTAAGGTCATGTTCGGACTCACCGCCGCACATACCGCCGTGGCGCTCGCTGTAGTGAGCGTAGGCTACAGGATGAATATGTTCGACGAAACGATTCTCAACAGTACCATCGCCGTAATACTTGTCACGTGTGCCATAGCGCCGCTAATCATGTCAGGAGCTGCTGCCCGTATGAGTGTCAGCCTTGTGGAGCAGGAAGCAATGCCATCGTCAGGGAAAAGGATGCGTAATAACAACACCCTTATCTGTGTCGCAAATCCCGTCACCACGCCGCCGCTCGTTGAGCTCGCCGTGCTGATGCGGAACACTCGCGGAAGTCACAATTTCTATGCGCTCCATGTGCGCAACGACAACACTCCCGCCGCTAAAGCACTGTCGCAGAATTCACTCGACACCGCACGACGCACCGCCGCAGCAGCCGACACTGTCATAGAAAGTCTCGACCGATACGACCTCAATACCGTCACCGGCGTCCTCAACGCCATCGAAGAACGCGACATCACCGAAATACTCCTCGGAATGCACCGGCGCGCAACGGTCATAGACTCTTTCCTCGGCATCAAGGTAGAGCAGCTTCTCAGGAGCACAAACCGCATGATTTCCATTGTCCGCTGCTTTATTCCCGCCGGTACAATCACGCGCGTCGTCGTATGGGTACCCGCCGGAGCGCAGTATGAGAGCGGATTTAACCGCTGGGTGCGCGCCGTCTCGCGACTCACACGTCAGGTCGGATGCCGCATCATCTTCTGCTGCCCGGGAGAGCTGCAGCCATTCATCCGGGGCGTCATCTATTCGGAGAACTACGGAATACGGTGCGAGTTCCGGACAACAGACGGACGCGACGACATTGTCCTCCTTGCCAATAAGATACTCGACGACGACCTCTTCGTCGTCATCGGGGCACGTCCCCAGTCTGTGTCTTACAACGCCGGAATGTCGGAAATACCATCCTTCCTCCAGCGCTATTTCGCCACCAACAACCTCATGATTATCTATCCCGAACAGTTCGGAGCCGCGCCCGTCCTCACATCCTTCACCGACCCCCTGTCCACAGATATAGCGCAGGACTCCTCGCCGCTCACCGTGCGTATGCGCGCTTTCCGCCGTTGGTGCAAGAGGATAATCAAACGCTTCGTAATGAAATGAACATCATCGAACTCGACAGCCTCGACCATCCCGGCGCACGGCTCTTTGCCACACTCACGGAAGCGCAGCTCCGCAATCGCCTGGAGCCTGACAAAGGCGTTTTCATCGCTGAGAGTCCCAAAGTCATACGCGTGGCGCTCGACGCCGGATGCACACCGCTCGCCCTTCTCTGCGAGCGGCGTCATATCACAGGCGATGCCGCCGACATCGTCGCCCGTTGCGGCGACATCCCTCTCTATACCGGCGACAGAGCACTCCTGCAGCAGCTCACAGGCTATGTCCTTACGCGCGGTGTCCTCTGTGCCATGCGTCGTCGG
>USMC01000064.1 GCA_900555715.1 uncultured Porphyromonadaceae bacterium | reverse complement strand
CTCCTCGACGGCGACACCCCGACCGCCCTCCGCTGCCGCCCTATCGTAACAATCTTTGAGTAAGACATAGCTCACAACTGATACTTTGTAAGATTCATTTCTGACAGTCTCCAACCAAAAGAACAGAAAGCAGAATCTACATTTAACCCAATAATCGCCTCCGCCGCAACCGCAGCAGGGGCGATTTTGGTATCTGCAATAAGAAGCGGGGTATGCGCGTGAATGCCCATACCCCGCTTCGCTTTACCTCGGCTTCGGAATCCTCGGAAGCCGAAACCTTTAGAAATTTACCGTTGGATTAATATATACTTCGTCAATCAAAATATCATGTGGTTCGTCGAAGACCACTTTCATATAGCGTGCGTAACCATTGAGATATTCAAGCAACACACCATCAACCCACCCGTCGTGAGGATTGGAGGGATATCTCCTGCTGCCAGCCATTGCTGCTGCCGTGTAGGCTTTACCGTCCTGCGAAAAAGAAACAGCGACTTTGCCAATGGGTCCGATATTGCTTTTCTCCGCATTCAGCGAGCGGATAAAAACCTCGTCTATTCTTACCGGCTTGCCAAAATCGAACACAATCTCATGCAATCCTTCGGAGAATCTGATCCATGCCGGATCAGTCGGTATGATTTCAGCGGTCTTACTGTCCGCAAGATTCGCACTACCACAGATAATAGCTGTACCGGACGGCACATTGTTCACAAGTTTACCAGTTAACGATCCTTCGAGATATTTCCAGTACTTGTCGCCTGCTTTCCATGCCGAATAATCCTTGAAAAGCTGCTGGCTCCACTGCGGTTGACCGAGCTGGAAGCGAGCTTCCGGAGTCTCTACGAGACCCTCCACAATAAATGACACAATTTTATCGACTCCGCCATCGGATGCAGCTGCCTGTTGTGCAAGAATGCGCGGGAATGGTGCCGGAATCAGCGCAGACTGCCGGTCGTTAGTGGCTTTTTCCCAAGAGAACAGCTCACAATTTGCCCACATCTCAATGCCGTTGCGATCGTGCATGTCGCGAAGACGCTTCCATGATTTTTTAAGTTTAGGAAGAGGATAGGGTTCTCGAACGCATCCGACCTCATCCTGATAAGCGATGATGTCGACCTTCACCTGACCGAGTTGCTTTTCATAGCGTGGGTCGTCGAAGTCAGAAAGATAAATTCCATACGGAGAAATCAATGTTTTCTTATCAGGTGTAAGCCTTTTTGCATGAGCGACAAGGCTGTTTACTGCATCTACGGCATGTTGCGGAAAAACAGGGCTAATACAATCCTCCACCGGCAGATACCAACCGTAGAAAGCCTTTTTGTCCTTGTACAAGGATGCTATTTCCTCCATAATTTCAAGCTGACGCTTCTTTATCTGTGGCTGACGCAAGTCATCGTCTTGATTTTGCGCCCAGCCTGTACTCAGAAACACCTTCTGTCCATGGAGTGCAGCCTCGTCGAGGATGGTCTCTACCGGACTTTTCTTAGCTGAATCGTAGCAAAGTTCCATCAATGACGAAGGATAAAACGCCTTCCCCTCGTTAGCGACTTCCATTACCACAAGATATTCCATACCCATGTGTGCGAGGTCGGCGATTTTCGACTTCCATAGTTCCGGGTCGGTGTTGTCTATACATGAAGGATTGGTGTACTTGTTGCGGACATCTTTGTACGCAAGGTTAATCCATGTACCTCGGACAGGATGTACATCAGAAGTGGCTTTTTCTTCTTTTTCAAGATTATCGAGGTACTTGCGGTAGCCTTTGAAAAGATCGACAGTGCGCTTTTCTCCTACGCGCACCGACATATCGGGGTCGTTGAAAACGCCGGGGAACTGATAGCAGAGTATTTTCTCAAAATTGTCAAAAAGATTCAGATCGTGGACAATCTCATCCACAGGTCGCGGGTAGAGGGAGTTATCCGAGTTGAACAGGAAGGCTTCGAGATCGAACCACAGGTGCGAACCGGACTTGTCGCAGACATCCTGAAGCATAAGTGCGGCTTCTCTGCCAGAGAGGTCTCCCTGAGGCATGCGGGCGAACCCAAAGGGGCAGAGAATATCCAGATGCTTAAGCAGTTCAGGATAGGTATCCATCCCCACAGGCACCTCGAAGCTGTTTGTGGCAAGCATCAAGGGCTTGGATGGTGCAAATTCAGCACAGAAAGCCTTCATTTCCCGGAAGAAATTCACGATGTCGCCTTTGCGTTTCTTGCGCATCCCGTCATTTTTCTCCCAGTTGTCGAGCCCTCCCCCGCTCTCTTCAGATATGTAGAATCCATAGAACGAATCATGGTGCCCGTACATATCCCACAGTTCACGGGCAACGCGTTTATGCCATTCGAGCGACTCGGGAGTGAAATCGAACCATGCGAACATGCCGACACCAACAAAAACATTCATGCCGCGCACATCTGCCTCAGACAGAATCGCCTCAAGAGGATCGGAAGCAGCGATATTCATGCGTCCGGGATAAAGCTTAGAAGGATAGAAGGCTTTGCCGGCATAATTATCAGGAGTGGTGTTATGCTTTCCGACATATTCCTCATTCCGGAACATTTCCTGCACGACTATCGTGTTCATGTCAAGCTTGTTCATTGCTCCGACAAGTTCACGCCACTGGCTGTCTGTAAGTTTGCGGATGTCTTTATTCCAGTGTTTGCCTTCGGTCTCGCTCCAGTGGTATATACCTGCCCAAGCGCCGGATATCCGTCGTACTGAGCGGATGTCGGACGGGATGATTTCGACTTCTTTTTTGCATGTGCTGACACTATCGCCATCGTCGACGCTCATTATTACGCTATGATATCCGCTACGTCCCGCTGTGGAAAGCACAGTGCGTACAGTCCCGGATTTACCCCCAGGAATGTCAAGCACAGTGTCGCATACGATGGCTTCTGTGCGTTCATTATCCATAAAAACGCGCACGTGAAAACGTTGTGTATCCGGTCCTGCGTTGACTATTCCGCCGCGGATATCAAGATCCACCTTGTCGGTAATGCGGTCAGGTGGAATCAGGGTCAGATATGTCTTGTTTCCGGCGCTCAGTCCTGTAAACAGAAACAAGGAGAATAAAAATATTATCAAACGGTTGTATTTCATTTCTTCAGGAGTCCGTTAGATTCAAGATAGTTTTTGTACCGGGTGTAATTGTCTGTACCTTTCTTGAAGGTCACCCAGCTGAAATTCGTTATGTCCTCGGTGAAAAGCCCGGCTACGAAAAGTTGCTCCTTGAGTTCGTCCCATGGTTTCTCCCGGTAGGAAATGTGCGGACAGTCGCAGGCTTGGAACGACTCTATGTCAACACCGAAGCGTACACCATTGGCGTCGCAGGCTTTCTTGATTTCAGCGAACCAATTGGGAAGGTCTACGTCCACATCAACCTGACAGCGACCGCCG
Source organism: uncultured Porphyromonadaceae bacterium (assembly GCA_900555715.1). Lineage (GTDB taxonomy): Bacteria > Bacteroidota > Bacteroidia > Bacteroidales > Muribaculaceae > CAG-873. The sequence goes on along the minus strand of USMC01000064.1, from coordinate 8,086 downwards.
AGGTCCTGCAGGTACAGCTGGTCGATATTCGGCGTCTTTGCGAATATCCTGCCAAACCATTGACCGCAGATGTCTGCGGGCATGCCACGCCATAATGCCGGAGCGATAGATACCGGTTTATCCGATTTGGTCTTGATGTAAGCGGCTACATTCTCAAGATAATTCGCAAGGAGCGAGAGAGCGGGTTCCTGCTGCCATCCGACAGGATATGAACCATCATGGAATTCTTCGGTGATATACCAGCCAGCGAGGTTGGGATGCTTTCCATACTGCTCGAACAGTTCGTCGAAAACGAATTTGTCGCGTTCGAGGTTGAAATTATATCTTTCAGGATCGGTGCTGTCTGTCTTGCTGTAGTCACCAGGATAGAGTCCTACAATCAGTTTCATACCTGTTCGTTCGGCGGCAGCGAACATTCGGTCAATGATATCGTATTTATCTGTAATCCATGGCGCTTCTGTATTCTTATAGAAAGACACTGCCGTGTTCACACCGTCGGTGAACTGACCTGCATACTGGATAATCCATGTGTCAATACCAATTTCGAGCGAGTTTTTGAATTCCTCATCCCAATCCTCGTTCGCGTATTGCGTATTGGGCTGCAGAAACATACTTGTGAATACCGGCTTGCCAGGTTTAAGCTCGTAAGAAGTGAGCTGCTCGAGATTGTCGATGCCAATAGTTCCGCCTCCCTGCTCATTGGAAGTGTTCACGATTTCGATGCGATAACCTTCAAAGCGGTTGAGCTGAAGCTCTCCGGGTGCACTGCCTGCAGTGGTTCTATATGGCTTAAAAGCACTATACGGCATAATAAGCTGATTCCATCCTTCTTTAGACAGGATTTCCTTGTCCTCAAAGCTATAATAATTCCAGCGTTTGCGTGTCCAGTCGTGCGGCTCCTCGGGGTCGAACATCTTGGGGTCCTCCATGATAACGAAGCGAAAAACGCCTTTGTTTTCCTTTTGTCCACGGACCCAGATCGATAGTCCGAGAGGATGAAAGGACAAGTCGGACCGATAGTCGGTCCAGCGTTCCTCAAGGTAGACGTATTCATGATTCGCCGTCATAGGCAAACCCGAAAAATGATAGCGGATGTCCAGACAACCGTAGCCTTCCCTGAAGTCATCCCCGGTAAAATAATCAATCGTAACGTTCATAGCGCCTTCATCAGCATCCGGACCGGCTTTGTACGCCACATAACCGGTCTCGTCGTAGGCATTAAGAGTCTTTCGTGCCTTGACGTTGCGAATAACGGCACTTACTTCTTCCTGTAGCTCGCCTTGTCCGTTATCCTCTTTATCAGGTTCGCCGAATTTAGATCTTTCACCGCAGGAAAGAAACAACAGCGCAAGAAGACACGGAACTGTATATTTGGTTTTCATGTCGAAATATCAGAGAATTTTATGCAGCGCAGCCTTAGTGAGGCTACGCTGCACAGTTGGTTTTTACTGACGAAAATAACTCATCTTGTACATTCGTACCAACGACTGACCCGGATCGAAACCAACAATCGAGGAAGCGATGTATACGTCGTATCCTGTTGAAGTCTCTTCCTTATATACGGCTACGTCGCCCCATACAAAATAGTTCTGAATCCATGCCGAAGAATCACCGCTAAAAAGCAGGAAGTCGTCGTAGCCGTCTGCTCCAGGGGCAAGTTCAAGCTTTGAGCGGTCGGTGATCTCGAATACTTTCAGAGTGGCTCCGCCTCCGGCCCATTGATCGGCACTCATGTCGTTTATAGCCAGGAAGGTGTCGCTGTCAAGTGAGAACACGTTGAAACCTACAAGACGGTATTCATGCGAGTCGGGATTGAGGGCAGTCACTTCCATCGCCGAAGTGAAGATATTGAAGTGACCTTTGCGATCTATGTCGCTGTTTCCGTTCACCCACTTGTTATAACTGATATAGTGATCTGAGTCATCATCAAGTGTAGCGCGCTGAATTGATGGAACTGTGGTCCACGGACCGCCGGCAGGACCATAGCGGAGCTTGTTCGGCTGGTTTGCGGGGGTTATAAGCTGTCCGTCCTGAAGTTTCCACCAGTAGATATTCATATCGTTGGGTCCCATGCCATAGATGTAGGCAGTTCCTGTGGTTACGTCACCGGCAACACCCATATTATAGCCCAGATCGGCGGGGCAGCCATCGGCGGCTGTATAGTCAAGTAAGAGTTTGTGCTCCTTATCGGTTTCAGAGTAATAAAACACCATAAAGCCAGCGCCGTAGATATTTTCACGGCAAGTAATCAGGTGACCGCCGTCGTCTGTACGGGCCCTCATCATGAAGGAGCGGGCAGCGTCAATATTCATGATGTGTTCACCGGTCTTCATGTCATAGAAGTAGATGGCGCCATTGTATTCCTGAATCGCAAGATATTTACCATAAATTGCGATACCCGTGTTGTTGCGGCTTGCCAGACCAAGATCGGTACAGGTCTTTTCCCACACCTTTGTGAAACTTGTTTTCGGCGGAACAGGGAGGATGCTGATAGTGTTGGTGTGCCGGTTGCCGAGAGCATCGACAACTGTAACGGTCTGTGGCTCCGTGAAGTCTTTGATGCCGCCGTATGCCGGCACGGCATAGCAGTTGTTCTCCAGACTCAGGATACATTCGAGTTTGCTTACATCGAGAGGATTGTCCTGAGTTGTGGGGAGCTTGACAATAATTTCCTCACCTTCGGCATACGGTCCTTTCTTTGTGGCGTAGAATTCAGCCGGATTTCCCGGTATCTTAATGGTTACGTTCAGCAGACCGTTCACCTGGCTGAGCTTGCCGTCGCCTAAATCGGGTGACTCGCAAGAGCTGAGTAATGAGCAGGCGATGCAGGCTGCGCTGAAAAATTTATATAATGCTTTCATAACTTTATCTTTTTATTTCCATTCATCGAATTGTGTACATGCTGTGTTCTGCTGGATTTCAGCGACGGGCACGGGGAAGCGGTTGTATTTCTCAAGGAATACGCGGGTCTTACCGGCGTCACAGTCTACAATCTCATATACGAACGATTCACCGTTCTGCACAGGCTTCACGCCCTTCATGTGAGTGCCGTTAAGTACTGATACAGCCAGATTCCAGCGTCGGAGATCCCACAGCCGGTGACCTTCGAAAGCGAGTTCGACCATACGTTCGTGACGGAGGAGCTTCATGAAGCTGTCGCGCGAGCTTGCCGACACTGCCGGCAGCTGAACACGAGCGCGAACCTCGTTGAGAGCGCCGAGAGCCTCCGGAAGCTTATCCTGCATTGCCATTGCCTCGGCGTAGATGAGGAGTACTTCCGCATAGCGCATATAGTAGTACGTGAGGTCGGAATTACGCATCTGCCTCTTGCTGATTTCCGGATCGCAGAGCTTGCGCATGTAGTAACCAGTACTTGTGGTGCCGCCGCCGAGGGCATAGCCGTCCTGACTGCCTTCATAGGTGTAGAGAGTCTCTCCCTTCCACTGGCATCCGTTGTAGAGGATTGAGGCATAGAAACGTGGCTCACGACCTTCGTATGGATTGGCAGCCATATCAGCATTGTTCCAGTCGAAGGCTCTGCCATCTGCCATCTCATATTCCGAAACAAGGTTCTCTGTGGGGCTCACCATAGCGTAGCCGCCGTCGCTGGGCGGGCATACGTTTCTGTCGAAAGAATAGTCAAGGTTCTCATATTTATAACCGAATTCGATGATGCTCTCGTCGTTGGCGACGGGATTCGTCCGGCGGTTGAGGAAGAGTTTGCCATATTCGGGGTACAGACTGTAGCCCTGTTTTTTCACTTCAAGTGCGGCGTCGGAAGCAGCTTCCCATCGCCCGGCATAAAGCATGGCGCGGGCAAGCATGCCATAGGCTGCGCCACTGGTAATCTTTCCGCTGGCAACCTCATCTTTCATCGGCAGATGCCGGGTCGCAAAATCGAGGTCTTCCGCAATGAAGTCCCAGCATTCGTCGGGAGTGCACCGGGGATGCTCCTTCTGCCCGAGTACGGGCAACTCCTTATAAAGGATGAAGCTGGCACCGTAGCGCTTGGCAAGGTCGAAGTTTGCCATAGCTCTGAAGAAGCGGAATTCGGCTTCCGCGCGATTGGCGAACTCTGTTGAGAAATTGCCGCGGTGCTCATTGAGTTCGCTGAGTGCGCGGCAGCAGTCCAACTGCCAGAGATGACGGTTGTCCCAGTTGCCGAAAATGTTGCTTGCCGGTGTGATGGGCATAGAACCGAACACAAAGGCATTCTCATTTGTCACCGGGTTATTCGATTTCAGAATATCGGTACAGCTTTCTTCTGTGGTGGAATAGTAACCGGCAACGAGCGAATAGAAACCGTTGATATACAGCTGAAGGTTGGTCTCGTTAGACCATATAGTGTCTTCCGGGTAGCTGCTTGTCAGTTCGGGATCCACGTTGCAGCTGCCGAGCAACAGTCCTGCGGCCGCCATCACGGCATATATTTTATTTATTTTTTTCATCGTAGGAGATATTAGAATGATAAGTTAAGACCAAATTCGTAGGTGCGCTGCTGAGGATAATAGCCCTGGTTTACGCTTGGCATTTCAGGATCCAGATGATCCAGATGGGAAAGTGTGAGAAGGTTGCCGCCGGAGAAGTAGGCGCGGATTTTCGTAAGCCCGGCTTTGCGGACGATTTTTTCAGGAAGTGAATATCCAAGCTGGATGTTTTTCAGTCGGACGTATGTGCCGTCCTTAACCCACCATGAAGAGAGCTTGCCGCCATTTGAACGCATGTTGACGCCTAAGCGAGGATATTTGGCATCGGTATTGTCGGGGCGCCATGAGCCTTCTACCAGATAATAAGGCGTGTTGCCGTCGACATAGAACGGTCGGGTGTAGAATGTATCGTCGCGGATATAGTTCGGGTAGATGCCGCAGAGGTTCACGTCGAAGAGCGCGGCTCCTTGAAGAAGCATGCTGAAGTCGAAACCGCGCCATTCCGCGCCAAAGTTGAGACCGAACATCATTTCGGGAATGTTGCTGCGTCCGATAGGCACCATATCCTGATCCATGGTGATTTTACCGTCGCCATTTACGTCGCGGAGCTTGATATCGCCCGGCAGCGTAGGGCCGAATACGGCGCTATGCGCTATTTCATCCTCGCTCTGGAACAGACCGAGAGCTTCGAAACCGAAGTACTGTCCTTTAGGATGACCGGTAGCGCGAAGATATTCAGGCGCATTGGCGTCTTCTGTGATTTTTAACACCTTGTTGCGGGCCCATGTAAGGTTGCCGCGGATGTTATAAGAGAAATCGCCCACGCGGTTTGTATGGCTGAGAACGAGTTCGAAACCTCGGTTGTCGTGTGACCCGTAATTGATGAAAGCCGGGAAATAGTTGCCGAGCGATGGCGGGAAGCTACCCGACTGCGATTCCTGTGTGCGGGTTGTCTTCATATAGAAAACATCAAGCTCTACGCCGAGTTTGCCATTCCACATGCTCGATTCGATGCCGACGTTATATGTGTCGGTAAGCTGCCATTTCAGGAATGGATTGACAGGACGGCTGAGCGCCAGATATTTCTGTTCACCGGAGCCGAACATCACGATAGGGTCGGTGGAAAGGCTTGCGGTGGAGAAGTAGGTCATGGTGTTCTGGATGGCGCGGTCGCTGCCGAGACGACCTACCGATGCACGAAGCTTCAGGTTCTCCATGAAAGGTACTGCGTCGCGGAAAAAGTCTTCCTGCGCGATACGCCAGCCAGCCGACACACCCGGGAAGAAGCCCCAGCGGTTTTTGCGGGGCAGAGCCGTAGAAGCGTCGATACGACCTGTGAATTCGATCAGATATTTGTCGTCATAAGCATAGTTGAGACGGAATACATAGCCGGAACGCTTGACAATGCTGTGACCGCCCTTGACAAGCTCGTTGTCCACTTCAAGACCATAATTGAGATCCATGATGTCGGTGATGGGGAAATCACTTCGACCGCCTGAAAGTGATTCTTCGTTAGTGCGGGAGAATTCGTAGAGGAACAGACCGCTGACAGCATTCTTACCGAACTTGTTGCTATACTCGATTGCAGGCTGGATAGTGTAGTTGTCGGAGTCGGTGAACCACTGGCTGAGCTGTGCCTTGTTGGCGATGCGTCCGAGAGAGATATTTCCGCTTCGTGTGGTCTGGTTCCAGCAGTAGAGTTCATACGGAAGCACGTACTTCTTCTGCATGGTCTGGTTCTTGATATAGGAGGTATTCAATTTGACAGTAAGACCCTTGACGAAAGGCACATGGTAGCGCAAAGAGAGATTTCCCTGGAAATATGTCTTTTTTATGTCATTCTTACCGGAGAGGTCACGTGCGGCAAGAGGATTATTGTTGCCGTTACCCTGCTGGTTAATGCTTGCGACAGGCAAACCTGTGGAAGTGTAGGGTTTAAGATAAGGATATGAGAGAAGAGCCTGCTGGAAGATTGAGGCGTATGAACCATTACCGGCAGAAGCACCGGGTTCTTTCTGACGGGCGATAGATCCCGCAAGGTCGAATGACACGTCGAAATGGTCAGTCACCTTGGCGTCGATATTTGAGCGTACATTATACTTATCGTAGGATGTTTTCTTTATAATGCCCTGCTGGTTATAGGCTCCGAGAGTAGCGAAGAACTTGATTCTTTCCGAGCCGCCGGAAACAGATACATTGTTTGTGTAAGTAGGAGCGGTGTCACGGAACAGAAGATCGAACCAGTCGGTGTTGCCGTAGATAGGATCGTTGGGGTCGGCGTCTTTGATTCGTTGGATTTCCTCCTCGGTAAAGCGGAGATTCTCTTCGGCAACCCCGTCGAGACGCTGTGCTTCGTTGTACCAGTATGCGTAGTCAGGACCGTTGAGAAATTTGGGAAAGTTAGTGTTACTGCTCAGAGTGACCGATGAATTGAGCGTTACGGTAGGTTTCTGTATGTCACCGCGTTTGGTAGTGATAAGAATCACACCGGCTGCCGCGCGTACGCCATAGACAGCCGCTGCAGTGGCGTCCTTAAGAACTGTGATGGATTCTATTTCGTCGGGTGTGAACTGAGGGAAATATGGCGAGACAATACCGTCAATGACAATCAGAGGATTGCCGTCGCCTGCGCCAGCACCGCGTATATAGAGGCTCGAACCATCCGCACCAGGCTGACCACTGCTCTGCTTTGTGACAAGACCGGGAAGACGACCGGCAAGCATATTGGACAGGTTGCCGCTCGGAGCCTTCTTAAGCTCCTTGCTGTCAACCTGCGCGATAGCGCCGGTTACGTTGATTTTCTTCTGTGTGCCATAGCCCACAACTACCACTTCGTCAAGCAATTCACTATTTTCCTGAAGCACTATTCTCAGATGACTGCGACCGTTAACAGGAACATTCGTGGTTTTGTAGCCGACATAGCTCACAACCAGAGTAGAGTTCTGCGGAACGTCCTTCAATGAGAAATTGCCGTCGATATCGGTAGACACGGCTTTGCGCGTGCCCTTGACAAGGATAGCGCTACCGATGAGCGGTTCGCCCGAAGGATCGCTCACATTACCGGTAATGTTGATTCTTTTTGTCTCGGATGCTTTCTGGTCGGAAGCGGAACTTGTTATTATTATAGACTTTTCTGACAGAATCTTGTAAGACAGACCTGTTCCGCTGAGGGCTTCGTCCAATACTTTGGAAACGGGCAGGTTAGTGGCTTGTACTGTGACATTGCCAATTTTTTCCACGGCATTGTCGCCGTATGAGAACACATAGTCGGTTTGCTTTTCAATCAACTCGATAAGTTGCTTTAGCGTGCCTTTCTTTATGTCGACTGTAACTTTTTCTGTCGATTGCGCCCAGATGGCAGCGCTCGTCAGCAGACAACACAGCAGAAGGAATAACCTTGATTTTAGATAGCTGAACATATGAAATGTGGTTTTTAATATTTGGTTTATTAAGTAAATCGTAAAGGATATTCAAAACTCCCGAATAATTTTTATGTTTTAAAACATATTTTTAAATATATGCAATAATTGACGACATTTGATTCATATACTATAATAATATGCGATTTTTGGCATGTCAATCGGTGAGAATATATCCGAAAAAGCGTAACTTTGTGCCGACAATCCATCATCATGACTGATAAACAAGACATTTCCATA
>USMC01000063.1 GCA_900555715.1 uncultured Porphyromonadaceae bacterium | reverse complement strand
CTTCGTGAATAGAAGGTCGGGAGAAATATTGAATCCGGCAGCGACGGCATCGGCTATCATCTCGAAATTTACCTGACTCCGTTTGATGCGTACTGCGTTTGCCACTACGCGCCGTGCGAGGTCGAGGGTTATATCGCAGTTGAGACATGTGGCATGAGCGACGAGCGACACAAGCACACCTTCGAGCTCACGGACACTCTGAGTGACGTTGCCGGCGATGAACTCTGTGATATCTTCGGGAAGCTCGATACCGTCCTGTTCCGATTTAAGCTTCAGAACATCGCGCCGGAGAGTTATATCCGGTCGTTCGAGCTCAACCTGCATACCCCATTTGAACCTGTTGAGCAGACGGGCTTCAAAACCTTCCATCTCAGCCGGAGCGCAGTCGCTCGACATGATGATCTGCTTGTTGTTGAGATGCAGATGATTGAAGATCTGAGTACCGGGGATGCCTTTGAGATCCTGAACATCGTCGATTATGAGTGTGTCGACGCTCTGGTAGAAGTGGAAGAAGCTGTTTATGTTCTTTGCCGCTGCGGCAGTAAACTGCTGCTGGAAAAGGCGGGCTGTCGTATAAAGGACGCGCGCAGAGGGATTGTGCTCTTTGATTCGTATGCCTATCGCCTGGATGAGATGCGTTTTTCCGCAACCTGAAGGACCAAAGACAAACAGGGGGTTGAACGTGCGGAGCGACGGATTATCGCCGATAGATTCACCGATAGAACGTGCGATCTTATTGCAGTCGCTCAGACAATAGTTCTCGAATGTGTAGCGTGCGTTGAGCTGCGGGTCGAAGTTCTCACCGGTGGGTTCGCGGAAAGGATTTGCCGCCGGAGCAAAGCGCTGGTCGAGAATAGTAGACGACGGATTGGCGCTTCGCTGTGTGTTCTGGACAGTCGGATCGCCGGAAATTGTGTCCGGACGGTAGTACAGCCCGACTCCTTCGCCATACACCTTTTTGATGCCTGAGCGCAAAAGCTTCTGATAGCGCTCTTCGAGCTGATCGACAAAAAATTGAGATTTCACTATAAGCACCAGACGCCGGCGCTCCGCGTCATAGCTTTCCGAGCTGATGTCGCGGAACCAGGTGTTGTACTGTTCATCAGAAATATTATCCCTGATGAACTCGCAGCAACGTGCCCAAAGCTCCTGATGATTTGCAAGCATATTAGTAAAGTCAATTTTTGTCTATGCAAAATTCATATTTTTTTTTCACAAAAACAAATATTAAAAAATTTGGAAAATCGAATAATACTGCAATTGTGTGGTGAGTAGTATTTTACGCCGAACAGAACAGCCGGGAAACCATCGCCGCGCGCACTCGCAACAGATGCCTGATTATCAACATTTTTACTAACAGTCACAACTGTAACCGAATTGTAATTAAACTCGTTTTTTCCGTTGCAGAACCGTCTTAAGCAAGGATTGATGCACATTTTAAAACCAAGACGCCTATTTAGAATAATTCTAAACAGGCGTCAAAAATCATACTTGTTGTGCATCAGAAAAGCTTGATGCTGATATATCGCTTGGGATTGCGTTTCACATCGACGAGCAGCGAGTCAAGCGACCCGATGGCTCCGTTAAGGCTGTTATAAAGCGACGGATCCTGCATCAGCTTACCGAGCGTGGAGTCGGGATTATTGAGTTCATCGCTCAGAGCGTGCAGATTTGCCAATGTAGCCTGCAAGTCGCGGACAAGGCTGTCGACAGGCATTTCACGAAGCGTACCGCTAACATGTGCAAGATTGCCGGTGATTGTGTCGACATTTTCAGTGATGCTTTTGACATCGGCGGCGACAGGAGGCAACTGTGCGAGAGTTTTGTTGAGCGACTGGAGAGAGGCTTCAAGCTGCGCGGAGATATTGTCGAAACGGTTGAGGGCAGCACCAAGCGAAGGATTGGCGGCAACCTTGTTCAGACTGACAAGGAGCGTATCCACATTGCTCATTATTTTACCGACTGACGGAAGCACACCTTCCGACAATGTAGCCATCAGACCTCCGTCGACCTCGCCGGGAATAGTATCGCCTACGTTATAGAATCCGTCCGTCTGATTACCGAGTTTCAGCACCAGCGAAGCCGTGCCGAGAATGTCGGTCGAAACAACAGCCGTCGAGCCATGCGATATTTTAAGCGCCTTGTCGACGTTAAATTCAACAAGGACATTTCCGGGGTTGTCATAATTATAAGAAATGTTGCGGACAACACCTACTTTGTAGCCGTTGAGCATCACAGGTGCGGAAACCGACAGACCCGACACTTCATGATAGTTGGCATAGAAGTAGTTCGCAGGCTTGAAGATGTTCACTCCCTTAAGATAGTTAATACCGAAACAGAGTATTGCGAGAGCAATAATTACCAGCAGACCGATGACTGCCTCTTTTCTGATTATTTTTTTCATAGACCGATTTGTTTCAATTTTTAATTTCTGCCGACACCGATGTCCGGCGGATATGGTTGCGCCGATACTGCCCTACCGCATTGACTATTGATTCGGCACACTTCCTTCGCCCCTGCGCACTTGCAAGAAACTTTTCGGCGGAAGGATTGCATATAAAATCAAGCTCGACAAGGACTGCCGGCATTTTTGTTGCCCATAACACAAGAAATCCTGCCTGACGTACACCTTTGTCGGCACGCCCGGCATGTCCGACAAGCTCGTTCTGAATCAATTGCGCCGCTTCCACGCTCTGCGCCATATTCAGGTTCTGCGTCAGTTCGAATATTATATACGACTCGGATGAATTAGGGTCAAAGCCCTGATAAGACTCCGTGTAGTCTTCTTCAAGTTCTATTACCGAATTCTCGCGCATCGCCACAGCTAAGTTTGCGTCGTTCTTATGAAGACCTACAGTGTAGACCGACGCTCCATGGATGGTTTCGCGACCTTTGGCGCGCCTGTCAAGAGAATTGACATGTACCGAGATGAACAGGTTAGCCGCCGCATCGTTAGCGATATCCGCCCGACGGTCGAGCGGGATAAAAGTGTCATCATCGCGTGTCAGGACAACCTTGACGCTGTCGCCATAAGTCTCCTTTATTATATCGCGTGCGCGCAGGACAACATCAAGAGTAATGTCCTTCTCACGCTCGGTTTTTCCGCGGCATCCCTGATCGTTCCCGCCGTGTCCCGCATCAAGAACGAGCACGAAAGGAGTCTGGACATCGCTGCGATTGCCGGCAGAGACGTTCATAGCAAAGAACAAAATCAACATCGCCGACAGCAGCCTGATAATATGTAGGGAGCTCATTTTCATTTTCAACTGCAAAATTAACACTTTTCCTGACTATAATATTGGTCTCAAAGTCGAAAAAATAGACCCGCAGACCCTAAAAAAATAAAAACAGCATATTTAAATGAAGAATAAAACGTTATTTTTGTGACATAACTTCAGACAGACATGAAACACGCGCCAATTATCATACTATTTCTATCGATCATCATTACCGCCGCATCGGGATGCGACAAATCTGCCGTAACGCATCAGAAAGCCGATGTCGGCATGGTATATGAATTCTTTGCAGACTACACCGGAATGTCGTCGGAAGAACGTCTGCAGGCATACTGCGCCGACAGCGACGCCATCGACGCATTCATGCTTACGCTCGGTATAGAAAATCCTGACAGCGACGATTTTGCTGCATGGGCACGTTCGGGAGCCGTTGAGGTTTTCACGCCGGATGTTGAATCGGTATTCGGCTCAGGCGAAGGAATAGCGGAAGATATAGGCATGATACTCGACAATTCAACCGGAGCGCTTGAATTCCCAGTGCGTGAATATGCTGCCGTTGTCTACGGACGACCGGAATCTATTCTGTTTGTCGACAGCGTGATGCTTATCGCCCTCAATCACTATCTCGGAGCTGACTATCCTGGATACTCACATATCCCGGCATACCAGCGCCAGGCAAAAACACCGGAAATGCTTCCATACGACATTGCCGAAGCGCTCGTCGCGACAAGTTATCCGTTCAACGGCGACAATTCCTCGACTCTTCTTTCACGGATGCTCTACGAAGGAGCACTCGCGGCTATAAAAACACATCTTGTCGACGGTTCGACAGCCGCAGAAGCGCTCGGCTACGATGATGAAACATATAAGTGGATCCTCGACAATGAGAAAAAGCTATGGGACGGACTTATTGAACAGAAAATGCTGTACGACACCTCCCCTACCCTCATCCGCAAACTCACAGAGCCGGCTCCAGCCGCACAGATAGGCGGAATTTCTGCTCCGGGGAGAGTCGGACGTTTCATCGGCTACAGAATCATCGACGCGTATCTCCGCAACAAACCCGATACGCCGTTGAATCAGCTCCTGAACGCGGATTTCTACCATTCCACCGAAGCACTTGAAAGTTATATCAGGTCACATTAAAAAGACAGGCTGCGCCGACCGACACAGCCTGTCTGATTATAATGCAAGATCTGTTTATTTGATAAGGTCTTTGCCTGTCATTTCTGCCGGCTGCGGCATTCCCATGATATGAAGAATCGAGGGAGCAACATCGGCAAGGATACCATTTTCCACAGTAGCGTTCTTGTCGTCGCTCACATAGACAAACGGAACAGGGTTGAGCGAGTGTGCGGTGTTCGGCGTACCGTCGGCGTTCTGAGCCTGATCTGCATTACCGTGGTCGGCGATGATTATGACACCATAGCCATGTGCCTTAGCTGCTTCGACAGTGTCGCGGACACAGTTGTCGATAGTCTCGACAGCCTTCTGAATGGCAGGATAAATGCCTGTGTGTCCTACCATGTCACCATTGGCATAGTTGACAACGATAAAGTCGAATTTCTCGCTGTTGATCTGCTCTACAAGCTTGTCCTTGACTTCGTATGCGCTCATTTCGGGCTGGAGATCATAGGTAGCGACCTTGGGCGAAGGAACGAGGATGCGCTCTTCGCCGGCAAAAGACTGCTCGCGTCCGCCGTTGAGGAAGAATGTCACATGGGCATACTTCTCTGTCTCAGCAATATGAAGCTGGCTCTTGCCGTTTTTCGAAAGATACTCGGCGAGAGTGTTGTTGACGTCCTCCTTGTTGAATATTATATGCACGCCTGTGAATGAAGAATCGTAGGGTGTCATGCAGTAGTACTGAAGTCCGGGAATGGTATGCATTCCTTCTTCGGGCATATCCTTCTGCGTAAGGACTTCGGTGAGTTCTTTAGCGCGGTCGTTGCGGTAGTTGAAGAAAATCACGCAGTCGTCGGGCTTGATGGTGCCGTCGACAGTCGAATTATTGATTGGCTTGATGAACTCGTCGGTGACATCGTTGTCGTAGCTTGCCTGCATGGCAGCCACCATATCAGTAGCCTGCTCGCCTTTGCCTTCGACAAGGAGGTCGTAAGCTTCCTTCACGCGGTTCCAGCGACGGTCGCGGTCCATAGCATAGTAGCGACCTACGATCGATGCGACAACGCCGGCAGATTTGGCACAATGCTCTTCCACCTGACGGATGAAGCCTATGCCGCTGCGGGGGTCGGTATCGCGGCCGTCCATGAAGCAGTGGAGATAAACCTTTGTCAGACCATATTTCTTAGCGATGTCGCATAATGCGAAAAGATGCTCAAGCGAGGAGTGAACACCGCCATTGGATGTCAGTCCCATGAAGTGCATTGCCTGGCCGGTCTTTGCGCAGTAGCTGAAAGCGTTCTTGATTTCGGGATTGTCGTAGATAGAGCCGTCTTTGATGGAGTTATTGATCTTGACGAGATCCTGATATACGATGCGTCCGCCGCCGATATTGAGGTGACCTACCTCTGAGTTGCCCATCTGACCGTCGGGCAGACCTACATATTCTCCAGAAGCCTGGAGCTGAGAGTGGGGATATGTCTTCAAAAGATAATCCCAGTAAGGATGCGGAGTGCTGTAGATGGCGTTCGCATGTGTGTGAGGACCGATGCCCCAGCCATCAAGAATGATAAGAAGTGCTTTATTAGCCATATTGTTCTATTTAGAGTTTTTATTTCGTTCAATATCTTCAATGCGCTCGCGACGAAGACGTTCGCGTCTTTTCAGATTAAAGTGCAGCAACACGAGTATGACAACCGTCGCGGCAATAACGCCGAAATAATACAGCGCCGACATCTTCCCGGAAGCATATTCCGGATAGCCTATATACGCCATCACCGCCAGATAGATGGCGAGAACGACAGGAATGACAGTTGAGCGTTTCAGTTTCTTCATCGTTGCATACTTCTTTGAGCCGGAGCTTCGTAGATATGTCTGTATGGAGACGACTTCGGGTCGAAGCTACCGGAAACCAGATAGTTATAGATTTTAAGACATGCCTGCGCATCTATCGAGGCGTACGCCTGCTGTGCTGGCGTAAGATGGTCGGCTTCCCAGTTGGTGAGCCGCTGGCTTTTGGAAATGCGCTCTCCGAAAAGAATAGCATAGATTTTCTGCAGAGATATGTCGGTAATGTCATATTGCTTCACCATATCCTGAAGATCTATGAATCCTCCGGGGTTGAACTCGACACTGCGGCGGAGAACACTGAAATCATCGTGCACGGAAAGACCTATCTTAGTGACTGCGGAATTCTCGAGGAATGCCTTCAGCTCTGCACCTATTCCTATTTTGTTAAGCCTGAACAGATAGCAGCGCTCACCGGTCGAAATCTGCATCAGCGCGACTTTATGAACACACCCCTTGCGGAATGCAGGACGTGTTTCTGTATCGAAACCGACAATAGGACACGTCGCAAGCACACGCAAAGCTTCACGGGCTGTTTCGTGTGTGTCTACAACCGTTATGTCGCCTTTGTATTCGAGAGTCGGCATAGACGCCAGTGCGTCCTTATCAATACTGATTATGTATTTATTAGATATCACTCTACAAAGTTACGCAATTACAATCTTATCATTCGCCGTTTAACTTACTTTAGCAAAATCGGGCATAATGATATATTCCGCATCCGGGAAGTGACGGTTTAAATACCGACGGATAAAGTCCTTGGTATCAGCAGCTATTATCGAATCACTGTCGAAGAACTCATTGTATATCACAGCTCTCAGCTCAATGCCGCGCGCCTTTATGACCTCAAGCGACAGAATTGTATGATTTATAGAGCCGAGAACACCGTTCGTGGTAAGGATAAGCGGAAGGTGATGCGCGGCGACATAGTCTATGGCAAAATAGTCGTCACTTATAGGCACCATCAGCCCTCCGGCTCCCTCGATGAGCACACGGTCGTAGCGTTCGAGCAGACGCGCCGTTGCGTTTTCTATGACATTCAGGTCGATTTCTCTGCCGTCTATCTTAGCAGCAAGCTGAGCCGAAGCGGGATAAGTGAAAATTACCGGAGCTGTAAGTCCTTCGATATCTTCGGGAAGAGTGCCTGTGCCTGTCAGACGGCGGTGTGCCTCGATATCCTCCGAGCTATCGCGGCATCCGGTCTGTATAAATTTCTGTGTGATGACCCGACAGCCGTTCTCGGCGAGCTTTTTGGCGTAGAAAGCTGTCGCATACGTTTTTCCGGCATCTGTATCGATACCGCTGATAAAAATAGCTTCAGGAGATATATCAGTTTTTTTCATATCTCTTTTCTTAATATAATTATAATCGGACGATAAGTGATGCGGTATTTGCCGTCCAGATCTCTTGAAAAACGTCTTACTGCCGCTACCGGATTCAGTGCCTCGCCACTTCTGCCCAGAGAGTCGACACCGGTCAGTTTAAGATGCCGGAAAACGTCGAGCGGAGAATCGAATTCCATTTCTTCTCTGAAAGCCTTGGCGCCAAGCACTTTGAAACCTGCCGGAATGATACGTGCCCACTGCTTCGGTGTCAGCAGCGGAAGACTGCGTCCGGTCACTTCGGCAACCTGCCAGAGATTGCCGCGGACAAATGTCGAAAAAACAAGGAATCCGCCGGGAGCAAGCACTCTGAGACATTCTGCAAGGAAATGCGTCGGAGAATTGAACCACTGCACGGTCGATGCCGATGCTATCATATCGAAAGATGAGGACGGAAGACGTCCGAGCTCAAGCTCAGCATCGACATTCCTGAACTTACGCATTCTTCCCTGAAGCGGTGGCACTCCGGCAAGATCCCACATTTCGAGATATGAGTTTTCACCGGCAGAGTCGAGAACCGCCGACAGGCGACCCGTGCCGCTTCCTATTTCCAAAATTCGCGAACCGTGTTGATGTATTTTGCTAAAAATCAATGGGGTGCATATACATTTTTCAAGCAGTTGTGTAATTTTTCCCTGTACAGAAGCTTCTTCATCGTAGCTTGTCAGTCCGCGCGCGAAACGTTCTTCGGTCTGCTCTTTGTCGATGATATACCGGTCGATAATCTTCTGCATATCCGGGAGGTGCGGCCCTTCGGCAATCACTGTCGGCGTCCCCTGCCACGATCTCCATTGGTTAACAGCCGGGAAGATAGCATCCTCCGACGAAATCAGCGCAAAATCCCAACGGCGTATCTGATCGGGAACGAATATGTTGTCCTGCAGAAAAGTATGAAGCTCATCGACGAGTTCCGACAGTTCTCGCCTCGGCATTGTTTCCGAAAACTTCCTGAACTTATCGCTGCTGCCGCATACACGGCGATAAAATTTATATAGCTGTCGTTCGTTCAGACCGTCGGCTGTAGCGGCAAAAATTGCCGGAGGAATTCCAAGGCGTCTGTCGACGGGATATAATGTGCCGTTGACCGCTATCCTGCACGTAGTACGGCTTTCAAGCGCTCCGCAGGAGACAGAAGCAGCATATACTCCAAGCGACCAGGCGACAATGCAGATCTCGCAGTAGGAAGAAGCAAAAGACCAGTCGATGACGAAGTTGCGGTAGTCCCATACGACAGCTATATCATATCCGGGACGGCGAAGACCGCGGAAAACTCCTGCATCCATTGCCCACCCGGCGTATATCAGAATAAGCCGCGGGGCACCGCTCTGGCTCACAAATTCATATTCCATTTCGCATCTGCTTTTCGGGGTGCAAATTTACCTAATTAAAAATTATTCTGCAAATTTGTGTAAAACGTCTGCAAAATACATTTTTTCTCATTAATTTTGCAACCGGAAACAGTATTGTGTTAGTTCAACAGATTCAAATATTTACCAAATCATTTATAAAAGGAAAAATGCACCTTTGTTCGAAACTTATGGCTATTGCCGGTGCCTCTTTGGCAGCATTATCGGCAAACGCCGTCGTCCTTACACCGGAGCAAGCTCTCGACCGCGCATTGCCGGACATCAGAAAAGTAGCTCCATCGGCAGACAATGATCTAAACTTGTCTTATACACAGAATTACAACGCTGAAAAAACTCCGGCTGTTTATGTGTTCAGCCGCAAGAACCAGTATCTCGTCCTTTCCGCCAGCGACTGCGCTGACGCCATTTTAGGATTTGCCGACACATCTTTCGATCCCGACAACATGCCGCCGGCTCTCCAGTGGTGGCTCGAACAATATGCAGCTCAGATCGAAGAAGCAGAGCGCTCCGGCATTAAAGCTGCGGCACCTCTTAAAGTGAACCGCAATGCCATTGAACCTCTGATGACGACCCAATGGGATCAGAGTACACCATACAATGATCTCTGCCCGCTGATAAACGGAAAGCGTTCCATGACAGGATGCGTAGCCACCGCTATGGCGCAAGTGATGAAATATCACAACTGGCCTGTCAAAGGCACGGGCTCGAATTCTTATCGTCAGGGCATTAACACCATATCATTCAATTTCGAAGAGACGACCTTCGACTGGAACAACATGACAGACGTGTATGGCTCCGACGCTACCGACGAACAGAAAAACGCCGTGGCGACACTGATGTTTGCCGCCGGTGTCAGCACAAACATGAAGTATTCTCCAAGCCAGAGCGGTACGTCCGACATCTATCTTCAGAAAGGTCTTGCCGAATATTTCAAATACGACAAAGGACTCCGCTACATGCAGCGGAACAACTATACCTCGGCACAGTGGGAAGACACCATTTATAACCAGCTCAGCAAATATGGTCCGGTGCTCTATTCCGGTGTGAGCAATGAAAACGCACACGAGTTCGTCTGCGACGGCTACAGCCACGACGGCTACTTCCACTTCAACTGGGGCTGGGGAGGTATGAGCGACGGATATTTCCGCCTGAACGCCCTCGATCCCGGTCAGCAAGGAATCGGAGGTTCGCTGTCGGGCTATAATTTTTCGCAGGCAATCATAGCGAACGTACGTCCGGCTGTTGAAGGCGAAGAATCGCCCGTGCTGCCGAACATCATGCTTAACGGCGACATGTCAATGCCCGAGACCGGTCGTTCCGGACTCCTTGTGAATATCATCGGCAATTTTGTCAATTACTCATACCTTCCCGCTTCCGGCACTTTCGGACTCAAAGCCGTCGACGAAGAAACAGATAAGGTCACCTACTCTCCCGGAGCCAGTATCGATAGTATGCCCTCTCTGAGCTATGCACAGGCATATCAGGCAAGGCTTCCCTATTTCTCGAACTGCACACTTATTCTCAGTCCTGCATTCCGCGACACCGACGGCAACTGGCACGACATCCCGGGAGCACTCAACGCCGTCAGATCGTTCCGCGCAACCGTAAGTAGCGGAAGGTACACCATCACCCCGATAGTAAATGGCTCGATGGAAATCAGCGGGCTCAATCTTGAGACCAAGCTTTATATCGGACAGAGCTTTATCATCAACGCAACAGCTGTCAACACCGGCGACACTGAATACAATGCCGCTATCACCCCCCTGCTTCTCAACGAATCCGATGAAATCATCGCATACGGCAGCGACTATGCTGTAAATCTGTCTGTCGGCGAAACAAAGCAGATCAAGTATGTAGGCAAATTCACCAATTTCCTCGACGGCACGGCACCTACCGCCGGCACCTACCGCCTGTGCTTCGCACTGGCAAGCTCGCGCACGGCTATCTCCGAACCTATCGAAGTACAGGTAAGATCTACTTCCGCTCCTGTTCTCACCGCTTCCGGTTTCCGTCTGGTAGGCGACAGCGACAATGCCAATGCTGCCGAACTCGAATTTACAGCCTGCATCACCTGCATGGGCGGATATCTGGGAGGTGCGCTCGACATCGCAATCTTCCCTGAGGACGGCGACTATTCCGTGGCTATTTTTGCCGGTGCTCCGATGTTCCTTGGCGTTCTCGATTCAGGAACATTCAATGCAAAAGGCTCCATCCCCAACCCTGTCATCGGCGGGAAATATCTTGCCGGACTTTACTATGGCGAGAATCTTGTCTGCAATTACATTCCCTTCACTATCGGCAAAAATGAGTCCGGCATCGATGCTCCCGGACAGGAGAACTTCAGTGCTTATCCTAACCCCACATCCGGACCTGTCATGTTCTCTGAGAGAGTGACACACGCAGAGGTATACTCGATTGCCGGAGCGCTTATGTATAGTGCCGACAATGTCGAATCCATTGATATCGAGTCACTCCCTGCAGGCATCTATCTGCTGCGAGCCACAACAGAAAGTGCGCCCGGTTCAGTCGTCACCCGACGTCTTATCAAGAAATAACATACTCCACATATCCACAAAAGGAGAGCCGCCCGGTTCTCCTTTTGTTGTATAATCCGGCAATAATGTTTATTTTTGCGTCCCATAACAAACTGATATGAAACAAGGATTCTACCGCATAGCGTCAGCATCGCCTGAAGTGACAGTAGCCGACCCGTCGGCATGCACCCGCCAGATAATTGAACTTGCCGGACAGGCATACGCCCGTGGCGCCGACCTCATTGTTTTTCCTGAGCTGTGCGTCACCGGCTATACGTGTGGCGACCTGTTCCATAACGATGCTCTTCTGCGCGCATCCGCCGACGCGCTCACCACCATAGCGGAAGCATCACAACAGATGAAAGGAATGCTTCTCGTCGCTGGAGCGCCGGTGATATTCGACGATGCGCTCTACAATTGCGCCGTCTTTATATGCGACGGCAAAATTGTCGCTTACATACCCAAGACCTTCATTCCGAACTACAATGAGTTTTACGAAAAGCGGTGGTTCGCATCCGGAGCCGGCATATCGGCGGAATGCGACAGTATTCCATTCGGGACAGACATCATCGTATATCACGGCGGTGTAGGCATAAGCGCTGAAATATGCGAAGACCTGTGGACAACAGTTCCGCCCAGCTGCCGCGCCGCGCTGTCCGGAGCGGAAATCATTGTCAATCTTTCGGCAAGCGACGACCTTATCGGCAAGTACGACTATCTGAAAAAACTCGTAGCAGCACAGTCTGCGCGCTGTCTGGCAGCGTATGCGTATGCCTCGGCAGGCTTCGGCGAATCGTCTACCGATCTTGTTTTCGATGCCAAACTTTTCATTGCCGAAGACGGAAGGATGTTGGAAACCAACAAACGCTGGACACGCGGCAACCAACTCATTATTGCCGATGTCGACATTGAAGCGCTCCGCCACGACAGGATGCACAATTCTTCGTTCACTGACAGCCGCCGCGCCTATGCCGCCGCCGTGCGCAAAATACAGACGACAACGCAGCCGCGGAACAATGACGATGACAGTCTGCTCAGGCATATAGAGCCACGTCCGTTTATCCCGTCCAGCAGCGATATTCTCGCCGACCGTTGCGAAGAAGTGATTCAGATTCAGACTGCCGGTCTTGCAAAACGACTTGAAGCGACACACTGCAAAAGTCTCGTCATCGGTATTTCCGGCGGTCTCGACTCTACCCTCGCCTTGCTTGCCGCCGTCAGAACCTTC
>USMC01000062.1 GCA_900555715.1 uncultured Porphyromonadaceae bacterium | reverse complement strand
GTCGTTCTTTAGCAGCACAATAGATTCGTCGGCAATGGCTTTAGCCACTTCGTAGTGCCTTTCGGATGCCACAGAGCCAAACGGACGCACCGGGTTCATCGCCGTACGGAATATGAGTCTTAGGATGCGCCGGGCTTTGTCGTCGATTGTCTCCACAGGGAGCTCACCCGTCTGCAGCTGTTCGAGATAGGGACGTCCGAGGTAATAGTCATCGAAGGTAAACTCACCCTCGCTGGTAAGACCGTTTGTTCCGGTGCCCATTTCGATATCGAGCCCCTTGAGCGCCGCCTCGCGTGTGCTGTGGGCGCCGCCCCAGTCGGTAATCACGCAGCCGTCGAAGCCCCACTCGCCTTTCAGGATGCCGTTGAGAAGCCTGTCGTTGTGACAGCAGTGCTCGTTCCATATTCTGTTGTAAGCACCCATCACAGCCCATGCGCCGCCGTCGACGACTCCGCGTCGGAATGCCGGAAGATAGATTTCGTAAAGCGCGCGTTCAGAAAGCCTGACATTGACGTTCCCTCGCCATTTCTCCTGATTGTTCAGCGCAAAATGTTTCATGCACGCAGCCACGCCTTTTTCCTGAAGGGCTTTAATGTAAGGCACCGCCATTTCACCGGCGAGGAAAGGATCTTCGCCCATATACTCAAAGTTGCGTCCTCCTAAAGGTGTCCTGCAGATGTTGACTCCCGGGCCGAGAATGACGTCCTTATGCCGGTAGCGCGCTTCTTCGCCGAGGCATCCGCCGTAGAGCGCCGCCAGCTCCGGATTCCATGTTGCGGCGAGGGCTGTCAGCGCAGGAAAAGCGGTGATAGCATCGTTTGTCCATCCGGCATAGTCCCATGAATTCCAGCAGATTTCGGCACGTATGCCGTGCGGTCCGTCGCTCATCCACAGCTCGGGTATGCCAAGGCGCGGACATCCCGGGCTTGAAAACTTGCTTTGCGCATGGCACATCGCCACTTTCTCTTCGAGCGTCATGCGCCCGAGAGCGTCGTCGACCCTAACTTCTATTGGCTTTGAGGGATCAAGATATGCGGGGATAGGGGTATCTGTCATTTCTGTCTTTGAATATTTGCAAAGTTAAGGATTTGTTTCCGATTGTTAAGGCGGGAGGCAATAAAAATATGTTTTTACCGTTCGACATTCAGAGATTATACCGATAATGAATACAAGAACCTTACTATTAGCCACAACATTACTATGTTCTGCGGCAACGCCGGCACTCTATGCCGGTCCGACAGTTTATCTGCGCGGCGACGTATCCGGCAGCTGGGGAATCAGCGACACGTACCGTTTCACCGAGCAGTCGGAAGGAGTATACACTCTCCATGTCGAAAGCCTTTACGGTGAGTTCAAGATAGCCACAGGCGACTGGTCGACAGTCGACTACGGCAGCAAAGAACAATCATGCGACGTCGCTGCCGGCGGAAACTTCGTGATGGCCCGCAGCGGGCGTAATTTCTCATGCGCTACGACTCTTCACGACGTGAACCTGCGCTTTGTCAACCGCGACGGAGCCGACACCTATCTCGAAATCGCCGCTGACGGAGCACCTCTTCCCGCGGTTCCGCCACCGGCGCCGGACGAGACGACCGGTATGCTTTCGGGCACGCTGCCTGTTCTCCATATCAACGTCTACACCGACGAAAGCCACTCGACGCTAAACAATGAAATTATAAGCACCAATCTTGCCCACAAGAACTATTTCAGCTTCGCCGACTACTGGCTCGACATGAACGGCTGCGCATGGCTCGAAGAAGAAGGCGGCAAATCCATAGGCAGCGAAGAAGAACCGCTGCCGCTCGAGATAAAAGCGCGCGGCAACTGGACGCGCGTCGGTTTTGCCAAGAAACCCTTCAAAATCAAGCTTGGCAAAAAACAGAAGATGCTCGGGATGAGCATGGGCAAGCACTTTGCATTGCTTGCCCATGCCGACGACAACTACGGCTATCTGCGCAACTTCACCGGCTTCAGCCTCGGACGCCGCATAGGGCTGCCATGGACGCCGTGGCAGCAGCCTGTCGAACTCGTCATCAACGGCAACTACCGCGGACTTTATTTCCTGACCGAGTCGATACGAGTCGGCGACGACCGCGTCAGCATCAGCGAGCTGGGCGACAATGTGTCCGACCCGGCACTCGTCTCGGGAGGATATATCGTCGAGCTCGACAACTACGACGAAGACAACCAGATACGCATGGAAGAGAGCGTAGCGGCAGGCTCAGGCATCAGCTATGCCGACCGCCTTCGCATTACGTTCGACACGCCCGAAGAATACTCGGACATTCAGCGCCGGTTCGTCGCCGATCAGTTCAGCGCTATCAACGACGCCATCGGCGCCAACTCGGACGATACATGGAAATATGTCGACCTCGACGATGCCGCCCGCTACTACTTGGTAGAGGAAATAGTGTCGCACACCGAGGCATACCATGGCTCGACATATCTCTTCCGCGACCGCGGCGAGGGCTGCAAGTGGCATTTCTCGCCGCTGTGGGACTTCGGCAACGCTTTCAACGGACCGACCGACGACTTTTTCTACCGCCACGCTCCTTATGGCTCCACGTGGATTCCGTCCTTGCGCGTCAACAGCACGT
Organism: uncultured Porphyromonadaceae bacterium; assembly: GCA_900555715.1. GTDB lineage: Bacteria > Bacteroidota > Bacteroidia > Bacteroidales > Muribaculaceae > CAG-873. Next base: position 10,644 of record USMC01000062.1, on the reverse strand, counting down.
TCAACGACAAAGTGAGCCGGACATGGATGTGGTTCATGTCAAGCTGCTACGAAGGTCTCGAGGACGACATCGCCGCATACGCCGGCCGCATCGCCGCAGCCGCGAAAGCCGACCGGCAGCGCTGGAAAAATGAGCCTAAGCCCGACGGCGGTGCCTCCGTGGCAGACAATTCCGACATGGAAGGCCGCAAGAACGCCGTCCTGAGCCATCTGCACGACAAACTTTCCTTCCTCCGCTCCCGTCTGGGCGACTACACAGCTCTCTCCGCCCCCGCCGCTGAGCCGGAGCGCGACGCCACGCCTGCCGCTCCCCTCCCCGACTACATCGGCGCAGGAGTGGGCAATGTGGCGGCAGACTCTGATGCGCCGGCAGAATATTACGATCTCACCGGCATACGGCTTTCCCGCCCCGCGCCCGGAAGCATCGTAATCGAACGCCGGGGAGCGGCAGTCCGCAAAATCCGCTTCTGAGCGCTCCTCATATCAGATCGGGAAAACGATAAGCCACAAAAATGTAAAGAACCGCAGCACCGGCAGCCGTTGCAATGCCGTTGCTGCGGATTTTTTTTGTCGTGAGGCGGAATTTTTGTAATTTTGGCTTCAAAGAACCAAACATAAACACACCATGACACAATTCACCGCCGCCGATCTGGAGCAGCTACGCTCCAAAGGCATCTCAGAAGCGACAGTCGAAGCACAGCTCGACCGTTTCCGCACAGGATTTCCTTACCTCAAGATAGATTCTCCCTCCTCCGTCGGTCACGGCATATTGCCGGCCGACGACACGATGCGCCGGGCGTGTCTCGACCGCTGGCAGCGCTTCCTCGACGACGGCGGCGACGTGCTCAAGTTCGTTCCCGCCTCGGGCGCGGCATCGCGCATGTTCAAGGCACTGTTCGCCTTTGTCAACGGCGACAGCGACATTCCCGCCGCAGGCAGCGACGTGACACAGCTCGTCGACGGCATCGAACACTTCGCTTTCTACGGCCAGCTCTGCCAGGCGACAGCCCGGCTCTACGGCAAAACGCCGGGAGAACTCGCCGACGAAGGCAAGTTCAGGGAACTCGTCGGCGCAATCATCCTGCCCGACGGTCTCAACTACGGACAGCTCCCCAAAGCTCTCCTCACCTTCCACCGCACCGCCGACGGCAGCGTGCGCACATCGCTTGAGGAACAGCTCGCCGAGGGAGCGCAGACAGCAGCTTCGAAAGGCGGCAAAGTGAAGCTTCATTTCACCGTGTCGTCGAACCACCGCAAGCTCTTCGAAGAAAAACTCGCCCAGGCTGTGCCGGCGATGGAAAAACGCTACGGCGTAAAATATGAGATATCGCTGTCGGAACAGAAACCGTCGACCGACACCATCGCAGTGACTCCCGACAATGAGCTTTTCCGCGACGACGCCGGCAGACTCGTTTTCCGTCCGGGCGGACACGGCGCGCTCATCGAAAACCTCAACGACGTCGATGCCGACGTGATTTTCGTAAAGAACATCGACAATGTCGTCGGCGACGCCCACCGTGCCGACACCATAGAGTATAAAAAGTTCATCGGCGGTCTGCTTCTGCTCGTGCGCGACACAATGGAAGAGCTTGTCTCAGCGCTTGCCACATCGCCCGACGAAGCGAGCGTCGACAAGGCGACACAGTTCTGCGAGCAGATTCTCTTCACCCGCAGCGAAGCCCTCGACAAGACAAACGACCTGTCGGCACGCCGCGACGCGCTGCTCGGCATCTTCCGCCGTCCGCTGCGCGTATGCGGCATGGTGCGCAACGAAGGCGAGCCCGGCGGCGGGCCGTACAACGCATGGTCGTCCGACGGGAAATATATCGCTCCGCAGATTCTCGAATCGACTCAGATCGACACTTCAAAAGCCGAAAACGTAGAGATGATGAAAGGCGCAGGCTACTTCAACCCCGTCGACCTTGTGTGCTACGTCAAGGATTTCGACGGCAATCACTACGACCTGCCCAAGTACGTCGACCCGCAGACAGGCTTCATATCCTCCAAGTCGGCAGCAGGACGCGACCTGCGCGCGCTGGAACTTCCCGGACTGTGGAACGGCGCCATGAGCAACTGGAACACTGTCTTCGTAGAGGTTCCGGCATCGACATTCAACCCTGTCAAAACCGTCAACGACCTTCTCCGACCCGCTCACCAATGATGGACAAAGGAAGAATCATCGTACTTGCCGCACCTTCGGGCTGCGGCAAGTCGACAATAATCAACGGCGTGATGGAGCCGGGCGACCTCAACCTCGGCTTCTCCATTTCCGCAACCACACGCAAGCCGCGCCCCGGCGAGGTCGACGGAGTGAACTATTACTTCATGTCGGAAGACGCTTTCCGCGACGCCATAGCCGAAGACCGCTTCGTAGAATATGAGGAAGTGTACCCCGGTCGGTTCTACGGCACACTGCGCAGCGAAATAGACCGCATCACCGATGCCGGACACAACATCATCCTCGATCTCGACGTCAACGGTGCCCTCGGTGTCAAGGAGATTTACGGAAACCGTGCGCTCACCATTTTCATCGAGCCTCCGACGCTCGAAACTCTGCGGAAACGGCTTGAGTCGCGCGGGACAGAGACGCCGGAAGTCATCGACGTGCGCATCGACCGCGCGGCATACGAAATATCGCGGGCTCCGGAATTCGACCGACGTATAGTCAACGATGTCCTCGCCGATGCCGTCCGCCAGACCCACAATCTCATCGAGGCATTTGTCGAAGGAGGTAAAATAGACTGACAATGGAGACCATCGGTATTCTCGGCGGCTCGTTCAACCCCGTACACATCGGTCACATGATGCTTGCGTCATATCTGGTGCAATGGAACTACGTCGACAAAGTGTGGCTCACCCTCACTCCGCGCAATCCGCTCAAAGACCCCGGCGAGCTCCTGCCCGACACCAAGCGTCTGTCCATGCTTTCGATTGCAGCAAAAGGAATCCCCGGTGTGGAAATCTGCGACATAGAGCTGTCCATGCCCCGTCCGTCATACACCATCAATACACTCGACCTGCTCCGCGAACGCTACCCCGACTCCCGCTTCAAGCTCATCATAGGCAGCGACAACTGGGCTATCTTCGACAAATGGCGTCAGGCACAGCGTATTCTCGACGAATATGGCGTGATGGTCTATCTTCGCCCGGGCTACCCTGTCGCCAGCCGCCACATCGACGGTCTCGAAGTCGTAGAAGCGCCCATGGCATATCTTTCGAGCACATTCGTCCGTCAGTCGATAGCGAAAGGAAGAAATATGTCGTGTTTCTTGCCTGCCGGAGTATACAAATACATCATTGACAACAAGCTATATCAAAAATAGGTATGGAAGAACAAGGCATACAGCCACAGGCTCTGAGTCTTGCAGGATTATCAGTAGAGTTCTGCAAGATTCTGGCACATACAGAGGAATACGACGCGCACGACTTTCTGCGCCAGTGCATACGCTATATCCCGAGAATATACATTTCCATAAGCGACATCAAGCCGTTTGCCGGCGACAGCGGCGAGAACTACGACGAATATGAGCCGGGAGCCATAAGCGGCAACGTGACCGAAGAACAGTACGACATGGTACGTCAGGGAATCGCCGAACTGCTCGGCGAATATGAAGTATATCTCGACACGCCGGTGGAAGACATGCGTTTCAGCGACACTCCCGTAGGAGTATCGCTTGCCGAACAGCTCGCCGATATTTTCCAGATAGCCGCCGACTTTGCCTCCACAATGAGCGTCAGCGACGAGACAAGCATTCCCGACATCCTCGCCGACCTCAAATATGCATTCCACAGCTATCTGTCCGAGACACTCTGCTCCGCCCTGCGCGCAGCCAACATGCTCTATCAGTCACAAGCATTAAAAGAAGAATGAACCACATAAGCGACCTTATCAGCTTCATGGACAGCTCGCCCGTAAATTTCTGGGCAGTCCATACATGCCGCAGCCGCCTCGAAGCCGCCGGCTTCCGCGAACTCGACATGCGCCAGCAATGGCATCTTAGCCCCGGCGACAAAAGATATGTAGAAAAGAACGGCTCGGCGATTTTTGCCTTCGTCGTCGGCACAGGCACCGACTATGCTTTCGACATCATCGCAGCCCACAGCGATTCGCCCGGCTTCCGGCTCAAACCGTCATGTGTCATTCCTTGCGAAGGAGGGTCGGTGAAGCTCAATACAGAGGTCTACGGCGGTCCTATTCTCTACACGTGGTTCGACCGCCCGCTCTCGCTGGCGGGGCGCGTGGCTCTGCGCAGCGACGACCCGCTGCAGCCTCAGATGCGCCTGATGCGCGTCGACCGTCCGCTGATGGTAATACCGCATCTCGCAATACACTTCAACCGTGCCGTCAACGAAGGCAACAAGCTCTCCAGGCAGAAAGACATGCTTCCTGTCGTAGCACTCGACTGCAAAGACCCATCGGGACTCATTGAGAATCTCATCTCAGAAAACCTCGATATAGACCCGGCTCAGATTCTGGACTACGACCTTTCGCTCTACAGCTGCACCGGTGCGACGACTGCCGGCGTCGAAAACGAAATGGTTCTCAGCGGTCGTCTCGACGACCTCAGCATGGTTCATGCCGGGCTGACGGCGCTGTGCGACACTGCCGACAATCCGTCAAAGCATACGCGCGTTCTTGCCGTGTTCGACAATGAAGAGACAGGCTCCGGAACGAAACAAGGTGCCGGCTCGCCCGTACTGGAACACATCCTTCGCCGCATAGTCCTCGCCATGAACGGCACAGAAGAAGACTTCATGCGCTCCGTGGCTGCATCGTTCATGATTTCCGCCGACAATGCCCACGGACTGCATCCGAACTACGTCGAAAAATTCGACCCAACCAATCACCCTGTTCTCGGAGGCGGTCCGTGCATCAAGGTGAATGCAAACTGCAAATATATGACCGACGCCGACAGCGCGGCAGTGTTCCGTCGCATCTGCGAGCTTGCCGGTGTGCCGTGCCAGAGCTTTGTCAACCACAGCGACATCGCCGGCGGCTCTACCTTGGGCAACATACTCACTTCGCAGATACCTCTTCGCGGTGTCGACATGGGCGCTCCGCTGTGGGCCATGCACTCATGCTGCGAAACAGCATCGGCAGCCGACCATATCAGCACTATCCGCGCCTTCACAACTTTCTATAGCCTGACATGAAATTCCACAACTACTTCACTATTGCTGCCGCCTGCTCTCTGCTGTGCTCGTGCTCAGCGTCAGAAAAGAGCCCTGCCGAAAGCGTCATCGAACGATTCGCAGGCAACGATATTCCTGTTGAAATATCGCTCAATCTTGAGAAAAAGAACGGCAACGACGTCTATACGACAGAAGTGTCGGACGGTCGCCTGAAAATCGAGGCAAGCAGCCCTGTCGCCGCATGCCGCGCGTTCTACTCATACCTTACCGATAACGGATGGGGCATCGACTCATGGAGCGGCAAACGCATCGACTTGCCGGTCACTCTTCCAGACCAGACAAAAGCCGAAGTCGTATCGCCATTCCGCCATCACTACTATTTCAACGTTGTCACATTCGGCTACTCCATGCCCTACTGGGACTGGGAGCGATGGGAGCGCGAAATCGACTGGATGGCTCTGCACGGCATCGACATGCCGCTCGCTCTTGTCGCCAACGAGGCAATATCGGCACGCGTCTTCAAAAAAATCGGTCTCACAGATGAGGAAATAGCCGAATATTTCGTCGGACCGGCACACCTTCCCTGGATGCGGATGGGAAACATCAGCTCTGTCGACGGTCCCATGCCTCAGCAGTGGCATAAAGGTCAGATCGAGCTACAGCACAAAATCCTCGACCGCATGCGCCGGCTGGGCATGAAACCCATCACTCCGGCTTTCGCCGGTTTCGTTCCCGAAGGAATCAAAAGACTCTATCCCGACACACAGCTTTCCGAAACATCATGGCTCGGCGGAGTGTCTAAAAACTGGATGGTATCGCCTGAATCGCCGCTGTTCCACCAGATAGGAAAGATGTTCATCGAGGAATGGGAAAAAGAATTCGGGAAGAATGAATACTACATCGCCGACAGCTTCAACGAAATGGAGATTCCTTTCCCGCCCAAAGGGACACAGGAACGCTACGACATGATGGCAAAATACGGCGATGCCGTCTACAGTTCCATCCGCGACGCAAATCCCGACGCTGTATGGGTCATGCAGGGATGGATGTTCGGGTATATGCGCGACATCTGGGACTATGAGACTCTTCAGGCTCTCGTCAGCAAGGTGCCCGACGACAAAATGCTTCTTCTCGACCTCGCCGTCGACTACAACAAATGCTTCTGGAAAATCGACTACAACTGGGAGTTCTACAAAGGGCTCTACAATAAGGAGTGGGTCTACAGCGTGATTCCTAACATGGGCGGAAAAAACGCTCTCTCGGGAATACCCGAGTTCTATACCAACGGCAAGTTCGCCGCTCTCGAATCACCCAACCGTGGAAATCTTGCCGGCTTCGGCATGGCGCCCGAAGGCATCGAAAACAACGAAGTGCTCTACGAACTCATTTCTGACGCCGGCTGGACCGATAAGAAAATCGACATCGACGACTGGTACCGCAACTACACCGTATGCCGCTACGGCAAGTCCGACTCCGCCCTCGACAAATCGTGGGAACTGATGCAGAAATCGGTCTACAGCACTCTCGTGGACAACCCGCGCTACAACTGGCAGTACCGTCCGGGAACCATGTACAGCGGAAATGTCAACATCAACCCATATTTCTTTGAAGCTGTCGAGCAATTTGCAAAACCGGCTCACGAGTTCGCCGACGCACCGCTCTACACTGTCGACCTCATCGAGTACACTGTCCAGTATATCGGCGCAAAGATGGAAACCCTTCTGAAAAACTGGGAGACAGCCTTCAGTGCCAACGATACTGAGCTTACATTAGCTATCGAAAAACAATTCGAAGAGCTCGCTCTCGGCGCCGACCGCCTGCTCGTATCGCATCCTAACATGCGCCTGGAAGACTGGATTGAAAAAGCCCGCAGAGCCGGCGACACTGAAGAACTCAGCGACTACTACGAACACAACGCGCGCCGGATAATCACCATCTGGGTAAAACCGCCGCTCGACGACTACGCCGCACGTATATGGTCGGGACTTATCCGCGACTACTATCTGCCGCGCTGGCAGCAGTACTTCGAAGGCAAGCGCACCGACAAACCTGTCGACTTCGTCGCCTGGGAGAAAAACTGGGTAGAGAGCGAAGGACTTTCGGAAATGAAACCGTTCGACGACCCCCTGCAGGCAAGTCTCGACCTGCTCGCAAAGGCAAAAGAAGTGACTCCTCTGCCGGAGACGGGCGACGGTTCGCAGCGTCTCGGCGGCTGGTCGCCTTCCGACTTCGGAAACGGCGATACTTCCGAACAGCTCTGGAACCTGTCTGTAACGAAAGCCAAGGCGCTCAAAGAAGTATACTTCCGGCAGACACGCGGCAACGGCAACATCCGCCTTGACAGCATCGCTCTCGAAATGGACGGAATAAGCTATTCGCCGACATCAGTAAGCACAATGCCGGACGGCACCGTTAATGCCCGTTTCAGCGTACCAGCGACGGCCACAGGCAACAACTCGTGCAGACTGCGCGCCAAAATATCACGTACAGCCGGCAGTATGTCGCACGGTATGGTATCTATTGCATTGAACCATGATTGAATATATTAAAGGAACTGTCGCCGAGCTCAACCCGGCGGCAGCTGTGATAGAGTCCTCAGCGGGCGTTGCATATCGCCTCAACATCAGCCTCGCTACATTCAGCGCCATCGAAGGCAAGGAACAGGCAAAACTGCTCGTCCACGAAAATATCCGCGACGACGCATGGGTGCTCTACGGTTTTGCCGAAGAGCGCGAACGCGAGCTTTTCAGGGCACTCATCGGCGTTTCCGGCGTCGGTGCAGCCACTGCCATCATCATTCTGTCGTCGATGCAGGGCGACGAACTTGCCGCAGTCATTACGGCAGGTGATGCAAAACGGCTGAAAAGTATCAAAGGCATAGGTGCCAAGACAGCGGAGCGCATAATAGTCGACCTGCGCGACAAAATAAAACTCAGCGGCGAAAGCAGTGTCCTGCCGCTGATGACTCAACAGCACTCCGAAGCCTACGACGAAGCGATGGCGGCTTTAGTAATGCTCGGCTTCGATCGCAAGGCATCCGAAAAAGCCATATCCAAGATTTTCGAAGCAGAACCACAGATCAAAGTCGAGTCCGCAATCCGCAAAGCCCTCTCGATGCTTTAAGAGCAACTGTATCAACATAATGAAATAGCCCGGATAATCCGGGCTATTTCTATTTTTTCACATATTGCGGAAGGAGCGGAACGGGGAACTTGGAGAAAAGCGTCTGGACGGCTTCGGCTATGCCTTTGAGGTCGCGGAACTGGGTGTTGCCGTTCTCGAGAATCGTTGCTACTGAAGCAGAATACAGAGGCAGCTTCTCCTTTATATTGATGAAATCCATGGTCAGCACACCTTCCTTGTATATGCCTGTGATGACCTGCGCATTGGCAAGATAGTTCGACCAGTAGTAGTTGCGCGGATACATGAAAAACGGATAGTAGCCGTTATAGTACGGACCGACATATGCAGGATAGCCCGGAGGCAGAACAGGCTCGGTCTGTATCTCTCTGTGAACAGTAAGACCGAGATTGACGAGGAGCGGCGACGTTTCCGACTCGGTGAAGCCTCGTTCCATCATCTGCTCGCGCACAGCAGCAGCGATGTTGTAGTATGTCACCATCTCCATGCCGGGAGGAAGAGCGCCGTCGGCAGGAGTGACAAGACGATAGGTACGGTACTGCGACAGGTCGGCACCGTTGTAAGTCTCGCTGTTCACAAGGGCGAAAGGACTGCAGGAAGTCAGCGCCAAAGCAGCAAGAAGAATCAATCCGAATATCTTTTTCATAAATAATAGAGTTTATTACTGAAACAATCATGTGCCCTGATGTGTTGAAAAGACAGGAAGCCTCGATAATTGTTTAATCTTATTTAACCAACGCAAGTATAGTGCTACGGATAATAATTGCTACTTTTGGCATCAATCCGGCTTACAGCCCTTTTTACCGTTGAATTTTACTATGGAAGATATAACAGAACTGTTCCTTACCATCATACATCAGAGCCCGAGCCTTGACATTGCCGAATCGGAATTTCGTCAGATGCTCATCGACGACCCTGAACTGAAACGGGCATATAAGGAATACTGCCGCAACGAAGGCACAAGCGAACGTCGCGGCTTCAAAGACTTCTGCGAAACCTACATGGAAGGGCAGGACGATGTGTGGAACTCTCTATCCGACTTTGACAATATAGAATGAACACCTCGCGACGGTTTCCCGCCGAATGGGAACATACTGAGACCGTGCTCGTAGCATGGCCTCACGAAAATACCGACTGGGCATATATGCTCGACGAGGTGCGCCGCACATACGGGCATCTCATCTGCGCGCTGGCACATCATGCCAATGTGCTCATAATAGGTCCGGAAGCTCCCGACAACAAATATTTTCCGGAAGGCACCCCGACAGAGAACATCCGCTTCGTCTCCATTCCTACCAACGACACGTGGACCCGCGACTACGGTCCCATAACCGTCGCAGACGGCGACCATTATGCCCATATCGACTATCAGTTCAACGGCTGGGGGCTCAAGTTTGCTGCGAATCTCGACAACCTCGCAACCATGAGGCTATGCAGCAGGGACATCCTGCCTTACCCGCGCATCAACCGTCTCGGTTTTGAGCTCGAAGGGGGCTCGATCGACACCGACGGCAAAGGATTCGTGCTCACTACAGCCTCGTGTCTTCTCAACCCCAACCGCAACGGTGACCTCAGCCGTGAGGAAATCGACAGGCAGCTTAAAGCAGATCTGGGAGCGCACACAATAGCCTGGCTGTTCAACGGAGAGCTCGAAGGCGACGACACCGACGGACATATCGACACGCTCGCCCGCATTGTTCCGCCAGGCGACACCATTGTGTTCACAGCCTGCGACAATCCGGACGACTCACATTTCAAGCCATTACAGGCGATGAAAGAAGAGCTGAAAGCTCTCAGGCGAACCGACGGTCAGCCTTTCAACCTCGTCGAACTGCCGCTGCCCGACCCCATCTACGACCCGGACGACGGCACACGTCTGCCCGCGACGTATGCAAACTTTCTATTGCTCAACGACGCGATAATAGTGCCCGTCTATGACCAGCCGCTCAAAGACCGGCACGCAGTGATGGCGCTCGCTGCCGCTCTGCCTTCATACACCATTGAGACCGTCGACTGCCGGGCGCTCGTCCGACAGCACGGGTCACTACACTGCGCCACAATGCAGATACCTTCAGAAAAATGAAAATACTACGCACAGGAATCATACAGCAGGCAAACAGCGCCGACACTCAGGATAACCGCCGACGCCTCGCCGATAAAATAAGAGCACTCGCCTCCGAAGGTGCAGCGCTCGTCATTCTTCAGGAACTTCACGACTCGCTTTATTTCTGCCAGACAGAGAATACGGATTTATTTGAACTGGCAGAAACCATTCCTGGTCCTTCTACCGGATTCTATTCCGAACTGGCGGCAGCCAATCGGATAGTGCTTGTTACTTCTTTGTTTGAGAAACGTGCTCCGGGGCTATATC
>USMC01000061.1 GCA_900555715.1 uncultured Porphyromonadaceae bacterium | reverse complement strand
ATAAAATAACTGGCTTTTCGGGAAAACAAGGCATTTTTAAATGAAAGAGCCGTGGGCTATACGATGCTCAACTACACCATTGCGCCCGCCGACGGAGAAACAGTAACATCTCTCAACGAGATTGCCATTACCTTTCCCGATCCTGTCGATGGAATCGACGTCAATATCATGTCCGGTAATATCGGTGAGTATGCTACACTGACATGCGGCGATAAAGTAATCAAGGCAACAGGTATTAATGCAGGCATACGCGACCTTCAGACTGCATACATCACTTTCCCTGAAACGACAGAACCCGGAACATACGTCTTCAATCTTGACAAGGAAGTGCTCAAAGATTACGATGAAGCTGAAACAGCCGATGAAGGTGAAGGCTATAGCGTCAATCCTCCGATTAAAGCAACCTATACTATCAAAGGCGCATCCGTGCCTGAAACGACAATGAGCGTCTACACCATCGACCCGGCGGACGGTTCGGAACTTGAGGGTATACACTCTATTACGATTGAATTCCTGAATACCCCTGAAGGTATAGACGAATATGTATCCAATCCTATCGCATTCTTATACAAAGATGGTGAAAAAGTCGCAGAGACTACAAATCTTGAGATGTTAAGTGACTATACTTCAGTTCAAGTCACTTTCGAAACAACCATAAAAGACCCTGGCGAATACACATTCGTTCTTCCTGCTGAAACATACAAGGATTTCAGCACGTACGGTGATGACGTAGTCGCAAATCCTGAAATCCGTGCTACTTACATTGTCAAAGGAATTGTCGACGGCGTCGACAATATCGCTGTGGATTCTGCAGACAAGACTGTCTACGATCTCTTCGGCAGAAAACTCGACAATGCCGCCAAGCTTCCTGCAGGAATCTATATTGTCAACGGAAAGAAAACAATTGTACGATGATGGTGTCTTTCAGGAGACTTATCACAATTATAATTTCGGCAGCCTTCGGGCTGCCGATTTTTGCCACGGTGCCAGATCTGGCAGAGATTGAGAATGCTATTCCTTCGGAAGTACAAACTGCAAACTTTCGGAAAGCTGCAGGTTCCGACTCTTCTTTCGATGCCTCGCGCACATCATACGACTACGACTGCTGCTATTATTGGCTCGGAAATGATGGTTCTGTCTCGAATACGTGGGAAACATCCATAACAGGTATGGAAGCCGACGGTAATGGCGGTTGGCTCATCAAAGGTCTGTTTGCCGATACGTTTTCTTTTGTCTCCGGAGGTAGCAGAATAGAAGTAGATGACATAGCTGCGCATTACGACGGAGAGAGCGGACTGTTCACCATCGAGTGCGGTCAGCATCTGTTCGACTATACTACGGATAAAGGAGTGGTTCCAATAAGCCTTCTCGCAGTGCGCCGCGGAGAGAAAGGATGGAATATTTCCGGAGAAGGCACGATGACCTTTGTTGCCGGCAAAAGGACGCTTGCCACGGCAGAGACGTCCGATGTCGTAGGCTTCTTCTTCGGCTCTATCACCGACGCCGGGAAAATACAGGGATTCGGTGCTGCGATCTATCCGGTGTTTAACGAGTTTAACGGCGTGATGATCTACTCGGTGACGCCCGATATTGAAACGGAAGCGATACCGTCGCTCAACGATATCTACTCGGAAGTAGTCGACGGAAAGCTGCATATCACCAACTTTGCCAACTTCGGCTATCATGTCGACGTAGCGCTGGACTACAGTCTTTCTTTGAACAAGGCATGGGCGACAGATGCGCTTATTGATTATCTCGCCGACATATATGGTGACGCCACGCCATTCTATGCTGCGAATGCTCTTGAAGGAGGCGAGGCACAGAAAGACGGGAACGGAAGTTACTATTTCAGTGCTTCGGTAGGCAAAGACATGCTCGGGAACACTGTTCTTTCTGTTCCGTCGTGGGGAGCATATATGGAAGGAAGCCCGCTCGGACTGTATTCCCGCACGGAAATCATGCTGTTCTACCCGCTCGAAAGCAGCGGTGTCGTCTCTCCGGCAGTGTCCGGCAACGACGCTCCGGTATATTATAACCTTCAGGGCTACCGCGTCGACAACCCTGCGCGTGGAAACTTTTATATAAGGCGACAAGGCACAAGAACCGACAAAATCATATTCTGAATAACAAATCAAATCAGACGCCCCGAAGATTCAGGGCGTCTGATTGTTTATTAACCGGATATTATGAATATTAGTCGTACTCAGGCTTTTCAATGAATGTAAATACTATTTTTGCCGAATCCATGTGTGTGTCCGAGCGAAATGTATTTATTGCAACTCTAATTTTTTCTCCACCATAAAATTGATATTTATCTCTTGTGTTAGTGGAAACCTCAAATCTCATATCTCGCCTTAATGCACCTCCATTATATATGTATGTAAGGATTCTTGCTCCCGAATTCTCGTTAATCCCTTTGAAAATCCACTTTTTACCTTGCGGAATCGTGATTATATCAGAAAGTATATCTTCATCGTACGTTGTCAAAGAATAACCATGAGATGCTTTTACAGAATTTACTTTGCCGTGTTGTGTAGTGTATTCAATAATAACTTCACGAACAGTTGGTTTATTTTCTTCCTGTATACGTCGTTCTTCCAATCGCGCATCTTCTTCACTTAAAGGATGTAGTTCATCATACTGATGGACGGCATCTGTAAAAGACGGCGTTATTTCTACGATTTCTCCTCCCGTTCCTTCTTGGGAATCGCTTTGTTTTCCTGCGCATGATGCCATTGCTAACGACAAAATAGCAACGACAATTATTCTTATGGTTTTATCCATATCTTAGTTGTGGTGTTGAGGTACTTGATTTCAGCAAACATCGTTTGCCGGAATAACACACCGTTTTATGTATGGTCTGTTGGAAGGATTATTGTGTCTTTTACACTGAAAGAGATGATTCCATTTTACCAATAGTTGTGGGGGCGTTTGGCTCATTGCCATCGCTACAACTGGTAAGGGCAGAAGATATTGTGGCAAAGAGAGCCATAAACAAAAAGTAAAAAACTTTTTCATGCTGTTTTACTTTTGCACCTACGGCTCTACGATGCTGTTATAATGTTGATTATTGGTATAGACCCATCAAAGAAGTGGAGCCACTTTTCACCCATTCATCTGCTGTGGGCTTCGACTCCCAAGAAATACTGAACAAGTGACAGCAACTCCACTTTGACCGTATATCATAGGGGTATGACAATACAAGCCAAAGAGAGCGTACTTTCACCATCATTCCGTATTTCCTTGTTGAAGTTGTCGAAGTTTCAGCAGATGGAACGATGCGTAAACGCTTCTTTAATATGTCTGCTCGCCTTATGGGTTTGCGACAGCAAAGTTAGCTAATTTTCTTGAAAGTACGCTCTTGCTTATACTTTTCTTTGCTATGTTCTATACGCATGATTATTTACAGGCTAAATTACTCAAAATAATTGTGTCCCGTAAGCTCAGGGGTACAATTTCGGGAAACTGGTTATAAAAACAACCACTTAGCGTTCAGTGGCTTACTTGCTAAGTGGTTGATTTATATTAGATAAAATAAAATTTAATCTGAGTGCCAGAGCGGGTAAATCATTCCCATTCGATTGTGGCTGGTGGTTTTGAAGAGATATCGTAGCATACGCGGTTGACGCCGCGGACTTTGTTGATGATGTCGTTGCTGACTTTCGCCATAAACTCGTAGGGCAGATGAGCCCAGTCTGCCGTCATGGCGTCCATAGATGTGACTGCACGGAGCGCGACGGCACGTTCATAGGTGCGTTCGTCGCCCATGACACCTACGCTCTGTACAGGCAGCAGAATTGCTCCTGCCTGCCATACCTTGTCGTAGAGATCCCAGTCGCGCAAACCCTGTATGAAGATATGGTCGGCTTCCTGAAGGATTCCTACTTTCTCGCGTGTCACCTCTCCGAGGATGCGCACCGCAAGACCGGGTCCGGGGAAAGGATGACGCTTGATGAGATGTTCGGGCATTCCGAGTGCACGACCCACGGCGCGTACTTCATCTTTGAAGAGCAGCCGCAGCGGTTCGCAAAGCTTGAGGTTCATGCGTTCCGGAAGTCCGCCTACGTTATGATGGCTCTTAATAGTCGTGCCTGTGATGGAAAGTGATTCGATGCAGTCGGGGTAGATAGTTCCCTGAGCGAGCCATTTGGCATCGGTGATTTTGGAAGCTTCCTCGTCGAACACCTTGATGAAGTCGGCTCCGATGATCTTACGTTTGCGTTCGGGATCTGTCACGCCAGCAAGGTCGGTGAAGAAGCGCTCGGAGGCGTCGACACCGCGGACGTTGAGTCCGAGACATTCGTAGTCACGCAGAACGTCAGCAAATTCATTTTTGCGGAGCATGCCGTGATCGACAAAAATACATGTGAGATTGCTGCCGATAGCACGGTTGAGCAGCACAGCGGCGACAGACGAATCGACGCCTCCGCTCAGTCCGAGAATGACGCGGTCGTTGCCGAGTTTTTCGCGAAGCTCGCGCACAGTCAGTTCGATGAATGATTCGGCGCTCCATGAACGGCTGGCACCGCAGATGCCTACAGCAAAATTTTCAAGAAGCTGCATTCCGCATTCGCTGTGGAACACTTCGGGATGGAACTGTACGCCGAAGAGAGTTCCCATGGATTCAGGAGCCTGGAAAGCAGCGAACTTCACATCATTTGTTGACGCTATGCAGCGGAATCCTTCGGGAAGGCGGGTTATTGTGTCGCCATGGCTCATCCATACCTGTGCGCCCGTGGCGATGTCTTTGAAAAGGGGATTTCCCGGCTCGATAAAGCTGAGGCGGGCGCGTCCGTATTCACGTGAGGGTGCCGGTTCGACAGCACCGCCGAAAGTCTGTGCTGTCAGCTGTGCCCCGTAGCAGATGCCCAAAACGGGCACTTTTCCGAGGAAGTCGCCGAAATCGACTTTAAAGGCTTTGTCGTCGTAGACCGACAGCGGACTGCCGGAAAGAATCACTCCTATAATACCTTCACGCTCTTCGCTGGTGCGAGGGTATTTATTGTAGGGAATAATCTCGCTGTAGATGTTGAGTTCCCGGATTCGGCGACCGATGAGCTGAGTCGTCTGGGAGCCGAAATCAAGAATTACGATTTTTTCCTGCATGGGATTTTTCTTGGTTTTTAATTTTTGCAAAATTACGCATAATCCTCGAAATGACAAAGATTAATTGTTGCTGACTTCCAGAACGAGCGGATGAGCGACCGGTTCGGAGGTAATGGCGAGGTCTATGACCTGACGGACGTTTTCGACATAATGAAAATGGAGACCTTCGACGTATGCTGCCGGAATGTCCTCAATGTCGCGCCGGTTGTCCTGACTGATTATGATGTCGGTGATTTCGGCACGCTTGGCGGCAAGAATTTTCTCCCTTATACCGCCGACAGGCAGCACTTTGCCGCGGAGAGTCATCTCGCCCGTCATGGCGATGCGCGGTGCCACGCGTTTCTGCAGGAAGGTGCTGACAATGGATGTCACTATAGTGATGCCCGCCGACGGACCATCCTTGGGCACTGCACCTTCGGGGAAATGAATGTGCAGTGAGTAGTGCTCGAAGAGTTCCTGACGGATACCGAGTTCGGAGGCGTGGGCGCGCACCCATTGGTACGCTATCGTGGCAGATTCCTTCATCACGTCGCCGAGCTTGCCGGTCAGCGTCAGAGTCGGCGTTTTCGACACATTAAGCGACGATTCTGCAAGAAGCACTTCTCCGCCAACTTCTGTCCAGGCAAGACCGGTGACGGCGCCGGCAAAGTCGTTGCCCTCATAACGGTCGTGGATGTGCGGAGCGAGGCCGAGGAGAGAGTAGAGATGCTCGGGGCGTATTTCCTCCGGAAATTCTTCCTTCTTCATGTGTGCGAGAACGAATTTCCTGACAAGTGCGTTGAGCTTCTTTTCAAGATTGCGCACGCCGCTCTCGGAGGTATAGTTGCGTATCACTTCGTCGAGCGCTTCGTCGGAGATACGGAACTGCCCGGGCTTTATGAGATTCTGGGCGCAGATGCGCGGCAGCAGATGCCGTTTGGCAATCTCGCGTTTTTCTTCGACGAGATAGCCGGGTATCTTGATTATTTCCATACGGTCGAGCAGAGGAGTGGCTATTGTCGAGAGCGTGTTGGCGGTGGCTATGAAGAGGACGTTCGAAAGGTCGTAGTCCACGTCGATATAGTTGTCGTGGAAATGGCAGTTCTGTTCCGGATCGAGCACTTCGAGCAACGCGGCAGCCGGGTCGCCCTTGTAGTCTGCGCCTATTTTGTCGATTTCGTCGAGCAACAGGACAGGGTTGTTTACCTTCGCGCGTTTCATGGCGTCGATGATGCGTCCGGGCATGGCGCCGATGTATGTGCGGCGATGACCGCGTATTTCGGCCTCGTCGTGCAGACCGCCGAACGACACACGCTGGTATTCGCGTCCGAGCGCCGCAGCTACCGATTTGCCTATCGACGTTTTGCCGACACCGGGAGGTCCGACAAGGCACAGGATGGGCGCGTGACCCTTGGGGTTGTGCATTATCAGGGCAAGCTGTTCGAGAATGCGCTCTTTCACCTTCTCGAGTCCGTAGTGTCCGCTTTCGAGTTCTTCCTGAGCCTTGGCAAAGCTGCTTTTCGGAGTCTTACCGGGCTTCCACGGAATGTGCACAAGTGTGTCGAGATATGAATACTGCACGGAATAGTCGGGCGACGACGGGTTGTAGCGGCGCAGCTTTTCCACCTCTTGCTGGAAGAGAGTCCAGACCTCGGCAGGCATACCGGTTTTTCCTCCTTCTTCGAGAAGTTCGTCGGCGTCGTCGGCATTGTCGCCGTAGAGCGTGTCGCGGATAGCATCCATCTGCTGCTGGAGGAACGCGTTCTTCTGGTTCTCGTCCATGCTCCGTTTGGCACGCTTCATTATTTCCTGTGTTAGATTGATGCGTTCGCTCATCAGACAAAGTTGCGAAAGAAGTCCGATGGCACGGTCTGCCATGCGTCCTTTGCTGAGAAGCGATTCTTTGTCCGGAATCTCAAACGGAACATTGGTGCACAGGAAGTTGATGAGCATATCGTTGTCGGTGATCTGCTGGAGCGCGTTCATTATTTCGCCGGACTGCTCCTTGGCGATGGTCTCTGACGCCGTCTTGCGTATTTCAGCGCAGGTGGCGGTGAACTCAGGGTCGTTTTCCGGCACAATATCTTCAAGCAATTTTACGCGTGCGCACACCGTATGGTTTTCCGATGCTGCTTTTCCGAGGACACGGAATCTACCGTGACTTCGCACAAGCGCGCATTTTACACCGTCAGGGCGGTCGAAAAGACCGATGACGTCGGCTATGACACCATATTTATATAATCCTGTCGTAAGCGACGGTTCGTCTTCATCAGAATTGATCTGGCAAAGGATACCTATGGGATATGCTCCGTCGTGAGCTTTCTGAGCCAGTTCGAGCGACGACGGTCTGCCAAGCTCGAACGTGACAGTGACGCCGGGGAACATGACAAGGTTTCTTGTCGGGAGTATCGGCAGGCACGACGTGTCCGGCTCTTTGTCGAAGCGTCCGAGGTCTATCTCGATGCGCTGGAAGCCTATCTGCAGTCCTTCGCCGCCGTTGGGTTTCTTATTATCTTTGGATTTATC
The DNA here is from genome assembly GCA_900555715.1 of uncultured Porphyromonadaceae bacterium. GTDB lineage: Bacteria > Bacteroidota > Bacteroidia > Bacteroidales > Muribaculaceae > CAG-873. Next base: position 6,547 of record USMC01000061.1, on the reverse strand, counting down.
CATTCTAAATCGGTTGTGTGTCTATAACACTGCAAAATGAGTGCCAAAATTAGTGAAAATCGTCCGTATGGGCGAACTTTGACTTCATAAATATGCTTAAAGGATTCATATCCGCCGGTCGGGTATGCTAAAAATGTGACTTTATGTTGTCAAACATATTATTTAAGTGCATGACACACGAAAAAAATTCATAAATTGCGCTCCGAAATCGAAAGACTGTCTTGATGTCTTAGAAATCATTTTTGAATCATATTAAACCCGATAGCATGAAAACCTACCAGACAAACGAAATTAAAAACATAGCCCTTCTCGGTAGCAAGGGCTCCGGTAAAACCACACTCGCAGAAGCAATGCTCTATGAGTGTGGTGTTATAAAACGTCGCGGAACAGTTGACGCTAAAAATACTGTAACCGACTATTTCCCTGTCGAGAAAGAGTACGGCTACTCTGTGTTCTCCACGGTCTTCTATTCCGAGTTTCTCGGCAAGAAGCTCAATGTCATCGACTGTCCCGGTGCCGACGACTTTGTAGGTAGCGCCATCACCGCTCTCAATGTCACCGACACAGGTGTGATTCTCATCAATGCACAGTATGGTGTCGAAGTAGGTACCCGGAATATATTCCGTACTTGCTCGTCGCTCAACAAGCCTGTCATCTTTGCCATGAATCAGCTCGACGGCGAAAAAGCCGACTATGAGAACGTTCTGGAGCAGATGCGCGAGGTTTTCGGTCCGAAAGTGGTCGCTGTGCAGTATCCTCTTGCCTGCGGTCCGTCGTTCAATTCCATGATCGACGTTCTGCTGATGAAAAAATATTCATGGGGCCCCGACGGCGGTGCTCCTACGATTGAAGATATCCCCGAAGAGGAAATGCCGCGTGCGAAAGAACTCCACCGTGCTCTCGTCGAGGCTGCCGCTGAGAATGATGAGACCCTCATGGAAAAATTCTTTGAGGAAGACCATCTTACAGAAGACGAGCTCCGCCTTGGCATTCGCAAAGGTCTCGTCGACCGTTCTATATATCCGCTTTTCTGCGTAAGCGCAGGAAAAGACATGGGCGTACGCCGCATGATGGAGTTCCTCGGCAATGTCGTTCCTTTCGTCGACGACATGCCCGCTCCTGTCAATACTGCCGGCGAAGAAGTCAAGCCCGATTCGAACGGTCCGCTGAGTCTCTTCGTGTTCAAGACAACTGTAGAACCCCATATCGGTGAAGTCAGCTATTTCAAAGTAATGTCGGGAACTCTCAAGGCAGGTGCCGACCTCGACAACGTGACCCGTGGCGGAAAAGAGCGCTTCGCACAGATTTTCTGCACATGCGGTCAGATACGCACAGCTGTCGATGAACTGAAAGCCGGCGATATCGGCGCTTCCGTCAAACTCAAGGATGTCCGCACAGGCAACACTCTCGACGAAAAAGGATGCGACTATGCATTCGACTTCATCAAATATCCCGCTCCTAAATATCAGCGTGCAATCCGTCCTGTCACCGAAAGCGATGCCGAGAAACTGTCGGGTATCCTCACCCGTATGCACGAAGAGGATCCCACATGGGTTGTCGAGCAGTCCAAGGAGCTCAAGCAGACCATTCTTTCCGGTCAGGGCGAATTCCATCTCCGCACGCTCAAATGGCGCGTCGAGAACAACGACAAGCTGCCCGTCATTTTCGAGGAGCCGAAGATTCCTTACCGCGAGACAATCACTCGTGCCGCACGTGCCGACTACCGTCATAAGAAACAGTCGGGCGGTGCAGGTCAGTTCGGTGAGGTTCATCTCATTGTCGAGCCTTATTATGACGGAATGCCCGCCCCCGACACCTACAAGTTCGGCAACCAGGAATTCAAGATGAGTGTGCGCGACACTCAGGAAATACCTCTGGCATGGGGCGGCAAGCTCGTCGTCTGCAACTGCATCGTCGGCGGTTCTATCGATACGCGCTTTATTCCTGCCATAGTCAAGGGTCTGATGGACCGTATGGAGCAGGGTCCGCTCACAGGTTCTTATGCCCGCGACGTCCGTGTATGTATCTACGACGGCAAGATGCACCCGGTAGACTCTAACGAAATTTCCTTCCGCCTCGCCGGTCGCAACGCTTTCAGCCAGGCCTTCCGCGAAGCCAACCCGAAGGTTCTCGAGCCTGTATATGATGTCGAGGTACTTGTGCCTGCCGATGTTATGGGCGACGTGATGAGCGACCTGCAGGGACGCCGTGCTATCATCATGGGTATGTCGAGCGAGAACGGTCTTGAAAAGATCACCGCCAAGGTGCCTCTCAAAGAGATGTCAAGCTATTCGACAGCTCTGAGCTCCATCACAGGCGGACGTTCGTCGTTCACAATGAAGTTCGCTTCATACGAACTCGTTCCCGGCGATGTACAGGAAAAACTTCTCAAAGAGTACGCCGAGAAGAACACAGAAGAATAATAATTTTGAATCTAAACGACAATCCCGGATGCCCTCGCGTCCGGGATTGTTTTGTCATGAACAATTTTGCAGGAAATGCGTCGTTATAGAAGAAAAGTCTGATTTATGAAAAGAATATCATCTGTCATTGCTGCGTTTATATGTCTGGTTGCCGTGTCGGCACAGGAAACATCGGATAATCTTTATTGGGGCGTGCGTGCCGGCGTAGATATCACGCTTCCCGGCAACTGGCATTACGGAACTGACGACGACGCAAAGATGTACAGTGCCAAGGCTGGCGGAAGTATCGGTGCTTTTCTCAATGTGCCGCTGCCGGCCGGAATGTTTGTGGAGCCGGGAGCAGGACTCTACTATGACACTTATCGCTACAACAACGTGAATATAACTGATGAGACCGGCAATCTTGTAGAGACGAATCCGACTATCAGAAAAATCGGACTGCGCGTACCGGTGGTGTTTGGCTATCGGCTCGGCTTGTCGGAGCGTTGTGCTGTCGCTGTATTCTCAGGTCCGGAACTGAACTATTCGTTCAGTGGCAAAGTGTCGAGCAATTATGATTCTGAATTAGATTCTTCCGTCACTGAGCTGTTCGGCAAGAACGGACAGCGCCGCTGCAATGTGGCCTGGACAGCCGGCGCGTCGTTTGAATGGGACTACAACTGGGTTCTTTCCCTCGTCACATCGTTCGGCATGAACAATCTTCTGCATCACGATGCCTCATATAAAGAAAACAGAGTGTCCCTGTCCCTTGGCTATTGCTTCTGAGGTATTATAATCTTCTCTTCGACAGGGATTTTATCCCATGAGAAAAGCGGAATGAGGTCTTCGGCACGGCATGGTTCTTCATACGGGAGGATGCCGGCGATGTGCGCGAGCTGTCCGATGATTTCTTCCGGCGATGACTTTTCCCGCAGTTCTTCCATGTTTGCAGAGCGGTCGCGCTTGGAAAGGCGCCGTCCGTCAGGGGTGCATATAAGCGGCAGATGGGCGAACTGCGGTGCCGGCAACCCGAGAAGGTCGTATAGATAGAGCTGCTGGGCGGTGGAGAGGAGAAGATCGTTTCCGCGCACTACCTCGTTGACACCCATGAGTCCGTCGTCGACAACAACGGCAAGCTGGTAAGCCCACGCGCCGTCGGCGCGCCTGACAATGAAATCGCCGCAGTCGGTGCGTAGATTGGATTCCTGCGGTCCATATACAATATCCGTAAATCTTATTACTTCGTCAGGTACGTAGAGGCGCAATGTCGAGCCGTCGGTCTCCACCGGCGGAAAGGGCGGCAAGTCCGACGGGCGGCAGGTGCCGGCATAGATGATGCGTCCGTCCGACTGATGCGGTGCCTGAGTAGCGAGAATGTCGGCGCGGCGGCATTTGCAGGGGTAGAGCAGTCTCTTATCCGCAAGTAGCCGCAGATATGAAAGATAGATGTCGTGGCGGCGGCTCTGGCTGTATGGTCCGCTGCTGCCGCGATCGTCGAGTCCGCCTTCGTCCCAGTCGAGTCCGAGCCAAGCGAGGTCGTCTTCGATCATGCGCGCATATTCATATCTGGAACGCTGTGGATCAAGATCTTCTATGCGGAGAATCCATTTTCCTCCGGCAGAACGCGCCGACAGCCACGAGACAAGCGCCGTGAACACGTTCCCGAGGTGCATTCGTCCGGACGGAGACGGCGCATACCGGCCTGTTTTCATCTCATTGTCCATTTTATGCCGATTGTGGGATTACAGAAGAACGTCCGTGTGCCACTTGTGGGGAAAACGAAATTATTGCTCAGCTCAATCTCTGTGCCGACACTCAGCCCTGTCTTTTCAAGACCTTTGAGGCTGTAGAGATTGAACCAGAATTGCGGTTCTCCGGCGAGTGAAAGGCGGACGTCGCCTGCCGGCGTACGGTCGCGCCAGAAGTCGAAATAGCCGCTGAACGTAAACATATCTGCCGGACCGAAATTCAGCCCCCAGACGATAGTTGCCTGAAAGCTCGGGTAAGCCTTGTTGTCGCAGCCTTTGAAGTACTGCTTGTAGAGCAGCTGCAGGCTCAGCGTGCGCCGGAAATCGCTGCTTGCGCAGTTGTATGCCGGTCCGACAAGCAGGGCATGCTGAAACTGGCTGCCGTATTCGGAGTGCTTTCCGGTCGTCATGCCGCCGTCATATTCGATGTGTGCCGCAAATCCGTTTTTTATGTTGAACTCACGGGAAAATTCGAGGTATGCGCCCTTCATTCCGGCGTTATAGAAATCGAAATCGACGAAATAGAATATGCTGCCGAGTCGGTCGGGACGGAACTGCTCGAGTGTCGCCGTCACTTTCTGACGGTCTGCCTGGCTGTGCGGATACAGATTGCGTCCGAAGTCGTAGTGAAGCTGAACATTGACCTGCGCCTGCGAGCCGAGGCATGAAAGAAGAATGATAATGATGGCTGCGAGCCTTGTTTTTTCAATAGGAATTAGTTTCATATTTTGTGTTTTTGAGCCCGCAAAGGTACGACAAAGATGTCAATCTGACAATCCCTGCAGCATCGTCCTGCCGCTTCTTTCGAATTTTCGTGAATAATTCAGCGCCCTGTTTTGTGCAGTTTAGGATTATTGACTATATTTGCAACCGGTTAGCGACAGAGGTCGCGTCCGTTTTTTTTATTTATCATAAGCGTTTCATGCTTTATCCTTTTCAAGGAAATCGCCAATTTTCAATCTACGAAGGAGAAGGCAGTCAGGAAAAACGCTCATGCTTGTCGTATATCCACTCCCGACAAGGGGAATCGATATGCAATAAGGCGTGGGAGTGGACTGTTTATTCGTAGATAGGCGTTTGGCGATGCCTCCTTGAAGATAAACTGAACATCGTTCCACGCTTCTTTTTTACTTTAATTCATTCTATTTCAAGCCGATCAGGGAACGAGCAAGGCTGTCATCATTAATCTTTTTTTATATGAAAAAGTATCTACTATTGCTTGTGCTCATCTTCGCTACTGCAGCGAGCTTCGCCCAATCATCCGAATCAGCCGCTTCAGCGTCAGCTGCAACGACTGATACAGAACCGGATAAGTATCAGCTCTGGATGTTGGGAAGTCTGAGAGAAACGTATGATCGATATATACAGGATGGACGTATGATCTTTCAGGATTATCGGGTTTATAATGATATAACGCCTATGCAAGATCTTGAAGAATATGGCAATCCGGGTATGGAAGCATACATAGAAGAATTATCTATGAATTATGAAAGATTTGAAGAGTATATAACGGAAGTAGAAGATTATATCTACTCCGGAGGAACGCCTCTTACAGAGGATAAAGTTAATGAAATAGAAGAGAGTGTTCGTATGGCAATAGAAAAATTTGTTGAAAATTGTTGTCAATGCGCAGAAGTTTATCACGATAGCTATCTCCCGTTCGTAGAGAAAATAGAAGGTACGCAGTCCATAGTAGACGAATTGTTAGTTCGGGTTAGTGGTTATAGCCAGCTGATACAAGACAGGTTTTATAAGAGAGTTGAATCGTATACCTTGAAATTGTCTGAGCTAACGAAGAATGCATACGCATCCATGAAGGTTAATACATTTATGGAAGATTATGCAAAAAAAGAAGGATTTCAGGCAAATTTGCAGACATATACTGACGAACTCGACCGGTTGGTACGCATGATAGAAGTGTCCGAAAATGCAGTGACAATTTTACAGAACGCATATACTGAGATTGAAAGCGAATGTTCTGATGTTAAAGATGAATATTTGCCGCAGTTAAAGGATGTAGAAGAATCACTTTATAAAGAAATTAGATCTTACGAACATTACGACGCTGAGTGTTATGGATTGTATACTGATCGATATATTAATAGGATAATTTCTTACATTACAGCAATAACTAACATTCTCGACAAGGCTCACGCCGCTCAGCAAGGCGTTACAGGCATTGACGCAGTAGAAGCTGATGGCAATGCAGATGTTGAGTTCTATAACCTTCAGGGTGTGAAGGTGAATGTTCCGGAAGCAGGCATGACGCTCATCAAGGTCGATACAGCGACCGGTAAAGCCCAGAAAGTTGTAATCCGCTGATTCTTCATCCTCTGAATATCAATCGCCCGAGCCCTCCTCCGGTACAACCGTCCGCGATAGCGTATTGAAGCCTGC
>USMC01000060.1 GCA_900555715.1 uncultured Porphyromonadaceae bacterium | reverse complement strand
GCTGCTTACAGCTCATCACGATATGGCTGCCGCCGTAGCTCTTGCGGAGTGTGACTGTAACCTTGGGAACTGTTGCTTCGCCGAAAGCGTAGAGAAGCTTGGCGCCGTGCAGAATGACGCCATTGTATTCCTGACCCGTACCGGGAAGGAAGCCAGGAACATCGACGAGAGTAACCAGAGGAATATTGAAAGCATCGCAGAAACGCACGAAACGTGCTGCCTTGCGCGATGCATTGCAGTCGAGAACGCCGGCAAGATATTTAGGCTGGTTGGCGACAATGCCGACCGACTGACCGTTGAAACGGGCAAAGCCGACGATGATATTCTTGGCGTAGTCGCGCTGAACCTCAAGGAATTCGCCGTTATCGATGATAGCACCGATAACCTCGTACATATCATAAGGCTTATTCGGCGAATCAGGGATGATTTCGTTAAGAGAATCCTCCAGACGGTCGATGGGGTCGGTGCACTCTACAAGAGGTGCCTCCTCAAGGTTGTTCTGAGGAATATAGCTGAAGAGTTTGCGGATGATTTTAAGGGCATCTTCACCGTCTTCTGCTGCGAAATGGCATACGCCGCTCTTCTGCGAGTGAACTTCCGCACCGCCGAGAGCTTCCTGAGTTACGTCCTCGCCAGTGACGGTCTTAACGACCTTCGGACCTGTAAGGAACATATAGGAGATGCCTTTTGCCATGATGGTGAAGTCGGTAAGCGCGGGCGAATAGACTGCGCCGCCTGCGCAAGGACCGAGAATAGCGGAAATCTGAGGTATCACGCCCGACGCCATGATGTTGCGCTGGAAAATCTCGGAATAGCCGGCGAGAGCGTTGATGCCCTCCTGGATACGTGCACCGCCCGAGTCGTTAAGACCGATAACGGGGGCTCCCATCTTCATTGCCATATCCATGATTTTGCAGATTTTCTGTGCCATAGCTTCCGACAGGGAACCGCCGAAGACAGTGAAGTCCTGTGCGAAAACATAAACAAGGCGACCGTCGATAGTACCGTATCCGGTTACGACGCCGTCACCCAAATATGATTTCTTCTCCTGACCGAAATTAGTGCAGCGGTGACGCATGAACATATCCAGTTCTTCAAACGAACCTTCGTCAAGAAGCTGTGCTATGCGTTCGCGGGCTGTGTATTTGCCGCGTTCGTGCTGTTTCTGAATGGCTTTCTCACCGCCGCCAAGACGTGCTTGCGCGCGGAGCTCAATTAGTTCTTTTACTTTTTCAAGTTGGCTGCTCATAGTAGAGTGTTCAATGTGTTATTTGTTAGGATCTTCGCAGAGCTCAACAAGAGTACCTACGGTCGATTTCGGGTGAAGGAACGCAATGTTAAGACCTTCTGCGCCTTTGCGCGGAGCTTTGTCGATGAGACGGCACCCTTTTGCCTCTACTTCTGCGAGAGCGTTGGCAACACCGTCTTCGACAGCGAAAGCGATGTGCTGAATGCCGCCGCGACCGCCGTTGTTTGCAATGAATTTGCTGATGGCGCTGTCTTCCGAAGTACCTTCGAGAAGTTCAAGCTTGGTCTGACCGACTTTGAAGAACGCTGTGCGCACTTTCTGGTCTGCTACTTCTTCAATTGCAAAGCATTTGAAACCTAAAATATTCTCGTAGAAGGGTATAGCTTCTTCGAGAGAGGGAACGGCAATGCCGATGTGTTCGATATGCGAAATATCCATATTTATAAATTTGATTGGTTATTAATCGTTTAACTTCTGCGCAACTTCTGGATGCACATACGGCAAGCATGAGCTGCGACTCATTCACGCGACAAATTTACACAAAATGTTTCGGTTAATCTAATTTAAGTCAAAAATTTTAATTTCATGCGGCGAACCGCACGGAAAAACTTCCTCAGTCGTTCGAGATAGGAACAGAACGTACAAATACCTCGCGGAACGATACCATCGTCTCAGTCGTGGCAATACTCAGTGGTCGCATTCTGTCACGGATAATTTCAAGCATGCTTCTGTTGTCGCGGGCGTTGACTTTTGCAATAATGTCATACCGACCCGTAACTATATGGCATTCGGTGATTTCAGGTATTTCACGCAGACCATCGGCAAGCGTTTCTATATCGGTGCCAGGCATTGCGGAAATTCCAAGATATGCCACAACATTGAACCCTACTGCAGTAGGATCTATCAGACATCGCGAACCCGTAATCACTTTATTTGCCATGAGGCGCTGCACACGCTGATGAACCGCCGCACCGGAAACTCCATATTCTCTTGCTATCTCAAGATATGGAGTACGGGCATTTTTCGCCAGCGCGTTCAGTATGCTCAGGTCAAGGTTATCAAAGAACAATCTATTCATATTCCTGGTTTTCCATGTATGCTCGAACCACCGGCTGCATTACGCTGCAAAGTGGTTCGTATTGCAAAATTAGTTCAAATTTTTTGTCCGGCACTCTTTTTGACAAATTTTTTAATTCTCCTGCAATAAACAGCGCCATGGCACCGTTTAGTATGTGTAAGCAGCGAAAACGCTTGCCGTTATTCATTTTTCTCCACCTTAAAGCACAGAGTGCCTATGGATAAAAACTCTACTCTATTCACCCCCGCGTCGGACGAAGTGTCCGTTAAAGTAAAATCAAAACTCGCCGGCGAACGGCAATATCCCAAAGCCGACACTATCAGACGCATCTGCCAGTTCGCGCGCGTCGCCTTTTCCGATTCCGCAATTCCCGGAATGTCCGCAATTGTGCTCAACTGACAGCATCAGACATCCTTCCCTCTTGCATCATAAGCAGGAGGGAAGTTTTTTTGTATATCTCGAAAACCTTTACTATTTTTGCAGGGCAGTGCGCGGCAGTGCACATACAAATAGTAACCAAATCATTTTTCTGATGAAAAAACATAATTTCTATGCAGGTCCGTCGATTCTGAGCGAATACACAATTCAGAATACAGCCGACGCCATCCTCAATTTCGCCGACATGGGGCTTTCGATTCTTGAAGTATCTCATCGCAGCAAACAGTTTCAGGCAGTCATCGACGAAGCGACAGCGCTCGTCAAAGAAATCCTTGATATTCCTGCCGGATTCGAGGTACTCTGGCTCGGAGGTGGCGCGTCTATGCAGTTCTGCATGATTCCTTATAACTTCCTTGCCAAGCGTGCCGCTTTCCTCGACACAGGCACATGGGCTTCCAACGCCATCAAGGAAGCACGCCTCTTCGGCGAAGTCGACGTTGTAGCATCTTCCAAGGATGCCGGCTACACATTCATCCCCAAGGGATTCACCATTCCCGAGGGTATGGACTATTTCCATTACACATCCAACAACACTATCTACGGCACCGAAATTCGCAAAGATCCCGACGCTCCCTGCCCGCTCATCGCCGACATGAGCTCCGATATCTTCACACGTCATATAGACTGGTCGAAATATAACGCCGTATACGCCGGCGCGCAGAAAAACCTTGCTCCCGCAGGCGTAACCATCGCAATTGTCCGCGAAGACGCACTCGGACACGTCGACCGCCCCATTCCTACGATGCTCGACTACCGTACGCACGTCAAGAAAGGCTCGATGTTCAACACTCCGCCTGTGCTCCCGATTTATTCCGCCCTTCAGACACTTCGCTACTACAAGCAGCTCGGAGGCATCGACGAACTCGAAAAACGCGACCTCGAAAAGGCATCGCTCCTCTACTCCGCCATCGACGAAAGCAAGATGTTCACAGGAACAGTCACCGACCCCGCCGACCGCTCAATAATGAACGTATGCTTCGTCATGACACCCGAATATAAAGAGCTTGAAGGTCAGTTCATCGACTTCTGCTCCGCACGCGGCATTGTCGGCATCAAGGGACACCGCTCCGTAGGAGGCTTCAGAGCATCGCTCTACAACGCACTGCCCATACAGAGCGTCAAAGTTCTTGTCGATGCCATGCACGACTTCGAAGCAACACATTAATATACGATGATATGAAAGTACTCGTTGCAACCGAAAAGCCTTTCTCGGCGACAGCCGTCAAAGGCATCCGTGAAATCGTGGAAGGTGCCGGCTACACCTTTGAAGCACTTGAGAAGTATACTTCTCCCGAAGAACTTCACAAAGCGCTCGCCGACGCCAATGCGCTCATTGTCCGCAGCGATATAATCGACAAAGCTGCCATCGACGCCGCTCCCGCACTGAAAATTATAGTACGTGCTGGTGCCGGATACGACAACATCGACCTCAAATACGCAGCAGAACGCGGAATCATCGTAGAAAATACTCCCGGACAGAACGCTAACGCCGTCGCTGAACTTGTCATCGGTATGGCAATCATGGCGGCACGCAACAAATTTGCCGGCACGACCGGATTTGAGATATCAGGTAAACGGCTCGGACTCCAGGCCTTCGGACAGGTCAGCCGCCATGTCGCCAATCTGGCAAAGGGATTCGGAATGGCAATAACAGCCATTGACCCGTACTGCCCTGCTGCCGCTATCGAAGCGGAAGGCGTTGCTGTAGCACCGTCGCTCAAAGACCTCTACGCCGGAAACGACATCGTGTCGATTCACATTCCGGCAACGCCCGAAACAGTCGGAAGCATTGGAAAAGAACTCATCGGCGCATTACCCAAAGGCGGCGTGCTCATCAACACCGCCCGCAAGGAAGTCATCAATGAAACGGAACTTCTCGAAGTGCTCGAAGAGCGTCCCGACATCAAATACTTCGCCGACGTCAAGCCCGGTAACGCCGCTGTGCTCGTCGAACGTTTCCCCGACCGAGTATTCTTCACTCCCAAGAAGAGCGGTGCACAGACAGCCGAAGCAAATCTCAATGCCGGTCTTGCCGCCGCACGCCAGATAGTAGCCTACTTCAAAGAAGGCTCTACCAGATTCAAAGTCAACTGAAAAGCGATATACTAAAAACAGGCGGTGCCGAACGACACCGCCTGTTTTATATATACATATCGGTCAGCGATTCCGCAGATTCACGCTTTGGCAAGGCGCGAAACAGCGACAGTCTGTTTGATTTTAAATCCGAGGATAGATATCGCGATAGAGAGAAGAGGAGACAGGTAGTTGAACACACAGTACGGAGCATAGACGAGAGTGGAAACCCCGAGAACCGACGATTGCGTGATACCGCAGGAATTCCACGGAATGAGAACAGATGTCACGGAAACCGAATCTTCAACAGTGCGGCTTAGAAGCCGCGGCTCAAGACCGCAGCGCCGGTAAGCATTTCTGAACATGTTGCTGCCTATGATAATAGACAGATACTGGTCGGCCGTGCAGCTGTTCAGGAACAGACCGCTGAAAACAGTCGTAGATACAAGCGACTGGCGCCGACGGATTTTCCTCGTAATGGCATGAGTGAGCCTCGGCAGCATTCCGGTGCCTATCATAGCTGTTCCGAAAAGCATTGCGCTCAGCACAAGCGCTATTGTCGACAGCATGCCAAGAATGCCCGACGTGCTCACAAGATTGTCGAACACTTCGTGACCCGTATTGAAAGTTGTCTCTCTCCACAACATCGAAAGCACTGCGGGAACAGAATCCGAAAGACTGCCTGCACCTATATATGAAACTATAGCCGGCTGAAAAACGAATATTCCGGCAAGACCGAGCAAGGAGCTGAGCAGAAGAGTCAGCAGCGTGTTGACACGGAAACATATCATCGTCAGCGTTACCACCGGAATCACAAGTACCCACGGCGTGAGATTGAAATTTGCCGAAAGTTGCCCGATGATTGAACCTGTCTCTATTACACTGTCCGTGCTTATGCAGAAACCGGCGACCGTGAAGACTATCAGTGCGACAACGATTGACGGAACTGTCGTAATCATCAGATAGCGGATGTGAGTGAACAGATCGACGCCACACGACGATGATGCTATAACCGTCGTGTCGCTCAGCGGCGACACCTTGTCGCCGAAATATGCGCCGGAAATTATAGCTCCGGCAACCCATCCGGGATGTATACCCATGACCGTTCCTATACCCATGAATGCGACACCTATTGTCGCTATTGTGCTCCAGCTGCTGCCTGTAAGAATAGAGATAGCGCCACAGACTATGCAGCATACTGCAAGAAAGAACAGCGGGTTAAGCAGTCCGAGACCATAAGTGATAAGCAGAGGAACCACACCGCTGAGCATCCATGTCGTCGCTACCATAGAGATACATATCAGCATCGGTACGGCAGGAAGAATCTGCCTCGCACTACGCCGGAAGCCTACCGCAAGTCCGCGTCGGCTGAGTGAACGGTCAGCGAACGACAGAACCATCGCAAACACCGCCGCACTCAGAAGAATGACAGGACTGTATTCCGAAATAGCGTCAGCGCCGGAAAAAAGAAGCACTCCGCCGACAAATGCCAGCAGAAAAACAACGGGCATTACAGAGATAAAGAGCCCGGGGACTTTCGAAGAGCTTGCAGGAATGAGACTTTTCAATTGTACCTTTGTTGAAGTTTATATTTTTATATCTTGTATTATAGTGATAAACGAAGCCCGGGACAATTTATTATATTCGCCCCGGGCTTAACCGTATTTTATACTCTAATAAACAGCTTATCAATCAAAGATGTGTTTCAGACGCGAGAAGATGCGTTTGCTGTCCGCTTCCGTAGGCTTGATATTGGCTGCATCACGCATTGCTGCGAAGGTCGACTGTTGCTCCGACGTGAGTTTCTCCGGAATATAAACCATTATATTTATCAGTTCGTCGCCGTGACCGCCGTTTTCCTGGTCGGGCAGACCTTTGCCTCTCAGGCGAAGCACCTTCCCTGGCTGTGTGCCAGCAGGTATGTTGATACGCGCACGTCCCGTGATTGTAGGAATCTCGACAGCTCCGCCGAGGGTAGCCGTCGGAATGTCAAGCATAAGATTATATATGATATCGGCACCGTCGCGAATAAGCTCGGGGTGCTTGATCTCTTCAATAACTACAAGAAGGTCGCCCGGAACACCGCCGCCTTTCGGATAATTGCCTTTTCCACGCAGGGCGAATGTCTGTCCTTCGACAGCTCCGGCAGGTATGGAGAAGGTAACTTCCTGGTCGCGGCGCTCTACGCCTTGCCCATGGCAGTACTGGCACGGTTCGGTGATAACCTTGCCCGTTCCCTCACAATTGGGGCATACCGATTCCGACTGCATTGCGCCGAGCATGGTCTGCTGAACGGTGACGATACGTCCTGTCCCATGACACTTCGGACATGAGGCAAGGGCAACACCGTCTTTGGCTCCTGTACCGTGGCAGTGCGGACATTCAAGGAACGTCGGCACGCGGAGTGTCTTCGTAACACCCTTGGCTATATCTTCCAGTGTGAGTTTGACACGTATCCTGACATCTCCGCCTCGGCGCTGCTGAGGCTGACGGCTTCTGCGACCGGCAGCACCGCCGAAACCGCCCATTCCTCCGAAGAAAGAAGAGAAGAAATCGTTGATGTCGCCATGGCGGCTGAAGAAATCGTTCATATCGAAGTCGGAGAATCCGGCTCCGCCACCGCCGAATCCCTGCTGACCCATGGAGTGACCGTACTGGTCGTACAGCTGGCGTTTCTTGGCATCGCTGAGAACATCGTATGCTTCAGCAGCCTCCTTGAATTTTTCTTCTGCCTCCTTGTTGCCGGGGTTCTTATCCGGATGGTACTGGATAGCCTTTTTGCGATAGGCCTTTTTTATTTCATCGGCTGTGGCTGTCTTCGACACGCCAAGCACTTCGTAATAGTCGCGTTTATCCATAGCTTATTATTCACCCACCGCTACTTTAGCATAGCGAAGCACTTTGTCGTTGAGCATATAACCTTTCTGAGTGGTGTCCACCACCTTGCCTTTGAGGTCGTCCGACGGCGCAGGAATCGTTGCGATTGCCTCATGTAAATCAGGATTGAACGTTTCTCCGGTGCTTTCTATAGCCTTCACGCCGTGCGCCTCGAGAAACTTCACAAGTTTGTTGTAAATCATTTCCATGCCCTGACGGATAGCTTCGGCATCATCGGCTTTTTTTGCAGCGGCAAGACCGCGTTCAAAATCATCGACAATAGGAAGAAGATCTGTGAGAACACGCTCAGAAGCATTTTTGATAAGATCTGCTTTCTCACGTGTCACACGTTTGCGGTAGTTGTCGAAATCTGCCATCAGGAAGAGATACTCCTTCTTTTCCTTCTCTATGGCAGCACGGGCTTCTTCAAGTTCGTTCTGCAATCTGGCATTCTCTGCCTCCTCTGACAGTTCTTCTTCATTCTGTTCCATATCGTCGTCCAGAATATCCATCACTTCGGGAGTTTCCTCAGATGCCGCACGCTCTGCAGCTTTCTGTTCCTTTCTATTTTTGTCGTGCTTTTTATCGCTCATAATTATTCGATTTTTGAATGATGCAATACAAATATTTTGCCAAAGAGTGTTAATTTCGGCAAGAACTCATATTTATAACAATAAAATGTTATCTAACGTTCACATAACTCACCGGAAGACAGTCTGCCGACAAACACGTCACATCCTGTGAATAATCCGGATGCCTCTTCTGCCAATTTGTCACATGTGTAAATAGCAAAAACCGATGCTCCCGAACCGCTCATGGATATATAGAGTGCCTGTGTTGTCATAAGCTTTTCCTTAACAGCCGCAATTGAAGGCCGCAAAGGGAATATAGATTTTTCAAAGTCGTTTACAAGCGCTCCCGAAGCCATCCACTGAGCAGGCGGCATCATAACAGCATCCGCAACAGTGCGTCCGCCTTCGAGCTCGTGAGGTTCAACACCAGCGTAAGCATCTTTCGTGCTTACAGCCTCCGCCGACGGCTTTACGATCAACACACTCAGGGAGTCGAGCGCGGGAACTGTGACAGGCGTCAGCTTTTCACCTATTCCTTCGGCAAGCATCGGACGGTTATAAATGAAAAACGGGCAGTCCGCTCCCACTTTCACTGCGACAGAAGCCATATCTTCATCGCTGAGCCCAAGACCGTACAGTTCATTCGCACCCCTGATAGCGAAAGCGGCGTCGGAGCTGCCGCCTCCGAGTCCCGCGCCTGTCGGTACAACTTTGCTCAGATAGATGTCGGTAGGCGGCAGAGACTGTCCGATATAACTCTCGAGAGCCCTAATTGCCTTCATGACAAGGTTGTCAGCACTATCGGCAAGACCTAAGGAGTCCTCGCCGACAAGCTGGAAAGAGCCTTTGCCTGTCTGTGACGGGACCATTTCGAGCACATCGCACCACCCCACAGGAACCATCACTGTGGAAATATCATGGTATCCGTCGGCTCGGCGTCTGAGAATATTCAGCCCGATGTTTATTTTAGCATTTGGGAACAGCAGCATGTTTTTCTGAAAGTGTTTTATTCAGTGCAAAATTAACAAATATTATTGAGTTTCGAACCGAGTGATGCTGTCAATTGTATTTAATACATATATTCATCAATTCAAATTCAACATTTATGCAGCCAAGTTCCCTGATTCTTTCTGTCGCAGATGTTGCCAGCACACCCATCGACGTGACACGCTTTATTGGTGACAAGACCGGCGCCTCTTCTACCATAGCACACCTGATTATGAAAGTCGTCGACTGGCTTCTCGGAATCCTCGGACTGGAACATAATCAGACACTCGTCACCGTCATGTATGCCTCGGTTGTACTCGCCATAGCGCTCGTCGCAGGCTACATAGCTCAGATCATAATATTCCATATCTGCCGTATAATCGCTAAAAAATGGAACAGCAGAGTATATCTGATTCTGCACCATCAGCTGTTTTTCACCAAGATATGCCGCGTCATTCCTCCGCTTGTCTTCCTGATTCTTATACAGTTCACCCTCTCAAACCACAACGGACTTTCCGGCACGTTCACAAAACTGACCCTGATATGGGTGTCTGTCGTCATGGCAGTCGCGGTCAACGCATTCGTCACATCCGCATGGCAGTATATCAACGAGCGCGAGAACAAGCGCAAACTGCCATTGCGGGGGCTCTGCGAGCTGATAAAAGGCATAGTATGGATAATTGCATTCATCATAATCATCTGTGTCATTTTCGACAAATCACCGGCAGCGCTTCTTGCCGGAATCGGGGCTTTCGCCGCCGTGCTGATGCTTATCTTCAAAGACAGCATTCTCGGACTTGTCGCCGGAGTGCAGCTGGCACAGAACGACACCCTGCACGAAGGCGACTGGATAAAAGTAGACAGCGCCGGTGCCAACGGCACTGTTCAGGAGGTGACACTCACTTCTGTAAAGGTGCTCAACTGGGACAAAAGCACCACCACCCTGCCCCCGTACAGCCTCGTAAGCGGCAGCTTCACAAACTTCCGGACAATGCAGGTCAGCAACACGCGCCGAATCTGCCGTTCATATATGATAGATGCCGACAGCGTCCTGCCCGCGACACCCGAAATGCTGGAAAATTTAAAGAAAGTGCCGTTTATGAACGATTACATCACAAAGAAGTTACAGCAGAAAGCCGACGGGCACGTTGCAGACATCGACAACCCGGACGGACTCGTCGACGGCACTATCGACACAAACCTCGGACTCTTCCGGGCTTACTTCAAAATGTGGCTGGACGCAAACCCTCACATCTCTCACGACGATTTCTGCTTTGTAAGCACACTCGAACAGACAGCAACCGGAATACCATTCCAGGTCTACTGCTTCACGAACACCTCCGGATGGTTTGCCTATGAAGCAATACAGGACTCTGTTTTCGAACAGCTCGCCGCCATGCTGCGCTACTTCCAGCTCTACACCTTCGAAAACCCGTCAGGACGCGACACCATTGTAGACGGTTATCTGAGTCCCGGCGGAGACATTGCCGACGTTTTTGGTGTGCCATATCCTTTCTTCCAAAGTCCGGACGCACCCGACAGCCCATTGTCAACAATGACACGCGAGCAGCCTGTCATAAAAAACGCTGCGTCGCCGTACGCAAAAAAGCCGGACAAACCCGCTTCATGAAGATAATGAATTTGACTTTTAACTCTGCGTTCGGCTTCGTTACAGAAATTATCCCTATATTTGCAGAGTTAACAGAATTATGGAATCTGCAAAGATCAGCAAAAAGCTTGAATCCTCCCTTTCCCGGCGGATGGGTATGCCGGATATAAAAGCAATGGCGGCATGGGCGCTCCAGGATGCCGGCAACCGCGACATGCTGTGGCGTCTGGTCCGCTCGGATGACAGGAGGACAAGCGTCAATGCCTTGTGGGTTATATCGCATCTTAGAACAAAAGAATCCGAGTGGTTGCAATCGTTACAGAACGATATTGTCGATATGCTCCTTGTTGAGTCTGACACATCCAAGAAACGGATAATGCTTCAGCTGTTGCGGGAGCAGGATTTTGAACCGGATGATGTCAGGACAGATCTGATTGATTTCTGCTTTTCGAAGATAAACTCTGAATGTGAACCGTATGCCGTCCGGGCATTCTGCATATACGTTGCCTTCAAGCTGTGCAGGAATTATCCCGAACTTCTCAATGAGCTGAAAGAATACCTTTCGATGATGTCAGCCCGACAGCTTCCGCCGGGTCTCCGTTGCGCATGCCGCAAGACACTCGCTGCTGTTCAGGAACAGCTTGGCTGACAGTTGCTTATTCAGCTACATCAAATCCGACGGCACGCACAGCGGCGACAATGTCTTCCGACTTGTGTGTGCCGCTTACTATCGCCAGACCCGTCGAAAGATTGACATCTACTTTTTCGACACCGACGACATTCTCTATGGCTTTCGTGACAGCAGCCTGACAGTGAGGGCAATTCATTCCCTTGATCGTATATTCTTTTGTCATTTCGGTAATGGTTATATGCTTGTGAATGCGAGTTTTTATGAATGAATAGATAAGCAGCGCGACGAGAACAGCCGAACAGATTGTGCTGAAAAGACTCAGCGACATTCCATGACCGCACACTTGATGAATTGTGCCGACATCGAACCAATGCGCCGGAAGAAGATAGTCGATGGCGAGTCCGAATGCCATGGCGCCCACAATGATAGCTGCAAGGTAAATCAGTGCCGCCTTGCGCCCCATCTCTCTTGAAATGAGGGTGAACGACGCAAAGTTTGCTGCCGGCCCCGCCATGAGCAGTACGAGAGCCGTGCCCGGCGACAACCCTTTGAGCATGAGCGATAATGCGATAGGTATTGAACCGGTGGCGCAGACATACATCGGAATTGCGATAATCAGAACAGCTATCATGGAGAAGAAGGGATTCTTCCCGAGTATTGAAAAGAAATCGGCCGGCACGTAGACGGTTATCAGCGCCGCAATAATCAATCCAGCGACAAGCCATCCGCCGATGCTCGCTACGAGGTCGACGTACCCGTACCTCAGTGCGTCGACGAACTTATGAAAAAAAGAACGTTTTTTTGTCTGTTCCTCGTCTACACAGCATATCGGTGCGGCGGCAGGAACCGGCTCTGTCTTACCCACTGCTATTCCGCCGAAAAATGAAGTTACAAGAGCGGCAACCGGGCGGATTAAAGCGAATGCCGGTCCCAGGAGCGACCATGTGGCGGCTATACTGTCCACCCCGGTCTGAGGGGTAGCGATGAGAAAGGACGTCGACGCTGCCTTGGATGCTCCGTTCCTGCGCATTGCTATAGCTGTGGGAAGCACCCCGCAAGAGCACAGAGGCAACGGGATTCCGATAGCTGCCGCTTTTATCACCGCCTTGCTTCCGGTGCCGGAAAGATGGCGGGCTAAGACTGTCTGAGGGATGAAGGCGTGCATTATCCCGGCAATAAAAAAGCCGAGGAGAATGTAGGGCGACATCTCATTGAGCATGTATAGTAATGATTGAACAAGTTCCATTAATTACAATCTGAACAAATACCTGTTATCACAAAATTCGATTTCTTAGAAATAAAGCCCTCCGGCAACTGCACCTTAGGAACAGAGATATCCGGCAGACAGATCGTTCTTCCGCATAGCTCGCAATGGAAATGGACATGCTCGTCGGAGTAGTCGCGCTCATGCGAGGCTCTGCATATCTCATATTTGACAGCAGCAGTGCCGTCGGAGATGGAATGTACGAGACCGGCATCCTGGAAAGTCGCCATTGCACGCGTTATAGAGCTGCGGTCGACAGTCTGAAGCTCCGTCTCTATTTCCTGAACTGTCATAGGGGAACCTGCGCTTTCAAGCGCACGAAGCACCAGCACCCTCACAGGAGACGGACGGACACCATGCTCTTCTATGCGTCGTTCAATATCGTTGTTGCTGTTGATATACATTATTAATCATCCTCTTGAATTGTTTCTGCAAAGTTACCAATTATTTCATGCACATAAGATGCAAATGCAGACAAAAGAAAAGTTGCAGTCATATTCGCGTTTTTTTGCCATAGATTTTCGTGGCTTTGATTTTTTGAGTAATTTTGTGAAGTCTAAACCCAGCCCGGATTTATGAAGAAAGAAAGTCTGGTCGCAATCGACGACCTAAACCGGTCAGAAATACTCGCATTGCTCGAGCGAGCCCGGTATTTCGAGCAAAATCCCAATAGCCATCTTCTTGAAGGCAAGGTGGTGGCGACGCTGTTCTTCGAGCCGTCGACCCGCACCCGCCTTAGTTTTGAAACAGCCGTCAACCGTCTCGGTGGTCGGGTCATCGGTTTTTCCGATGCCGCGACATCAAGCACGTCTAAAGGTGAGACGCTGAACGACACTATAAAAATGGTGTCGAACTATGCCGATCTCATCGTTATGCGCCATCATCTCGAAGGAGCGGCACGCTATGCTTCGGAAATAGGTGGTGTACCGATTGTAAATGCCGGCGACGGTGCCAATCAGCATCCGTCGCAGACGATGCTCGACCTGTATTCCATCCTCAAGACACAGGGCACACTCGAAGGACTCACAATCACTATGGTAGGAGACCTCAAATACGGTCGTACTGTCCACTCGCTCCTTCAGGCGCTCCGATATTTCAAGCCTGTAATGCATTTCGTCGCCTCAAAGACTCTCGAAATGCCGCGTGAGTATATCCGTCTTTGCGAAGAAAACGGTATTGAATACCATGAGCATACCGAATTTTCTCCGGAGGTTATCGCCGCAAGCGACATTATTTATATGACACGCGTGCAGCGCGAACGCTTCCCGGATCTTGCCGAATACGAGAAAGTGAAGAATCTCTACACTCTGCGGCGCAACATGCTCGATGGCGCAAAACCGAATATGCGCATTCTCCATCCGCTGCCGCGCGTCAATGAAATAGACCGCGACGTCGACGACAGCCCGCACGCATACTACTTCGAACAGGCCCGCAACGGTGTCTTCGCCCGTCAGGCTATCATTACTAACGCCCTTGGCATAGACCCTTTTGAAAAATGACATCGCAAAAGAAAGAACTCGCCGTCGCCGCTCTTAAAAACGGCACTGTCATAGATCACATTCCTGCCAGCGCTCTTTTTCGCGCCGTGCACATTCTCGGCATCGAAGGCATGTCCAACCGAGTGACTATCGGCAACAATCTTCCGGGAAAAGAGATGCAGAAAGGAATAATTAAAGTCGAAGGAATAGAATTCGACCGCGATGTGCTCAACCGTATCGCTGTTGTCGCCCCCACAGCGACAATAAACATCATCCGCGACTATACCGTGGCTGAAAAACATCCTGTCGAGCTTCCCGAAACACTCATCGGGACTGTCCGCTGCCCAAACCCGAAGTGCATAACAAACAATGAGCCGATGAGCACACGCTTTGACGTCACCGAACGCTCGACACCCATTTTGCGCTGCCACTACTGCAACCACTGCGTCAGCGGAGCCGACGCCGAAATAATCTGATGAAACAGAGCTGGAAACCCGGTACCCTCGTCTACCCTGCCCCGGCGGTGCTTGTCACCTGCGGTAACGCCGAGCATTCCAATATGCTCACGGTGGCATGGACCGGCACGATATGCACGAATCCTGCAATGCTTTATATTTCAGTCCGTCCCGAAAGATACAGCTACGGACTGATAAAGGCAAACATGCAGTTCACTGTCAATCTCACAACCGCCGAAATAGTGCGAGCCACCGACCTGTGCGGAGTGAAATCCGGTTCTGACACCGACAAGTGGAAGCTCTCGGGACTGACAGCATACCCAGGCGTGGCAGTCGAATGCCCCGCCATTGCCGAATCGCCGATTTCCATTGAATGCCGTGTAAAAAGCATCCTGCCTCTCGGCAGTCACGACATGTTCATCGCCGAGGTTGTCAATGTACTTGCCGACGACAGGTATTTCGAGCCGGACGGACGTTTCGACCTTCGGAAAGCCGGACTGATGAGTTATAGCCACGGTGCATATTATGCTCAGGGGGAGCAGCTCGGAACATTCGGGTTCAGTGTTAAGAAAAAGAAATAATCCAACATTATATAATTTCAACATTAATGAGTAACGATACAGTCATTTTCGACCTTATCAACGCCGAACATCGTCGCCAGACCGACGGTATAGAGTTGATTGCATCTGAAAACTATGTGAGCGACCAGGTGATGAAGGCAATGGGTTCCTGCCTTACCAACAAATATGCCGAAGGTTATCCCGGACACCGCTACTATGGCGGCTGCCAGGTAGTCGACCAGGTAGAGTCGCTTGCCATTGAACGAATCAAACAGCTCTTCGGAGCGGAATATGCCAATGTGCAGCCTCATTCAGGCGCTCAGGCCAATATGGCAGTCTTCATGGCATGTCTCAAACCGG
>USMC01000059.1 GCA_900555715.1 uncultured Porphyromonadaceae bacterium | reverse complement strand
GAGCATCTGACTGTTAATCAGAGGGTCGTTGGTTCGAGTCCATCTTGAAGCGCAAAAGGACGGTTCGCAGAGAATCGTCCTTTTTGTTTTTGCTGCGCAACGAATAATATTGTACATTTGTATTCTGTAGCTTCTACTTAAAAACGGTATATATGATTAACATTAACCATTCTGATTTTGTTGCCCTCCGTTCGGGTGTGTGGATGAACGGTTTCACTTCCGAGATACACGAGGCTCTGGTGCGCTGCGAGGATCTCTGTTTCCGACTCAACGCCACGTTGCCGTCGAGAACAGACGAACGGGAGGCTATTATGCGGGAAATACTTCCTTGCGTAGGCAAAAATCCGGTGATTCACAGTCCTTTCCATTGCGATTTCGGATTCAATATTCATATCGGAGACAATTTCGTGGGTAATTTCAACCTGACAATTCTCGACGAGGCAGAAGTCGTTATCGGCAATAATGTGTTTATAGGACCTAACACCACATTATGTACGATCATACATTCCGAAGATGCCGGACAACGTAATCAGGGTATAATGCGCGCCGCTCCTGTCACTATCGGAAACGACGTGTGGATAGCTGCGGATGTTTGCGTGCTCCCCGGTGTGACAATAGGCGATGGAGCTGTTGTCGGCGCCGGCAGCATAGTGACCCGCGATGTGCCGCCGTACTCATTAGTTGTAGGGAATCCTGCCCGGCAAATAAGAAAAGTATGTGACAAACATTGAAGGCATTATGCAAGATTTTATTTTACATTTGTTAAAACGCAAATATTTATTTGAAAATTCGAAACAATGCGTTAACTTTGTAGAAAATTAGCATATTATCACATTTTGTACCTGAGCCATGAACTCTCTAAAAAAGATCGCCGATACGGAACTGGGCAGCAACAAGAAAAAAATTATTACAACTTTTTTCTACAACCAGAACTCTACCATAGCAGAACTCGCCAAGGAATTAAACCTCAGCATCCCGACAGTGACAAAGCTTGTCAATGAAATGGTTGAAGAAGGTATCCTCAACGACTACGGCAAAAGTGACAGCAAAAGCGGTCGCAAGCCGAGCACTTATGGTCTGAATCCGCAATCGGGCTATTTTCTCGGCATTGACATCAAACGCGATGTCGTAAATATCGGGTTGAGTAACTTCAATGGCGAAATAGTACGTCAGGACTTTGATGTGACATATAATATGCAGCAGTCGCAGGATGCCATCATTGACGACATCTGCCGTCTGACCCTCGATTTCATCGCTTCAAGCGGTGTGGACAAAAACAAGATTCTCAATGCCTGCGCCAATATCACAGGTCGTGTAAATCCGACATCCGGCTACAGCTACAGCTTCTTCGTCTATCCCGAAACACCTCTCACAGAAGTCCTCTCCGAGAAACTCGGTGTACCTGTGTGCATCGAAAACGACACCCGTGCCATGGCGTACGGCGAGATGCTCCGCGGAAATGTTAACGGCGAGAAAAACATGCTCTTCGTAAACGTCAGCTGGGGTTTGGGTCTCGGAATCATTCTGGACGGGCGCGTCTATGAAGGCAAGTCGGGCTTTGCCGGCGAGTTCGGACATATACACGCTTTCGACAATGAAATAATGTGCCATTGCGGCAAGAAGGGATGTCTGGAGACAGAGGTCAGCGGTTCGGCGCTCCACCGCCGTGTGATCGAGAGCATCCGTGAAGGAAAAGTGTCGGTGCTTTCGCAGCAGTTCGAAAACCTCGACGACATCACGCTCGGTGATATCATCGACGCTGTCAACGCCGAGGATTACCTCTGCATCGACATTCTTGAAGAAATAGGTCTGAAGCTCGGCAAGCACCTTGCCAACATGATAAATATCTTCAATCCCGAAGTCGTTGTTGTCGGTGGCTCTCTGTCGCTCGCCGGCGACTATCTTCTGCAGCCCGTACGTCAGGCTATCAAGAAGCATTCGCTCAAGCTCGTCAACAGCGATACACGGCTCGTATGCTCCAAGCTCCATGAGAAAGCAGGTGTCATAGGCTCGTGCATGACGGCACGCCGTCAGATGTTCGAGAACGCAAACGTCTGATCCGCCCTTTTCTATTGACCGCTCCCGAACCTGGAATGGCAGAGGAACGTTATTCTCCAAGAAAGGAGCATAACAATGAAAAAGACAATCCTTCTCGCCATTGTGTTCGTGGGCGTTCTTGTGCTTTCTGTAGGATATTCCGATTCCAGATACCGCACAGCCATCGGTCGCACAGTCCCTTCGGTCGTATTGCCGTCGGCAAGCGGCGATGTGGATCTTGACGCACTGCGCGGGCACTATGTTTTGCTGAATTTTTGGAAATCGACCGACGCTCCCTCGCGCCGGAGCATCAACGATTATACGGCATGGTTGCGCCGCCACCCGTCCAGCGACGTCCGTCTTGTGTCTGTCAACCTCGATGAGACACCGCAGATGTTCCGTGAGATATCTCGCCGCGACAGCCTGATGCCGTCAACTCAGTTTTATGTCGGCGGCGATACTGCTGCCGCCATAAGCAGCACTTTTGGGCTGTCGGACGGTCTGGGCACAATGCTTATCTCTCCCGACGGGAAAATCATAGCCCACAACCCGACACCTGACAGACTTGTCGGACTGATACGATGACTTATCGGCTTTTATACCGGATCGACGTCGTAGTAAACTGTCAGACCGCGCATCAGCGGAGATGACACCAGAGAAACATATTGCTCGCGCAATATTTCCTTGACTTTTTTCATTGAGGCGTTCAGTTCTAGCTTGAGCATGATCTTCCGTATATACATCGACTGTACGCGGGCAACGGCAGGCTCCTGCGGTCCGTTGACGCGTGTGCCGAAGATCTTGCGCAGCGACGCCGCATAGGTTTGTGACGACTCTGCAAGCTGGGTAGCGTCGCGATGTTTGAGGTAGATGTTTATAATGCGGCTGAATGGAGGAAAACCGAACGCTCTGCGTTCTTCGAGTTCGTGGGTGTAGAAGCCGGGATAGTCGTGTCCGATGACATATTTCAGAACGGGATGGTCAGGGTTATATGCCTGAATGAGAACAAGCCCTTTGCCATCCCGGCGTCCTGCACGTCCGGCCACCTGTTCTATCATGTTGAAGGCGCGTTCGGCAGAGCGAAAATCGGGATAGTTGATAATAGAATCGGCATTGAGCACTCCTACAAGCTCCACGCCGCCGAAATCGAGACCTTTCGTCACCATCTGCGTTCCTACGAGTATGTCGGCGCTGCGGTTGGAAAATGCGTCTATTATGCTGCTGTAGCTGTCTTTATTGCGCGTTGTGTCGAGGTCCATGCGCAGCACCCGCAGATTGCGGAAGCAGTCGTTTATCTCCTCTTCGAGGCGTTCCGTGCCATAGCCTATAATCTCCATCGCAGGCTCCTTACACTCCGGGCATACCGTCGGCACGGGGTATTCCGCTCCGCAGTAGTGGCACTGGAGACGGTTGGTGCGCCTGTGGTAGGTGAGGGAGACATCGCAGAAATTGCACTTCGGTGTGAAGGCGCACATCTTGCATCTCGCCATCGGCGAATAGCCTCGCCGGTTGTGGAAGAGTATCACCTGCTTTTTCGCCTCTGTCGTTTCGAGTGCGGCATCGAGCAGACGTGTGGAAAAATATCCGCTGACAGCCTTGTTGCGCCGCTGTTGCTTCATGTCGATTATTTCGATACGGGGCAGGGTGGCGTTTCCGTAGCGTTCGGCGAGGCTGACAAGCCCGAACTTGCCCGTGACGGCTTTGTAGTATGTCTCGATGGTGGGAGTGGCGCTGCCTAAGAGCGTCTTCGCACCGTGCATGACGGCAAGCATCGCCGCAGCGTCGCGCCCGTTGTACCGAGGCGCCGGATCGGCTTGCTTATAGCTGCTTTCGTGTTCTTCGTCGACGATGACGATTCCTAACCTGTCGAACGGAAGAAATACCGACGAGCGTGCTCCGACGGCGACTACAGGCTCTTTGCTCCTGAGCATACGGCGCCACAGTTCGACGCGCTCGGAATCGGAAAACTTGGAGTGGTAGATAATCACTTTTTCGCCGAACACTTTCTGAAGGCGCCTTGTAAGCTGTGTCGTGAGGGCTATTTCAGGAACAAGAAGAAGTGCCTGCTTTCCCTGGCGCAGGACGTAGTCGAGGAGGTGGATGTAGATTTCTGTCTTTCCCGATGACGTCACTCCGTGCAACAGAACAACGTCTTTGTCGGAGAAAGCGCGCATTATCTCGTCGTAGGCTCTGGACTGCGCATCGGAAAGAGCGGGCAGAGTGCCGGAGGCTGCGCCGGAGTAGGAGAAGCGGGATATCTCCTTGTTGTATATCTCGCAGATCCCTTTGTCGGCGAGCGCCTTGACAATAGGTCGTGACACGTCGGCACGCTCACAGAGCACGTCGAGCGGCACTTCCACTTCCGGCTGGTCTTTCTTGTGAAATTCCGACAGTGCGATGAGGGCGACAAGAGCGTCTTCCTGCTTTTTCGACCTGCTGACCGCCTTGAATGCGTTTTCGGTTGCCTCCGTGTCGCCACGGGTTATCGCCATGCGTACGTATGCCTTGCGCACGGCGTGATAGCGTTCGACAATCTTTTCCGAAACTTTCAGCAGTCCGCGGTCGGTCATGCGGGCAAGAACGCCGTCGAGACCTTTTGTGCCAAGCGCCTTGACGATGGCTTCGGCTTTCGCCGATTTCTCTTTGCTGAGGAAGCCGAGTACGTCGCGCTCCGTCTCCGAGCAGCCGGCGAATGCTTCGGGATCAAGCTCGGACGCCACTTCGAGGCGTGTTTCGCTCTCCACTTTAAGTCCCGACGGCAGAGCGGCTTTGAACACTTCGCCGATGGTGCACATGTAGTAGTCTGCCATCCATTGCCAGAAGCGTATCTGTGAGTTGCGGACAACCGCCGCCGTGTCGAGGCACGACTCTATTTCTTTGAGCTGTATTCCTGACGGAGGCGCTATCGGGCTCACAGAGGCAACGACGCCGGTATAGAAATGTCTCGGACCGAAAGGCACGAGCACCCTGATGCCCGGAATTACATTTTCGCGAAGCCGTTCAGGCACCACGTAGGTGAAGCTGCCGGTGAGCGGCAGCGGCACAATCACCTGTGCGTAAAGGGTAGGAGCTGCCATGGGGTCAGTTGACAAAATCGACGGCGATACCAAGCTGCAGTCTCGACGGGTTCAGCGGATAGAACGGCATCGAGAAATAATTGCTGCCGCCGAAGAGTCCTTTGTTAAAGTGGGAATAAAGGACGAAGAAACGTGTCCTGCTCAGCTTGAAGTTGGCGTAGGCGTTGCAGAAGGGATAGTTGCCGACTTTATAGTCGCGCTGATTGGCGAACCCGGTGGTGGCGGGTACGTACTTAGGAGAGTAGTAGCTGGTGTAATAGTCGCAGTCGATGCCGAGCTGCACTTTGAGAGTGGCTATTCTGAAAAGAAGATAGAGGTTGGATCTGATTGCCAGATTAGGCAGCGGAAGGACATATTCGTCTGATGTCGTCTGGTAGCAGATGCGGTTGTCCCAGTGCAATATTCCGGCTTTGAGATTCTGGAGCAGCTCGAGGGACAGCACCTGTATGTTGCCGCTTTTCTGCCGCGGCATACCGTCGGAGTCGAAGTAGATCTGGTTCTGCACATTGGTGAGCTGGGCGGTGAAGTGTGTGCCGGTTCGTCCGATGTCGATGGAACCCCCGAAATTGACGCGGCGTTGTTTGCCGAAATTGTTGTGCCAGATGAAATGGTTCGATATGTAGTTGTTCATCAGAAACGGTGCTTCTTCGTTTCTGAACGACCCGAAAGCCGTCACAAACAGACTGTCGCTGAGCAGCGGGAATCGCGTCTGCACGCGTCCGTCGAGCCGGAGGTCTCCTGCAGCCGGTCCGAGGATACCGAATTCGCCTTTAGCCTCGTAGCGCAGCACCGAACCCTGCTGTTTGGTGATGACGGCGCCTGCCCAGACAAGGTTTTCGGTTTTGCGGGGTTCGATGCGCCCGAAATAGTCGGGAAGGGGTGTCAGCCCGAGGCTTTCGTCGGAGTGGTCGAGCGAATCGACCGGAAGGGTGTAGCGGCGTACCTGATGAGTGATGTATGCCGCGGCACCGAACTTGGCGTATTTGTTGAAACCTTCGAGAATCGACGCACCCAAGGTATTCGTCAGAGCCCAGTAGCCCGTGTTGTCGTATGTTCGTGTCGGATTGATATATTTCCGTCCGAAATACTTGTCGACTTCCGATACATTGTCGTCGACGAACAGATGCCAGTCTTTGTTGTAGCGGAGGGTATAGAAAAACGACGATACCGGAATATAAGTGCGGTTGATAAGGCTGTCGCCTTCATATTCTTCTTTCCAATAGCCCACCTTGTAGCGGTTGTTGATATACAGTTCCTCGCCTTTGAGGCGCGTGTGGGCGTCCTGCAGGTTTGTGGGAATGGATTTTGGGTCTATGGTGGTGACGCCGCCCTGCAGCTCGGCGGGGTCGGTGATGTAGAGCATGTCGGTGATACCGCCGTTTTCCTTATTGAGAAGATTGTAGTGGTTGAAGTATGCCTGAAGCTCATAGCGGTCGCCCATATACGAACCTGAGAGTCCCCACGAAAGATCTTTCGTCGCCTGATTGGCATAGCTTCCTTTGGAATACAGATAGTCGAGCTTGGCGCCGATCTGCAGCTTTTCGTTGAAATTTCCGGAAAAATCCATTCTCAGGCGGTCCTGCGAGTTTTCGCGGCCGCCTCCGGTGTTGAACTGAACCAGAGTGATGGGAATGCGGGTGTTGAAGAACCTCATCTTGTCGAGCGTGGGCATCCAGTGTTCCAGAGCATCACGGAAGAAGAAATCGCTGATTGCGGGACGTTCGCTGTAGATCATATTCATGCCCTCGGCGCCGAGGTTGCCTGTCGTAGCCCATGCCGGAGATACCATCGACGGGATAGCAGTGAGATAATAGTTGTGCGGCAGCGTGTCCATAGGCTCCATCTGGCGGAGTCCGAGGGGAGGAATAAGCTTCCAGCAGTAGGAGAGAGGCATCAGGTCGGGCTCTGCCTTGATAGATTCGTTGCGGCTGCTGCCGGGGCGACCCTGTGCCACGGCTTCGGGGACTACGGCACACAGCAAGACGGCTCCCAGCAGGAGATATGCGTACTTTAGCGACTTCATACTGCAAAATTACAATAAATTTCGATATGCCGCCAACTGACTGTGCTGTGATTTCTTAAAAATAGACTATCTTTGCAGAATTATCGCTTGTGCGGCAGATGAAGGATTGTATAATGAAAATATTTTGTCTTGCAGCGTTGGCTTTTGCCGTTGCGGTGATGCCTGCCCTTGCGTGCGACACGCCGGCTGACAGTCTCGGCACGACAGCGAGGTGTGCTGAGACCGGCTGTTCTTTCACGGTTCCGGAGATCGCTGTCCCTGTGGCGCTGACGGGGCTGTCGGCGTGGGCTGTCGGCAACGGATGGCTCGAAAAAAGGAAATATGACATTCAGGACGCGCTTTCGGCGGGCGGACGCCACCATATCCGCATCGACGAGTTTACTCCATATCTGCCTCTCGCCGCTGTCTACGGGCTGAATGTCTGCGGAGTGCGCGGGCGTCACAGCTATCTCGACGCCACGATAATCATCGCCATGTCGTATGCCACGATGACGGCTGGCACCTATGCTCTCAAATACACTTTCCGCGAGCGACGTCCGGACGGAACTGAGCGCAATTCATTTCCTTCGGGACATACGGCGACAGCTTTCATGGCGGCGACAGCGCTCTACAACGAGTTCCGCGATGTGTCGCCGTGGATAGGCTACGGCGGCTATGCTGTGGCGGCGCTGACGGGCTATCTGCGCATTTACAACAACCGTCATTATATCAACGACGTCGTTGCAGGCGCCTGCATAGGCTACCTCAGCGCCAAATTTGCCTACTGGCTTTTCCCGAGGATATTTAAAGGCAGAGCGGCAGGGCATCCTTCCGCCACAAGCATATCAGGCTCTCCTTTCTGCAGCCCCGAGGGAGCGGGGATGAGTCTCAGCATATCTTTCTGAAAATTTTTAATCATGGACAACAAGACTATATTTATTACCGGCGGTTCGACTGGCATAGGCGCCGCCACTGTGCGTAAGTTTTTCAGCGAAGGCTGGAATGTGGGTTTCATGGATATCAACGCCGACGCCGCTATGTCGCTTCTTGATGAGCTCGGCAATCCGGACAGCGTGGCTTTCTGTCTCGGCAATACCCGCGAGCGCGACGATATACGCGCTGCCGTCGAAAAGACCCTCAACCGCTTCGGACACCTCGACGCGGTGTTCGCCAATGCGGGCATACACCGCCGCAACACATTGCTCGACATCTCCGACGACGAGCTCGACCTCGTCATCGACACGAACATCTACGGAACCGTTAACACTCTGCGCGAGACGGTGCCGCACATCAGGGATAACGGCGGCGGTGCTGTCGTCATAAACGCTTCCGACCAATGGTTTGTCGGCAAGGCACACAGTTTCGCCTACGGTCTTACCAAAGGAGCTTTGGGACAGATTACGCGCAGCCTATCCATCGACCTTGCGCCCTACGGTATACGCGTCAATGCCGTATGCCCCGGCACTATACATACTCCGCTTGTCGACAGTCTCTTCAACAAGTTTTCGGCTGTTGATGGCAAGTCGGTGGACGAATACTGGAAGGAAGAAAATGCCCTTTTCGCCCGTGGACGTGCCGGCGAGCCTTCCGAAGTGGCTGAACTTGTCTTTTTCCTTGCGAGCGACAAGGCTTCGTTCTGCACCGGCGCACACTATCTCATCGACGGCGGTCTTGTGGCGCAATAAGAACTTCTTAAAAAACAAGCAACTCCGGTTCTGACGTATTTCAGAGCCGGAGTCATTTTTTATTTTTCCATCGGGGCAAGGTTTATGATTGCTCCTGTGGCAGGGTCGAAGACCACTTTGTAGGGTTCGCGTTTGTCGGTGAACAGACCGGGGTCGAGTCCGAAGACCACGCCGAGCTGCGAGAGGGTCACGTCTTCCTCAGCGATAGTTTTGCCGCCGTAGCGGAGCGTTAGCTGGGCTGTGCCCGGTATGCAATACGCCACGCCACCCTTGGGGTATGACTTCACGATACCTTTTTCGTTGACTGGAAGAACGCCTTTTTCCAGAACGGTAAACTCTGCTGTCAGCGGCGCACCGGCAAGGTTGTCGGCACCTACGATTCCGTCGACAGCCGAGATGCGCGCCACAACCTGCGCGCCGGTGGTGTCAGGCTCGAGAGTCACTTTCCGGACGACGGTGCGGGTTGTCGTGGTGCCTTCGAACATGGCGGTCAGCGCCGCCTCCTGAGCCGCGAGATTGGCAAGGACAAGCTCCATGGCGGCACCGTCGGCAGGCGGATTGTCGGCGTTGCCCGAAAGGATGTCGCTGCGTGTCTCGCGCAGTTCGAAGATGCGCTGCGCGGCAAGTTCTGCCTTCTTCGACAGAGAAGCGCTGCGTGCCATTTCGGCTGTCACGGCCTGGCGCGCACCTTCTGTCTCGAGCGGCGACGGTGCTGCGGGACGGGCTACCGGCGGTTCAGGAGCATCGGGGACATACTCCTCGTCGGTGTTGATGCCGAGCGGAAGATTGTCGGGCGTCAGATTGATATACGCCGAAGAACCTGCCTTGAACTGCGCGAGCTGGCGGTCGGCGTCGGTGGCTATGCCGCGCGGCACGACGGTGGTGCTGAGCACGGCGGCGGAATAGCTGTCGGCGTGGATGGCGTCGTCGGTGCCGAGATAGCGTTTGGCATAGTTATGGAACTCACCGGAATGGCGCTCGGTGAGTTCGGCTTCTATGTAGAGGTCGATGACAGTGCGGGGCAGTGAGTAGACAAGTCCGTACTCGTTGGCTTTTCCTGCTGTTATTTTTTGCGATGACTGGGCGACGGCTCCGAAGGAGAGACCGGTCACGGCGAGTGCTAAGATAATACGGTGGTGTTTCATATTTTTTTAGAATCCTGCGGGCGGTTAAGGATAGAATCTATTGCCGGACCGATGGCGTCGGCGATGTCTTCGGCTGTGGTGCCGGCTATGCCGCACTGGCGTGCCGCGATGCGACCGGCTATGCCGTGGATGTATACGGCGGCGACGGCAGCGACTTCGGGCACCATCTTCTGCGCTATCAGACCGGTGAGAAGACCGGTGAGCACGTCGCCGCTGCCTGCTGTGGCAAGCGCTTCCGTGCCGGATGAGTTGACGAGGACAGACCCGTCGGCCCATACGGTGAATGTCCATGCGCTTTTGAGAACTATGACGATCTTATATTTCTCCGCCATCTCTATGGCGAGGAGCAGACGGGTGCTCTGCGATGCCTGCGAGCCGAACATTCGGTCGAATTCGCCCGGATGAGGGGTGATGACAGAGCGGCGCGGAATGAAGTCTAACATCGAAGGATGTTCTGCTATCAGGTTGAGCGCATCCGCGTCGAGTACCAACGGTTTGTCGGCGCTGTAGCATGTCTTCAGGTATGTGTCAAGACCCGTTGCTGTCGCTTCGGCACGCCCGAGACCGGGACCTATGCCGACGCCGCGGGCGTCGTGGGCGTCGTCGAAGTGGCGTATCTCGTAGTCGGAGCCGTCGGTGGCGAACATAGCTGACGGCACGGCGGTCTGGAGCACATACAGACCGCATCGGGGACCGTGGCATGTCACCTTGCCGCATCCTGAGCGGGTGGCGGAACGTGTGGCAAGCACTGCCGCGCCGAGCATGCCGTATGAGCCGGCGAAGATGAGGGCGTCGCCAAGGTCGGCTTTTGTCATAACGCGGGAACGCTTGGGAAGAACCGTACGTATGTCGCTCGGATCGACGAGATGAGCCATGCACGAAGTGCTCTGGAGCGCATCTTCGTCCAGACCGACGGGAAGTATTTTCCATCTTCCTACGAGTTCGGCGTTTTCGGGCATAAAGAACGCGAGTGTCGGACCGACGAGCGTCAGAGTGAGCTCGGCATGGATGATGTTGCGGTTCACCATGCCTACCGACAGGTCGGTCGTCATTCCCGACGGCAAATCAATGGAGACAACGCGTGCGTTGTGCTCGTTGATATATCTTGCCACTGCCTGATACCCTCCGCGGAGAGGTTTGCCGTATTCGCTGCCGAAGATGCCGTCGACAACAATGCTGTGGCGGTTCATTTTCGGCATGATGAAATCCGTAGATGGATCGACGACTTCGTTGAGATTCTCTGTGCCGCAGGCGTCGATGTAGCGTTTGCGGGCGGCGCCGGTGTCGGCAGAGAGCATGTCGCCGCCGATATTGAACAGTGTTACCTTAGCTTTTATTCCGCTGGCATGGAGAGCCGTAGCGGTGGCGAGAGAATAGGCGCCGCAAATGCCGTCGCCGGAAAATATCAGCACCTCCGATTCGGAATCGGCGCGCAGAGCCACAATCTCGTTTGCCACTGCATAGCCGACTTCGTCGATAAAGGCATTGCGGCGGCTGAGCATCTTCCGTCGTTGCGGCTCTTCGAGTTCTTCTATTTCTTCGAGTGAGCCGATGGTAGCTTCGATGATCCGCGCTATGTCGGCAGGGGTGTAGATATTCTTCATTAAATCACGGTTTCAGGGGGGACTGCTTCTCAAAGAGCCAGAAGGGCTTCTATCTTTTCGCGGATGGCTTCGGGTTTCTGACCGCCGACAAGGCGGATGTCGGTCTTCGTTCCGTTCTTGAAGAACATGAGCGTAGGCAGACTGCGGATGCCGCATTCGGTGGCGAAGTCGTTTTCTTCGTCGAGATTGTATTTTCCTATAGTCACGCGTCCTTCATATTCTTTGGCAAGGGCGTCGACATGGGGTGCCATTGCTTTGCACGGACCGCACCACGTTGCCCAGAAGTCTACTACGACAGGTTGACCTGATGCTATTATTTCTTTGATGTTTTCGTCGGTGAACGTCATGATTTCGATAGTTTAAAAACGTATTATTAACTTATTTGTTTCTTTTCAATGGAAAATTCGAATCCGGATTTCTCAAGATTCTGAATAAAGTCGCGTGTCAGCGGCAGATGTATGCCGGAAGTGAACAGCAGCTTGCGGCTGTGCTCAGGAGAGAAGATGGTGATGTTGACACCCGATTCGTTTTCAGTGTTGCCCCGTTTCTTTGCCGATGCTATTTCTTCATCGATCGCAGATTCCAGGGCTGGGGCGAGATCAGGGGTGATGGTGATGTTGATGTCGCCGAGAAGATGACCTTTCAGTCCGTCGAGCGGCTGCATGTTCTCCACTCCGAAGCGCAGATTGGTAGCGCCTGTCATCTTATTGCGCACTATGCGGAAACTGCCGGTGACACATACGGCGGCGCCTGGAACGCACAGACGCGAAAACTCCGCCTTCTGTTTGTCGAAAAGCGTCACTTCGGTGGCGCCAGTGAAATCCTCGATCTTGAGAATAGTCATCGTGAGGTTGCCTGCCGTCTTGCGCTCTTCGACGGAAACGACCATTCCTGCGAAGGTGATAGGAGCCGGGGTGGGCTCTTCGATTTCGTTTTTCTCGACGGCGGTGCAGTTTACTCCGTATGTGACCTCGAGCCAGTAGGGGTCGAGCGGATGTGCCGACAGATACATGCCTACAAGGTCGCGCTCGCGGTTGAGGCGTGTGAGGTTGTCCCACGATGGCATCGACGGAATCTTAGGACGTGCCGATTCGAGAATCTGGCTGTCGTCGAAGCCGAACAGCGACGATTGCGATTCTTTTGCTTCCTGCTGGCGGAGCTGACCGTAGCGAAGAAGCAGTTCCGAGATTGTTTCTCCTTTCTTGCCTATCTCTGCCATGAGGTCTTCGCGCTTGATGCCTTCGAAGCAGTCGAACGCTCCGGCGAAGGTGAGGTTGTCGAACACGCGGCGGTTGATCGACTGCGACGGGACGCGCTCTACAAAGTCGTAGAGGTCTTTGAATTTTCCGTTTGCTTCGCGTTCGTCTACGATTGCCTTGACGACATCGCCTCCGATACCTTTTATGGCAGTGAGTCCGAAGCGTATCACGCCCGGTTCGCTGACAGAGAAACTGGAGTATGACTCGTTGATGTCAGGTCCTTTCACTTGCAGACCCATGGCACGGCATTCGTCCATGTAGAACGAAAGCTTGGTGATGTCTTCGAGGTTTCGCGTCAGGACGGCGGCCATAAATTCGGCAGGGTAGTGGGCTTTCAGGTAAGCTGTCTGGTATGCCACCCAGCTGTAGCACGTGGCGTGACTCTTGTTGAAAGCGTATGATGCGAATTTTTCCCACTCTTTCCATATCTTTTCCAGCACTTCCGGCTTATGTCCGCGTTCCTGACCTCCTGACAGAAATTTGCCTTTGAGGTGGTTCATCTTCTCGATGAGTTTTTTACCCATCGCCTTGCGGAGCGTATCGCTTTCGCCGCGGGTGAATCCGGCAAGCAGACGCGACAGAAGCATCACCTGTTCCTGATAGACGGTAATACCGTAGGTATCCTTCAGATACGTCTCCATTTCCGGAATGTCATATTCTATTTTCGACTCGCCGTGCTTGCGCGCAATGAACTCGGGGATGTTCTCCATAGGACCGGGACGATAGAGAGCATTCATGGCGATGAGGTCTTCGAACACGCTCGGACGGAGTTGGCGAAGATAGCGCTGCATACCGGGCGACTCGAACTGGAACGTGCCTATAGTGGCGCCGCGGCTATAGAGTTCGTAGGTCTCTTTGTCGTCGATAGGGATAGTGTCGATGTCGACTTCGATATTCTGTGAGCGGCGTATGTTTGCTATGGCGTCCTTGATGATTGAAAGAGTCTTGAGCCCGAGGAAGTCCATCTTGATAAGACCGGTGTCCTCGATGACGCGCCCTTCGTATTGTGTCACCAGAATGCGGTCGCCGTTCTTGTCGGCGGCGGTGCTCACAGGAACCCAGTCGCTGACGTCGTCGCGGCAGATGATGACACCGCAGGCGTGGACGCCGATATTGCGCACGGTGCCTTCGAGCTTATCGGCAAAGTTCATCAGCTCGTTGACGTTGGCGTCGGCCGCCATCTCGTCCTTGAATTCCGGCAGATATTTGATGCAGTTCGATATTGTCGGCTTGAGCTCTTTACCCGGCTTGTTGGGGTCGTCGGGCATGTGGCGCGGAATGAGTTTTGTAAGGCGGTTTGCTGTCGGGATAGGAAGGCTCATCACACGCGCCACGTCTTTTATGGCAGATTTCGCAGCCATTGTGCCGTAGGTGATGATGTGCGCTACGTTAGGTGCTCCGTAGTGCTCGGTGACGTAGTTCAGCACTGTCTCGCGTCCGTCGTCATCGAAGTCAACGTCGATATCAGGAAGCGATATACGGTCGGGATTAAGGAAGCGTTCGAAGAGGAGATCATATTTGAGCGGGTCGATCTGTGTTATGCCGAGGCAGTATGCCACAACCGAGCCGGCCGCCGAACCTCGACCCGGACCGATGCTGACTCCCATCGAGCGCCCCACGCGTATGAAGTCTTCCACAATGAGGAAGTAGCCAGGGAAACCCATCGTCTTCATAATGTGGAGCTCGAAGCGTATGCGGTCGTCGATATCCTTGTCGAGCGGAGTGCCATAGCGGCGAGCGGCTCCGTCGTAGGTTATCTTTTTCAGATAGTCGGCTTCGAATTTTATGCGGTATAGCTTCTCGTAGCCGCCGAGTTTCTTTATCTTTTTATGAGCCTCCTCCTCGCTGAGGACAACATTGCCGTTCTCGTCGCGGGTGAACTCATCGAAAAGTTCCTGCTCTGTTATGCGGCTCCGGTACTCTTCTTCTGTTCCGAATTCTTTGGGAATGACGAAGTTGGGCATGGTGGGAGCATGGTCGATGTCATATTCGACCACTTTGTCTGCCACTTCGACAGTGTTGGCGATAGCTTCGGGAATGTCAGCAAAAATTGCCTCCATCTCAGCTGTCGTCTTGAACCATTCCTGCTTGGAATAGAGCATCCGGTTCTCGTCGTTCACCTGGTGGTTTGTCGACAGGCAGATGAGGCGGTCGTGGGCTTCGGAATCGGCCTCGTCAACAAAGTGCACGTCGTTCGACGCGATAATTTTTATGTCATATTTTCTTGCGAGAGCTATCAGGTGCGGCTCGATGCTGCGCTGGATTTCGTAAGTCTCGTGGTTCGCGCGAGGCTTTGTCGCCTTATGGCGCTGGAGCTCGATATAATAGTCGTCGCCAAATACGCTTTTCCACCAGGCTACAGCCTTGTCGGCGCCTTCAAGGTCTCCGGCACGGAGAAGACG
This sequence comes from uncultured Porphyromonadaceae bacterium, assembly GCA_900555715.1. Taxonomy (GTDB): domain Bacteria; phylum Bacteroidota; class Bacteroidia; order Bacteroidales; family Muribaculaceae; genus CAG-873. The sequence goes on along the minus strand of USMC01000059.1, from coordinate 867 downwards.
GGGAATCTCGCCACCGAGACATGCGGAGCAGATGATGAGCCCTTCATGATGCTTGGCGAGCGCCTGCTTGTCGGTGCGGGGATGGAAATAATGTCCTTCTGTCCACGACTGGCTTACAAGCTTGATGAGATTTTTATACCCTTTTTCGTTTTTCGCCAGCACAATCAGGTGAGCACCCTTGTCTTTGGTGTCGTTTTTGTCGTGAAGGTCACCTTTTGCCACATACATTTCACATCCCAGAATCGGCTTCAGGCGTTTGGCTGCCGCAGCTTCCATCTCTGCCTGTGCTGAGGCTGCCGCTTCTGCGTCGCCTGCCGCTTCTGCCGCCTCAAGTGCTGCCTTGGCTTTTGCTACTTCATCTTTTACCTTGCCGTTGTGCTTCTTGATGTCATTAAAAAATGCTTTACAACCGAACATGTTGCCATGGTCGGTAAGCGCAAGGGCGGGCATGCCGTCTGATACCGCTTTTTTTATAAGACCGGATATCGACGACAGTCCGTCAAGGACGGAGTATTGCGAGTGGACGTGCAGATGTACAAATTGCGACATATCAGTTTATTTATGAGGATCGAGATTTGCCGTCGGCGAAAATCGCCGAAATCATTGCCAAAGTTACAAAAAAAAGCCCGTACAGCAAAGTTTTTGCAGATTCGTCTTTCCTTTTGATTTTTGGCATCGATGAATGTTTCGGTTTCTTTATGCATATATTATATGTGTATATCTTCGGTTGAAGATGTATGGAGTGTGAATAAGGGTTAAATTTATGTTTCGCGACATAATTTTCCATCAAAATATTTGGTGATTTCGGAAGAAAGGAGTAATTTTGCACTCGCTTTCGGGAAGCAAGCCCGATGGTGGTCGCAAGCG
>USMC01000058.1 GCA_900555715.1 uncultured Porphyromonadaceae bacterium | reverse complement strand
ATTGCCATTTTGGTAATGCGACCAGTTCCGGTATGCATTATCTCGTCATCTTCAATTACGGTAGATCCTGTAAGAATAAACTGTCCTTTCTTTCTACGTTCATCTACGGCATGACGCACTGCATCCCATATAACCGGGGCGACTTGCCATTCATCAATGAGGCGTGGAGTGTCGCCCTTTAGCAGTAGCGACGGCTTTGTGCGTGCGGTAGCCAGATAGCCTTCCCTTCGGTCTGGATCCTGCATTTTTATGACGCTTGCGGCCCTGCGTTCAGCCGTAGTCGTTTTGCCACACCACTTAGGTCCGGCAATTTGCACCGCACCAAAAGCTTCAAGCCGAAGATCAAGAGTCTTGTCGGCAATTCTACTCAGATATTTTATCTCTTTCATAATTTGTTGCGAAGTTAATGATTTCGTCTGAGTTAGCCAAACGATTTTGTGTTTTTGTTTGGTTTTACTTTGTGTTTTTGATGTATTTTACTTTATTAAATTGAGTTAAATTACTTTGTCTTTTTGCTGTTTCAACAGCATACTCATATTATCCTTGGAGTGAAATTACAAAATCGGCTGCGAGGTCTTGCGAGTCGCAACCGGTTTTGCGGAATGATTGTGTGGATATGTGCCGAGTGATTATTTTACAGCTACTTTCTTGACGTTTTCAATCATAGCTTTAAGATTTAAAATTTGTGTGTATCATGCCTATTTAGTAATTTTGCGCTAAACTTTATATCTATAATGTATTAAAACAAAATATAAATTCTATTCGCGTATGCTTAAATTATCATTCAAGTTGCTTGTCATACTCGGGTTGATCAATGTCTCTGCACCCGCGTATGGTCAGTTTAATCTAAAAAGAGCTGTCGGTTCGGCAGCGAAAGCTGTTCAAGCAGTAACGCTCACTGATGAGCAAATGGCTGAGTATGTTAAAGAATCAGTGAAATGGATGGATGAACACAATCCTGTTACTCCTGATGACAATCCATATACTATTCGTCTGAAAAAACTCACAGAGGGTCTGACTGACGCTGACGGAATACCTTTGAACTTCAAAGTTTACGATGTCGTTGACGTAAACGCTTTTGCCTGCCCAGATGGCAGTGTGCGCGTGTTTTCATCGCTAATGGATATTATGAATGATGATGAACTTCTCGGAATCATCGGTCACGAGATAGGTCATATAATGAAACACCATTCAAAGAAAGCTTTCCGTACACAACTTCTTTCAGATGCAATGAAAGATGCCGTGGCTTCTGCAGGAGGAAAGGTTGCTGCGTTGACTGATTCCCAGCTTGGTACCCTCGGTTCTTCACTAATCAACGCCAAATTTTCTCAGAAGCAAGAAAAAGAAGCTGATGATTGTGGTTATGATTTCTTAAAAGATAACGGTCGCAATCCTTGGGGTATGGTTATGGCATTTGAGAAATTTCTTGAGATGGAAAACGGTCAAGCATCCAAATCAAGTTATGTCGCCAAAATGTTTTCATCGCATCCCGAAACCAAAGATCGAATAAAACATATGACAGACCGCGCTAATAATGATGGAATAGAGCGCCCGACAAATAACAAATAAAAGCCGTATGGCAAAAAATATGGCCTCTCGTTGGAGGACGTTACGAATAATCACGGTCGTTTTGACCGTGATTATATTTTACGGAATTGCTATAACGCTTTTAGGAATGACTCTTGTTAAACCGGTTTGGATTATTGGGGTATCAATTCTATTTGCAGCTGTCACTGCCTTAGCATTCTGGCAAAAATGGAAAAAGATTACGACATCTCATAGTATCATTTTAAATGTAATATGCCACCTTATTGCTTCTACTGGATTATTTATGGGCTTAATTCTTGGAGTGAATTATTTCGGACGCAATACATCGGATTCTGTGACTGTTCGTGCAGAAGTGATAAAAGTCTATTCAGAAACTCGCTACCGCATGAAACGTATAGCGCGTAACCGTTATACTCGTGGGGAACCATATCAAGTCTATTTCATGGATGTTCAGCTCCCAAACGGGAGCGAATGTAAGAAGTCGATCTCCTTGCAGCGCTATAATCGTTTTGCCTGGTCAAACTACAAGCATCGGATACGTCCGGATAGTGTAGATCTCCGTCTGACAAAAGGCGCGTTTGGTATGAAGGTAATTGAACGAGAACCCAACAAGTGAACATTTCTTTGCTGAACTTTGTGTTATGAACTTATGAAAAAGATATATTTTGCAGCATTATCCGCATTTCTGTCTGTCGTGGCGACGGTCGACGGGTATTCACAGACGCCGATCTCCGGCACCTGGAACGGTACGCTCGATGCGTCGCACGCAGCGTCGCTACGCATTGTCGTAAGCATTGCCGACGACGGAAAAACTGTCGCACTTGATTCGCCCGATCAGGGCGTTTTCGGAATAAAGGGATTCGTCAAATATCTCTCCGCCGATTCTCTGCGTTTCACCGTTCCGAAAATCAGCGCTTCATACGCCGCCAGTTTCAGGGACGGACGCCTCATCGGTATTTTCAGGCAGGGCGCCGCAGAACTGCCGCTGCAGCTCGTCCCGGGCGACGGTCGCCGTAAGCGTCCGCAGACACCTCAACCTCCGTTCCCATATACCACGCGTGAGGTGACATTTACCAATCCTGTCGCCGATGCTGTACTTGCCGGGACGCTCACGCTTCCCGACAGTTGCAACGATGCCACGCCCGTTGTACTGATGGTGACAGGCAGTGGTCTGCAGAATCGCGACGAAGAGGTATTCGAACACAAGCCTTTTGCCGTGATAGCCGACTACCTTGCCCGGCATGGCATAGCATCGCTGCGCTACGACGACCGTGGCTTCGGAGCTTCCACCGGTAATCCGCTCGAAGCCAAAACAACCGATTTTGCACAGGATGCCGCCGCCGGAGTTGCGTGGCTGCGTGATAAAGGAAATTTCAGAACCGTAGGAGTGCTCGGGCACAGCGAGGGCACGACAGTGGCTTTTATTCTCGGAGCCGGATATTCTTCTGATACGCGTCCCGACTTTATTGTCGCTATGGGAGCTCCGACTGTGCGCGGCGACAGTATTCTTGCCGATCAGAGCGCTACTGCCATGCGCGGAAGTGGGGCAGGGGAGAAAGAGATTGCCGACTATTGCGGCGCTCTCCTGAAATATTATGCTGCCGTGCGTCAGAGTGGCACCAAAGCGGCTGCGGCGGAGATCGACAATATATGCGCGCAAATGCCTCATACACCCGTCTACGAGCAGATGCGTGCCAATCTGCATCAGATTTCTTCGTCGATCAACCCTTGGCTGGAGCAGTTCGTGACATTCCGCCCTGCTGATGTGATAGGCGCATGCAGTATGCCTGTGTTAGCCTTCTATGGCGGCCTTGACCGGCAGGTGAGTCCCGAGCTGAATATGCCGCGAATGAAAGAACTTGCACCTCATGCGCGTGTTACGCTCTTCGAAGGGCTTAATCATCTTTTCCAGCATGCAGTCACGGGCGATATCGCGGAGTATGCACGCATAGAAGAGACCATTTCCGAGGAAGTGCTTGCCGCCATGGCAGACTTTATCCTCGAAAATGTTCAACATTAGGCAGCTTTCGAGCGTTTATTTAACGATTGACTAACATAAAGACTATGGATAATTCATCGCGTAAACTTATACTGATCACCAACGACGACAGCGTCGATGCTCCCGGAATCCATCATCTTGCCGAATGTGTCCGGTCGATGGGCGACGTCTATGTTGTCGCGCCGGCGCATCCGCATTCAGGACAGTCGGCGGCAATGTCTATCTTCGAACCGCTGCGTATACGTGAACTTACGCCAAAAACCGAAGGAGTGCGGCTGTTTACAGTCAACGGTACGCCTGTCGACTGCGTCAAGCTCGCGCTTGGTGAGATTTTGCCACGTCGGCCGGATGTCATATTCGCAGGAATAAATCATGGTTCCAACTCCGGCGTCAACGTGACATATTCCGGAACGATGGGGGCTGTTCTCGAAGGATGCCTCGAGGGTATCCCGTCTGTGGGCTTCTCTCTTCTGCACCACTCGCTGAAAGCCGATTTTACGCTTTCGACGGCGTTTGTCGCCGCAATAGCTTCTGCCGTCATCGAAAAAGGTCTGCCGGAAGGTATTTGCCTCAACGTCAATATCCCTGCTAAAGTACTTCCCGAAGGAGTCAAAGTGTGCCGTGCCGCACGAGGTCGCTGGACCGACAGCTATCAGCGCTATCTCGACCCTGCCGGCGTGCCGTTCTATATGCTTGCGGGGCGCTTCATCAATTCGGAACCGGATGCCGAAGACACCGACGAATACTGGCTGTCGAGGCGATATGTCACCGTTGTCCCCGTATCTGCCGACCAAACGGCATCTGCCGCCATAAAGCCCTTGACAGGCTATTTCGAATAACCCCGGCGAGATTAAGAGTAACGAAAAAAATCAGGGCTGTGTCGACTGACACAGCCCTTGTCCGTTGTAGCGAATTCGGGAATCGAACCCGAGTCTCCACCGTGAGAGGGTGGCGTGCTAGGCCACTACACTAAATCGCCATTTCTCTTTTGCGCTGCAAAATTACGTCTAAAATCCCGAACAGGCAAGTGTAAAATGTAAGTTTAACATTTCTTTGCAAAACACAGCAATGCGGACAGACGGAGAAGTGCCGTCCGTCTGACCGCATATTTTTCTCAGAATGACGTGGCATCGGGACCGGTGAAGGTCATTTTCACGGGGAGTATCTTGCCCGAGGAATCGAAGCGCAGTTCGTCAATACATGTGACGCGGTCGTTGCCGTCTGTGGCTCCGATCGGATGTCGGTGGTATACTATGTAGTACTTGCCGTTTTTGGAGGAGCGGATGACGGAATGGTGTCCCGCGCCTGTACCTATTTCCGGGTCTTGCTCAAGTATTGTGCCGATACGGTTGAAGGGTCCGAAGGGAGAGTCGGCGATTGCGTACGCCACTCTGTAGTCATCTTGGGTCCAGCCTCCTTCGCTCCACATGAAGTAGTATTTTCCGTCTTTGAAGAGCATAAACGGTCCTTCGACATATCCTTCCGGGGTTACTTCCTTATAGATAGATCCGTCAGGGAATGGAACAAGAGATGTGAAGTCGTCTGAGAGCCTGACTATGTTGCAATGTCCCCAGCCGCCGTAATACATATAGTAACTGCCGTCTTTGTCCTGGAAGATGTATTGGTCGATAGGCTGTGCGCCATTGACGATTTCATTAATGAGAGGACGCCCCAGCAGATCTTTGTACGGTCCTTGCGGTCTGTCGCTGACAGCCACTCCGATACCTCCGGTTTCTCCCTCGTGGACATCGTTGGCGCCGAAAAAGAGATAGTACTTTCCGTCTTTCCGGAATACAGACGGCGCCCACATAGCGCCCCATGCCCATTTGACCTCGGTTGTGTCAATGATGTTCTCGTGTTTTGTCCAGTGTTTCAGGTCGGCGGATGAGAAGCAGTCTAAAGCGGTCTGTTCGTCATAAGGGAGGCTGCGCGTCGGAAAAATGAACACTGAGTCGTCGTATACTATTCCCTCAGGGTCGGCATATTTTCCGGGGAAACAGGGGTTCCCGTTGCATGACGGTGCTGCCTCAGATGGCGCTATTGCAGCATACAACGCAAAACCGACTACAGCAATACCGGTTGCATAGATCAAGGTTCTTTTTACATTCATAATATATATTCCTTATATGTGAGTTTTGCGCGAAGTTAAATATTATTTTGCTACTCGACAAACGCTTTAAACAAAATGTCCTGCGATACTGCTGGTAATGACAAAATTCTGGCGCTTGAAAATAACGTCGCTGCTGTATGCCTTGAAGGGTGTGCAGCAGCGACAGATTTGTGTTCAGATGGTTGTTATCTCCGGTCCATGAACATCTTGACTACATCAGGGTCATGATGATCGAAGAAGAGGCTGTGACCGAGGTCGAGTGCCTCGCGACGAAGCATCGTAGTTGGTGGTGAGGTCTCCGGTTCCACGGCGGGGTCTATGCGGTGCTGGTAGTAGAGGTCTATGTGGTCGGTGCGAAGACGGTGCTGCGAGCCTTCCACCACCCGGCGTATCGCCGGCGCAAAGTTACCAGGAATAAATATGTTTTACTAATTTAGCGTATCGAAAAACGTACCAATGTCAGAACACCTCGACGACATATCTTATTCGATAGGAATTCTATGAAGGATTGGGTCATGGCTTCGGCATAGGTACGGGAACTGTCGCTGAGGGATGGATTAAGGATGCCGTGAAATTTTGGGAATCCAATATGCACAAAGAAGACAATGCCGGCATTCCGCCTGTATATGTCGATTAGGAGCGAAAGAGTTTATCGCTAAATTTTAGCGAAGTCTCCTGCATTATTGGTAACTTTGCGCCGAAATTTGAATTTAGGTTTTGACTTTTGACATTATGATACTACAATTCGGCGTTTTGTTTGCATTTCTTGTTGCCGGCGAGTTGATGGTCAGATTCACTGGCATCCCCGTCCCTTCAAGTATAATCGGCATGGTACTTTTGTGCGCCTCTCTCAAACTTGGCATTGTGAAACTGCGGTGGGTCGACAAACTCTCCGGCTTCCTTGTCCATAACCTCGGCTTCTTCTTTGTGCCAGCAGGTATCGGTCTTATGAACTGTCTCGGACTCATCGCCGACCAGTGGGTGCCAATTGTCTTCGCAACCATTATAAGCACTATCATAATCATTGCCGTCACGGGGTGGGTGCATCAGCTCACACGCTCCGCTTCTGCCAAGTTGGTTCATAAAATCGCAAAGGAGGCTGAATAATGGATTTCCTGCAAAACAAATTTTTCCTCATAGCCCTCACTTTCGGCTTCTACCTTGCAGCCCAGTATCTTCAGCGACGCACAGGCATTAAGTTGCTTAATCCCATTCTTATTGCCATTGCCGCAATGATTTCTTTTCTGATGCTGTGCGGCATAGACTACGACACATACAAGCAAGGCGGCGATTACATCGACTTCTGGCTTAAGCCCGCAGTGGTTGCGCTCGGCGTTCCTCTCTACAAGCAGCTCTCCACCATTAAGCGGCAGCTTCTGCCGCTCCTGCTCTCCGAACTCGCCGGATGTGTGGCAGGGGTGGTGAGCGTAGTGCTTCTTGCCGAGATGTTCGGTGCCACGCGCGAGGTTGTCATCTCTCTCGCTCCCAAGGCTGTCACTACGCCCATCGCCATGGAAATATCAAGCGCCATGGGAGGTATTGCGCCTCTCACAGCGGCGGTCGTTGTAGCTACCGGAATTTTTGGCGGCATGACAGGGTTTAAAATCGTCAGGATGAGTCACATCCATTCACCCATCGCGGGCGGTCTGTCAATCGGCACCGCAGCTCATGCCGTAGGTACCTCAGCCGCCATGGAACGAAGCGAACGCTATGGTGCTTTTTCGTCCATCGGTCTGACGCTCAACGGTCTCTTTACTGCTCTTCTCGCCCCAATGATTCTCGGTCTGCTCGGGTATTCCGTGTAAAAGTTCCGTGTAAAAGCCTTAGGCCGCTGAGAAAAATTTGCGTTGTTATAAAACTTTGATTAACTTTGAAGGCAAATTGGAGAATCTGGAATATCCGGATTCTGTTCATGCTGTGTCAATAATATTTATAAACCTTATTATCTGATATTTTTATGTCTGTAGATCTTTCGAGAAGAAATTTTCTCAAAACCGGCGCACTTGCAACTGCTGCATTTGCTTTTATGCCAGGTGAAATACTCGGCAAGAGTTTCAGCGGAGGCAAGCCTGCACCAAGCGACCGTCTGAACATCCTTGGTATTGGTATCGGTGGACGTGGTGCCGCCGACCTCGCTGCAATGGAAACCGAAAACATCATCGGTCTGTGCGACTGCGACTGGCAGTATGCCGGTCATGTGTTCGACAAATATCCTAAGGCTAAACGCTATAACGACTATCGCCGCATGTACGACGATATGCTCAAGGACGCCGACGCCGTTATGGTCGCCACAGCCGACCATACCCATGCTATCATTGCAGCCGATGCTATTGTGGCAGGCAAACATGCATACGTTGAAAAACCGCTGACTCTCTATCCTTATGAGTCGCGTCTGCTCACCAAGCTTGCCCAGAAGCACAAGGTTGCCACACAGATGGGCAATCAGGGAGCCTCTCTGGCAGGTACACGCCGCGCTATCGACTGGATACGCAATGGCGAGATAGGTGAAGTTACACGCATAGAGGCTTTCACCAACCGCCCGATATGGCCGCAGGGTATGCCGGCTCCCAAGCAGGCTATGAAAGTGCCCAAGACAATGAACTGGGAAGCTTTCATCGGTCCGGCTAAGTTCCGTCCCTATAATTCAGCTTATACACCCTGGAATTTCCGCGGCTGGTGGGATTTCGGTTCGGGTGCCCTCGGCGATATGGCAAATCATATTCTGCAGGTTCCCTTCAAGGCTCTCGAACTCGGCTATCCTTCGGCAGTAATCGGCAGTTCAACGATGCTGATGAGCGATGCTTGCCCCACAGCTGAGAAAATCACTTTCCGCTTCCCTGCCCGCGACAATCTTCCCCGTCTCGCCCTTCCCGCAGTGGAACTCACATGGTACGACGGCGGTCTGATGCCTAATCTGCCTATCGACATGCCCGAAGGCAAGAAGTTCGATGAGAACGGTGTAGTTGTGCTCTATGGCACGAAGGACACTATGGTTGTCGGCACATACGGCAACGAGCCTTTCCTCTGCTCCGGTCGCGTTCCCGCCGACCCGCACAAGAGCCGCGAGGTGAACACAAGCCACCAGCAGGACTGGATACGCGCCTGCAAAGAGAGCCCCGACTCGCGCGTACTTTCGGAATCCGATTTCCTGTATGCCGGTCCGCTCAACGAAATGATTACCATGGGCGTCGCTGCTGTACGTCTCCAGAGCCTCAACCAGTGGCTCGACTGGGACGGCGAAAACATGAAGTTTACAAACATCCCGGCAGATGCCACGATCTCGAATGTCATAGAAGACAAATTCCAGATACACGACGGTCATCCGACCTTCGACCGCTCGTACTCCGAGCCTGTCAACGCCCGCGTATATGCCGAAAAGCTTATCAAACCGGAATATCACAACGGTTTCAAGCTGCCCGACATGCCTGCGTGAGATTAATGAGCAATTAGCAATTAGTAATTAGCAATTAGTAATTAGGAATTTTAAATACATAATTGAAATGAAAAAAACTGTTTTCTTCATATCTTCGCTGCTTGTGCTGTCTGCTGCATCGTGCGGCAAGAAAGCTGCAACGACAAACGAGGAGGCTGCCGCACCTGTCGACACTCTCACATATTCAGTCGCCGCCTTCGGCGACGAAACTGCTACCGGCGTGTTCCCCATCGACGAGGAAGGCTTTACCGTTCTCTTCGGTGGCGAGGATCTCACGGGCTGGCGCGGCTACGGTCGTGACACCATCCCCGGCGGATGGACAGCCGACGACAGCACGCTCCATTTCGTGCCTGCCGAGGGCAAGGGCGGTGACATCATCTTCGCTCATAATTTCGACAATTTCGACGTGCAGTTCGACTGGAAGGTGTCGGAAGGTGCCAATTCCGGTTTCTTCTACATGGGTCAGGAATTCAAAGATGCTGACGGCAATCTCGGCTGGCTCTTCGTCACAACTCCCGAATATCAGATTCTCGACAATGTGAACCATCCCGACGCAAAACTCGGTGTGGACGGCAACCGTCAGTCGGCGTCGCTCTATGACCTTATTCCCGCCAATCCTCAGAACTCTAAGCCCTGGGGCGAGTGGAACACAGCACGCGTGGTTGTTAACAACGGACATGTGGAGCACTACCAGAACGGCGAGAAAGTGCTCGAATACGACATGTGGACACCCGAGTGGACCGAAATGCTTCAGAACAGCAAATTCAACGAAAAAGACCTTCCTGTCGCTTTCGAAAAACTCAACGACAAGCACAAGGGTTTCTTCGCTTTCCAGGATCATGGAAACGAAGTATGGTATCGTAACGTACGCGTAAAAGAACTTAAATGATGAAAAAAACTCTGTTTATCATAGGCGCGGCGGCAGCATTGCTGTCGTCGTGCGGCGGCAACGGCAGCTGCAAGTGCAAATGCAGTTGCCCGGGATGCACATGCCAGAAAGACAGCACCGAAATAGCAGCCAAGGCTGCCAGAGGTGAGTATCGTATCGCCGACCGTGCGCAGACCGACATTTCCGCACTTCCGGTGGACGACGAAGGCTATATTGTCATTTTCAACGGTGAAAACCTCGACGGATGGCGCGGCTACGGAATGGATGCCGCTCCGACAAGCTGGAATGTCGACGACGGAGCTATCCATCTTGTCGGCTCGGGTACGGGCGAGGCTCAGATGGAAGGTGGAGGCGACCTTATTTTCCCGCATAAGTTCAAAAACTTCGAGCTTGAGCTGGAATATAAGATTTCCAAAGGCGGCAACTCGGGCATATTCTATCTTGCCCAGGAAGCTGTCACCGACGAGGACGGAGAGGAAGTATATCTCCCGATCTGGCAGTCGGCATCCGAATATCAGGTGCTCGACAACGACAACCATGAAGATGCCAAGCTTGGCATCGACGGCAACCGTCAGTCGGCTTCGCTCTACGATATGATTCCTGCGAAGCCTCAGAACGCCAAGCCGTTCGGCGAGTGGAACAAAGCGAAGATTACTGTCTATAAGGGCACCGTCATTCACTCTCAGAACGGTGAGAATGTCCTCGAATACCATCTGTGGACTCCGAAGTGGAAGCAGATGCTCAAAGACAGCAAGTTCAATCCCGACGGCGACTTCCCCGCAGCCTATAAGCTGATGCTCAACATGGGTGGTGAAAACCACGAAGGCTACATCGGTCTTCAGGATCACGGCGACGACGTCTGGTACCGCAACATCCGCGTCAAGGAACTCGAATAGTCCTTGCGGTGTAATAAAGAATAAGACCGGCGCTCGGCATCCGCTGCGCCGGTCTTAATTTGCGTATCGACCGGAAGAGAGTTGTATTGACCGGCGGCACAAAAATAATTGCAAGGGAAATGAATGCGGCACAATATTTATATTATCTATACGTTTTTAAAGAAAAAGTTATTGTTGGATGACAGAACTGATATAACTAAAAGTCGATGCATATAGATATGATATCGAATGATGCAGATAAACCGGTGGTGTTGGCTGTGGCTTCTTTCGGCGGACATCTTGTGCAGTTGATGCGCATGATGCGTCCGGTGTCGGATGTCTGCAGACTTGTATATGTTTCAACCGCCGAGGAGGGTCGTCCGGAAGGAGAGCATAATTTTTATCTGGTCCAGGACTTCTCCCGAACAAATTTCTGTCGCGCTTTCGGTCAGATTAAACGGCTTTTCGCTATTATGCGTCGTGAAAAGCCGGACATGATTATTTCCACCGGAGCAGCTCCCGGTCTTATGGGACTCCTGGTAGGCAGGCTGATGGGTATTCATACCATCTGGATTGACTCTGTAGCCAATGCCGACCGTCTTTCGCTATGTGGCAGGATAGCAGTGCACATAGCAGACAGAACGTTGACCCAGTGGCCGCATTTAGCTGCAAAGAAAGTGGAGTATCATGGTAATGTCCTTTAAATTACTAACAGAATGATATTTGTTTCAACCGGTACGCAATTCCCGTTCGACCGACTTATGGAGATGGTCGATGGTGTGGTAGCCGAACTCAGTGAGGAGGTTGTCGCTCAGGCATTGCCCGGCAAATATACACCCCGTCATTTCAGACAGCTCAATCTTATTCCTGCAAAAGAATATGATGATTATGTGAAAAAAAGCCGGCTGATAGTGGCTCATGCCGGTATGGGAATCATTATCACGGCAATGCGCCTTAACAAGCCTATCCTGGTGCTACCGCGTCTGGCTCGTCTGGGTGAACACCGTAACGACCATCAGGTGTCTACAGCAACGCACTTGGAAGAGCTGGGTTATTTGACGATAATAAAGGATGAAGATGACCTCAGGCATTATCTTAACGACGATTCTGAAGTGAAACGTCATTTATTGTCCGATGCAGTGCAGCCGGAAATTTCGTCGTTTATCGCTGATGAAATTTCGCAGACAGCAGCAAAAAAAATAAATCGTCACAAAAGATGAATAAGGCGGTTAAGTATCTGTCGCATGCCTTAGGCTGGTTAAGGTATGTAGTCAAGTTCAAACGCATACCTTCTTTGTCGGAGCCGCACGATCTCAATGAGAAAATATTATGGTTGTCCCGGCATTCCGATTTGTCAGTGTGGACGCGTCTGTCGGATAAGTATCTTGTCCGTGAATATGTGAAGGAACGCGGACTGGAAGAAATACTTGTTCCTATGTACCAGCATTGCAAGAGCGTTGACGACATCGATTTCGACAATCTTCCGCAGCAGTTTGTCATTAAGCCGACATCAGGCTCCGGCAATGTCGTTGTTGTGAACGACAAGAGCAAAGTCAGCGCTGAGACTGTCAGAAATAAGCTGAAGAATGGTACTTCGCGCTGGTTCGGATTCGCCACAGGCGAGCCTCATTACCTCGATATAAAGAACAGCTATGTGGTGGAAGTTCTGCTCCCCTCCGAAGGGTCGCACGGTGTTGTCGATTACAAGATATGGTGCTTTAACGGCAAGGCTCAGGCATGTCTTGTATGCGCCGACCGCAACATAGATAAACACAAGGTGAGCGTCGTAAGCTATTCCTTACCCGACTGGCAGCGACATCCCGAAAGGATATACGGAAAGTATAAGAACGACGTTGAGGTTGCCCGCCCGAGACAGCTTGAACGTATGATAGAGATTAGCGAGAAACTTAGCGCAGGCATTCCTTGCGTGAGAGTAGACCTTTATGAGGTAGGCGACAAGGTGTACTTCGGCGAGATGACCTTCACAAGCAACGGAGGTCGTATGCGCTATTTTACCGATGAGTATCTGCTTGATATGGGGCAGTGTCTGGATGTTAAGAAATAATGGAGGCTATCGACCCTAAAATATCAGAGAGTGTGCTTGCCATTGGCATTGACTACAAGTCGTCCAGAGGCGGCATTCCGGATGTAGAGAAGTACCACAGTCAGTTTGTCAGACCTTATCGTTTTGTCGCTACCAACTCCGACGGCGGCAAGTTGCGTAAGTTCCTGTTCATGGCGCGCGGACTTGTCCGTTTTACGTGGTTGCTTGCCACTGACAGTAATATTAAGATAGTGCATGTTCACGGCTGCTCCGACAATAGTTTCTGGCGCAAGCGGATGTTTATAAACATAGCGTCGGCATTCGGGCGCAAGGTGCTGTACCACATGCATGGCGGAGGCTTTAAGGATTTCTCGCTCAAGCATAAGGCTGCGGTACAGGCTACGCTCGACAAGTGCGACGTCCTTGTCGTGCTATCCGATAGCTGGCTCGATTTCTTCAGGGATAACTTTAAAGTGAAGCATATGGAGGTCGTGCCCAACGGCGTCAATCCTCCGACACCCGTTGATGTGCCTGCGAAAACAGACGGTGTCACCACGCTGTTGTTCCTGGGCATGATAACACCGCTTAAGGGCATATATGACATCATTGACGCTGTCGCTGCTGACCGCGAGCGCTACAAGGGTTGCCTGAAGATTGTTCTTTGTGGCGCCGGAGACGTCGCCGGCATGATGGCTGAGGTACATGAGAAAGGCGTAGAAGATATCGTGGAGTACGGCGGCTGGGTGTCCGGGCAGGACAAGGCGCGTCGGCTGGCGCAGTGCGATGCATTCATTCTGCCATCCTATTTCGAGGGTATGCCTGTTTGCATCCTTGAGGCGATGAGCTATGGGAAGCCGGTGATAGCAACCCGTGTGGGCGGTATTCCGGACATCATTTCCGACGGTGTGAACGGTATCCTCGTCAACCCCGGCGACGTTAAGGCTCTGACAGAGGCGCTAAATTATGCTCTCGACAATAAAGAAGCGATGCGGCACATGGGCGAAGAATCGCTCAGCCGCATCGCTGCATATCTGCCATCGAGCGTATGTGCCAGACTTGAATCAGTCTACAGGCACATGCTTGAATGATTATTCCATAAGTTTACGGTAGCGGCGGCGGGGAAGCTCCTTGCCGCCGTTCTGCATCTTTTTATACTCTTCGTAGTCGGAGTATGAGCCTTCATAGAATACGACATTGCCGTCGCCTTCGAAGCTGAGGATGTGAGTGCAGATACGGTCGAGGAACCATCGGTCGTGGCTTACTACGACGGCGCATCCTGCGAAGTCTTCCAGACCTTCTTCGAGAGCGCGGAGAGTGTTGACGTCGATGTCGTTCGTCGGTTCGTCGAGCAGAAGGACGTTGCCTTCTTCCTTGAGAGCCATTGCAAGGTGCAGGCGGTTGCGTTCACCGCCGGAAAGAACGCCTATTTTCTTTTCCTGATCGGCGCCAGTGAAGTTGAAGCGTGACAGATAGGCGCGTGCGTTGACGTCGCGACCGCCCATGCGGAACGACTCTACACCCTGCGAAATGACTTCGTAGACACTGCGCTCAGGCAGGAGATCGTGGTGCGATTGGTCGACGTAGGCTATCTTTACTGTCTCGCCCACTTCGAACGTTCCGTTGTCGGGCTTTTCCTGTCCCATGATAAGGCGGAAGAGGGTAGTCTTGCCGGCGCCGTTCGGTCCGATGACGCCGACAATGCCGTTCGGCGGCAGAGCGAACGAGAGGTCCTTGAATAAGATTTTGTGAGAGAAAGCTTTGGCGAGATGCTGAGCTTCGATGACCTTGTTGCCCAGGCGCGGACCATTGGGAATGAATATCTCCAGGCGTTCCTCGCGCTGTTTCTGGTCTTCATTGAGAAGTTTGTCGTATGAGTTCAGTCGTGCTTTGCCCTTTGCCTGGCGTGCCTTTGGTGCCATGCGCACCCATTCGAGCTCGCGTTCGAGTGTCTTGCGGCGTTTCGAAGCCTGTTTCTCTTCCTGTGCCATGCGTTTTGTCTTCTGGTCGAGCCATGAAGAGTAGTTGCCTTTCCAGGGAATGCCTTCGCCTCGGTCAAGCTCGAGAATCCATCCTGCAACATGATCGAGGAAGTAGCGGTCGTGTGTGATGGCGATGACAGTTCCGGGATACTGATGGAGGTGCTGCTCAAGCCAGTCGATACTCTCGGCGTCGAGGTGGTTCGTAGGTTCGTCGAGAAGAAGGACGTCGGGCTGCTGCAGGAGGAGACGGCAGAGAGCCACACGGCGGCGCTCACCGCCGGAGAGCGTGGTGACGGGCTGGTCGTCGGGAGGGCACTGGAGTGCGTCCATAGCCCGTTCGAGCTTGGTGTCGATATTCCATGCGTCGGCGGCGTCGAGTTTGTCCTGAAGTTCTGCCTGACGGGCAATGAGCGCGTCCATCTTCTCTGGGTCGTCGAGCACATCGGGATCGCCGAACGATTCGTTTACTTTTTCAAATTCGGCGAGGAGGTCCATCACGGGCTGTACGCCTTCACGAACCACTTCAATGACGGTCTTGTCCGGGTCGAGATGCGGCTCCTGCTCAAGGTAGCCTACGCTGTAGCCGGGAGCGAATACTACTTCGCCCTGATAGTCTTTGTCGATGCCTGCAATGATTTTAAGCAGGGTGGACTTACCGGAGCCGTTGAGACCGATGATACCGATTTTGGCGCCGTAGAAGAAGGAGAGGTAGATGTCTTTGAGTACTTGTTTCTGTGGCGGGTAGATTTTGCTCACACCCACCATGGAGAAGATGATTTTTTTGTCGTCAGCCATGATTATGTGGTTGATTATGTTTGTCAGTGTTTAGGGGCGAAGCGCACGGGGTAGTCCACGGCGATGCGTCCCTTTGCAATGTTGTTGAGTTTGCCGCGTATGAGCTGTTTGCGGATTCCTGAGATATGGTCGATGTAGAGGAGTCCTTCGAGGTGGTCGCATTCATGCTGGACTATCCGGGCCAGAAAACCGCTGATTTCTTCGGTGTGCGGTTCGAAGTTCTCGTCGAGCCAGCTCAGACGTATATGCTCTACGCGCGGCACGTTCTCGCTGATTCCGGGAAGGCTGAGGCAGCCTTCGGCGCGTGTGACGGTGTCGCCGTCGAGCACTTCGACGGTGGGGTTTACAAGTGTGAGCTTACGCCCTGCACATTCGGGAAAAGACTCGGCGAAGGGGTCGGCGTCGATGACTACAAGGCGGATGTTCTTGCCGATCTGCGGCGCTGCGAGACCGACGCCTTCCGATTCATACATGCAGTCGTACATCTGTCCGACAAGTTCCTTGATGTCAGTGCCGGCGGCTATAGGCTCGGAGATTTTGCGGAGCACAGGGTGTCCGTAGAGGTATACTGGTAGTTTCATAATTATATATTAGCATCCCGGTAGGCTCTGCTGCCGAGAAAATCGTTCAGAATGATAGTCGCAGACATCTCGTCGACGAGCGCCTTGTCGCGGCGTGCCATCTTGCGCAGTCCGCCGTCGATCAACTCCGTATGTTTCCCCATCTTCTCCTCATTTTCTCCGCAGTGCATTCTCTATCTCACGACGCCCCCTATACCCGGGGACTTTCTTTACGAGGTATGAACATTATAATCGAAAT
>USMC01000057.1 GCA_900555715.1 uncultured Porphyromonadaceae bacterium | reverse complement strand
CGCTGTCCACGACCGATCGGGAACATGGAATCAATGGAAAGAATACCTGTTTCCATTGGTGTATCAACGGACTTTCTGTCTACGATTCCCGGTGCATCTTCCTCCATCGGACGATAGCCATCTGCCTTGATCTCACCGTTTCCGTCGAGGTCGCGGAAGATTACGTCACCGGCCTGCCAGCCGCCTTTGAGACCGCCCTGCACTTTAGAAAGGTTCACTTCTGAAGCAAATTTCTGTGCTTCTTCGTCGGTAGCGAAGAAACGATCCTCAAGAGAGTAACCCCAGATCTCACCCATCTGCATGCCTTCATAATACTGGGTCAGAGTCTTGTCCTGATTGTTGAATCTTGTGATCTCCGAACGGTAGTCGGAGAGATTGAAGCTGATGTTGTAGTTGAAGGGCTTGCCGAAAAGATTGAAGTTGTCGTTCCACTGGAATGCAAGTTCGTAGCCCTTGGTGCGCATGTTGGCAATGTTCATCTTAGGTACGGAAGCGCCATAGACACCGGGAAGTTCGAAACCGCTGGTGAGCATGTTGTCGGTATCGCGGACATAGACGTCGCCGGTGAAACTCAGACGGTTGTTGAAGAAGCTCAGGTCAAGACCGAGGTCCCACTGCTTTGCGGTCTCCCACGTGAGGTCGCCTGCCTTAGGAGCGTCGATGGAGGTGTAGCTCGAAGAGCCGTTGCCCGTACCGAAGTTGAAACTTGCGAAGTTTTTCGTGCTCATGCCGCGGAAGAAGTTGTAAAGGTCGGAAGTCTGCTGGTTACCGAGGTGACCGTAGGATACACGTACCTTTGCGTTGTTCCAGACCGGACGGAGGGACTCCCAGAAGTTTTCCTCCGACATACGCCAGCCTACGGAACCCGAGGGGAAGAATCCCCAACGGTGTCCTTCGCCGAAGCGGGAAGTACCGTCGTAGCGGCAGGAGAACTCAACGAGGTATTTACCTTTGTAGTCATAGTTGGCACGACCGAAAATACCTTCGAGAGCGTACTCGTTCTGACCGCCCTGAACGGTGTAGGTCGGATCGGCGGGATGTAGGCTGATATCGTCGAGGTCGGGAGATGTAATGTCGGTGACATCTACACCTACGCGCTTGTAGTCGTACTTCTCATAGTTGAAACCTGCCATTACGGTCACATTGTGCGCGTCTTTGAAAGTATCCTTATAGGTAGCGAATGCATTTACTGAGTAGTAGTTACGTGTTGCACTTACCTCAGTAAGGTGGTTGAGACCTGCACCGGTATCATAAGGAGTGAGATCCTCGTCAGGACGTACGCGGTAGTAGAACGGCTGTCCACGATGTGTGTCACGGTACTGATAGAAACGATAGGTGAAGTCACCTGTGATGGTGAGCTGCTTGATAGGAGTGATGTTGAGACGGAATGTATTCGAGAAGTTCGTCTTGCGCTCCTTGTTGCGGTGCGTGCCTGCTCCCTGAAGGATATGGCGACCGTTGGCTACGCGGTAGCTCTGCCAAGGCACTGTACCTACCCATGAACCGTCGGGATTCTGGAGAGGATAACAGGCAAGGGCATGACGGTTGGCGTATGCGAAAGTATCCTCAACGCTACCGGCACCCATATAGGAATATTCCGAGCCATAGAACGATGTGTTGTTGCTGATGTCGATGTACTTGTTGACAGCGAAATCGAGTTTCGAACGCATGTTATATTTGTGGTATTTGTCGGTATTCATCTTCATGATACCGTCTTTGAAATCCATACCTCCGGAGAGGAAGTAGCGGAATCTGTCTTTACCGCCGCTGAACGAGATATTGTACTGCTGCGTGGGGTGGCTGTCGCGGAACATCTCATGATACCAGTCGGTATTGGCATAGTAAGCCCAACGCTTTTCGCCGTTGCGTACAGTCTCAACTGTCCAAGGACGATCAGGATTCACTGTCTTGTCGTTGACACGGGCAAGGAGCTCCATCATATCGTTGTGGTTATACTCAATGTAGTTGCTACCTGCTCGATTACTCCAGAACCGATTCACGTTATAGACAGACCAATAACCTGATGTCAAAAAATCTGTGGAAGTGGTGGGAGTCTCCCAGCCGGCGCGTGCGTTGAAGCGGACTGTTGCCTGTCCGTCCTTTGCAGCACCCTGCTTGGTGGTAACGAGGATAACGCCGTAAGCGGCGCGGGCACCGTAGACTGCCGATGCGGATGCGTCCTTGATGACGGAGATAGACTCCACGTCGTTGGGGTTCACCATGTCGATATCGCCGATTGCGCCATCGACAAGCACGAGCGGGCTACCGCCGTTGATAGATGTCTGACCGCGGACGTTGAGCTTGGCAGACTGACCGGGGACACCGGATGCCGTCGTAACGTTAAGACCGGCTACCGAACCCTGAAGCATGTTGGATACGGAAACTGCCGGGCGGTTTTCGAGAGCCTTACCGTCGATAGCGGCAACTGCGCCGGTGATGTTGGCTTTCTTCTGGCTACCGTAGCCGATGACGACGGTGCCTTCGAGGGCGATGGCGTCTTCCATCATAACAACCTTGATGTTGTTTTCGGCAGCGCCTACTTTCACTGTCTTAGCGGAGTAACCCACGTAAGAGAAGCGTAGGGTAACAGGACCTTCCGGAACCCGGATGGTGAAGTTACCATCAATGTCGGTTGCGACAGCCATCTTGGACGCGGGGTCCTGAACGCTGACGCCGATCAGAGGCTCGTCCGCCGAGTCGAGGACGGTGCCTTTAAGCTCCCGGTTCGCTGCAAAAGCCGACGGTATGCCTGTCAGCAGAATTGCAAGGACCAAAAGCATTCTTGTGATCACTTTCATAGCAAAATTGATTATTGATTAGGTTTAAACTGGAAATCAATGTGATGATTACTTATAGTTGCGGAGTTCGGCGTCGGTCTTGCCGAAAATCTTCGGTCGTGCCATGTCTTCGGTCCATTCGTGTCCGAACTCATCCTTGACCGTT
Organism: uncultured Porphyromonadaceae bacterium; assembly: GCA_900555715.1. GTDB lineage: Bacteria > Bacteroidota > Bacteroidia > Bacteroidales > Muribaculaceae > CAG-873. Next base: position 13,909 of record USMC01000057.1, on the reverse strand, counting down.
ATCTTGAGGTCGACGTTGCTGTCGGTGCACTGAACGCGGAAGAAATGAGGATGGTTCGAGGTGATGAAATTGGGATTGGAAGAAGTGGCGGTACGGAAGCGCTTGACGTCCATGGCGGCTATGTGCAGGGGGTCGTATGCCGTGACGGCTGTCGGTGTGAGCACCTTGCCGTCTTCCTGTGTCACCGTGATGGTCCACGAAGGGTTGTAGTTCCAGACGTTGATAAGAACATAGTTGTCCTTCTTGCCGCTGTATGCGTCGACATATTTCTGGAAGGTAGCGCGGGCAGTTCCGGTGAGCTGTGTGCATCCGTCTTCGGCGAAGTCGAATTTTACTTCATTGAGGTCGTAGCTGCGGAACTGTACGTTCTCGCTCTTGCCGGTTCCTTTGTAGAGCCACTTGACATCTTTGCCGTTGTAGTTCCATATCTCGTAGCCTGCCGGCGAGCCGTCGTGTGCAAGGTGAACACCGGGGGTCAGCTTCTCCGACCACCACCAGTCGCCGCATACTGCGGTGATATTGTGTTCGCGGACGTCCTTGCCGCCGATAACGCTATGCGAAGGAGCGACGTTAAAACTCTTATGTGAATGACCGGTGATATAATCCACTTTATATCCGTCGACAATCGAGGCAAGAGAAGCCATGCCGGCTTTTGCCTTGAACTGTGTGGCGCCGGAGATAGAGTGCACGGGAGCATGCATGGCAATGACGAGCGGCGTAGACTTATCGACGTACTGAAGGTCCTTGCGGAGCCAGTCGAGCTGGTCGCTTGTCATCTGCTCGGTATAGTTGCGGCTGGTAGTACCGTCATAGTCGGAGCAGTCGATGTTGTCGAGCAGAACGAAGTGTATCTCACCTATATTAAAGGAGCAGTAGTTAGGACCGATGATGCGGCGATAGGGATTCTTGGCATTGTAGTTGCTGCGGACAGCGGTATAGTCGTTGTCGTGGTTGCCGATAGTGTGATATATCATCAGTTTCCCGCCGAGAAGACTGTTGATATTCTTCGCATAGTCGGAAAGAGTGTAGTTGTTCCAGTATATATCCCAGCTCATATCGCCGAGAGTGACGCCGTAGGTCTTCACGTCGGCATGGTCGGCTACATAACCACTGACATCACTGGTGAATTTTTTGTACGCCTCGAGGTCACCGTTGCGGTTGGCGAGATGCATATCACCGAAAATGAGAAGATTGAACTTGCTCTGGTCGACTTTTGTGAGCACAAAGTCGAAACGCTCAGCCTTGTCTTTGTCGTTGACGAAATTGAGGGCACGGAAGTTCTGCGGGAACACGCCGTCGACACCGGGCTCATAGCCGGAGGGCACTACCATGAAGACGTAAGGCAGGGGCTTGACCGATTCCAGCTCGTACTGTCCTTCGGCATTGGTCTTAGCGAATATCTGACCGTCGCTCACCAGCACATCGGCCATCGGCTTGCCTTCGGAATCGCTGATAGTGCCGTAGACAGTGGTTCCGGGCTGCGGATCGAACGACTTTGTAACGAACACAATCTGCATCGTTCCGCAAGTGCGCGATTTGTCGCCGCGGCAATAATATACCTTATATGAACCTTCGACAATCGACGCCGGAAGGGCTACTGTTACTGACTTTTCGGTGAAGGAAGCGATTTCGCAGCGTGTGAGCTTGCTGTCGACGGCGGATTCGAGCCTGACGAAGTCGTTTGCCTGCGCTGCGCCGCGAGTGATGTCGAAAGTCACTTCATGCGGATCAGTAACTATGATTTCATAGCGGGAGAGAACACTGAGTTCCGGCAGATAGCCGGTATCGTCGCCACCGCCCGGAGTGGGGTCGGGATCATCGCTCTTGCACGACGCGAACATCGACACCAGAGCCAGAGGAAGAACGAACAGAAGATACTTGATGAATTTTGTATTCATGATTGGTTAAATTTGGCTTTATTCCGAGGATGAGATAATTTTTTGTTATTCAGACTTTAAGATTAAGATATTAGAGATTGAGGTATAAAAACCGTCCCGACGGTAGCCGTCAAAGACCGACACAGAAAATTACTTTCCTGCATCTTTGGGCAAAGATAGCACAAATGTTTTAATAATCTACAAAAAATATTGATTATTTTTTGATAAAAAAACAAGAACGTAACTAAAACGAAACTTAGACGAAAGTCCGGAGGCTTCAAATGCTTTCGAAAGGTACCTGAAAAAGCCCGCGCGTTTCCATTGCAGAAACGCGCGGGCTATGACGTGATTGTTATGGTTACGTTACTTAACGAGCAACTTGTGATTGCCGACGATATATACGCCCGGTGCAAGACTGCGGATGGTCTCCGCGTCGGCATTGGCATGAAGCAGAATGCCGTCGACAGTGTAAACCGGCAATGTCTCGCCGGGAGCGAGCACTATGGCAGCTCCGGCAGTGCCGAGAATAGAGCATGTGGCTGTCACGCCGCTACCGTCGAGAGCCTGCACGGTGATGACGGCATTGCCTGGTTTCCTGACGGTGACAAAGCCATTGTCGACAGTGGCGACATTTTCGTTGCTGCTGCGCCACGAGATAGATTTGTCTGTGGCATCCTCGGGGAAGACTGTTGCGGTAAGAGTAAAGGAATTGCCCTCCTCTATGCTGAATTCCGTGCGGTTGAGCTCGATGCGCGACACAGGAACGAAACCTTTGACACTCACGCGGCACTCACCGCTGACATTGCTGCCGTCGGTAGCCGTGGCGGAGATGACAGCTACGCCGAAGCTGAGCACACGGACGTGACCGTTTTGGTCGACGACAGCGACTTCTTCGTTGTTGCTTGCCCACGCGAGAGTCTTGTACGACGCTGTCGACGGTGCGACAGTAGCCTTCAGATCGAATTCATCGCCTTCTTCGGCGTCAACGGTCGTGCGGTCGAGGGTGACGCTGCTGACGGGGACAAATTCATTGACGCGCACAGTGAGACGCGTTGATGCCTGACCGCACTGCGCCGTGATGTTGCACACGCCTGGAGATACCGACGTGACATTGCCCTTGTCGTCAACTTTGGCTACCGATTCGTTGCTGGAGGTCCAGATGATGAATTTATTGCTTACATCGGCAGGTTCTATCGTGGCTTTTACCGATGCCGATTCACCGTTGACAAGAACGAGGCGCGAAGGATCGAGAGTTACGGCAGTCGCGGGGATGCCTTTTTCGAGCACGGTAACGTCGCAGTGCGCCGTAAGACCGTTTTCTGTAGTGGCTATTATCTGCGCTTTGCCAGGAGCAACCGCCGTGAACTGACCGGAACCGCTGATTTTTGCGATGCTTGCGTCCGAGCTGCTCCACTTGACCGTCGAAACAGCATCGGCAGGCAATACCGAGGCACGGATCGTCACCTTGTCGCCGACTTCAATAACTGCGGTGGGGATATTCACGCTAACGGAGGACGGCAGCGCGCGGGCGACAGCGACAGAGCATGTGGCGCGGGCGCCCCCTGGAGAGCTCACGGTAATCACCGCGTCACCTACCTGAAGAGCCGACACATTGCCGGAGGCATCGACAGCGACTACCGCCGGATCCGAAGACGTCCATGTGAGGGACTTGTCCTTGACATCTGTCGGAGAGATGGTGGCTGTGAGCGTAGTCTTCTCGCCGGCATGGATGAATATGGAGGTCCTGCTGAGCGAAACGGATGTCGGGTATCTGTGGGCAACGGCGACAGCGCAGCTTGCGGTCTTGCCGTCGGCTGTGCGCACGCTCACCGTAGCGTTTCCGGCCTTGACGGCGCTGAGAGTGCCGTCTGCCGCAACTGCCACTACAGAAGCATCCGAACTGCTCCACGTCAGAGCTGTCTGTTCGACATCCGACGGTGAGATGGTTGCAGTGAGTTTAGCCGTGTCGCCGGCATACATTTTGAGGCTTGTGGCGGAGAGTGAGACGCTCTCGGGATATTTGGGTGCTACCGTGACAGCACAGCTTGCGCTTTTGCCGTTTACAGTGGTTACAGTGACGGTAGCACTGCCCTTCCCTGCCGCCGTGACGACACCGCTGCCGTTAACGGTGGCAACCGCCGTGTTCGACGAAGTCCATTTCAGCGTCTTGTCGGAAGCATTGGCAGGATCTATCGTGGCAGTGAGCTGTTTTGATGCGCCCTGATAGAGCTTCAGGGAGGTGGCATCGAGTGCGACGCTCTTAGGAAGAGCGTTGACAGCGGCATCATATTCTGCCTTTGTCACTATGCGGATACTTGCCGGTGAACCAGTCGGAACTTTAAGATAGCTCTGGTTGGCGGGCAGATATTCGATGTTTGCGGTTACGAAACCGAGTTTGCCGTCGGCAAGCGTGCCGAGAACACGCATCGTGTTCTTGTCGTAGCGCGTCAGGTTGAGATGCGTGGGAAGATAGTTCTCAAAATAGACGCCGCCGAGCATATTCCTGCTGATCGCCTGGGCGCTGCCGCCGATATTGAGCCGGTTGGAAGCCGGCGCAGACGAAGAGCATTCTATGTAGCAGGGCGTTGCCGCCGGAACGGTGCCGTTCACAGGCTCCGCCACCGCCATGCCATAGCCGCATTCAGAGATTGTGTAGACCTTCACACCCGACGAGTGGGCACTGAAAGGAAAGGACGCATAGAAAGGCATGTAGTACTTTCCGCCGGCGTTCACCGTGGGTTTCACGCCGAAATAATTGTCGCCTGTGGTACTTATAGGCTTGATATACCATTTGCGGCGGTCATCCCTCACCTCTGTCGACATGGCGCCTTCATCCTTGTTGGAGCTTTCGGCGTCGGCGAGATATTTCACGGCGCCGCTTGAGCGCCCGTAAGCCATATATGTGCCGTCGGAATTGCGCAGGAGAGTAACATAGCGGCTGATGATCTGATAAATGCCGGTTCCTTGCGCGGTGATGTCGTAGTCGTTGCGGCTGCTGGGCTCCTTTTTAATGTATAGCACCGTCGCAGGGTCGCTTATCGCCTTGTCGGCGTTTTTCCACAGCTGGATAGCAAGCACGTCCACTGAGGTGGTGCCTACGTCGATCTTTCCTTTATTGTCGGTGATGTAAATATAACGTTGTGTGATGGCGTTCTGCACGCGATAGTAGCCGTCGCCGCCGAGCTGCGCTACGGAGGGAACGACAGCGGCTGCCGCAACAGATAAAGAGAGTAGGAATTTCTTCATACGCAATAGATTGGTTTTGAAAAAAGCAAACACCTGTCCTGCCAACACAGTCATTTAGGTATATGACCCTGGCAAAGACAGGTGTTATTGCTTATTTAACGCTGTCAGACATGTTTTATTATCCGCAGCGAACAATTAACATATCAGTCGGCGATACAGATAGCGACGCGGTTTTTCAGAGGATCGCTGTAAGGCTGATCTTCTGCCTCGCCCATACTCTTGACGATGATGCGGTCGGAAGCGATGCCGTACTTCTCGCGGAGAAGCTGTGCGACGGTCTGAGCGCGCTGGTTCGACAGACGCAGGTTGATCTTGCGTGTGCCTGTACCCTTGTCGGCATAACCTGTCACGACAACTTTCTTGTCGGGGTTAGCTTTGAGGTATTCAGCCATTTCCTGCACTTTCTGCATCTCGTTGCTGTTGACAGTGTAGTTCGAGATGGTGAAGAACACATCTACGCGGTAAGGCTTCTGGGTATTGTCGACAGTATTGGTGACTTTCTTTTCAACAGGCACTTCGACGATTTTCTCGACGATTTTCTCGACGATTTTCTCGCGCACGGGAAGCTCGACGACACGTGTTGTCTTGGTGCACTTCTTGCCGAGGGTGAAACGTGCACCCACGAGAGCATTGAAGTACCAGTCGGCGTTGCCTGCCTTTTTGGAGTTGTATCCGTCGGGGAGGACATTTGCCTGCAGTTCAAGACCGAGAGCGAAGTGATCGGTGATGTTGAAGTTCACATCGGCGCCGAACTGACCGACGAAACGTGCCTTCGTGCCGTCCCAGAGTTTGCCCAGCATCTGAGCGCCCTTGTTGGCGGCGGCATAAGCTGCCTGGATGGCATTTGCTTCGTCGTTCTTGAAACCGATGTTCGCACCTATACCGGCGAAGACGTTGACATCGACAAGGCGGTTGGGGTTATAACCGCCGAGGATGTTTGTCATGTCGAATACAGCATTCACAGTGGGAGCCACATAGTTCCATTTCCAGCGGTAGGTGTTATCGTAGATATTGCTGATGGCTTTGCTCTGCCATGCGTTGACGACGAGACGCGCACCGATGTAGGGATTGAACTTGTAGCCGGCGGCTACCTGTGCATTCGGGCAGTCGAGCTTGCCGAAAGCGCCTTCGCCAAGCGTCTCCTGACCGCCTACCTGTGCCTGCAGGTACCAGTGGGGGTTGAACTGGTAGTCAGTAACCTCCTCCTGTGCCGATGCGGAGAATGCTCCCAGCACCAGAGCTGCAGATAGTAAGATCTTGTTGAGTTTCATGTCGATTAATTTAATGTTATGTATTTACTATCTTGCGGCTTATTTGACAGTGACATAGTAGCGGGCTGTCGATGTCACGCCGTGGTAGTCGACTGCTGTGTAGAGGATTTCGTAGGTGTAGCCGGACTTCATGTCCTTTGTGGGGATGACGAAGCGTTTCTGAACACCTGAAACAACCTCTGCGAGATAGCTTGTGGACTTGTTTATTTCAGCGCACTGAGCTATAGCGCCGGGAACGCTCTTGCCTGTGGTCGGATCGATGACGTCGGTAACAGCAACGACTTTCTTGAATGCCGGTGCCACAACTTCTGCAGTGTAGCTGGTAGCGTATGCCATGAAGCCTTCGCCGCCTTCTTTGACAAATACTGTCGGATTTTCTTTGTTGTTGCTCAGGAAGTAATCGCCGCCGTTGCCGCCTTTGTAGAACATTGTCAGCTGGAGGTAGTGGTTCGGGTTTTCAAGAACATTGTTGAGACGCTTTGCAAGCTGATTGTAGCGTGTGATGAGGCTGTTGAAGCGGTCGATATAGTTGCCGAACTTGCCGTTGATATTGTCCTGAATGCCTTCGATCATATCGGCGATCTTGTCGTTGATCTTACCCTGCATCTGCGCGAGCATGTCTTCGACAGCGGCGTTGACCTTATCAATCATCTGTTTCATAGCATCCGCGAAAGCGTCGTTGATGCTCTCATTCCAGCCGTCGATGCTGGCGTTGAAGGTATCCTGGATCTGCTTCAGGAGCTTGTCGATTTCTTCCTTGGGAACATCAGCGCTGACAGGTACAGAGAGTTCTTTTTCGAAGGTGCCGATAACTTCGCCTTCCTGCGGAGTACCGACAGCACCGATGATTTCGCCGCTGACAGTGAAGTCGACAGTGGTACTGATGCCGAGGGTACCGTTATACTTGATTTCGATGGGCGAGAGGGAGAAGTTGAGTTTGATGTCGTCGCCGTTGATGTTGACCTTGACGTCGGAGAAGTCGAACTTGTAATCGTCCGGGTCGAGGTTGAGGATAGCATTGCTGATGGGGTCGATGATGGGCAGACGGCGTGAGCCGATGCTCTGATCGTACAGGAAGCCGAACGAAAGAGGACGGAATGTAGTAGCAGCGAGGTTGTAGTTGCTGTATACTGCATAGTCTTTGCCGTCTACCGTCCAGCCTGCTTTCAGACCGTAAGCGGGGAGCATGCCGTTAACCTGATCGTAAACAGCCTTCATCAACTGGAGAACATTGGCGCGCAGACCGCTGCGACGATCTTTGAGGATGTCCTTGATTGCAGTCTTGAGGTTCTGGTCGATGTGGATAGCTGTTCCGTTGACAGCGTCGTCGGTAGCGGGGAGCTTGACGTCGGCTTCATAGAAGCCGTTTTCAGCTGCGCGTGCGGAGTAGCCGAAGGTGAGGACAGCGTCGCTGCGGCGGAGTCCGCTGAGCTCAACTTTTGCCTTCTGGTCCTGGCTGTTGACAAGTTCGAGGGTCTTGCCTGTGAAGTCAACGTTGTTGGGGTTGACAGTTACGAAAACCTTACCGAGGTTAGCGTTGCTTTCGCTGAGCATGATTTCGCCGTTTTTAACGGTAAAGGGAACGAGACCGCTGGCGCTGAGCACTGCACTTTCCATTTCGGAGATTTCGGGTTCCTTGTCGCAGGAAGCGATCTGCTGAACGCTGGGGAATTCGTAGTCGAGGTTTTCGCTCTTGCCCCAGTAGTTTACGAGCATGTTGCTCTGAACGCCGATAGGCAGCGAGAATGTGCCGAAGAGCGGGTTGTAGACGCCCTGCACGATGATGCCGGTAACGAGCTGGTCGAGGCGGTTTTCGAGTTTCTGAATCTTCAGTACTTCTTCCTGAAGTGCCTTGATGGCTTCTTCGTTGGCAGCGACGCGTTTGGTGAGATCTTCGAAATCGATGGCGTACTGAGCGAGAGTTTCGTCGATGCCGTCGATGCGACCGCTCAGAGCTTCGATTTTGCCTGCGAGTTCAGCATCTTTGGCGTCGAGACGTTCGATAAGTTCTTCGAGCTGAGTGTGGAGATTTGCAAGGTCTTCGATAACCGGATCGAGATCGGCGCGAAGTCCGTCTACATCAGAGCGGAGACCTTCCAGGAGAGACTGATGAGTCTCGATAGACTGCTTGTTGAGCTCGGCTTGTGTTTTGGCAGCCAGAGCATCTTTCTCTGCAGCGGTCAGGCGACCTTCGATATCCTGAATATTTCCGTTGATATCGGTGATCTGACCCTTGATTTCGCCATTTTCAGTTTCAAGGACGTCAACACGACCTTTGAGACCCTGAATATCGCCTTCGATCTTAGTGAAACGCTCTTCAACGGCTACCTTGAGATCTTCAAGAGCTTTGATACGCGTCTCGTGGTCTTTAATATTAGCTTCGTTTGCAGCGACACGCTTCTCCAGATTATCGATTAAGGTCTTGAGTTCTGTCTTGGCAGCATCTATCAGTTTGACTACTTCATCATTGCTTATACCTTCTTCCTGAAGCTTCTTAACGTCATCAGCCAGATTTGTATAATTGTTCTCAATGTTCGTAATCTGCGTTACTATACCACCTTCACCTTCCATACCATTGAGCATTTCATAGATATTGGTGATGTTGTTGGTGATGTCAGTAAGGTCTGCGCTCTTGAGGAAGCCCATTTGTTCGACATCAGCTTCGGTCAGGAAGCCGAGTCCCTTGATATAATTGAAGTCGCAGATCTTCATCACATCCTCGCGCGTTAGATGTGGAAGTTTGCTCAGACGTTCGATTTCGTCTTTAAAATACTTTTCGAGTTTCTCCAGAGTTGTCTTATCAACCTTTCCCTCGAGGATATTGGTGATGTTAGCGAACTGGTCCTTGCAGGATTCCTTGCAGGCATCCTGAGCAGCCTTCAACGCATCGTAAAGGTCCTTGAGCTGCTGATCGTTCAGTTCCATCTTGTTTTGGAGGTCTTCTTCGCTGTCCTTGCACGATGTGAAAGTCGTGCAACCGAAGGTAGCCACAGCCAACAGTAGTAAACCGTTAATAAATTTTTTCTTCATCTCTTTTAGATTTGAAATAGTTAAATATTGATTTTAGATTTTTCCTAATTATATTATTAAGTATTTGATACGCTATACCAGCGCCGGACTTCCGACGCCGCAGGGAAGCGAAATTTTAACAAAATTCGCTCTTAACTGCTCTAAATCAAGTAAATGCGTATCCATTTCAGTAGTTACAACATGTATTCAATCAACAAAGGTAATAATTTTTCACGAACTTCATTGCTTAATCACACTTTTTTTCTAAAAAAATATTACTCTTCGATAATACTTAAAGAATCGATTTTTTCCAAACGTTCTATTAGTTTCGGGAGTTCTTTTCGGCGGATCGCCAATAACATTTCGCAGGATAATTCAAAGTTGCGTTCCAAGACTTCGGGATTTTCCTCCTTGATCACCTTCATGACATCGTTCAGGACTAGGTAACTGAACCGAATCCGCAAAATTTCATCTACGGTTTTTTCGACGATGACGGCATTCCGGATGGCATCGGCAGCAGCTTCACGATAGGCATTGATCAACCCCGATACCCCCAGCTTGGTTCCCCCGAAATAGCGCACGACAACAATCAGTACATTAGTCAGGTCGAAAGATTGAATCTGTCCGAATATCGGCTTGCCGGCTGTAGAGGAAGGCTCTCCGTCATCATTCATCCGGAAATGGTTTTTAGCAGCTCCTAAGCGCCAGGCATAACAATGATGCCGGGCATCGTAATACTTTTCTTTTATCCCGGTAATAATTTCCCGAATTTGTTCTTCGGTAGCCACAGGGTAAACAAAGGCCAGAAACTTACTTCCTTTTTCTTTATATAAGCCTTCGGCTACTACTTCGACGGTTCGGTACAGATCTTCCATTCCAATTACAAAAAAGGACTCAATTATTGCCTCCAGAGAGAAGTAATTAAAAACGTTCTGTTCCAATCGGGCACCTCAGCAGTTAAACGTTCAGTTTACCGAATCTTCTTCTATTCCGGTTGGAACAATGCGGCTTCAGTAACAATGACGCTTTAATTCCGGCAATACAATTTCCGTTGAATTTCCTCCACCTGGATCTTAAAATTCCGGTCAGTTTCGATCAGGTCGGTGACCGCTTTGCAGGCGTATAAGACCGTAGCATGATCTTTTTTACCGATTTGGCTACCGATATACGACAAAGAATACTTCGTATAGTTTTTACAGAAATACATAGCCAGTTGACGGGCTTGTACCACCTCACGTTTTCGGGTTTTCGTCTGTAAAAGCTCCGACGGAATATTAAAATGTTCACAAACCACTTCCTGGATTTTATCGACCGTCAATTCTTCCGTAGGTTTCTTCACCATTTTTCCAAGGATATCTCTAACGAGATCCACCGTCAGGTCCCTCTTATTAAAAGTCGACTGAGCCAGCAAAGAAATCATCGCTCCTTCCAATTCCCGGACATTATGATCGACATATTTACAGATATATTCGATCACTTCTTCTGAAAAATCGATACCGTCTTTCCGGGCTTTGTTCAACACGATTTCTTTACGTGTATCGAAATCCGGCGCCTTGATCTCGGCCGATAATCCCCAACGGAAACGGGACAGCAAACGATCTTCCATTCCTTCCAATTCGGCCGGAGCCTTATCACAAGTCAGGATCAACTGTTTCCCGGACTGATGCAAATGGTTGAAAATATGGAAAAAAGTATTTTGAGTACCGGTCTTTCCGGCCAGTTCTTGTATATCATCCAAAATCAATACATCGATCAACTGATAGAAATGAAGGAAATCGTTCACTTCATTCCGACGCACCGCCTCTGTAAACTGAGTCTGAAAGATATTGGTCGACACGTACAAGACGACCTTATTCGGAAAATTCTGTTTCACTTCCAGACCGATCGCTTGTGCCAAATGTGTTTTTCCGAGCCCTGAACCACCATAGATCAACAAAGGATTGAAAGCCGTTCCTCCGGGTTTCTGAGCGATAGCCATACCGGCAGACCTTGCCAAACGGTTACAGTTGCCTTCGATATAACTTTCCATGGTATAGGAAGGATTCAACTGGGAATCTATCTGAATCTGATTGGAAGCCCGTTCAAACGGGTTCTTCAGCGTACTGTGACCGGTCTGATCCAGATAAACCGTGCTGCTTGCAGGCTTCCTTACCGGATTAGAAGCTAAAGTCGTTGTCAGTGGCTCAGAAGGTTTACTTCTCTCCACCACAACCGAATAAGCCAATTTTGCATTGGGGCCGATTACCGCTTTCAAAGCACTCTTCAGAATATCGATGTACTCCCCTTCCAAAACTTCATATACATAAGCACTGGCAACCTGAATTGTCAGTACATCATCTTTAAAACGAACAGCACGTATCGGCTCAAAAAGCGTCTTAAACTTTTCAGGCAATACTTGCTTTTGAATCAAAGACAAACATTTCAACCAAATATTCTTACCTTCCTTTTCCATAGTCTATTGTTAGTCAGGTGTTTCTTACTTTTCACAACCCGCCTCTTTTCAGCATGCTAAATTCCATAAAAAAAAATCATAAAAAAAATGGGATTTTACTTGGTTATATTCAAAAAAAGCTTATCAACTAAGAACCAAGACATTAAATATAACCATCTGATAACAAATATATTACACTCCATCAAAATCATTTATTTTTATTAAAATACCTATACCCCATTTATCACATTCAAAGGTTAAAAAAAGGAGAGTACCCAACCTAATCGTTTCAGCTTAAAGGAAAAGTTTCTCGCAACATATTAACATAACAAACATATTATATATATCATTATGTTAATAATCACCACAACAGCAACGCTCCTATTTAGAATGATTCAAATTAATATTTTATTGAATTTTAACAATAAATGATTGTTTAAAGATTTTATTAACATCTTTCAAATCTTTCTCCGCTTGTTTCAAATTCTTATAAGTTTGGATCAAATAAAGATATTTCCCGTTTTTACGCATTTCCCTTAAATCGGGATATTTCCGGTATAATTCGGAATCCAAGGCCAAGGGTTCCTCCGATTCCGCAATCACGATCCCATAAGTATCCTGGGTCGATTTACCGGAAGAAAAGTCGAACAAAGATAGATTCACAAAGCGTTTTGGATTTTGCCGGAATTCGGTCAGTAATTTATTGAGATTTTCACTCACTGCCGTCAGATTATAATACAAATCACGGTCATTCACCACTCCCCCTAGTGTACCTTTCCCCCGGTTGATCTTCATGACAATGGAATCGGTCTGTGCCAAAACACTATTCAAATAACGAACGGTATTAGCCAGATTAACCGCTTTAAGCGAATCGCTGATCCCGGTAATATTATCCAGGCTACGGGTTATATTCGCATTACTGTTTTCCAGGTTTCTGGTTATGCTATTGATATTCTCGAGAATTTTAGAAATCCGGGAGGACTCGTTGGCCAGCAAATCGTTCAAAGTACCGGAAGCATGCTCTACGTTATCCAGTGTGCGGCTGACACTTTTCAAGGATCCCCGGATATTTCCATTGGCATCTTCACTAAAAATCTCCTGCAAAGCCACCAATACCGTATCCAAAGAGACCATTACCGTCTCGGCTTTCTTCTTCAAGGGTTCCAATTGTTTGTTCAGTTGTTCCATGATACCCAATTCCAATTCCGTTCTCAAGGTATCCCCGCTCTGGGCATAAGTCGTTGCATCTCCGGGGATGAGGTTGATGGCTTTCGAGCCCATCAAGTCGGCGCTACGGATAGCAGCAATGGTATTGGAAGATATCTGCAATTTTTTTCCCACGGTAAACTGTACCAATACCTTATCGTACCGTTCACCGGTAAACTGTATGGCACTGACCTGTCCGACACTATATCCCCGATAGATTACACTACTGGAAACTTTCAATCCATCCACCCGGTCATAAATACCATAAAACACATTATTCCGGTCGAACAATGCTTTCGCTTTCAAAAAATTAATTCCCCAGATCAATATAACAACAGCAGCAATTGCTGTTAATGCCAGTTTCACTTCTCTTTTAACCTTCATTCCCATAACATCTTAATATCTTACTACTTTTTATTTTTCCGACTCCAATTTTCTGGCTTCTGCCACAGTAATTACTTTATTATTATATATCGCAATGATGAAACAATCTTTCACCTTACGCTTTACGGAAGAAAGTTTTTTCTTCACTACATCTAATTCCTTATCCTTAGCCACATAATAACGATAGCGTCCTCCGGAATTTATTTCCTCCACCTTCTCGCCTGTACAAAGCTTTGCAGGAGTTTTGACTTTCGAAGGAACAGAAGCCACCTGAATAGCATAAAACAATTCGTTTTTTCCGGATTCGGCAACTTGCGTTTTTTGTACTTCTGCAGCCTTTACGGACTGATTTCCATCCGATGCCACTACCGGCCCGGGTTGTCCGGAACGGTTCACGCTACTTTTTTTCTCTACTTGTCGTTTATAAGTTTCAATTCCTTTAAAAATAGCAGTAGCGATCTTCGTTTGTCCGGCCTGCGACATTA
>USMC01000056.1 GCA_900555715.1 uncultured Porphyromonadaceae bacterium | reverse complement strand
CAATTCGTTGACAGTTTTTCCAAAATATGCCGAGAGTTTGAGAGCGAGTTCTGTGCTTGGAACGAACTTATTGTTTTCGATTGCGAATATAGTCTGGCGGCTTACTCCGATGGCTGCGGCAAGTTCGGTCTGTGAGATGCGTTTTATGGCGCGTTCCACTCTTATGTTATTGTCCATCGCTTTTGCATTTAAAATTGTAATAAAACAATGAGACTTTGAATATTATGATGTAAATCAAACCCAATATCATGGGGTCGGTTACTGCAAAACTACATACGCGGGCTATCGTTCCGGCAGTTTGTAGAGAAAAGAGGTACGGTGCCGCATATGAGACTGTCGCCTTGACCGCACATGATATAAAGGCATATACGACAATCCATATCAATGTTCGCATGCGGATATGATTGATGAATTCATCCTCATTTTTTTCTTTCGACAGACATACGAATATTAATCCGACAGTCGGCAGACATATGACAACGAATGCTAAAATTGCACTAATGCCGTTCGTCGTGCTGATTATGTTTTGTTTGATGACAAAACTGAGGACTAATAATGCCGCAAAAGCAGCCAACATCCACCATCCTGTCTTTTGACAGGTGTGTGGTAATAATGGTGATTTTTGTTCCATATGTAATGATGTTAACTATACGGCGACAAAAGTACATCAAACTTTACATATGGACAAGTATGAAACAACAAAATTAACTCTAATTAACGCTGCGCAGTCAATTCAGACGAAACTGTAATCGAGTATAAGTCCGATTCCGGTTGGAAAGATGTGTATGGCAAAGCCTACAAAAATTTTGTCCTGTTCGGGAGGCTTGCCTCCCGGTAAAAAATCCCCGCCCCGCGGAAAAACCGCGACCAACAGCAGCCTTCAGAGCCTATCTTCGCCCTCGGAAGATAGGCAATGAAAAGGCAAAGAACCAAAATCCTGACCCAGCCCGCGAAGCAAATCGTAAAAGCAAGCGCCCCGTACGAGTTCGGCTTCGCAAAATTCCTCGGCAGAAAACTGACCGCTGCCGAGCTTGCCGTCATTCGACCTATCGAAAAAGCACGCAAAACATGCCGGTCAAAGCCTATCCTCGTCATAGACCCGCCAGGCGTCGATTCTACCGGCATCCTCCGGCAATATCAGAGCTACTTCCTCAGTCTCAGTGAAGAAACTTACGGCATCCTCATTCATCCCTGCGGCAAGCGTCCGCGCCAGCGCAAGAACGACCGTCTCTACATGTTCTCGCCGCGCAACACCGAAGCCTCCAGAGGCATGTCTTCCGACTTCACCCTCCTGCTCAACGTCGAAAAATACAAGTCGGCATCCCCGTTCTATGAGAAAAGCTCCCGTTGGGACAATCTGTATTGTTCCGTCTACCCTCAGCTCACCGACAGCGGCGTACTCATCATCCACACCGTCATGCCCGAAGGACGCCAGCTCGGAAAATACAGCTTCTGGCTTTCAAAGCTCGTCTATCTCACTCACATCCGTGCCGAAGCCCTTCCAAAAGCCGTCACCGAGCCAGATAAGACGGCAGAAGTCCCGATAATAATAGAAATTGACGACCCGCGCCCCGCAAAATATCCCGTAAAAGCCCCGCCCGATAAAGCCCCTCCGTCTGAATAGCGGTAGTCGACTCCGCCGCCCAAAGCCAAACCGTCGACAAGCGGTCTTTGACATTCTGAATATTTTTGCTTACCTTTGCAGATAAATCTAAAATCACGCACTTGTGAATCAGAAAAGACTTGCTGTGCTTGGCGCTACGGGTTCGATAGGGCGCCAGACACTCGATATAATATCTCGTTATCCTGAGCGTTATCGCGCCACTGTCCTTTCGGCTGGTCGTCGTGTCGACGACCTTATAAAGCTGGCTGCGACGTTCCGACCGCGCCTTGCCGTAATAGGCGATGAGGCGCTCCTGCCGAAGCTACGGAGTGCACTGGAACCGCTGGGCATCGAAGCCGCCGCCGGACCGGAAGCCCTGTGCGACTGTGTGATTGCCGACGATGTCGATATGGTTGTCACTGCCACTGTCGGTTACAGCGGTCTGGCGCCTACTCTTGCCGCCATACGCGCCGGCAAGGACATTGCCCTTGCGAATAAGGAGACACTCGTCGTTGCCGGAGAGCTTGTCAATAGCGAGCTTGCCAAATCGCCCTCGAGGATTTACCCTATCGACTCTGAACATTCAGCTATCGCTCAGTGTCTTGCAGGAGAGGATATAAGCAATGTGTCGCGCCTCTATGTCACCGCCTCGGGCGGTCCATTCCGCACATGGACAGCGGAGCAGATGGCACATGCCAAGGCAGCCGACGCGCTGAAACATCCCAACTGGAGTATGGGACGGAAAATCACCATCGACTCCGCCACGATGCTCAACAAAGCCTTCGAACTTATCGAAGCACATTATCTCTTCGGCATCGAACCTGCCCGCATCGAAGCTGTCGTTCATCCTCAGTCGATTGTTCATTCGATGGTGCAGTTCGCTGACGGTGCCATAAAAGCGCAGCTCGGTCTGCCCGATATGCGGCTTCCGATAGCATACGCCATCGGAGAGCATACGCGCCTCGCCGGCGCCGCTAAGCAGATATTTCCATCCGATTTCGCCGGTCTTAGCTTCGAGAAACCCGATCCTGAGCGTTTCCCGTGTCTTACCCTGGCGCATAGGGCAATGGAGAAACGCGGCAACTTCGCTTGCGTGATGAATGCCGCCAACGAGATTGCTGTCGAGGCATTTCTCAACGACCGCATAGGCTTCAACGATATCTACCGCACTATCGAAGCAACACTCTCGGCAGTGCCTTTTATAGAAAATCCCGGCTACGTCGATTATGTCGCCACCAACGACGAAGCGCGCGCACGGGCATCTGAATACATCAAATAACAATGGAAGAAATTCTTATCAAGGCTGCACAGCTTGTCCTTGCACTCGTTCTGCTTGTGACAATCCACGAGTTCGGACACTACATATCCGCACGTATTTTCGGCGTCAAGGTCAACCGTTTCTATCTGTTCTTTAACCCCTGGTTCTCGCTCCTGCGCTACAACCCGATGAAAAACAGTCTCGAAGTTGTAGCATGGAACAAGAAAGACGGCGAGCCGCGTTCGCTTGCCACATTCAAAGTCGGCAAGGAACATCAGCCGCGCCCCGACGGTAAACCGACGTGGCGCGACACTGTCTACGGTCTGGGCTGGCTGCCGCTTGGCGGCTACTGCGACATCGCCGGAATGGTCGACGAGACAAAAGGTGTCGACGACCTTGAATCCGTACCTCAGAATTGGGAGCTCCGCTCCAAGCCGGCATGGCAGCGCCTGTGCGTCATGGCTGCCGGCGTGGTGCTTAACTTTGTGCTCGCTATCATTATATATATAGGTATAGCATTCCACTGGGGCGACGATGCTGTGCCTTTCCAGGCTATGACAGAAGGCATGGATTTTAGCGAGGAATTCAAAGAAGCCGGTTTCCGCGACGGCGACATACTTATGAGCCTCAACGATAAGCCGCTCGACATAAACGACTACTCGATACAGTGGGATATGATTCAGCCCGGCTCGCGTGTGGGCGTGCTCCGTGACGGGCGTGACACGGTGATTACCGTCAGCGACCGGCTCATTCGCCAGATCGCTTCCAAAGGCAAGGATTTCGTGCCTATGTCGATGCGAGTGCCCGTCGTTGTGGCAAAGACCATGAACGGCGAACCCGCCGAGGAAGCGGGGCTCGTATCCGGCGACCGCATTCTCGCTGTGGCTAACGACACCACACCCACAATCACCGAATTCATGCCGTCGCTGGCGTCACATAAAGGAGAGACTGTGACATTGCGCGTACGCGATAAGGACGGAGTGGAACGCCTCACAGATGTAAGCATCACCGACGGCGGCAAGATCGGCATTCAGATGCTGAGCCCGTTCGAGATATTCGACCGCAGCACCATACGCTATTCTTTCTTCGAATCTCTGCCCCGGGGATGGGAAATCGGAGTCGATCGCCTCACAAGCTACGTATCGTCGCTCAAGCTCATCTTCACAAAAGAAGGCGCGCAGAGTGTGGGCGGTTTCGGCACGCTCGGCGATCTCTTCCCGAATCAGTGGAACTGGTACAGCTTCTGGCAGATAACGGCGTTCCTGTCGGTGATTCTCGCCTTTATGAATGTCCTTCCCATTCCGGCACTCGACGGTGGTTATATCCTCTTCCTCCTCGTGGAGATTGTTACGCGCCGCAAGCCGTCCGACCGATTCCTCGAGATAGCCAACACCTGCGGTCTGTTCCTTCTTCTCCTGCTGTTAGTATATGCCAACGGCAATGATATTTACCGATTCTTTATCAAGTAATATGGAAACACTGACACTTCGCAAGGGCAAAGAAGAATCTCTCGACCGTTTTCACCCTTGGGTGTTCTCCGGGGCGCTCACGCGGATGCCCGATCCGTCGAAAGACGGGGTGGAGGAGGGCGACATCGTCGTTGTCGCCGCCTATGACGGCAGAAAGATAGGCTTAGGGCATTTCCAGATTGGCAGCATAGCCGTCAGGATGCTCACCTTCGATGCCGAAGAAAAGATAGATGCAGCATTCTATCATAAACGTCTTGCCGAGGCACTCGCCATGCGCCGTGCCCTTGGTTTGCCTTCCGTCGCAACTACGGCATTCCGGCTCGTGCATGGCGAGGGCGATTTCCTGCCGGGGCTCGTTGTGGACATCTACGGACCGACGGCAGTTGTGCAGGCTCATTCGCCCGGTATGCACTATGCGCGTCAGACAATCGCCGACGAACTTGTGAAGCTCGACGGACTCGATGTTTCGAGTGTCTACTATAAATCCGAGACAACCTTGCCATATAAGGCGCAGCTCGACGCACGAAACGATTATCTCATCGGCTCTTTCATAGGCGACAGCGCGCTCGAAAACGGACTGAAATTCCGCGTCGACTGGTTGCGCGGACAGAAAACAGGATTCTTTGTCGATCAGCGCGACAACCGCGCCCTTGTGCGTCACTACAGCTCAGGACGCAGCGTTCTCAACATGTTCTGCTACACTGGCGGATTCTCTGTCTATGCCCTTGCCGGAGGGGCGCGCGAAGTTGTGTCGGTCGACTCTTCGGCTAAGGCTGTCAGTCTTACGGAAGCAAACGTGGAGATGAACTTTCCCGGCGAGACACGGCACAGAGCAGAGGCAACAGATGCCTTCAAATATCTCGACACAATGGAAGCCGGACGTCACGACCTCATCATTCTCGACCCGCCCGCATTCGCCAAGCACCGCAGTGCCCTCCGCAACGCGCTCCAGGGCTACCGTCGTCTGAATGCGCGTGCATTCGAAAAAATAGCGCCCGGCGGAATTCTCTTCACGTTCTCTTGCTCGCAGGCTGTCAACCGCGAGCAGTTCCGTCTTGCCGTTTTCAGCGCCGCCGCACAGAGTCGCCGCAAGGTCCGCATCCTTCATCAGCTCACTCAGCCAGCCGACCATCCGGTGAACATCTATCATCCCGAAGGAGAATATCTGAAAGGTCTCGTTCTGTATGTGGAGTGAAATTTAGAATTTTTTGAAAAATCTTTGCTTCCTGAAAATTCTGCAAATCAGCAAGGTAAGTGAATGAAGCTGCATATAGGAAATATCTGTGCGAAAAAATCCTCTCAAAAAATTTGGAGGTTCCGAAAAAAGAGAGTAACTTTGCATCGCTTTTGAAAAAAGACGGGGTTTAGCTCAGTTGGTTAGAGTACGCGTCTGGGGGGCGTGAGGTCGCTAGTTCGAGTCTAGTAACCCCGACAACAAATCAAAAGCAAAAAGCTCACAGCACAACGCTGCGAGCCTTTTTTGTCGTATGACGCACATTCTGCATCTGTTGCGAAAGTTCGGCTTGAGTTCTGAATTTTGCTTGACCCATTTATCGGCGAATACCGAAAGAGGAACGCATGGAAAAGAGAAAAGGCTGCATCGTAGATGAACTCGATACAGCCTTTTTCTGGGGTGCCCAAGGGGATTCGAACCCTTGACCTTCGGAACCACAATCCGACGTTCTAACCAACTGAACTATGGGCACCATTTGGTTTTGCGCTGCAAAATTAGGGCATTTTTTTTAATCAGCCAAATTTTTGCGAAAGTTTTTCAAAAAAATCTGCGGTTATTTCATCATAATGTGTCAAAAATGAAAAATTACTAAAAATTTGTTGTGCAGACTAAAATTAATGACTAATTTAGCGGGTGCTGACCGTCTTGCAGAAGTCCCGGTCACGGGCTAAGCGGGTGGGTCGGCAGAAATCGCCTTGGCGTTGCCATGGCAAGACATTTTTGAAAAGCGTTTGTCCGCGCTGATTCTTGATATACAGAAATTCTCGCAAAATTTCATTTGGAGTCAAGGATTGAGCAACGATGGATGCCCGTGGATATGTAATTATTTTGCGTTCGGCACGGTATCTTATGATATATAGCTGAAAGCAAAGTTGCATATACAAGCGTGGGCTTCTGCGTTGCCGTCCAACTCCAACAGGCAATGCGAGAAGCCTCTGTATGAAGGACGGTAACAGATACAGATTCCTGCGCTTTTTCGTATAACTTTTTTTGCCGATTAGGGGAATCTCAGGCTATAATGCACACATGAAAAAGAGATTTATTTCGCTGTTCCTGTTTGTTTGTATGATTGCGGTACAATCCGAGGCTGCAGTCTCTATAATGAAGACAAACACCGGCAAAACTGTAAAAATTGAAGATGTCGGCTTTCTGCTTGGTTCCGATTCTGACGATACTTTTGCTATCGTTATGAAAAATGGAGAAACAATCGACGGTGTTGAATCTGTGACCTTTTCAATCACACTTGATGTCATATCTCCTGTAGGAGAACCGGAAAGTGTGAAGATCTACAATAATGCAGTGACGAATATACTGCGGGTAAGCAATCTGAAAGTGGGGTCTCAGGTACTTATTATCGGAATTGATGGAAAAGTTCTGCTGAACAGGACTGCAGACGAAAATGAGATGTCAATTTCAGTGGCTGATTTTGTTCCCGGTTGCTATGTTCTTGTCGTGGGAGATACCTCGATTAAATTTGTAAAAAAGTAAATGATGGCTATGAAAAAAGTATTAATATTATTTTGTATTGCCGCAATTTCAACAACTGCAATGCATGCAGATTTTATCATCAAGCTCAAAAATAACACGCAAGTAGAGCTTGATGGAAATATTTCGTTTGCACAAAAAGAATCGGGCGAAAGGATTGTTGAAGGAAGCGACATTAATGTTGATGACATAGATGTAATAACATATAAGTCGTCAGGTAGTGCGATTGCCGATGCGTTCGCCGGTGGTGACGGTACGGAAAGTAATCCTTTCCAGATTTCCAATTCTTCGGAATTGTGTCGTATGGCATACGTTGTCAATGAATACAACAGCGGTAATTTAACTGATGGTGTTGATTATACATCTGCCTATTATAAGTTTAACAATGATATAGACATGGCAGGCGTCACCGATTGGACGCCGATAGGCACGGGTCGTGGAAATGATAATCTGCAGCGTCCGGAAAATAATCTCTTCAAAGGACATCTTGATGGTGCCGGTTTTTCTATAACAAACTTCACACCTTCATTTACAGCAGAGGAGGTTGACGCTTGCTTTGGATTGTTCGGTATCCTGTGTGGTGAGGTTTCCAATCTGAAGATTGAAGGTGATATTACTGCTATTCAACCGATAGAAAATGGTTATTCGGTTATTATCGGTGCCGTTTCCGGCTTGCTGTCAGATGGAACAATCAATAATTGCGAATTTGTCGGTTCATGCCGAGCAACATTCCCGGATGGAAAATCAGGCGTAGCAATGATTGGCGGCATTGTAGGAAATCTTAATTCGGGTTCTATAACTAATTGTACAGTCACAATACCGGAAGGCTCAGAATTCTTCGCTACCGGCCACAACTTGTCAGTCGGCGGTATATTGGGTTATGGATACACTGGAACGGTCGACGGATGTGCTGTGACAATAGGTGGTAAGGCTACGGCAAAGGTCGACACGAAGTACACTGATAATGAGATCCTAAGTGGCGCTTGTGCCTATGCCGGCGGTGTGGTCGGTATGTCGTTCGGTTCTGTTCTGTCGAATATGACTGTAGATATTTCCGGAGAAATTCTTGCTGAATCACTTGTCGGAGCCGAGAACTTGACTGAGACCGCCAGTGCAGCAGGACTTGCAGGCAGTTATTCCGCTGATTATCTGTCGTCAGGGAATATAAATATATCAGGAAACATTATTGCGCGTGCTAATTCAGTGGCGAATGCTGCAGGTGCCGTAGCTGCGCAGAATGGAGGATATGGAGCAACGGCTTTGACAGTAGCAATTAAATCAATGGCAATTGTTCAGGCCACGACTCCTGAAGAAAGTACTTCATATTCATCATCGGCAAGCTCTGCAATCGGTGGCGTTTACGGACGATGGTCAAATGTTCAAGGCGGTGGCGGCTTGTCGGATTGTAGTGCCACTATTGACGGAACACTTAAAGGCTCGCATCCAAGTGCAGTCTATGCCGGAGGTATTATAGGCAGCGCAGTTTCGATGACGCGCTGTTTCGTAATTATGACAGAATCTGCTTTGCTTGATGTTAAATCAGGAACCGGACCAGCTATTGTCGGCGGTCTGTGCGGCAATATAACCACAGGTAATGTCATAGGCTGCTATTTTATTGATAACGGTATTATTAATATATCGTCGAATTCTATGGCTAATTTTGGCGGCATTGCAGGTAGTGCAGGCAGCAGGATGAAAAAGGCAACATTGTCGGGCTGCTATAGTATTATCAAAAACACTGTGGAAGTCAGTGCAACACGTTCCGCTACAGTCGGAGGTATAACTGGAACTGCGTATGGAAATCTGAATGGCTGTTATTGGTATTCTGCAACCGATGTTATTAGCGGACATAATCCTTCCGGAGCTTCCGCCGATATGAAACTTGGTTCGACGAGCCGTGAAGATTTCGAGACTATAGCGACTTCTATGAATGAAGCCATAGAAGGTTACGGAGTTTATGATTATTCGGAAGAATTGGGTTTTCTAACAATTTCCCGTCCTAAAGAAGAATAATACGGATATATTTATGTATAGCCTCCGGTCGCGAGCCGGAGGCTTTTGTGTGTTTTTCTACATGAGGTCTTTGTTAAGAGCCGGATAGTTTGACCGACAGTCTAAAGTCACTTGAAATCGCGGAGGCGGGAGAGGTCGATGCCGAGTGATTCCGCTTTGCGCGCGTCGGCTTTCGCAGCAGGGTAGTCGTAGCGCGCCTGATTGAGCTTGGCACGGCTCAGGTACAGTTCGCCGCTGTCGGGGTGTTTAGCAAGCCCTTCGGCGATTGTTGCGCCGGCGTCGGTGAGCTTTCCAAGTTCAATATAGTTTATCGCGAGGGCGGCATAGTCTTCCGCCTCGCCGGACTGCTCTGCAAGACGTTGAAGGAACGGTGTCGCTTCGGCATGACGGTCGAGCGCGCTCAGAAGAGCCGACATGCAGGCGGCAGTGCGCAGGCTCTCAGGTTCGGCGTTGGCAAGTACACGAAGGTCGGCTTCGGCGGTTTCGAGGTCGGAAAGACTGAGCGACAGAATGCCGTGGAGGTAGCGTGCCTCAACGTTTGCGGAGTCGGCTTCGATGATTTTTGTAAGGTCGGAATATGCCTCAGCCGCCCGTCCGTTGCGGATAAGGATGCTGGCGCGGTTCGTCTGCACTGTGCGCATCGATGGCGCTTTTTCAAGAGCGGCGTCAAAAGTTGCGATAGCGAGGGAATCCTGTCCCATATATGAATATACCATGCCGAGATTCGACATCAGCAGAACGGTCTGCGGTTCATCGGGGCGCATGGCAATGGCTTCGCGCAGGCGTTCGGCGGCTTGCTGGTAGTCGCCGACATCTATCGCTTTGGATGCCTCGTCGGCAAGAAGAAAATAAGGGTCTTCTTCGCCGCTGCCTGTCTGCTGCGCTCCCACGGGAAACGCAGCAGCGATGACGGCGTATGTCAGGAATGCTTTTATGAATCTGTTCATCGGCATTATGCGGCAAGTCCGCGTACGATAAGATAGTATGCGAGAGCTGCAAGAGCCGCGCCTACGATAGGAGCAGTGGCGGGAACCCAGCTGTAGCCCCATTGGTTCGAACCTTTGCCTTTGATGGGCAGAATAGCATGTGCGATGCGTGGACCGAGGTCGCGGGCAGGATTGATGGCATATCCGGTTGTGCCTCCGAGCGCCATGCCGATGACAACGACGAGAAGTCCGACAGGTATCGCTCCGATAGTGCCCAGACCGACTTCTGAGGAGTTGTTTTTGTCGCCGAGGAACAGGATGACGAGCACGAGTATGAACGTGCCGACGATTTCGCACAGGAAGTTGCGCCAGTGGTTTTCTATCGCCGGAATGGTGGCGAATACGCCGAGCTTGGTTGCCTGGTCTTCAGTGGCGTCAAAATGGTCTTTATAGAAGAGGTAGACGACCACGCCTCCGGCAATGCCACCGGCAATCTGCGAGCAGACGTACGGCAGGACAGAGCTCCACGGAAATTTTCCGGCAGCGGCGAGACCTACAGATACGGCGGGATTGAGGTGCGCTCCGGTGAAAGGACCGGCGATCCATACTCCTACGCTCACGGCAAGACCCCAGGCAATAGTGACTACTATCCATCCGGCGCTTTCGCCTTTGGATTTTTTGAGGCTGACGCACGCCACAACGCCGCAGCCGAGAAGAAGCATGACAAATGTCCCGAGAAACTCGAAGACACATTGCATAGTGAGCGATATCTCCATAATGACTGATTATTTATGAGTGTTTAAAAGAGTGCGCTGCACAGCGTCGTTCCATCCGGCGAGGCTGTCGCTGACGGCTTTCTTATCGCCGTCGGGCAGGAAGGTGCGGTCGACACGCCATTGCTTTCTGATTTCGTCGATACTGTTCCAGTAGCCGACGGCGAGTCCTGCGAGATATGCGGCTCCAAGTGCCGTCGTCTCGGTGACTTCCGGGCGGAGCACTTCGGTGTCGAGAATATTGCTCTGGAACTGCATCAGGAGGTTGTTTCGCGAAGCTCCGCCATCGACTTTGAGATTGCTTATAGGAAGGCTGGAGTCGCGTTCCATAGCCTTGACAATGTCGTAGGTCTGGAAAGCGATGCCTTCGAGGGCGGCACGTGCTATATGCGCCGTCGTCGTGCCGCGCGAGATGCCGCAGATGAGTCCGCGCGCGTCGGGCGACCAGTAAGGAGCACCCATGCCGGTGAGGGCGGGTACGAAATAGACGCCGTCGGTATCGGGTACGGAAGCTGCGAGAGCCTCGACTTCCGACGATGACGAGATACATTTGAGCCCGTCGCGCAGCCACTGCACGACTGAACCGCCGACAAAAATGGAACCTTCGAGAGCATAGTTCACTTTGCCGTTGATTTGCCATGCGATAGTGGTGAGCAGGCGGTTTTGCGAGCGGATGGGCTTGTCGCCAGTGTTCATCAGTAGGAAGCATCCGGTGCCGTATGTGTTTTTCACAGAGCCGGGCTCAATGCACATCTGTCCGAAAAGAGCCGCCTGCTGGTCGCCTGCTATGCCTGCGATGGGCACTTCGTGAGCGAAGAGGGTAGTGGTGGTGTGTCCGTAAATCTCGCTGCTCTGTTTCACTTCCGGCATCATCGACACAGGAATGCCGAACAGTTTCAGAAGTTCCTCGTCCCATTTGAGAGTGTGGATGTTATACAGCATGGTGCGCGATGCGTTCGTGACATCGGTGATATGGACAGTTCCGCGAGTGAGACACCATACGAGCCAGGTGTCGACGGTTCCGAAGCGCAGTTTGCCCTGCTTGGCACGCTCTGCTGCTCCTGGGACATTATCGAGAATCCATTTGATTTTAGTGGCGCTGAAATAAGCGTCGAGTATAAGTCCTGTCTTGCTCTGTATCATATCGACGAGACCGCGGGCTTTAAGCTGGTCGCAATAGTCGGAAGTACGTCTGTCCTGCCATACTATAGCATTGTAGACTGGCTCTCCGGTGTCGACGTCCCATACTATTGTCGTTTCACGCTGGTTCGTGATTCCGATGGCGGCGATGTCCAGACCGTTGATGCCTATACATGAAATAGCTTCTGCGATGACAGCGGCCTGCGAGGCCCAGATGTCATGAGGATTGTGTTCAACCCATCCCGATTTAGGAAAATATTGCTGGAATTCCTTCTGTGCCACTGAGCATATCTTACCGTCATGGTCGAAAACTATGGCGCGTGTGCTTGTCGTGCCTTCGTCGAGTGCGAGGATGTATTTTTCTGTCATAGTTAAGGCGTTTTGCCCTTTTAAGGGCGGTGATGTGTGCAAATATATACGATTTCAATATAATAAACAAGCGGTATAACGCCATTGTTATTTTTTTAACGGTGCTTAAACATAGCGTATGGCGAAAAACTGCTAACTTTGCGTTCCCTCAGTTAAATTAGGTTATGAAATAAGTGTCAAAACTAATTGCATGAACATATCATATAACACATCTGACGCATCATCATGCCGGCGGGCATTGCGGTTGCTGTTTCTTATAGCATTTTTTATTGTGGCGGCAGCATCCTCGCTCGCGCAGGACGTCCGCGGACAGAAGAGTTTCGGCGTCAAAGGCGGATATGTCAGCGCCAATCATTCGCCGATGGCGGGGCTTGTGCTCCAATATTCGTTCAGTCAGAATGTGCGTATAGCTCCGCAGATGGGCATCGTTTTCCGCAACCGCGACAAGGACGCGCTCATCATAAATCTGGACATGCATTTCCCCATACCCTTTGCCGCCGGACGCGCAGCCATCTATCCTCTCGCAGGTCTTGCATTCAACTCATGGACGATGCGTAGCTCTCTTGACGAAGATAAAGATGTGAACACCCGCGCCAACCGCTTCGGGGCAAATGCCGGTCTGGGCTTCGATATCAGATGCGCGAGCTCGCTGAAAATCAGCATAGAGGGGCGCTATACTTTTGTTAAAGACTTCTCGCATGCTCTTGTCAGTGCAGGCATAGCCTATATTTTCTAAATTTCTACGTAATGGAAGGAATAACAATATTAGGAATAGAATCATCGTGCGACGACACCTCAGCTGCTGTTGTACGCGACGGTATTTTGCTGAGTAACGTCATCGCCTCGCAGCAGGTGCATGAAGAATACGGCGGTGTGGTGCCCGAACTGGCGTCGCGTGCGCATCAGCAGAATATTGTTCCTGTCGTCGATGCCGCCCTCCGGCGTGCCGGAGTGGACAAGAAAGACCTCAGTGCAATAGCATTCACCCGTGGTCCCGGGCTGATAGGCTCTCTTCTCGTAGGCACAAGCTTTGCCAAAGGAATGTCGCTCGGTCTGAGGATACCTATTGTCGACGTCAATCATCTCCACGGTCATGTACTGGCGCATTTTGTCCGCGAGAATGCCAGCGACGAAGTGCCGTCGTTTCCATATCTCTGTCTCCTCGTTTCGGGCGGCAACTCGCAGATTATCATGGTGAAAGGGTATAACGACATGGAAATCCTCGGACGCACCATCGACGATGCCGCCGGCGAGGCTTTCGACAAGTGCGCCAAGGTGATGGGGCTTCCTTATCCGGGCGGTCCGCACATCGACCGTCTTGCCGCGGAAGGGAATCCCAAGGCTTTTGCTTTTGCCAAACCGCATATTCCGGGACTTGACTACAGTTTCAGCGGATTGAAAACGTCGTTCCTCTATACTCTGCGCGACGGTCTGAAAAAAGATCCGGCATTTATTGAGAATAACCGCGCCGATCTCGCCGCTTCGCTGCAGGCTACGATAATTTCCATTCTCACCGACAAGCTCGACAAGGCTATCCGGCAGACCGGTGTGTGCACCGTCGCCATAGGTGGCGGTGTATCGGCAAACAGTGGAGTCCGCCAGGCAGTTGCCGACCTGTGCGCAGCGCACGGAGTGAAGGCATTCATCCCGCAGCGCAAGTTCACCACCGACAACGCCGCCATGGTGGCTATAGCTGGATATTTCAAATATCTCGACAAAATTTTCTGTCCCTACGAGACAGCACCTTACGCTCGTGTTGAAATATGACAACGGCATTGGAAATACTCGAAAAGCTCCGTTCTCTTCATCTTACGTTGGCGACGGCTGAAAGTTGTACAGGCGGAAACATCGCCCATACCATAACGGAAGTGGCCGGATGCTCCGACGTCTACAAGGGTGGAGTTGTGTCGTACTGCAACGAGGTCAAGATGAATGTCCTGGGCGTTGACGAAGCCGACCTGAAACGGGAAGGCGCCGTCAGTCAGCCTGTGGTTCGTCAGATGGCGGTCGGGGCGTGTCGTGTGTGTGACGCCGATTGTGCTGTTTCCACCTCCGGTATCGCCGGACCGGGCGGCGCAGTACCGGGCAAACCGGTGGGAACGGTATGGATTGCCGCGCGTACGCCGGATCATGCTGTAGAAAGCCGTTTTCAGTTCGACGGCGACCGTTCAGACGTCATCCGTAAAGCAACAGAAGCGGCGCTAAGTCTTCTTTCATCTCTTCTCTGACCCGATATGCGCATACTCCTTCTTGGCGACTACAGCAACTGCCACCGCACCCTTGCCACCGGACTCCGCAGCCTGGGGTGTGACGTCACAGTAGCCTCCGACGGTTCGCGCTGGATGGACACAGCGCGCGACGTCGATGTTTCGCGCCGCTGGAAGTCTAAAGCAGGCGGATTTCTTCACTGGATAAATTTAGAACGTCTGCTGTGCGGACGTCTGTCGGGCTTCGATATTGTCGCTGTGAACGACCCTGTTTTCGCCAGCTTGCGTCCGGAGCGTATGCACAGCCTTCTGAAGCATCTGAAAAAACACAACGGTGCTCTTTTCTATACAGCCATGAGCACCGATATTGCGTATCTCGACATGGTTGCCTCCCCCGACACGCCGCTGAGGTACAGTGAGTGGTTTGTAGAAGGCAAGCCTTCGCGGATGAATGCCGCTAACCCAGCCAAATGGTATGAATGGCATTCTAAGGAGCTTGTCGGGTATCAGAATCGTTTCTTCGACGAAATTGACGGTGCTGTTTCGGTGCTATACGAGTATCATCTCGGAATGGAGCGGCGTCTGGGCAAAGAGAAATCCGCTTACGGAGGGCTTCCTGTTGATACGGAGCTATATGAACCCGTAGAACTGCCGGAGGATATAGAAATAGAAAAGGTGCGGCTTTTTCTCGGGCGAGACAGGCTGCGTAAGCTGATGAAAGGCAGTGACTTGCTTGAGGAGGCTGCGCGCGACGTTATTTGCCGGCATCATGATAAAGCAGAACTGACAATTGTTGAAAACCGCCCGTTTTCGGAATTCACAGCCCTTCTGAAAAGCGCCCACGTAGTGCTCGACCAGATATACAGCTACACACCCGCCACAACGGCACTCATGGCTATGTCGTACGGGCTGAATGTCGTCAGCGGCGCCGAACCGGAATACTACGACTTTATCGGCGAGACAGAAAACCGTCCCATCATCAACGCACCTATAGATCTTGAACAGCTTGTCGGCGTTATGGAAGATATAGTGCTCAACCCCGGATGCATAGCCGACCGCGGGCGCCGCTCGCGCGAGTTTGCCGTGAAGCATAACGACTGCCGCGTTGTGGCGCGCCGCTTTCTCGATTTTTGGAAAAAACGCATAGAGGAACGATAATGGACACACTGCCTGCACTCGACATTGCCATATGTACCTATCGCCCCGAAGGCATAGGCAGAGTTGCTTCGATGACTCTTCCCCGGCTCGAAGGAGTGCGCTATGTCGTGTCGTGGCAGTCGGATGAAGGAGCTGCTGTGCCCGATGCGCTGAAAAACCGCGACGACGTCATCGTATGTCGTTTCGATCAGCCCGGACTGTCAAGGAACCGAAACAATGCCTTCGATCATTGTACTGCAGATATTATTGTCTGCAGCGACGATGATGTGACGTTTTTCCCCGATGGAATTCAGGCTCTTCGCAAAGCCTTTGCCGAGAATCCTGACGTGGATTTCGCTACATTCCGCTCAGTGCACGGCGATATGAGCCGCTTTCCGGCAGAAAGCGTCCGGCTGTCGCTGCCATACCCCAAAGGCTACCATGTATCCAGTATTGAGCTTTCCATGCGGCGTTCAAGAACAGGCGCTTTGCGTTTTTGCCCGGAATTCGGTCTCAATTCACCACGGCTCCACTGCGGCGAGGACGAAATGTTGCTGCTCAGCGCTATAAAGCGAGGACTTGAGTGCCGCTATTTCCCCATAACGGTGTGCTCGCATCCGCACGAATCCACAGGTACAGCCATGCGGCTTACGGATGCGACTCTCAGGGCATCCGGCGCCGTGATAGCGCTTACCACACCTGTAACAACTGTCCTTCGTCTGCCTCTGAAAGCCTGGCGACTGTGCCGTAGCGGACAGTACGGCTTTTTCCGCGCTCTGCGTCATCTCCTCTCAGGCGCTCTATCCGCCCGTGCCGTCCTCCGGAGGAATCACGATACGCTTTGGTAATCTGAATTTTTTGCGCTATATTTGCGCTATATATAATAATCTAAAGCCATGGCATCACAAGTATATTTCACCAACCTGCGCACTAACGCCAATTCAAATCTTCTTGATAAGCTCGAAAGACTATGTATCCGCGGCGGTCTGCTTAAATTACCGCTCAAGGATCAGTTTGTCGCCATCAAGCTACATTTCGGAGAACCCGGTAATCTGGCGTATATCCGTCCTAACTTCGCAAACAGGCTATGTGAACTTCTTCGCAAACAAGGCGCGCGTCCATTCCTCACCGACTGTAATACGCTTTACTCCGGACGCCGTTCCAATGCTGTCGACCACATCGAAAGCGCTATGGAAAACGGATTCAATCCCATTGCCGTCAAGGCACCGGTCATCGTTGCCGACGGACTCAAAGGCGACGACGACCGTGAGATAGCGCTCGATAATGCCGACTACTGCCATGCTCCTAAAATCGGAGCTGCGTTGGCAGACGCCGACGTCATCATTTCATTCACGCATTTCAAAGGTCATGAGCAGGCGGGCTTCGGCGGCGCGCTGAAAAATCTCGGAATGGGAGGCGGTTCTGTGCGCGGAAAACTTGAGATGCACGGTAATTCCAAACCTGTAATCGACAGCGAGCACT
>USMC01000055.1 GCA_900555715.1 uncultured Porphyromonadaceae bacterium | reverse complement strand
TATCTAATAACACAATCCTTGAGAAGGCAACGCAATCTTAAATGAAAGAGCCGTGCGGCTGCGCTGTTAAAGATTACAAAGATGTTGGCAGAAAAGGAGATTTTGCGTAATTTTGTAAATTATGAAAGCCAAATATCTATCTTATTTATATATTGCTTTGTCATTTGCATTCGCAGGCTGCAAGAGCGACCACGGCGGTGATGAGCCGGAACCTCAGTTGACGGGTCTTCGCACTGTTCTTGTCTATCAGGTTGCAAACAACAATCTCGGCGCGGCAGGATACGACAGACTCGACATTGCCGAAATGCGCAAAGGCGCCGAAGCAGGCGACATTCCGGAAGGCTCGAATCTGCTGGTCTATAATGCCGGATACAAACGCGATCCCGTGCTGCTGAATATTACACCCGACGGCATAGATACGCTTAAAGTTTATCCTACAAATGCTTATTCCATTGAATCTAAACGGATGCTTGAGGTCTTCGCCGACGCACAAAACCTCGTTTCCACCACAAAGGAATTCGGTCTTGTATTGTGGAGCCACGGTACGGGATGGCTGCAGGACGGCATCGCTGATGAAATGGATAATGCACACCCACTGTCGTTCGGTGCGGAAAGCGGCAGAAAGATGAACATATCGACACTCGCCAACGTCCTCGAAAAAGGACCGGAACTGAGTTTTCTATATTTTGACTGCTGCTATATGGCTTCGGTAGAGACTCTGTACCAGCTCCGCAATGTAGCTCCGGAAATAGCCGGCAGCTGCACCGAACTACTTGTATACGGCATGCCGTATGACAGGAACATTCAGTATTTCTTTGCCGACAAACCAAATCTGACAGAGGCAGCGAAATCTACATTCGACCTATACGACTCTCAGAGCGGCATGGACAGGACCTGCACCATGAGCGTCGTCAGAACAAAGAATTTAGATAAGCTCGCAAAAGCGACGGAAGCTATTTTCAGCCGTGCCGACGGAACGCTTCCGGAAAGCTTCACACCTCAGCGCTTTATGGACCAGCATGTTTCCAACTGCTCCTACTTCGACTTCGCACAATATGTAGAAGCGCTCTGCGTCAGTGATGACGGCAGCGAGCGTTTCACCGGCGCAGCGGGGCTGCTGGACGATTTCCGGAAAGCCCTTGACGAAACCGTGATCTACAAAGCTTCAACTCCACGACTATGGGACGCCGTAGAGCTCAAGTATCACAGCGGATTGTCTACATATATCCTAAGAGACGAATCTTATATAAGCAACAATAACTACAATACCCTTGACTGGTATAACGACATTGTCAGCAAACTGACATTTAAAACAGCTTCTAAATAATGTTACTTCAGACACCTTTACCGACCGCGTTGTCCGACAGCATCCCGACTGTTAAAGAAGAACTCTCCATGCTCAAGACACTCCCTGTCGACGAACTGCTTTCCAACATTGCGACAGCACTTGTCAAGTTTTCCATCAACCTTGCCATAGCAATACTTGTTTTCTATGTCGGACGTTTCATCATCCGCAAGATTCACAAGATAGTAGCAAGCATCTTTGCCCGGCGCAACGTCGACGCATCACTTCAGACCTTCGTTCTTAGCATGGTGGAAGTGCTGCTCTACTTCATTCTGATTGTTACCATAATCGGAATTCTCGGCATAGAAACATCGTCGTTCCTCGCACTCTTCGCCTCTGCCGGTGTCGCTATCGGTATGGCTCTCAGCGGAACGCTGCAGAACTTCGCCGGTGGCGTGCTCATCCTACTGCTGAAACCCTACAAAGTAGGCGACTATATCGAAGTTGCAGGATATGCCGGAACCGTAAGGCAGATTCTTCTCTTCAACACTATCATCACAACACCTGATAACAAAAGCATCATAATACCTAACGGCGGACTGTCCACCGGCTCGGTAAACAACTACTCCCGTGAGGAATTCCGACGTGTCGACTGGACTGTAAGCATCTCGTATGGCGACAATGTCGAGACCGCCAGAACAGAGATTCTTAATCTTCTGAAGGCTAATCCGCTTGTGATATGCGATGACGAATCCAGACGTCCGGAAGTGCGTCTTTCCGCACTTGCCGACAGCAGCGTGAATCTCACAGTTCGTGCATGGTGCCGTTCCGCCGACTACTGGACTATATTTTTTGACATGAATGAAAAGATGTACAACGAGCTGCCTAAAAAAGGCATAAACTTCCCGTTCCCGCAACTCGATGTACACGTACAATCATAACATCATATTATGCGCATTTATCCTTTTATAGCTATGGCGACAATTTTCGCCGCAACAGGATGCGGCAACCGCCAGAATAAGCTTGAGTATCCTCAGGCACCACAGGACGGCACGACCTACACCGTGTTCGATCTTACTGTTTCCGATCCTTACCGCCCTCTCGAAAACGACACCGCGGAAGCCACTCTTGCGTGGGTGAAGGCTGAAAATGAACTGACCCGCTCGTATCTCGACAAGATACCTTTCCGAGGCAAGCTGCATGCCCGTCTCGACGAACTCAACCGGTATGAACGCAACGGGCTGCCATGGAAAGGCAACGACGGAATGTACTACTATTTCGCCAACGACGGCAAGCACAACCAGAGCGTTCTCTACCGCATGTCCTCGCTTGATGCCACACCTGAAGTATTCCTCGATCCTAACGCACTGAGCGATGACGGGACGGTGGCGCTGACCGGCGTTTTCCAGAGCCCGGACGGTAAATATACCGCATATACGGTGTCGCGTTCAGGCAGCGACTGGACCGAAATCTATGTGATGGACACCCGCACAGGGAAACTGCTCGACGACCACATCGAATGGGCAAAATTCACCGACGCTCAGTGGAGCGGCGACGGCTTTTATTACAGTGCCTATTCAGCACCGGAAGCCGGCAAGGAATTCTCGAATGCTAACGAGGGACACAAAGTGTATTACCACAAGCTTGGAACTCCGCAGTCGCAGGACAAAGTGGCGTACGAAGACGCCGCCCATCCGTTACGGTTCCATAGCGCCGCAGTCGCCGAAGACGGCAGTGCCATCGCCATACTCGGAGGTGGAGAAGGTATCGGCGAATCCGTTGTTTTTGCAGACCTGCGGAAAAACAGCAGCGACTGGAAAACGATGGAGCCGACACAGGACTATATAAACGAGATTGCCGATATTGTAGACGGTACAGCTTATATCCTCACATCCGAAGGAGCGCCACGCAACAGGTTCATCGCCGTCAGCGCAGCGAATCCAGCCAAGGAAAACTGGCGCGAAATCATTCCGGAAGACCCCGATGGCGGAGTTCTGAAATCAGTGTCCTTTGCAGGTCCCGACCATCTCATCGCTGTTTACGACCGTGATGCCTCAAATCACGCATATCTTCTGACAAAAGACGGCAAGATGGTTCGTGAAATCGAATTCCCCACTTACGGAATGACATCGTTCTCGACAAGCAGAAAGAACGGCGAAGTATTCTATTCCTTCTCATCATTCGTCAATCCTTCCGACATATACAGCTATGACATCGCAACCGGCGAAAGCAAGCTCTATAAATCGACAGAAATCGCAGGCTTCGACCCCGACGACTATGTTACGGAACAGGTGTTCTACAGTTCATCTGACGGTACAAAAGTACCTATGTTCATCGTACACCGCAAAGACGTGAAGCCCGACGGCAGCAATCCCGTATATCTCTACGGCTACGGAGGTTTCAACATCACCCTTAATCCCTCGTTCAACCCCAACAGACTGCTGTGGCTCGAAAACGGCGGCATCTATGCTCAGGCAAACCTCCGCGGCGGTGCCGAGTATGGTGAAGAATGGCATCTTGCCGGAACAAAGATGCAGAAGCTCAACGTGTTCAATGACTTCATCGCAGCTGCTGAATATATGATTGAAAACGGCTGGACAAAACCGGAACTGCTCACCATTGAAGGCGGCAGCAACGGCGGTCTGCTCGTCGGGGCTACCGTGAATATGCGTCCCGACCTCTTCAAAGTAGCCATACCGCGCGTGGGCGTGATGGACATGATGCGCTATCACCTCTTCACAATCGGCTGGAACTGGGCTCCGGACTACGGAACTGCCGACGACAGCCGCGAGATGGCGGAGTATCTGCTCGGCTATTCGCCTGCTCATAACATCAGCAACGACGGCACCCCCTATCCTGCCATCCTTGTCACCACTGCCGACCACGACGACCGTGTTGTGCCTGCCCACAGCTTCAAATATGCCGCAGCCCTTCAGGCTGCCGACACCGGCGATGCTCCCAAGCTCATACGTATCGACAGCAAGGCTGGGCACGGTGCTGGAAAGCCCATCTCTAAAGTTGTCGATGAATATGCCGATATTTATTCCTTCATTTTCGAAAACCTCGGCATAGAACCACAAACTGCTGAATGAAAGCTGTCGCCCGACTGTCGCTTGCTGTTATCTCTGCCGCCTGCCTGCTTCTCGAAAGCTGCTTCACCGGTGTTGAGAGCACGCCCCGCATCGACGCCTCCGCTGTAAAGCGCGAGCGCGCCGCCACTGTGACGCCCGAGCAGCTTTTTTTGAGCGACATTCTGCCTCAGCCGCCTTCGCAGTGGAAAGCAGGCAAGATATTCCGGGTCACCGACGACCGCATAAGCCGTATTTTCACGTCGGCATCCGACGCATCGGATTCTTTGACCGGAACAAATCTTATATTTCAGGATATAATTCCGGCTACGTCGCTAACGGGCGACGATGCCGCAGAAGTACGGTTCAAAACAGCCGACGGTCGACGCTATTTCTACCGTATCAACGGAATGAGCACTGCGAAAATCGACACTATGACGACGCTTGAGATTCCGTTTACTATCGACATGGATATTGTCCGGAGCATCGACGGGAAACTGCGCGGAAAGGATTTTTATATCCGTACATCCGCATGGTACGATTCCGACGGCGTACGTAAAGAAAACGGTCTGAGACATATCCGTGTGCTTGTCGACAGCGTCGTTCCCGGCGATGCATATTTTCCTGCGCTTGTATGCTTTACCGTTGCCGACGAGGACATGCGTCAGCGGGCGGGAGAAGACGAGCATGCGGTCTTTATGTCGGTCGGCACGTCACGCACCGCAACCCGCAATTTCGATGTTCTGTTCTCTTTCGATTCTCCACGCAAACAGCATCCCGAAATTAACGACGAAACGTGGAATCTCATCATATCCTCTAAAGTACGTCAGGGAATGAGCCGCGACGAATGCCGGCTTGCGCTCGGAGCGCCTCCAGAAGTGCTGCGCACTCCGAGCTACGGCGGTATGCGCGAAATGTGGAGCTACTCCGACGGCGTTTTCCTCATCTTTGAAGACGGCTTCCTCACCCGATTCAGACTCTGATCGACAAACTATTTCATAAACTATTTCAAAGCCATATATGTTATAAAGTCGAATAACGGCTAAAACAACATATATGGCTTTGAAAGTTACACTCCTCGATCATTCCGGCTTCCTTGTGGAAACCGATAAAGAACTGCTTGTTTTCGACGACTACAGAGACCCTTCGCGCTCGGTAGTACGAACTATAGAGCACCATCCCAACAAACCTGTTGTCTTCTTTGTGACACACAGGCATCCAGACCATTTCAACCGATATATTTTCAATATAGGTCAGCAGGACAAGCGCCGCTACGTCCTCTCGAGCGACATTCCCGGCACAGAAGTCAACGACAATGCGCCTGTCGACTGGATTGAAAACGGCAGGAGCATAGAAAACATTTTCGGCGATATCACCGTCCGGGCTTTCGGTTCGACCGATGCCGGCGTCAGCCTGCTCGTTACTCTCGGCAGCGGCGAGACTATCTTCTATGCCGGAGACCTCAATTTCTGGCACTGGGAGAAGGAATCGACCGCCGAAGAAGTACAGAAACAGCAGAGCGAGTTCACGAAGATACTCGGAAGGATTTCTGAGGAAATAAACGCGGTAGACATCGCTTTCTTCCCTGTCGATGTCCGTTTAGGCGACAACTGTGCTGCCGGCGCCGAGCAGTTTCTGACAAAAATCTCGGTAAAAGACTTTTTCCCAATGCATTTCAACGGCGACCATGAGCTTGCCTGCGGCGCACTCGCATCGGACATGCCCAAAGACGTTGCCAAACGCACTACCGTTCACTGTCTCTATCGCGAAGGCGAGCATATCACTCTCTCATAACCAAATCCTGTCCATGCCGCCAGCCGACGGCATGGACTGTTTTGTAATCTGCATTCCTCCTCATTATGCGACAGATAAGAATTGAAACAGCCACACATACCTCTCCTGCACTATGCTTCCGACCGGTCACGTCGGATTGTGTCGGAGTTCTGAGACGACAGTTTGAACAGACATGCTCCCAAAGCTGCGACTATACTGCCGGCGGAATAATCATCTGGACTCCGCTCTTCAACTACAGCTATGCCATTCACCAGAACACTTTATTCATCAAAGGACTGAATCAGGATGGCTCGGGCAACACCGCTTTCCTCTACCCTGCCGGAGACATGCCGCCGCAAAGGAAAATAGAACTGATCCGCAGTTACTGCCGGATTGAAAACATAAATCCTGTTCTTACAGCCGTCCCGCAAGACAGACTCAGCGAGATTGAGCACGCGTGTCATTGCAGCACAACAGAACTGTCCGACATGGCGGACTACATCTACAATGCTGAGTCGCTTGCCACTCTCACAGGAAAGGCATATAACAAGAAACGCAACCATGTCAACAGGTTCATGGCGGAAAATCCCGCATTTTCGCTCGAAGACATCTCCGTAGCGAACCTCGAAGAGCTGCGGCTTTTTCTTGAAGGGCTCGGCATAGAATCGGAAAAAGCCGACATGCAGATGGCGGAATTCGAATGGCAGCGATGTGCCTATGTCCTCGACAGATACGGTACGTTAGACTTTGAAGGAGCCATATTGCGCGACAACGCGGGCAGGATTGTGGCATTCACGATAGGAGAGGTTTACGGCAATACTCTCGTTCTCCATATCGAAAAATGCGAGCATCTCACTGCCGGCGCCGGAGAAACCATAAACAAGCTTTTCGCAGAGCGCATTCTCAAACGTCATCCTGCAGTACGATGGATAAACCGCGAGGACGACGCCGGCGACGAAGGATTAAGAAAGGCGAAGATGAGCTACCATCCCGCCTTTCTTCTAAAAAAATATAATGTAGAGATTCTCTGACTATTTCAACAGATCGGGACGCAGCCTGCGGGTACGCTCCAATGCCTGTTCGTGCTGCCATTCGTCGATTTTCGCAGCATGACCGCTGAGGAGAATCTGAGGTACTTCCCACCCGTTGTAGACCGCCGGGCGTGTATAGACCGGAGGTTCGAGGAGATTGTCCTGGAAAGAATCGGTCAGCGCGCTCTGCTCGTCGCCTATGGCTCCGGGGATGAGTCTGACAATCGCATCTGCAATAATGGCAGCAGGCATTTCACCGCCGGTAAGAACATAATCACCGATTGAAATCTCGCGTGTTATAAGGTGCTCACGGATACGGTAGTCGATGCCCTTATAATGTCCGCACAGAATGATTATGTTCTCAAGCATCGACAGATCGTTCGCAATCTTCTGATTGAACACTTCACCGTCCGGCGCTGTGAAAATCACTTCATCATAGTGGCGCTCTGCCTTCAAGGCACTTATGCAACGGTCGACAGGCTCAACCTGTATCACCATACCGGCATCGCCGCCGAAAGGATAATCGTCGACCTTACGGTAGCGGTTGGTGGTGTAGTCGCGCAGATTGTGAACCTTAATCTCGCAAAGCCCCTTGTCCGACGCCCGCTTGATTATGGAGCACCCGAGAGGCGACTCAAGCATCTCCGGCAGAACAGTGATAATGTCTATGCGCATCGTTTATCTGGGAAGAACTTTCACATCAAGAGCCGCATAAGCGCGTTCTGCCTTGGCTTTGGCTTCTTCGAGCGTGTCGGCGGTGGCAAGGATTACGCCCATACGGCGGTGCCCCTTGATTTCCGGTTTGCCGAAGATACGTATCTGGACACCTGGCTCGGCAAGAACCTTTTCAAGCTTGTCCATGACAATCTTATCAGTATCTCCCTCTACAACAATAGCCTTCGAGACGGAGGGGTCGTAGAAACGTATTGCCGGAACAGGCAGACCCATCAGAGCACGGGCGTGCAGGGCAAATTCGCTGAGGTCCTGCGAAATCATCGTCACCATGCCCGTGTCGTGCGGACGGGGTGACACCTCGCTGAAAATCACTTTATCGCCTTTGATGAACAGTTCCACACCGAAGATTCCATAGCCGCCGAGAGCGTCTGTGATCGCTTTGGCATAGTTGCGTGCCTCTTCAAGCGCTTTTGTGCTCATAGGCTGGGGCTGCCAGCTGATGCGATAGTCACCGTTGACCTGAATATGACCCACAGGCTCACAGAAGACTGTTCCCGTAACGCTTCTTACTGTCAGAAGAGTAATTTCGTAGTCGAAATCGACAAAACCTTCAACGATGACACGACCTGCGCCGGCTCTGCCGCCTTCCTGCGCCTCGTGCCATGCGGTCTCGATTTCTTCGGGTTTGCGTATCGTCGACTGACCGTGACCCGACGAACTCATCACGGGCTTCACGACAACAGGAAGACCAATTTCTTCGATAGCACGGCAGAATTCATCATAATCGGAAGCAAAGCGGTACGGCGAAGTCGTAAGCCCGAGTTCTTCGGCAGCGAGACGCCGTATGCCTTCGCGGTTCATTGTCAGACGTGCGGCGCGTGCGGTCGGCGTTACGTTGAATCCTTCACCTTCAAGCTCTACAAGCATAGGAGTGGCGATAGCTTCAATCTCGGGAATAATATGATCGGGCTTCTCCTCCTCGATGATACTGCGGAGCTTCTCTCCGTCGAGCATATTGAACACATGGTTGCGGTGTGCCACCTGCATTGCCGGTGCGTTGGGATATTTGTCACAGGCGACAACCTCCACGCCGAGACGCTGGAGTTCGATTGCTACTTCTTTACCTAACTCGCCGCTGCCCAGCAGAAGTGCCTTGCAGCCGACAGGTGTCATTACTGATCCTATTGATGCCATGATTGATATATGATTGATGTATTATGTATTGTTATATATTCAGAAATACGCTTGCGTTCCTGTCTGTCGCCTGTGCCACCTCTTCCGTGCTGACGTCCATAGCCTGAGCTATCCGCGCTACTATATATGGAATCCAGGCACTCTCGTTGCGCTTTCCGCGGAAAGGAACCGGCGCAAGATAGGGTGAGTCGGTCTCTGTGAGAATCCTGTCGAGACCTATTGCCGGCAGGACAGCGGCGAGAGATGAATTCTTGAATGTCACTATTCCGTTAATGCCGAAATAATGGTCGCCGTGGCGGCGTATTTTCTCGACATCGCCGACAGTGCCGCCGAAACTGTGGAAAACGGCACGCACACCAGGGAAAGCCTGCATCACTTCAAGAGTCCGGCCAAGTCCCTCGCGGCAATGTATCAGCACCGGCAATGACAGTTCTTCCGCAACAGCGAACTGCGCTTCAAGAACTTCCATCTGCTCACGCTCATAAGTGCGGTCCCAGTACAGATCTATCCCCACTTCTCCGACTGCGACAAAATCTGTCCGCCGGGAGCGGAGTATTCCGAGGATATAATCAAGCTCGGTACGCCAGTTTTCCTTTACCTCCGTCGGATGAAGACCCATCGCCATATACGTGACGTCATGCCGCAGTTCGTGAAGCTTCATCATCGGGGCGACGGTAGACCGGTCGACATTAGGAAAAACAAGCCTTCCGACGCCGACAGCAAGCGCACGGTCGACAGCTGAACACTGCCCTTCCATTGAGCCCTCGGGCTGATTCTCGAAGGCAAACTCAGGCATGTAGAGATGGGTATGCGTATCTGTCATCGTTCAATGCGAACGTGTCGAAGCCTGACGCGCAAGAGTTTCAAAGAACTTACGGGCATCGACATCCATATTCAGATTAGACAGGCTCTCCAATGCCTTGAGACTATATTTTTCTGCCAGTTCGTTGCAGCGGCGGTCGAGATGCAGACGTTCGTAGACGCGGCGCACCTGACGTATAAGTTCGTCATTTTCCAGGTCTTCATCAAGAATTGAGGACAGTTCGTCCGGAGCTTCGGAAAGACCTGTTATGAGCAGCCAAGTTTTTTTACGGTTGATAATGTCGCCGCCTATCTCCTTGCCGAAAACGGCGGGATCTCCGAAAGTGTCGAGCCAGTCGTCGCGGAGCTGAAAAGCGAGACCAAGCGCCTCACCATACTCATAGAATCTGTCGCATTCTTCTTTCGACGCGCAAGCCATTATAGCACCGAGCTTGCATGCTCCCGCCAGAAGCACCGACGTTTTCAGGCGTATCATCTCCATATACTCACCGACACTGACATCGTTGCGGCTCTCAAACTCCATATCGAGCTGCTGACCTTCGTATACTTCCATGGCAGTGCTGTTGAAGCACTCACTAAGTTCTGCAAGATGCGTTCCTGCGCCTTTGCACAGACATACCGACGCCAATGTCAGCATTGTATCTCCGGACAGAATGGCAACGTTGTCGTTCCATTTGCAATGTACTGTCGGACGACCGCGGCGGATATCGGCACGGTCCATCACGTCGTCGTGAAGGAGAGTAAAGTTATGGAAAAGCTCTATCGCAAGAGCCTGATTGACTGCCTCGCTGGCATCGCGGTGCGAAAGAGCCTCGTATACTGCCAGTGTCAGCGTCGGGCGCAGACGCTTGCCGCCGCTTTCCATCGTGTAGCGGATAGGGTCGAACAGAAGAGGTGCAACTGACGGATATTGA
Organism: uncultured Porphyromonadaceae bacterium; assembly: GCA_900555715.1. GTDB lineage: Bacteria > Bacteroidota > Bacteroidia > Bacteroidales > Muribaculaceae > CAG-873. The sequence goes on along the minus strand of USMC01000055.1, from coordinate 7,264 downwards.
ATGGAACTGATGGCATTTTCTATGATGCCGGTAAATTTGTCAGGATTGAAAGCCATGTCGATGTGTTTTAGCTCCGCAAAGATACGAAAAAAATATGATAAGAACATGAACTTCTCGCATCGCAAAGTGTTATGCTTATACAAGGACGGAAATAATCGTCTTGAAAAACATAATGTGGCATTTTTCTGGCTTCATTAAAAAAGCCGGCTCATAGCAAAAACTTTGCCACGACAGCCCGGCCCATACCCCAAGGCCGGGCTTTTTCATATTAGCGAAGAAGATATTTTGCGCCACAGGCGTCGGTCATGCGATGTGGCAGATAAGAGTCGCCGATGTTGCGTCGTCGACTATAACCCTGACGGTGTCGCCAACCTTGGCATAGCCCTTCGGGAAAACTGCAGTTTTGTTCTGACTTGTGCGACCTACCATCTGTTCATTGCTCCGTTTGCTTACGCCCTCGACGAGCACTTCGAATTCCTTTCCGATATCGGTGCGGTTGGAGCTTAGCGAAAGTTCGTTCTGCAGAGCTATCATCCGGTTGAGACGCTCAATCTTGACCTCTTCCGGCACATTATCCGGCATTGTACGCGACGCTAATGTGCCGGGGCGCTCGGAGTACTTGAACATGAACGACGAGTCGAATCCAACCTCCCGCATCAAATCGAGTGTCTGCCGAAAATCTTCCTCTGTCTCGCCGTGGAAACCCGTGAAAAGATCTGTGCTGATTCCGCATCCGGGAATTGTGGTGCGGATGTCGGCAATGCGGTCGAGGTACCATTCCCGGGTATACTTACGGTTCATTGCCTTGAGCACGTCGTTGCTTCCGCTCTGTACGGGCAGATGGATGTGCCGGCATATATTCGGATGAGCGGCTATAGTTTCAAGAGTGCGGTGGCTCATATCCTTTGGGTGGGATGTCGTGAAGCGTACACGCATCTCCGGCGCTGCTTCCGCCACGAGGGCGAGAAGTGCTGCGAAATCGACCTCGCAGGCACCTGAACAATCGCGATAGCTGTTGACATTCTGTCCTAAAAGCGTCACTTCCTTATATCCTTTGCTACGTAGGTCGGCGAGTTCGCGGAGTATGCTGTCGACGGGACGGCTGCGCTCGCGTCCTCTTGTATACGGCACGATGCAGTAGGAACAGAAGTTGTTGCATCCGCGCATGATACTGACAAATCCGGAAACCTGTCTGCCGGGAAGACGGACAGGGACTATGTCGCGGTATGTTTCCGTGGTGCTTAGTTCGACATTCACAGCCGGCACGCCGTTTTCCGCCGATGCGAAAAGTGCCGGCAGATCGAGATAGGAGTCGGGACCGGCTACAACATCCACACCATGCTTCCCGGTGAGTTCCTCGCGCACACGCTCCGCCATGCAGCCTATGACGCCTATTATCAGACGCGGGCGGTCGGACGGACGGGCACGGCGGACAGCACGGAGCGCCTGAAGACGTCCGATGATTTTCTGTTCGGCATTGTCGCGGATACTGCACGTGTTGAGCAGCACAGCATCGGCATCGTCGATGCTGTCGGCAAGCGCATAGCCTGCCATCTCCATGATAGAAGCCACGACTTCGCTGTCTGCCACATTCATCTGGCACCCGTATGTTTCGATATAAACTTTCCGATTATTATATGGTTGAAGATTATTATCCATTATAAAAAATTTGTGCTATTGGCGGATATTAAGTAATTTTGCAGCAAAATTACAAAAAAACAGTGGATAGGCAATCAATAATGTCTATTATCGGCTTTGCCGCTATGATACTCGTTTCAACAATCGGCGAAGGAGTTATTTCGGCAATCAACGATAAAAGGAAATCAAGGAAACAGAAGCTCTCCTCCGGCACCCCATCGTCCGCAGAAAAGCCGTTGCCTGTTTCCAAAGCATCTGCAAAGGCGAAAGCCGTTGCGAAGCCGAAGTCGCCGGCGGCGACCTTGGCTCAGCCTGCCGTCGCCCCTGCGCGCGTCGCCGAACCGCAGCTTTTCCATGAGGGAGAGCGTGTGACGCGGGACGAGCCCTCGGCTGCCGCGTCCACCGACAAAAACCGGCAACACGCTGTCGAGCAATTGCGCCGGGCAGTTGTCTGGAGCGAAATCCTAAAGCCAAAATTTTAAATTGCCATCAAGTTAACTTAGATAAAAATTCGATAAACCATACAGAAAAACAGAATCACATGGCATTCAATTACATGACGGCAGAAGAAGCTGCCGAGATGATTTTTGACGGTGCGACAATAGGTCTTTCGGGCTTCACCGCCCCAGGCACACCGAAGTTCATCACAGAAGCACTTGCAGCCAAAGCTACACGCGAGCATGAGGCAGGACGTCCTTTCAAAGTCAACCTCTTCACCGGAGCTTCGACAAGCGACCATGTCGACGGAGTTCTTTCGCGCGCGAATGCTTACAATATGCGTGCGCCATATCAGAATGTTCCCGATCTCCGCAAGCGCATCAACGCTCACGACTGCCACTATTTCGACCGTCATCTCTCAGAGATGGCGCAGGAAGTACGCTACGGCACATACGGTCCTGTTGATTTCGCTATCATCGAAGCAGCAGACATCACCGACAACGGAGAAATCATCCTCGGCTGCGGTTTAGGCAATGTCGCCACATACGCCAAGCTCGCCGACAAGATTTTCATCGAGCTTAACGACAAGCTTCCCAAGGAGCTCCTCGGCATGCACGACGTCTATCTGCCTCTTGATCCTCCTTACCGCCGCGAAATACCCATTTATGCCGCCAACGACCGCATCGGCTCTCCCATTCTCAAAGTCGATCCTGCAAAGGTTGTCGGTATCGTCAAGACAAGCTCCTACGACTGCGTGAAGCCTTTCTCCGCTCCCGACGAAGTGTCGACGATGATCGGAAAGAATGTAGTGCGTTTCCTTGTCAGCGAATATAAGGCCGGTCGCCTTCCCAAAGAATTCCTTCCGCTGCAGTCGGGTGTCGGCAATGTTGCCAACGCCGTTCTCTACGACCTCGGCGAAAGCAAAGACCTGCCTAATTTCATGATGTACACCGAAGTGATTCAGGATGCTGTTCTCCAGCTTCTTCAGAAAGGCAAGTGTACTTTCGCCAGCACATGCTCGATGACCTTCACGGATGACACCGAAAAGATTCTCTTCTCGGATATGAAATTCTTCCACGATAAAATCCTCATGCGTCCTGCCGAAATTTCGAACAATCCCGAAGTTATCCGCCGCATAGGTGTCATCGCGATGAACACCGCCCTCGAAGCCGACCTTTTCGGCTCCGTCAACTCCACTCACGTTCTCGGCACACGCATGATGAACGGTATCGGCGGCTCCGGCGACTTCACTCGCAACGCTTATCTCTCGATTTTCAGCTGCCCGTCGGTAAGCAAGGGAGGTCTCATCAGCAACATCGTTCCTATGGTCGCCCACCCCGACCACAGCGAACACTCCGTCGACATTCTCGTCACCGATCAGGGTATCGCCGATCTGCGCCACAAGGATCCCGTTGAACGCGCACACGCCATTATCGACAACTGCGCCCATCCCATGTACCGCGAGCTTCTCCGCGACTACCTCAAACTCGGCGCTTCCGGTCAGACACCGCACACACTCAAGGCTGCTTTCGCATTCCACAATGCGTTTAACGACACGGGCGACATGCGCAACGCCGACTATGCAAAATATATCTGACACACCTCAGGCTCTCTGAGCTGAACATAAATATACGGCACGATGTTTAGACATTGTGCCGTATATTTTTAATCCTACCGAAATGGTCCAGAAATTCTTCAACAAACTGAGCGGCTTCTTAGTAAGCTATTTCTCGCTGTCGGGTCAGCTCGTCTCGCAAAGCGAGGCCGAACAGAACATCCGCGAAGGTGTATCGTTCAAGGGTACAAACATTCTCATCCTCATCCTCGCCATATTCATCGCATCGCTCGGACTAAACACCAACTCCACCGCCGTCATCATCGGAGCCATGCTCATATCACCTCTTATGGGACCTATCATAGGAATCGGTCTGAGCATCGGTATCGCCGACTTCGAACTTCTCAAACGCTGTCTGCGGAACTTAATCATGGCGGCAGGATTCTCCATCATAGCCTCGACTCTCTACTTCCTGATTTCGCCCGTAAACGAATCGCACAGCGAGTTGCTCGCCCGCACCTCACCGACGATCTACGACGTTCTCATTGGATTCGTAGGCGGCGGAGCGGGCATCATAGCGCTCGGGAGCACCAACAAAGGCAACGTCATTCCGGGCGTGGCTATCGCCACAGCGCTCATGCCTCCTCTCTGCACGGCTGGGTACGGGCTGGCGACAGCACAGTTCAGCTATTTCTTCGGAGCTACCTATCTTTTCATAATCAATTCCATCTACATCGCTTTCGCCACGTTCATCGGCGTGAAGCTGATGAAATATAAAGCGACCGGCAACAGCGAGAATCCGCGGGCGATAAAAGTAAGACGAATCGTATATACGCTCGCTGTTCTCACAATGCTGCCGAGCATCTACCTTACGTATAAGATGTTCAGGGAAAACGATTTCGCAATGCGCACCGATGATTTCGTCAGCGAAGAGTGTCATTTTCCGGACACTCAGGTGATTAACAAAAAAATCACTGACGATCATGGGGAACGCACACTTCAGCTCACGCTCATCGGACGGCGCCTTCCCGTCGACTCGCTGCGTCTGGCACTGTCGTCAAAACTCAAATTCTATCATCTGGAAGGGACAAAACTGCAGTTCATCCAGGGCGACGACGGATATGCCGTCAGGACGGCTTCTGACAAGGAAATGGCAAATGTCTACCAGCTCGCACAGAACACCATCACGCGCCAGCAGACAACTATCGACTCGCTGCGCACGGCAATCGCCATCACACACACCGACATGAACGCCGCCGCTGAAATAGCGCCTGAAGTGAAAGTTCTTTTCCCGAATATAAAAAGCATAGGCATCTCAAAAACCATATTCTCAGAAACCTCCGCCGGCCAGACCGACACGGCAAACATTGCCATTGTGTCATGCCACGGACGTCTTCACGACTCTGAAAGGAAGCGCATCGAAAGCTACATCGAAGCGCGGCTGAAACTCAAGAACGTACGCATCATCGACATACGCTGACAACCCAAAAGAGAGGATATTCATCTCCCTGCATATCCCGATTTTTATGCAGATTTTTTTCATGAGGGCGGGCACTGTTTTGAAAAATTATTCGTAATTTTGTTGTCAGAAATGAACGAAACAAAACGACATATCGCTTATCTTCTTGAAAGCCGTGGATTTGCAGAAATCCCCGGCATAGGCAGCTTTTCGCGTCATCATCGCTCCGCCTCTGTCGAGGGTACAAGCCTGATGCCCCCTGCCGACATTGTCTCGTTCTCTTATCTTCCCGACAGTTGCGATTCCGTCGAACTACAACATTCCATCATGCGTGCCACCGGCATGGACAGCGAACAGGCTTTCGCCCGGATGACTCAGGATATTGGCGACATACACCGTGAACTCAACGTCAGTAATTCGTCCGAGATAGAAGGTGTAGGGACTCTGCTGCAAAGCGGCGATTCGATAGCGTTCAGTCAGGCGACGCAAGATTTTGCGACATTCGACTATCCTGTCATAGAGCTTCACGACATAAAGAAGAAAGAAGAGTCGCCCCGTGCCGCCCGGCAGATCACCGAGCTTCAGCGGGAGACATTCATGCGCTCGCTAAGCCGCACAGCATCTGCCGCCGCAGCCATAGCGGTATTCATTCTTATCACATTCGTAGTGTCGCAGCTGCCCGGACGGCACAACATAGTCAACGAAGCATCGTTCGCCGTCGACCCGGCTCCCATGCCGGTAGCTACCGCAGTCAGCGGCAGTCCCGTGAAAGTAAACGACGCGTCGCTTATCCTCATATTCAACACCCCCGCCGACGCTTCAAGCCCGGTAGAATACGCCACGGAAGAACAGCTTGATGAACAAAAACAACAGGAAGCACGTTATTGCCTTGTAGTGGCATCGCTCGCCAACAAAGCAGAAGCCGACAAATACCTGACATACGCTCCCGAAGGACTGTCGGTGCTTGAAAAAGACGGCCGCTACCGCGTGTACGTCCTTGAGGCAGCGACCGCCGAAGAACTTACCGCAAAGGCTGAAGCCGACGGCATCTACAAGGCATATCCTTCGGCATGGGTCTGCCGTAAATAGCAGGGCGCGACGATGGTCTCCGGGTCATCTCATTGTCCCCTGAATTATCATAACACATATTTCACAACTCTTCGATATGACTCTACACGAACTTCTCCTCCAGCGCCACAGCATACGCCGCTATACCGACAAACAGATCGACGCAGAAGACGTCAAGACCATCCTTGAAGCCGCTCTTCTCGCACCGACATCGAAAAATTCACGTTCATGGGACTTTGTCGTTGTCGACAAGCCCGATGTGCTCCGAAAGCTTGAACATCTCAAACCTACATACGCCACCGGTCTTTCTACGGCTCCTCTCGCTGTTGTTGTGACAGCATCGCCTGAAAAAAGCGAGGCATTTATCGAAGATGCCACCTGCGCCGCCATGTTCATGCATCTCCAGGCTGCCGACCTCGGTCTTGGCTCTTGCTGGATTCAGGTCCGCGGACGCGACACCGCCGATGGCGAACCGTCCGAAAACTATGTCCGCGAGATGCTCGGAATACCCGACGAAATGGTTGTCGAGTGCATTATGACATTCGGATACGCCGACGAGACCCGCCGCCCTGTCGACCCGGAAAAACTGAAATGGGAAAAAGTCCACATCGGTAACTGGACCAACTCCGACGTCGACTGATGGCAGCAGATACCGTCATTGTCGGTTCGGGTAATGTCGCCTCGCATCTTGCCGCAGCCCTCGGCAGAAGACTGCTTGCAGTGTGCTCGCGCAACGCAGATCATGCCCGCGGACTTGCCGAAGCTGCCGGTGTACCCGCCTGGGGAGGTCTAGGCGACATTGCCGCTTTCAATCCGGCTATCGTTATTATAAGCGTGGCAGACAATGCCATTGACGCTGTTACGGAAACTATCGGCGTTCTGCCTTCGTCGCCTCTTGTCCTCCACACCTCCGGAACAATCCACAAAGAACGTCTGAGCCGCATCAGCCCCCGAACGGGCGTGCTCTACCCTCTCCAGACATTTTCCAAAGGGACTGCCGTAGACATGGCGAAAGTACCCTTTTTCACAGAAGCAGCATACGAGAGCGACTACCCTATTGTCGACGGACTTGCACGTTGCATCTCTTCCGTCGTCCATCATGCCGA
>USMC01000054.1 GCA_900555715.1 uncultured Porphyromonadaceae bacterium | reverse complement strand
GGTTTTGAGTCAGTTATTTGATTTTGCTTAAGAAAAGCTCTTTATGTGTTGCTGTCGACTCCGCAATCCGTTTGTAAAGACGATCTCGTTTAAGATAGAAAAGTTTAAACATCGACTTATACCTGCAAATTTATATATAAAAGCCATCACGGACAAGTATAACTGTCCGTAATGACTATCCGATGTGTTAGCTTATAATTCACTTATTGTGCCCATGAACAGGATCGCGTTTGACGAACGTTCATGGATGATAAAAGCGAAAGGACGGTCAAAAACAAATTTAGCCTTTTCGACTGCTCCGGGAGAGATTGGATCAGTGTTTCCTGTCACTGAAGACATTTCAGAACCTTCTTCATCTACAATAATATGCGTTTTTTGCAATACTTTGTCTAACTGTGAAATATCATTCGAAAATTGAGAGAAATCTCCATTGTTGAAAATTCTGTTTACACCAAGAGAGGACAGTAAACTGTTCAATACCATTTCACAGCAAATGTCGAATTTCGGAAGCACAACAGTTCCTTTATAAGACTTCAAGGACCCTGTCATTGTTTTGAATGTATCTTCATCAAGCAATTTAAGGTAATCCTTGAGAAGAACGTTTTCATCTGGAAGAATCAGAATCATTTCGAACGCGCCACTTCCATAACCAAGACGAACCCAATCAGCACCCTCGCTGTCATGCGAAGCGTCAACATACATGTCACCTTTCATCATCGGAACATTGCTCTTGACGCCGGAAAGATTGTTAAAGGTACGTTCGGCTGTATTTTTCGTATCAAATTTTGCAGACCATTCACCTTTAAAATATAGTGCGTTGATGAGCGCAACGCGTGTATCAACAAACGGCGCTTCAAGAAATTGCTGTATCATGCCCGATGTTTTATCACTTGCCCAACGGTTGATTTTGAACATGGCATCCAGAGAAGACAGATTTTCAACAAAGAACTCCGCACCGTAAGAGGCTGATACACGGTTTGTAAAATCTTGTTTGGCGGATATCGAATTATCCATCCATACCGAATTTGCAAGCGACACTTTGCACCTGCGGTCTACTGCCGATAATGATTGCGCAAGCTTATAGTTCAATTTATTTAGAGCATCAAGCTCGGAAGAGTCAAAGCCAAGCGCCGACACAATCTCTTGCTGAGTCTCACCGGCAGTGGCATTGGCGATCAGCGACATGCACATCGACGCACTTAGCGGCGACACTATCGCGTTTGGCTCGGCACTATGCTCTATAACCTTTTTAAAAAAATTGAAAGCAAAATTATTCTGCGTTTTGACGTATTGGGTTTCTTGCGGCTTTAGCTTGATTTCCACGCCACCGCCGGCCGGTTCGTCACTCGACGAACAGCCCCACAGAACTGCTGCTGAAAGAAAATAAATAATAGTCTTTTTCATAATTAGGACTTATTTATAATGCAAAACAAATTATTAGATATTTAGAACAAATTTTCTTGTAACAGCACAGTATTTCAAATTCTTATAAGGCTGTTTATCACTTTGATAATAAAATACTGTTCCATTGAACCATCCATCGCATTGACCGCCCCATCCCCAATGCATATATCCATAATATATATTATTATATGTTGAACTTATGACGGTCCAATTGTATTGTGGATTAGTTCCTTGTGGATATATGGGGCTTTCCATTACGTCCGTGCGCGTTTGAGTATATTTGTATCCATCACATATCCATTCATGTGCTCCTTCTGAATCGGTGTTCCCGTACATAAGCAAAATTCCATTTTTCAATTTCGTATACGGAATATCAGCTGTATAATTCGTATGCGATGAAACGTTATATCCATTAAGATATTTCTTTAGAACTTTTTCGATATTTGCGATACTCATTGAAGTTCTGTTAGGATTTGTATTATATGTAGCATTACCTTCATACCCAATCTGTCTGCATAATTTACCAATAAATCTATGCACCGATTCTGGATTGGAAGCATGGCAATCAAAATCATAATATCCTATGGAATATTTATGTGCAAATATATCCGGCCAGTATACTCCAATGAGCTCAGCATTTTCTTCGTCGAAATTGAACCTATATAATATAGTTTTATTATCTTCTGCAAGTAAACATGTCATAGCAGATGCAACAGCTAAAGGAGCGCAGCCGGCTGTTTTATTGCTGCAATAATCTCCATATATTCCACCTTGAGACCATCTGAAATCGGTTCCCAGTTTTGGGTTAAGTATATCATTTGCCAAAGTAGTTGTTCGGGTCGTTCTGTATTTTCCATCAACAATCCAAACAGCATGCGGATCGTTCTTTGTAGAATCCGGTTTAAGAGGACCTGTAATATTCGCTGATGCTTCTGCAGATGCTTCCACTGCTGCATCCATGAATATATTGAATCCAGGATTATCTGTACCAATTTCAGGGTCGTAATGCCCATCAGGTATGTATGCGAGTAATGGATTCACAGGATCTACTGCTGAAATCAATGCAAATCCTTTATCATCTGGATAGTTCACAACAAAAATTAATGTGTCAGAAACACCTCTCGATTTTTGGCTCACAACAGCTTTTACTCCGGAAATATTCGCATGTTTAGAAGCTGCGCGAGAATGAGACTCGAACATATTTGTTGCTAAATCTGCCTGTTGAACAGCCCATTCCAACTTGTAGTTCACAGTCTCATTCGTACCCGGAAAAGATAATTCATCAGAATTTGAGCAAGCGCTGACAATAGCGCATAACGCAATTGCCAATGAAGCTAATTTTTTTGATTTTTTCATAGCTGTTAAATTTTACATGTTATTCTTCATAAGTCAGTGTTCCGGAATAGATGTTGCCGCTTTCGGTGGAGAGTTCGATTTCGGATTCGCTGATGGTGCCGACATATATTGTAGCGGTCAGGTCTGAGGAGTCTACTGTATATGACATTGCCATACCAGAAGCTTCGGTCAACAGTACTTCGCACATCCCTTCAGGAATAGTAAAGTCTATCGTCAGCTCGCCGCTATCGTATGTACAACTGATAATCTGACGGCTCGGCATGCCAGGTCTGCCTTTTGGCAGTTTACCTCTACTTTTTAGTACGACAGTCGTTCCACTTGGTAAATTCTGTGTTCTTTCTGTAGCTTCTGCAAAGAACATTGCAGCTGATAGACCAACAGCAAACAGGAGTGTGAATAGTTTAATGTTTTTCATATAGAAAAGTTTTTGATTGTTCGCTTACAAATTTATGACGAATTGTTTGGTAATTAATAAATAATGACAAATATAATATTCCTCACCATCATCGGCATTGTTCTGAAAGACAGAGACTTACAGGGTGAGGAAAATTTAAATTTTCCTCACCCATGTAATGCAGACATAAGCCTCTGAAAGTTAGTGACTTACATTAATGCGAGTTTTTGTAGATGTATGTTGTTGGTTTTGAGTCAGTTATTTGATTTTGCTTAAGAAAAGCTCTTTATGTGTTGCTGTTGAGTCTGCAATACGTTTGAAAAGACGATCTCGCTTAAGATAGAAGAGTTTGTGTTTTATATCTGTGAAAAGACATACCGATTTAGCCGACATTCCGGCAAAGACCAGGCAAAGGAATCTGAAATCTTCCTCTTTCAGGAAGGTACACTCATGCCGCAGCAGCGTCATGATATTCCCCATATAGGTATCGACAGCAGTTTCAATTTCTTTGAGATTTTTCGAGGATTTAAGTTTGTCGAGCTCTTGCTTTATGTTGCTAAGAGCAGCCACTCCGCTTGCCTCTGAATCTCTCATATTGAAATATTCGGCGCACAGCATATTCAGTGTGTTCCATTTCTGACGGAATAGACGTTCGAGTTCGCCCTCCAAACGTCTGTTCTCATTTTCAGCCTGTCCTTTAAACAGCATCAAGGAGGACAGATTTGTTTCAAACTCGGCTCTGTTGGCGCGGATTCTAAGCCTGAATATCATTATTATCAACAAGGCTATCACTATTGCGACAATAGCGACGGCGATAAGCGCATAGAGCCTCCATTCGGCTTGCTTTTGCTGATACTTTGCCTTTTCAGAATAGAAGTCGCTTTGGACGCCTATCACAGATTCTTTCATCAATTCTCCAACTATACCGCTTTGCATCAGAATGATTGAATCCGCCATTTGTGCCGCCTTCTGATAATTTCCGGAAGAGATTGATTGTCGGAAATCGGCGTACATCACTCTGATGAGTTGTTTATTATCTTCTGACAGACCATACGCATCAGCCAACAAAGCCGTCGCATCTTCTGCGTCATCATTAAAACTTGAAGCTGTGGATTTCATGATTGATTTGTCGATTTCATCTTCATTAGATATTATCATGTCTGAAGTCTCATCCCATAGCTTTTCCAGCTCATCAAATCTGTTCGTTTCAAGAAGAATCGAAGACCTCGCCATTGACATATAGTCCAACAGCGCTGAGTCGACAGGTGTTTCGTTGGTAACAACTTCATAAAGGCTGTCGACGAGGAATTGGGCTTCGTCGAATTTATCCTCGTTCAGGTATATGGAGGCTAAGTCGCACAGGGCGTAGCGGTGGTTGTCGATGCGTCCTGCGAGGAGATAGTTCTCAACGGCTTCGTGCGTGTATGCTTCCGATTGGCTGTAGTTGTAGACATACCATAATATGTCCGCCATCAGTTCGGCTGATTTGGCTGTCCAGTATGGGTCTTCCGCTTCCTTAGCTATGTCGTATGACACTACGGCATCTTCCATCGCCGACTTGAAATCGCTCTGGTTGAAAAATACTTTGGCATTGTAGAAGCAAGCCCTCATTTTCAGATTGCCGGAGCTATCATGGCTATATTTGCCGTAGGCTATGGATATCAGCGAATCGGAAGAGACTTCTATGCGACACTTCACCTGCGCCTGCGTATAGAGCAAGGCGTAGTAGGCATGGTCGGATGGAGAGAGGGCTTCCGGACGGATGCTGTCGAGGAGCGCGAGCGCTGTCGCCGGGTCATCCTCCATGATAGCGTCTATGTCCGCCAGCCGGCCGTCGTGACGCACGCATGAGGCAAGGATGAATGCCGGTATTAATGCAATGGCTATGATGACACGGCGGATGCCGATAATGAAATATGGTAGCTTATGGAATGGTGTCATTTCGTTCACCGATAGTTGAAGGGTTATACTATGTCAGTCTGACGCGGGTTGCCAGGTGATAGCGGCAGATATGGCTCGGATATCGCCGGGAAGGACTATCTCGCAGAGGTTGCGGTCGGTGCAGGTGGCGTCAGGGGCGAAGCGGAGGGTGGCGGTCTGTCCGAAGTGGCTCTCGTGATGGAAGAAGACGTCGATGCGTCGTATGCTGTACTTGTCGTAATGCTCCAGCGGCCAGTGGTTGAGCAGGACGTCGATGTAGCGCACGGTGTTGACGTGGCGGTTGAAGTCGATGTCGCAGTAGCGGAAAGTGTACGGCTCTTCTTCCGCGACGGCAGGCATTTCAATGCGCCTTACCTTATCCATCTCGCAGAGGTCGCCGAGAGGTTCTATCTGCGAGTTGTCGAAAACGGAAAGGTCGGCGAGGCTACGTGTGGCGAAATTCATCGGTACCCAGACGGAGCGTGCGTAGCCCAGCACTTCGCCGCTGTCGGCAGCGAAGATTTTGAAATTGCGTTCGCTGAAGCGCCGTGTATAGCTTTCTATCCACGTCGACACGGTATATTGCTCGTTGATTACGGGATAGCGCCTCATTTCTATGCTTAGCCGGCTGAGAACCCAGCCGACGTTCTTTTCTATCAGGGCGGCATAGCCTATGCCGAGGGCGTTGGCATGAACCGAGGCTATCTCGATGATGCGCGATGCGAGCAGCGTGACGGGCATTTTCCCTTCTGCGTTGCTCTCGCCGGCAAGAAGGGTATAGGTGCGTGATATTTGCGATGGTACACTCATGGTGATTTTTTATTTAGGGCAAAAATAGCTATTTTTGCGCCATGAAAATGAAAAAACTTCCCGCAGCTGCGCTCTTCGACCTCGACGGAGTGCTTGTCGACTCTGAGACAATATATACAGACATCTGGACCGAGATATCACGTGTCTATCCTACCGGAGTGGAGAACATGGCTTTGAAAATCAAAGGCATGACGCTTTCGCAGATTCTTGGTCAGTACTATCCCGACGAATCTGTGCGCGATAGTGTGCGGGCTCTTCTCAGTTTGCGCGAGCAGGAGATGGAATACAGGCTGTTTCCGGGCGTGGACGACTTTCTGCGGCAGTTGGACGATGCCGGAGTGCCTGCGGTGGTCGTGACAAGCAGCAACGACGACAAAATGCGGCGTCTTGCCGGGCAGCAGCCTGCGCTGATGAAGCATTTCAGGGCACTTGTCACTGACTCCTGCGTAACTCGCTCGAAGCCCGATCCCGAGCCTTATATCGTCGGCGCACGGGCTGTGAAAGTCGACCCGTCGCTTTGCGTCGTCTTCGAGGACTCGTTTTCAGGAATGCAATCGGGACGCGCTGCCGGAGCCGCTGTTGTCGGTCTGGCAACGACTAATTCCCGTGAAAGCATTGCAGGAAGAGCCGATGTGGTTCTTGACTGTTTTGAAGGAGTGGAGCTCGAAGCGCTGCTCGACGCACTCAGCGAAGCCGGTCGTAGCTTCTGAGGAGCTTGTGGTCCTTCTTCATGAAGCGCAGTGCCATAATGGCAAAGACAAGAGCTATCACGAGCAGGAGCACGGCGCCAGTCCAGATGATTTCGGCGTCGGGCATCGTGCCGTAGACGATGAAGCCGCCCGTGACGGCGGATGCACAGATGAGGACGATAGTCATCATGGTGATGCGCATCTGCAGTTTCAGGTTCTTGAAGAGGAATATCGCTATGAAGAGCAAAGCCGATATTGCGATATTCAGGATTAAAAATACGGGAGCGTCCTTTACGAATTGTTTCGTAGGTTCTGCCGCTTCTGCGGCTGTGAACTGCGCATAGGGGCTCAGGCACAGCAGACCCATAAGTACGCATGCGATGAGGAGAAAGAGCGATTGCCAGCGTTGAATTACCATAGTTTTTATGTTTTTTGAATTTTGACTTTATTGTTTTAACCGGTAGCGTATTATCTCGGGAGCCAGCATGAGTCCGGCTTTGAGTCCGGCATCTCCTGTTGCAGCCGCAAGCGCAAAGAAGGTGGTTTCGAAGGCGCTTTGGTCGTTTTTTTCTCTGACTTGCGCAAATGTGTCGAGTGCTGTGCTGCGGTCACCCGACAGCCACTGCATTATGCCTTTCTTTATCAGAAAGTTTTCCGACATATCGCCGGCAGCAGCCTCCGCGAAGAAAATGGCGGCGTTGTCGTAGTCGCCGGCGAGAGTGAGCGTCCATGCGAGCGGTTCTTTGGCTGCCGTGTCGTTGCTTATATAGTCGAGATGATGGAATGTCTCAATGGCTTTCTCGATGTTGCCGTCGGCTATATAAGCATAGCCGAGCATTTTCTGAAAACCGATATTATCGGCGTATTCTGCGGCATGTGGTTCGAGGAGCGAGACGTTCAGTTTCTGGCGTCCTTCATGTCTGTTGATGCGCGCGATGCCTAAGAGCGCGTCGGCGTCGGACGGGTTGCGCCTGAGCGCTTCGCCATAGAAATCGTATGCCTCGGAAATCTTGCCCATAGCCCATGACGCATCGCCGAGTGCACGCAGTGTCGCCGCCGGTTCTGCGCCGTTTTTAGTAGTGGACTCGTATGTGTTGAGCGCCGCCTGATATTCATGCCGGTGACATAAGTCGTTGATAAGCGAATATTCTTCGCTGTTGTCGATGTCGTCAGGCAGCAGGTGCAGAACTGAACTTGCAGCATCGTCGAGCACGGTAGCTATGTCGTGGCGGCGTCCTTCGCTGTTGTCGGTGAGGTATCGGCAGATGGTGGTGACTGTCTGACCGACAATCATTTTCTCAGTAGGTTCGGAAGCGGAGAGGGCTTCGCGGAATTCGTCGCTGTCGCTCACCTTCCTTATGCTGTCCACCATGCCTGCAAGAGCTCTGGAGCGCATGGCGGAGGGCATGGCTGCCATGGAAAGCACCATAGCATATTTGTCGGCATCGGTAAGCACGGGAATACGCTCAATCATGTCGGCGATTGCGGCGCCTTCGCCGTCGACTATTTCGGCAAGTGCGCTATGGCTGCTGTGGAAGGGCAGAAACCAGTTGGCGGTCTCGTGGAAGAAGGGGAACTGGCGCATTCTGCCCAGTGTGGCGGCGAAAATATCCTCGCCGCGCGTCTGAGCTTCCTGAACGCGCCTGACAGCTTCGTATTCGTCGGGGCTGAGATTCGGATCGCCGAGAGGATTGTCCTTCATTCTCCTGCCCATCGACATGAGGTTGGGCAGTTCGTCAGACGTGGGCGCCGCCGTGCGGACAAGAGCGTGGTATATGTCGGCGATATGCGGCAGAGCGATGTCTGTCGTGCTTTTTCCTTCTGACAATGCAATGGCGAGAACAGTCCATATTTCTGCGCCGATGGCAATGCGTCTGTTTTCGGAGGCCATGGCACTCCGGAGCAGACGCAGTCGCCACGACTGGATGTGACGTTCCATGCCGAGTCCGATGGCATGAACGATGTGCATCCTGAAATGGAACGGCAGCGTCTTGTCGCCTATGAGGGTGTCGAGCAGGCGCTCTTCGTCGGCGCTGACAGGATCGCTCGCCCAGATGCGTTTGAAAATATCTGTTGCTATTTGTTCGAGCCTGATGTTGGCGCGGCTGTCGGTGAGTGCAAGCGGGTCGGTTCTCAGCCTGTCTTGCTCGCTGAGAAGATCGCTGACAAGGCTTTCGAGATTTTCTTCGGGACGCCGCCGCTGGTAGCGCAACTGCGAGCCTTTTAGGCTTGCAGTGTCCGATTCGTGCATCAGACTGACAGCCTTTTCAAGCAGTACGCCGGTTGCACGGCGTATGTCGTCCACGTCCTTGTCTGCCGTGAAGCTTCCGTTCTGTCCGACGAAGCGGAGCAGATAGTAGTACCGGCTTTCGGTATCGTCGATTTCTTTTTTAAGAGACGGTGCGCCGAGGAGGTCGGCGGCATGCCGCAGATTGTCGAAACAGCCGGCGAGCGAGCTGTTACGGCGCAGGTCGGCGGCTGTTTGCCGGAGAAGTGAGGATATATTGTCGTTCATTCAGTTCCCAGTTCTGTGAAAGTGTTAAGAAATACCTCGGGCAATTGTCCGGAGGGTATGAGAAGAACGTCGAAACGGCTTCCTTGTTTCAGACTGACAGTGTCATACTTTTTGCCGAAGCTTATTTCAGCGACTTCGGCGCTGAGGCTGTCGACGGGTTCAGGATCTTTCTCGCGGTCGAAACGGTAGAATCTGACGAGGATTTCTCCCCGTCCGCCGAATGTCCATTGCTGCGGACGCGTCAGCAATGCCATTTCGGGACGTCCTACTATGGCGAACCAACCGAGAGTGGCAAGCATCGGGAAAACCAGAAAGAGCAGCATCAGCGCGATAATCCACCATCGCCAGTCGTCCATCCCGGCAATGCCGAGAAATACTATTGCGGGAACGATGATCGCTCCCGCGTATTTGTCGTATCGCCCCGAAGCGAGTTTGGCGTATCGCCATACGGGCACACTGAAAACTTCGCTTTTCGGCAGTTCCATCAGTCTTTTTTCATCGGTGCTACCTTAGTGTCATCGGCAGGGCGGATGCCGTCGCGGATAAGAAGGGCGTCGATGGTCGGATCCTGACCGCGGAAACGGCGGTAGAGCTCGGCGGGATGTTCAGTGCCGCCTTTCTCAAGAACATTCTTGCGGAAACTGTCGGCAGCCTCTTTGCTGAAAATGCCTTTTTCCTTGAAGAATGCGAAAGCGTCGGCATCGAGCACCTCAGCCCATTTGTAGCTGTAGTATCCTGCCGCATAGCCTCCGGAGAAGATATGGCTGAACGTAGGTGCCGTCATCGTTCCTTCGACGGGGTCGAAGATACGGACACGCTCCATGGCTTTCTGTTCGAAAGACACTGCATCGTCGACAGGTGCCTCGACAGTATGCCATGCCATGTCGAGATAGCCGAAACCGAGCTGGCGGAAACATGCGTAGGCGGCTCCGTACTGCGACGATTTCACAAGGCGCTCGACAAGTTCTGCCGGAATGGGCTCGCCGGTTTTATAGTGGCGGGCGAAGCCGTCGAGGAAGTTTTTCTCAGTTAGGTAGTTTTCGTTGAATTGCGAGGGGAGCTCGACGAAGTCGCGGTAGACGTTAGTGCCGGAGAGAGAGGAGTATTTCGAGTTGGCAAGCAGCCCGTGCAGAGCGTGTCCGAACTCGTGGAGGAAGGTTTCTACCTCGTATGGGGTGAGCAGCGACGGGGTGTCGGCTGTCGGTTTGGTAAAGTTCATCACTATCGAGACATGAGGACGCGAGTTGACGCCGTTTTCGTCGATATACTGATCCTTGAACCCTGTCATCCATGCGCCGGGACGCTTGCTTGCGCGAGGGAAAAAGTCGGTATAGATTACTCCGACATAATTGCCGTCCGCATCGGTGACGTCGAATGCCTTCACGTCGGGATGATAAACCTCGATTTTGTCGTTCTGGCGGAACTGGAGTCCGTAGAGTTTGGTGGCGAGACCGAAGACACCTTCTATGGTGCGGTTGAGCTCGAAGTACGGGCGGAGCGCTTCTTCGTCGAAAGAGTATTTTTCGGCTTTGAGCTTGTTGGAGTAGTAGCTGTAGTCCCATGGCTTGATTTCCATAGGCTTGCCTTCGAGTTTTGTGGCGAAGTCGGCGAGCTCCTTCATTTCGGCTGCGAGGGCGGGACGGTATGCCTCGGCAAGGCGGTCGAGAAGGTCGTAGACTGCCTCAGGCTTCTCTGCCATAGTGCGTTTGAGATTTTGCTGTGCGAATGTGCGGCTGCCCTGAAGATTCGAAATCTGGCGTCGCAGCTCAGCTATCTTCTTGATGTTTTCTATATTGGAAAATTCACCTTTGGTGTTGCGCGAAGAGTAGAGTTTGTACATTTTCTCGCGGAGGTCGCGGCGCGTCGAGTTCTTCATGAACGCCATGTATGTAGGCTGGGCGAGCGTGAAGAGATATTCGCCTTTGTGTCCTTTCGCCTCCGCTGCCTCTGCTGCTTCCTTGCGGAGATTTTCGGGCAGACCGGCGAGGTCTTCTTCGCTGAGATAAATCTCGTATGTGTTGAGCTCGCGCAGCACGTTCTGTCCGAATGCTGTTGTCGCTTCGGAAAGTTCGGCGGAGAGCTCGCGGTATTTTTCGCGGTCGGCACCCTGCAGTTCTGCACCGTTGAGGGCGAACATGTCGTAGGTTTTCTGAAGGAGCATCCGGTCCTCGTTGTCAAGCTTGAATTCGTCGCGGTGGTCGTATACGTCCTTGACACGTTTCCAGAGTTCTTCGTTGAGAATCAGCGAAGTGGAGTAGTCGCTGAGTTTCTGGGATGCTTCGAGGTCTATTTCCATCATTCTGCCGTTGCTGTCGGCAGACATGAGAGGATAGAACACGTTGAGGACGCGGTTGAGATCGCTGCCGGCGCGTTCAAGCGCCACTATGGTGTTCTCGAAGTCAGGTCGGGCTCTGTTTGAAGTGATGGCGTCAATTTCCTGTCTGGCAAGCTCTATGCCGCGGTCGATGGCGGGCATCCACATGTCGTCGTTGAGTCGGGAAAACGGTGTGGTGCCGTGTTCTGTGTAGTCGAAAGGTTTGAATAACGGATTTTCTGCTTGTACTGTCATTGAAGCGAGTATGGCTGTTGCCCCGAGGGCTGTTCTGATTATATTGTTCATCTGATAAATATCGGTTTATATGCGGAGAATGCAAAAACTATGCCACTTGTTGCCTCATTTTGCAAGCATAGCGGCGTCGACGTCGGCGCGCAGTTCGTCCTCCTGCTTGCCGCGGCTGATTATGGTACCGTCAGGTCCGAAAAGGATGATGCACGGAATGCCTGTGATGCCATAGAGATCGGTGGGTATTGTCTGGGCGTTTATGATGTTCTCCCACGGCAGCTGATGCGTCTTTATGGCTCTCAGAGTGTCTTCGGGCTTATCCCACACGGCGACTCCGAGCACGTCGAGTCCCTGGTCCTTATATTTTGCATACAGTTCCTTGATTACCTTTGTCTCGCGTATACACGGACCGCACCAACTTGCCCAGAAATCGACGAGGGTGTACTTTCCTTTGCCTACATAGTCGCTCAGGCGTTTGGTCGTCCCGTTGTAGGTCACCTCAAAATCGGTGAATTTCTTGCCCGGCATCGTCGCCTCGCGTTTTTCGGCGGCTGCAAGGGCGGTCTTGGTGCGCTTGAAATCTGCAAATGCCGGATATTTGGCGATAAGCTCGCGGATTACCTGCGCGTCGCTTTCCTCGCTCAGGCGCTGGACGAAGAAGAGGAATCCGAGTGCGTTGTCGGCGTTGTCGGCAATTGTTTTGTCGAGGGCGGCATATAATTTGTTGTATGCGTTATACCTCCCTTCGTCTGTCGTCGCTGCTTCGTATTCCTGCGCTATCGACGCGAATTCATCGGAGGCGGCGCGGAATGAATCGTTGAGCATTGTCCCGAAGGGCTGATAGTTCTTGTTGAATGATGTTGTTCCCGATTCGAGAATGAACAGCGGACCGCGCTGTCCTGCCACGGAAATCCGCGCGGCTACCGGTTCGTCGATGCTTCCGGTGAATGTTGCAGACTGATCTTCGACGTATGCGCTGTCGATAGGCTCGCCGCTGTCGTAGTTGTTGATTGTAACAAGTGTGCCTTTCTGAACCTGTGAGACAGGAAAAATCACTTTATATGGTTCAGCCTGAGCCAGTGAGGCGCCTGCCAGAACAAGTATTGCTGCAAAGATTCTGTTGATATACATATTAATTTATGATACGCTTTTACATCAGCGGGCGCCCGGCGTACTGCCGGGCGCCCTGTGGGGTCATTTTTCGTTATTATTTCTTTTCTTTAGTTTTTCCGAGCTGTCGTTCGATGGCTTCGAGCGCCAGGTCGGTGGCTTCTTCGAAGCTGTCGGCAATTTTTGTCGCAACCGTCTCGCCCTGCTGAGGAACGGTTACTTTGAATACGACTTCCTTGTTCATCGCCGTTTCGGGCTTTACTACGGAGAGTTTTGCGTCTATTGTGCTTATTGCTGGGAAGCGGTGAAAGAGCTTCTCTGCTTTCTTGTTGATGAACTGGGTGAGCTTTTCGCTGATTTCAAAATGAATAGCCTGAATGCGTACATCCATAGTTAGTCCTCCTTTTTTAAAGCACGTGGGTGTGCAAGTTTGTAATTTTGTTGAAGTTCTCTGTACGTAAGATGTGTATATCTTTGCGTTGTAGTCAATGAAGCGTGCCCGAGCAGCTGCTGCACGGCGCTGATTTCGGCACCGTTGTTGAGCATGTCGGTGGCGAATGAGTGGCGGAGCACATGAGGCGAGCGTTTGGACGAATGCACGACGGCGCTGTCGAGAGCACCATGGACGACACGGTTTACAAGTCCGTAGTAAAGCGGTTCGCCTGACTGGCGGACAAAGAAAAACTCGCCCGGACTGCCGACGTAGCGGCTGCGTATGTCTCTGTAGTGTTCAATCATCGTGCTCAGTTCGCTGCCGATAGGAATGATTCTCTCTTTATTACGCTTGCCGAGTACTTTTAGTTCGCCCTTGGCGGTGTCGACAGCTGTCTCTTTGAGGTCTATAAGCTCCGCTGCTCTTATGCCGGTGGAGTAGAGCATAGTGAAAATGAGTTCGTTGCGTACGGTGTCGAAACAGTCGTCGCTGTCGTCGCAGAAAGCGTCGATTATCGTTTCTGTCTCTTTCTGCGGTATGAAGGCGGGCAGTGGTTTCGCAGCCTTTGGCGCTATTAGCCTGAGGGTGGGATTGTTTTCGATACCCTCATGGCGGCAGAGATATCGGAAAAACGAACGCACCGCCGTAATCTTGCGTTTTATGCTTGCCGGCTCGATTCCCCGAGCGCTCATGTCTGAAACCCATAGCCGGAGATCGGCGAGGGTGATGTCTTCCGGCTTATCGTTCTTGTGCAGTCCGTTGCGCAGAAAGACGCGGAGCTGGTCGAGGTCGGATTTATATGCAATAACGGTGCGCGACGATAGATTCATCTCGCACCGTATATAGTCTATGTAAGCTTCATACAACATATAAAACGTGCCTCTCCGCGTCGATATGCCTTTGGCTTGCGGGGAGTGGCACGAATTTAATCATTAAATTTGAACTGTGCAAATAAATGATTAATAAAAAAGTCGGCGGGAGCGCTCAAGGGCGCCTCGCGAGTGGAAGAAGATTATTCTTCTACCATGCGAAGCTGCTGAACGTAAACCGCTTTCATCATTTTCTTGCGGTTTGCGACAGACGGTTTCTGGAAAGCCTGGCGTGCGCGGAGTTCTTTGACGATGCCGGTCTTTTCAAATTTGCGTTTAAATTTCTTGAGTGCGCGATCGATAAGTTCGCCTTCTTTTACTTGTACGATAATCATATTATATGTTAATGTTTTGTTTTCGCTTGTTTAGCGCGGCAAAATTACAAAAAACATTTAATCTGGCAAAATTTTTTATTCTTAATCTTCAAATTAAAAAAATGATTTGTCAGGCGGAAAAATTTTTGCTAACTTTGCACATCGAACCGCGCATGTGGCGTAATTGGTAGCCGCGCTAGACTTAGGATCTAATGTCTCAGGACGTATGGGTTCGAGTCCCTTCATGCGCACTTTGTGCCCTCTATAACTTATTGAGTTTTAGAGGGCTATTATTTTATAAAGCACTGGCAAAGCTTTATTTTCTTATATAGTGCGGCATCGATTCAGGGATGACCATTGATATTTCTACGAGTCCGGCGATGTTACCTTCTGCGTCGCGCCATGGTGTCTGATAGATCATCTTCCGGGCGCCGTTTTTCTCAATAGTGTAGCAGTTGGGCTCGCCGGTGGCAAGCATGTGACGGATGATGGCGACGGAATGTTCGTTGTGGTGGTCTATGAGATTTGTGCCGATGAGGTCTGCGCCGCCCTTTGAGGCGAAGGTCTGGCGGGATTTTTCGTTCATATATATGATGCGGCAGTCGGCATCGGCAACGGTGATGGCGCAATTGGTTCCCATTGCCCAGTCAGGAATTGAATTCATTGTTTTAATTAGGAATTAGGAATTAGTAATTAGTAATTATGGGGGCTGGTTGTTTTTGGGCGAGGGCGCGGGCGCTCATAATTCCGTCGATGGCGGCGGATACTATGCCGCCGGCGTAGCCTGCTCCTTCTCCGCAGGGGTACAGTCCGCCTACGGTGATGTGCTGGAGAGTCTCCGGGTCTCGCGGTATACGGACGGGAGAGGAGGTGCGTGTTTCGTCGCCGATGAGAACGGCTTCATTAGTCAGAAATCCGCGTTGCTTTTGTCCGAAGACTTTGAATCCTTCTCTGAGGCGGCTGGCGATGGGGTGGGGCAGCAGCTGGTCGATGCGGCGGCTCAGAAGTCCGGGCGGGGATGAGGAACGCGGCAGGTCGGCGGACAGGCGTCCTTCTACAAAGTCGGTCATGCGCTGTGCGGGAGCTTGCTGAGTATGTCCTGACGCTTCGAAGAATGCTTTTTCTATGCTTTCCTGAAAATGCATCACACGCAGCGGACTGTCTTCTGTATCGGGTACATCGTCAGGAAGCACTTCGACGACCATCCCGGAGTTAGCCCAGCGTGTTCCTCGGTTTGCGGGCGACATGCCGTTGACAACGAGCTGTCCGGGAGCGCTGGCGGCAGGAATGACATATCCGCCCGGACACATGCAGAAGGAATATACTGCACGGTCGTCGATTCGGGTCAGCATACTGTATTCGGCTGCCGGAAGATATTTGCCACGTCCTTGCGGCGAATGGTACTGTATGCGGTCGATGAGCTGCTGGGGGTGTTCGAGACGTACTCCTACGGCTATCCCTTTTGCCTGAAGGTCTATTCCGGAGCGGTAGAGCAGGTGGTAGACGTCGCGCGCGGAATGACCGGTGGCGAGAATCACCGGTCCATGCCATTGCTGACCGTTTCGGTCGACTACGCCGGCGATAGTCTTTCTGTCTTCGGATAGGAGCAGACCGGTGACGCGTGTACCGAAATGCACCTCGCCGCTGTGGCTGATGATGGTTTCGCGCATCGATTTTATGACGGCGGGCAGACGGTCGGAACCGATATGAGGATGGGCGTCGACGAGGATATCCGCCTGTGCGCCGTGGAGGTGGAAAATGCGCAGCACTTTGTCGACAGGTCCACGCTTTTTGCTGCGTGTGTAGAGCTTGCCGTCGGAGTAGGCTCCTGCGCCGCCCTCGCCGAAACAGTAGTTGGAGTCTTCGTCGACAATTCCCTCGCGGTTGATTGCCGTCATGTCGCGGCGGCGGCTGTCGACGTCCTTTCCGCGTTCTAACAGGACTGGCTTTATGCCGAGCTCTATCAGCTCGAGGGCAGCGAAAAGCCCTGCGGGTCCGGCTCCGACGACGATAGCCTGCGGCGCCCCGGCAACATCGGGGTAGGATATCGGTTCTACGGTAGGCGCCGACTCATCGACGGTGTCGACGTGGACGCTGACGGTGAGGTTGACGAATATCTTGCGCTGCCGGGCGTCGATAGAGCGGCGCACGATGTCGGCGGCTGCAATACGTTCAGGTTTGATGCTGAGCTGTCGCGCGCATTCAGCTTTCAGCAGGTCGGGCGTAGCCGCTACGGCAGGCTCCACCCGAAGGTTTATTGTTTCTGGCATTTTGTTGTGCCGTTGGGCTATTAAATGAAAAAGCCGTTCGAAAAAATCGACCGGCTTGTTTGTTGCGGAGGCAGGACTCGAACCTACGACCTTTGGGTTATGAGCCCAACGAGCTACCACTGCTCCACTCCGCGTTGTTTTGACGCTGCAAAATTAGATATCTTCTCTGAATTGTGCAAGTGTTTTTGCATATTTTAACTCAATAAACTCTCTTTGCATAAAAAAAGACGTGCGAAGCACGTCTTTGATGCGGGGTAGAGGAGAATTACTTCGTCTGGTTGTAGTTCGGCTTGGCGACGAGTGCTGTCGGAACGGCTTCGGAAGGAATGTCGTCGGCAGATTCTACCACTTGGACGTAATACTGTATTACTGCATAGGCGGGAGATTTGTCGACCACAAGAATATTTGTCTCAAGAGTGAGGAGATAGCGCCCGGGGGCTGCGGCTTCCGATACGGGGAACTTGACGGCAAAAGGTGCTATTGGCGCGACGGCTTCGGGGAATCCGTTGATGTAGTAAGTCACGGGGGTGAGCCCTACTGCTTTGTCGCTTTCAAGGTTTTTGACGGTGACGGCGTTGACGGTAAGTGTGTCGCCTGCCACTACATAGACTGTGCCGTCAGACACCTGGTTGCCGAAGTCGACACTGAACTCAACTTTTGGCAGATCGTCGTCGTCGCTGCACGATACGAATGCCATCGCCGGCAGGATGAGAAGGAGGAGATAGAGAAACGTTCTTTTCATTTTTGTTAATGTTAATAAGTGAATTATAGGTCAGGATGATTTGTCAGTTGCGGAATACGAGAGTTCCGTTTTCCATCGCAATGACGATGGGACGGCTGCGGTCGACTTTCTGCGCGAGTATGTCCTTGGATAGCTGATTGAGGACGAGCCGGTGTATTGCTCTCTTGACGGGTCGTGCGCCGAATTCAGGGTCATAGCCTTCGTCGGCGAGGTAGCTCAGCGCCTCGGGAGTCACGCGTAGTTCGATGCCGGAGTTGGCGGAGAGCATTTTCTGGATGCCTTTTATCTGCAGTCCGACGATCTCCTCGATTTCCTTGCGGTTGAGGGGCGTGAACATGATGATTTCGTCGATTCGGTTGAGGAACTCGGGGCGTATGGTCTGCTTGAGCATTTCGAGCACTTCCTGCTTTGTCTTCTCTACGACCTCTGTTTTGTTCTCGGGCGTCATCTTGGCGAAATTGTCGCGGATGAGCGGCGAGCCCATGTTGGAGGTCATGATGATGATGGTGTTCTTGAAGTTGACGTTGCGTCCTTTGTTGTCGGTGAGACGTCCGTCGTCGAGCACCTGCAGCAGGATGTTGAACACGTCGGGATGCGCTTTCTCGATTTCATCGAAGAGCACGACGGAATATGGTTTGCGTCGTACCGCTTCGGTGAGCTGTCCGCCTTCGTCGTATCCGACGTATCCCGGAGGCGCTCCGACGAGTCGCGACACGGAGTGTTTCTCCTGATATTCGCTCATGTCGATTCGCGTCATCATGTTCTCGTCGTCGAAAAGATATTCGGCAA
>USMC01000053.1 GCA_900555715.1 uncultured Porphyromonadaceae bacterium | reverse complement strand
GATTCAAACCTGTAACCTTCTGATCCGTAGTCAGATGCTCTATTCAGTTGAGCTAAGGAGCCGAGCCTGATTGCTTTTTCGACTGCAAAATTACTTCAAATGTTTGAATCTGCAAACTTTTTCGCAAAAATTCTTCAAAAAATATCTCGAAAGGAGCAAGATTGGCTATTCCTTCTACTTCATTCTTAAATATGAGCAGTACTTGGCAAGCAGGTTCGGCAATGGAAGGTCGCCTTATTCGAATCGCTCCGCATCAAGCGGCAGAATCCTCTCGCACACTCTTGTCTTTCCTTTATATGTAGCCTTGATATAATGACACCCGTTCTGCAGGTCGATACAGACGTCTGAAAACAAGGGTGTGATATCTTCCGCATCATATATTATTGAATAGCTTGGTCGTTTAGCTCCGGGAATATCCTCTCTGAGAATTTCTTTTTTCACAAGATCCTGAATGTCTCGTATGGCGGTGTCCTTAGAACACTTAGCCAACGACGCCCACGTTTTTGAAGTTATCTTTGCTTCGTATCCGTCAAGAAACAGATTCAGCATATCCGCCTGTCTTTGACTGAGCGGCACAGAAGAAGCTTTCTGCCAGAAGAAACTCTTATTCAAAACTGTGGTTACGATGTTTTCGGCTTCGTCAAGCGCAATCGACAATGTATTGACATACCATTTTATCCATTCAGTGATGTCACCGTCGCCATGTTGTGTCTTCTCTAAGATATCGTAATAGTGCCTTCTGTCTTTATTGATTTGCGATGAGATATTATAAAATCTGAATTCACTCCTGTCTGCACGAGCCAAAAGCATATCAGAAAGTATGCGCGCCAAGCGTCCGTTGCCATCTTCAAAAGGATGAATGCAGACAAACCAAAAATGCGCAATAGCAGAGCGCACAACTGAATTTACATTTTCGGGTCTGTTGAACCAATCAAGGAAAAGAGTCATTTCATCGTCTATTCGTTGCGGAGACGGGGCTATATAATGGATTTTCTCGCGACCGAATATTCCGGATACAATATGTTCATCGTTTGTCCTATAGCACCCGACCTCAATCTGCGAACCTTCGCTGAAACCTGTCGGGAAGAATGCTGACTGCCATGCGCAGATTTTCTCTTTAGATAAAGGCTGATTGTAATTATTGACTGCATCAAGCATGACTGCCACTACGGAATCAATGTAATGCGACGGTGCTGTATATCTGACATTTTCTATGCCCAATTTACGGGCAATCGACGAACGCACTTCGTCTACATTCAATCGTATTCCCTCTATTTCAGACGAATAAACACAGTCATCTGTCAGATTCTCTGCCATTGCTTTTAATTTGCTGTCAAAACCAAGCGAGGCAAGTCTGCCATAAAGCAACCCTTGCTTCCGGTTCACTTCTTCAAGGATAGCTGCAAATTCTTCAGCGTTCCAGCGGAATGCCGTCCAATTATCTCTTTCGTGAATAAACATAATCTATTGCAAATTTGATGCGACATTATGCGGCGGATAACGTCGCAAAATTTGCGACAAAAATAGACAATTATTGTCGCATCTCCAAAGAAAACCATAAAATGTTGCGTTCAATACGATTTGATTCGACAGCTTACTGATTTTTTTGAGAGGTGATGTAACGTTTGGGGTTGCCGGCGTGTCATATATACGACGTCATCAAAAAAATCAATCATCTCTAATATATGAAAAAATGCACTTTATACACGGATCAAGCTCTTATAGACATAACACCCTGGCACGCAATCATTTACGGGGGGGGGGTAGAAACATCTTAAATTTTTTACAAAAATCACTCATTTTTTTGTATTATTATAATTTTTTTGTTTACCTTTGTGCGACAAACATTCAACAAACCAATTAAAATCTACAATCCTTCACAAAAATTCTAAACCCAATGAACCGAAAAATCAAAACTATCACCTTTCGTCTGGCGTTCGTCGCCTTTCTTCTAAGTTTTGCAGCGTTTCATGCCGCCGGTGCCGAAACTGCAAAAAAAGAAACTGTCAAAACCATGGTAAGGGGATATGTCTACGATGAGAACTACGAAGTCATCGACTCCGTGCGCGTCAGCATCTGGCAGGAAGACACCCTACGCGTGCCGATGAGCATCATGTCGCTCAAGCACGCCGACGACATAGCCGCATCACCGGACATCAAACTGCTGTTCGAAGCCGAAGTCGGCAAAAAATATACCGTACATTTCGACAAGGACGGCTACGAAAGCTGCGAAAAGGAAATAAAAGTAAGCAACAAGAAAGACCAGATCAAATATGCCGGATGGCATCAGATGAAAAAAGCGACCGTGACGGAGCTCAATGAAGTTGTCGTCAAGGCCACAAAGGTGAAGATGGTGATGAAGGGCGACACTGTTGTGTTCGACGCCTCGGCATTCAAGCTCCCCGACGGGTCTATGCTGGAGCAGCTTGTCCGTCAGCTACCGGGCATGAACATTGACGAGGAAGGAGTGATAACATACAACGGACGCAAGCTCAACGAGCTGCTCCTCAACGGCAAGGACTTTTTCAAAGGCGACCCCAAAGTAGCGCTTAAGAACCTGCCGTCGTATACCGTCAAGAACGTCAAGGTCTACGACCGCGCCGCCAAGGACGCATATATCACCGGCTCGAACCAGCGCATCAGCGACGATGAAAACAGTCAGAACCTCGTGCTCGACGTCAATCTGAAAAAAGAATATCTGAAAACAAAGATGGCTAACGTCGAAGCCGGCTACGGAACCAACGACCGCTATAGGGCACGTATCTTCGGTATGGGAACCGGCGATGAGCTCCGTCTTTCGTTCTACGGAAACGCCAACAACCTCGGCGACGACTCAAGAGCCGATCTGTCGGGCACCTTCAGGGGTGGCTGGGACCAGCCCGGATTCAGAAATATACAGAGCGGCGGCATCGACTACCAGTTCGACAGTAAGAAAGAGGTCTTCGAGGCCAACGGTTCGCTCAACGTCAAGCGCGCCGAAAGTCACACCAGCGAAATCGGCAACTCAACACAGTTCTTCCCGTCGAAAGACCTTTACAGCCGCGGGCGCAGCGACAACCGCAATACATCCCTGACGATAGACACACGGCATGAACTCAACTTCAAAAAAGAGACCGTCTATTTTAGCGTCAATCCATATTTCTCATGGGCACACGGCAGCGGACGCAACTGGTCGGCACGCGCGACATTCAACGAGTTCATCCCCGAAAGCTACCGCGGAGAAGTTCTCGACTCAGTCCTCGCCGACGTTCCCGAATACAACCGTGCCCTCCTGACACGCCTTCATTCTATCAGCCGTTCGCTGTCCGACTCTTATACCTACGGTCTCAGAACCTACGGCACAGTTAGCCCGCGTAGCTGGAGAGGCAGACTGAGCATAGCAGCCAACGGAGAATACCGCCACGGCAGCACCGACAGCCGGGACATCACCGACCAAGGATACGGTCAGGCGAACACATCGGCGGGAAGCGCCGTCAAGTCCGACCGCTACTTGCCGGGGCACACCAACAGCAGCGACATAAGCGTCCGTGTCGGATATAATCAGAAAAGCACTCACTTCGGCGAACGTTATTCCAGAACCACAGGCTTCGGTGGCGGCATAGGGTATCAACATGTTGCCAACGACGAGGCTAAGAAACTCTTCTTCAGCGACGAGCTGCCCGATCTCAGCATTCTGCCGTCGGTGTCCATGCCCGCACACGCGCTTCTCGACATCGCCAACACGTTCGATTCAGATCAGAAGAAAGACATAGCAAGCGCAAACGCAGGTTTTTATATGAACGTCGAACCTACGCAACAAAGCGACAACGGCTTCAACCCGTCGTTCTCGTTTAGCGCATATCTCGACTATTCACACAACGAGAACAGTCTTATCTACCACAAGCCCGAAAAAGCCCGTCAGAAAGTCAGCTATTCGTCCGACCATCTCCAGCCTCAGATCCAGCTGTCTTTCCAATCCGCCAACAAGAAACGCAACAGCAGCATCTTCCTGTTATACAATCCGTATTTCTCCGACCCGTCGCTACTCTACATGCTCGACGACCGCGCAAGCTCGGATCCTCTCGAGGTTTATGTGAGCGCAAAAGGCTCGCTCAAAAAGTCGCTGACCCATTCAGCCTATCTCAGTTTCACAAACTATACCCGCGGCGCCTCATCGCGCATATTCCGCATGTACTTCAATTTCAGCGCAACAAGAAATGCCATTGCCAACGCACGGACATACAATGAGATGACCGGCGTAACCATCAACACCCCGATGAACATCAACGGCAACTGGAACGGTCGCGGCAAACTGAGCTATGATTTCTCTTTCGGCAAAGACAACTGTTTCGAAACCAACTTCACGTTCTCTTCTTCGCTTAACCACTCCGTCGACTTCCTCACCCTCGAATCGACCCCACAACGCAGCACCGTCATGAACTGGGAATACGCTCCGAGCTTCAGACTCATATATAAATTCAAAAATGGATCCACCATCTCGGGCGGCTACCGCTGGAGATCGGTACAACAGAGCAGCAGACTCAACGCGTTCAACGACCGCCACTACTACGGTCACAAGCCCTGGATAGCAACGACAATCAAACTGCCTGCGGACCTTACCCTGCAGACGCAGCTCATACTGAAGATGGACCGCGGCTTTGAGAACAAGGCCATGAACGTCGATCAGTGGCTCTGGAACGCATCGCTCAACAAAAGTTTCCTCAAAGGCGCCATGACGGCGAAGCTCGAAGCTGTCGACCTTCTCAACTCCGTCAAGGAAGTGACGACAACTGTCAACGCGCAGGGACGCTACGAGACCATCCAGGCAATGATTCCCCGTTATGTCATGCTCACACTCTCCTATAACTTCAACACCGCGAAACCCAAGCGATAGACTATGAAAATAAGGACCGTCCTGCTCTGTTGTCTCGCACCGGTGTGTCTTGCCACATCGGGGCAGGGCGTGACGGTTACTGCAGAGGACAGTGTCATCCAAGCGACATTCGACTGGGCACGCGCCAAGGCACTTTCATACGTTCATCACGGCGACGACCCTGTTGGGCTGTGGTATGAGGCAGCCCTGCCATCGCGTGAAGCCTTCTGTATGCGCGACGTATCGCACCAGGTGGTAGGAGCGCACCTGCTCGGGCTCGCCGCTCACAACGAGAATATGCTCGGCAAATTTGCCTCCGGCATCAGCGAGAGCAAGGATTTCTGCTCTTTCTGGGAAATCGACCGTCTCGACCGCCCCGCTCCTGTGGATTTTGCAAACGACAGCGCTTTCTGGTATAACCTGCCCGCCAACATGGACGTCCTTCAGGCGTGCTACAAACTCTATGAGTGGACGGGCGACAAAAACTACATCGCGGCGCAGCCTTTTGCCGCATTCTACGACATGACCGTCAACGACTACGCCGACCGCTGGCAACTACAGCCGGAAAACATAATGAGCCGCCGGCGCTTCATGAACAAACCCGCAGACTTCTCGACAAAGAACGGTTTCCACACCTGCCGAGGTTTGCCGTCGTATGCCGAAAGTTTCAACGGCATCGCCGTCGCCATCGACCTGCTTGCATCGCTCAGCGCCGCAAACGACGCCTACGCCGCCATTGCAGCAGCACGCGGCGACACAGCTACGGCGGACAGCGCACGCCGCAAAGCGTCGGCATACCGCGAGATAATCGACCGTCAATGGTGGGACGACGCCAACGGGCGCTACAACACCTTTATGAAAGAAGACGGAACCTTCCATCGCGGCGAGGGCGTGCCGATGCTGTTATGGTTCGGCGCCGCCGGCAGCAGCGAGCGCCACAAGGCGGCTGTCGACGACATCCTGTCGCGCGGATGGAACGTCGAGAACCTTTCGGCATTCCCGATGATTCTCTATACCGAGGGCTACAGCAACGAGGCATACCGTATTCTCACCTCTCTGCCGGGCAACGAAAGGGCTGACTATCCGGAGGTTTCCTTCGCTGTTGTCGAAAGCATAGTGTGCGGCGTGATGGGCTTCGGCTCCGACGCGGCATCGGGCGCCGTGAGCTCGCTGTCGCGGCATCCGGACAAGAAGATAGAAGCACGCGGCATCCCTGTGACGGACGGATATGTGACTCTCCGCCACGTGTCGCCGACGGTGTCGGAGATGGAAAACCGCACCGGCTGCGACCTGACGTGGAACGTGTCATTTGCCGGAGAGCACAGCCATGTGATGTGCGCGGGAAAAATCTATCCTGCCTGTAAAAGGAAAGACACGCACGGCAATGTCATTTCGACAGCCAGCGTGCCTCTTCCGGACGGCTGGTGCCTCGCTGCCGAGGCACTGTAGTTATTATTTCTCGCGCATGAACACGTTCACGGGAGTACCGGTAAAATTCCAGTGCTCCCGGATTTTATTTTCAAGATAACGCCTGTACGGCTCCTTGACCCACTGCGGGAGGTTGCAGAAGAAGATGAAGGTCGGCACCTGCGAGCCCTTGAGCATGGTGATATATTTGATCTTGATATATTTGCCTTTGTTGCTTGGCGGCGGATATGCAGCGATGTCTTCCTGAAGAAGACTGTTGAGCTGCGATGTCGGCACGACGCGCCGGCGGTTGGCATATACCTCGACGGCTGTTTCGAGTACCTTAAATATGCGCTGCTTGGTCTGCGCGGAAGCGAATATGATGGGAAAGTCGGTAAACGGCGCCATGCGTGAGCGTATCGCATCTTCGAAATGCTTGATGGCAGCCGTCGACTTGTCCTCGACAAGATCCCATTTATTCACCACCACAACAAGTCCTTTCTTGTTCTTCTGTATGAGAGAAAAGATGTTGAGGTCCTGCGACTCTATGCCGCGCGTGGCGTCTATCATCAATATGCATACGTCGGAAGCCTCGATGGCGCGTATGCTGCGGATGACAGAATAGTATTCTATATCCTCGTTCACCTTGTTCTTCTTCCTTATGCCGGCGGTGTCGACAATGTAGAAATCGAGTCCGAACTTGGTATAGCGGGTATAGATGGAGTCGCGCGTCGTACCGGCGATATCGGTGACGATATGCCGCTCGGCGCCTATGAAAGCGTTGATGAGCGACGATTTGCCGGCATTGGGTCGACCGACGATGGCAAACTTGGGGATGTCGTCGAGCTGTTCTGCATCGTCGTCCTTCTCCGGAAGGTCCTTTACGACCTCGTCGAGAAGATCGCCGGTGCCGTAGCCGTTGACAGCCGACACGGGATAGGGGTCGCCGAGACCAAGCTTGTAGAACTCGGGGACATTATAGACCCATTCGTTAGAGTCAACTTTGTTCGCCACTAAGATGACGGGCTTGCGTGAGCGACGCAGAATCTCGGCGACATGGTCGTCGAGGTCGGTGACACCGTTCATGGCATCGACGACGAAGAGAATGACGTCGGCCTGCTCGATGGCAAGCTCGACCTGCTTGTTGATTTCAGTCTCAAAAATGTCGTCGGAGTTCACCACCCATCCGCCGGTGTCGACGATGGAGAATTCCTTACCGTTCCAGTCAACCTTGCCATACTGGCGGTCGCGCGTAGTACCCGCCGTCGGGTCGGTGATGGCGGTGCGTGTCTGCGTGAGACGGTTGAAGAGCGTGGACTTGCCCACGTTGGGACGTCCGACAATTGCTACGAGTTGGCTCATCGTGTATCTGTGATATTTTTTGCAAAATTAAGAAAAAAACGGCAGAGCGCCAAGCCGCGTCATTCTATGTAGCCGAACTGACGGAGCTTGTTCTCCCTGTTGCGCCAGTTAGGCTCAACCTTGACAAACATCTCGAGATAGACGCTTTTGCCGAAGAATTTCTCTATGTCGTGCCGCGCCTGCGTGCCCACTTTCTTGAGCATCGAGCCGCCTTTGCCGATAAGGATTCCTTTCTGGCTGTCGCGCTCCACATAGATGACCGCCATGATATGAATGGCATTGTCCTTTTCCTCGAATTTCTCAACGATTACTTCTGTGGAATAGGGAATTTCCTTGTCGTAGTCGAGGAGTATTTTCTCACGTATGATTTCAGTAACAAAGAACCGTGCGGGCTTGTCGGTGAGGGCATCTTTGCCGAAATAGGGCTCTCCGGCAGGCAGAAGCTCGACGATGCGGCGCATGAGATTGTCGACGTTGAAACGCTCGGTAGCGGAAGTGGGGAAGACCTCAGCCTGCGGCAGCCGTTCGCGCCAGCGCGCCACTATTGCGTCGAGGTCGCTGTTGCCTTTGAGGAGGTCGATTTTATTGATGACCAGAAGCACCGGAATCTTTTCTTTCGCCACCTTGGCAAGGAAGTCGGCGTTTTTATCCGGGTCCTCGACAACGTCGGTGACATAGATGAGTATGTCGGCGTCGGTGAGAGCGCTTTCGCTGAAGGCAAGCATACCCTCCTGCATCTTGTACTTGGGCTTGAGAACACCCGGAGTATCGGAGAAGACAATCTGATACTCGGGAGTGTTGACGATGCCCATGATACGGTGGCGTGTTGTCTGTGCCTTGGATGTTATGATGCTTATGCGCTCTCCGACGAGGTCGTTCATCAGCGTCGACTTGCCAACGTTAGGATTGCCTACGATGTTGACGAAGCCCGATTTGTGGAGGGGCGCAACGGGAAGATTCTGCTCGGGAAGTGCTGTTTTGTCAGTGTCCATGTCGGTTATGTACTTTTAAATTCTCTTATATAACAAGAATAGCACCGGTAAAGTGCTATTCCCGTTATAAAATATTCAGGAGCAGTATTACATATCCCAGACGAGATACATCGCGCCCCAGGTGAATCCGGCGCCGAAAGCCGTCAGGACAAGCTTGTCGCCTTTCTTGAGCAGATGTTTGTACTCGTCGAGGCAGATGGGGATGGATGCTGCAGAAGTATTGCCCGTATGCTCGATGTTGGTGAGCACTTTTTCCATGGGGAAGTTGGCGCGTCCGGCGACAGCTTCGATGATACGCATGTTTGCCTGATGAGGAATAAGATACTTCACATCGTCGGCGCTGAGATTGTTGCGCTTCATCACTTCGAGGGTCGATGTGAGCATGTCTGTGACAGCGTGCTTGTAGACGGCTCGTCCGTCCTGGAAGAGAAGGTTCTCTCCGGCGTCGACAGTCTCGTGTGTGGTGGGCTTGGCGGAACCGCCGGCAACCATGAGCAGATGCTCGCGACCGATGCCGTCGACATGGAAGACAGCGTCGCGGACGCCTACGCCTTCATCATCTGTCGGCTCTACGAGGACAGCGGCAGCACCGTCGCCGAACAGCGGACATGTGGAACGGTCTTTGTAGTTTACCATAGAGCTCATCTTTTCGGTGGCTACTATGACAACTTTTTTGTATATTCCCGAGCAGACATAAGCCCTCGCTTCCTGAAGAGCGACAAGGAATCCGGCGCAGGCAGCTTCCATGTCATAGGAATATGCATTCTTGAGCCCTGCGCCATAGCAGATGACAGAACCTGTCGAGGGGAATCGGTAGTCGGGATTAGACGTCGCACAGATGAGCACCTCGACATCTTCGGGCTTGGTACCGGTCGATTCAAGCAGTTTGTTCACTGCCTGTATACCCATATAGGACGAACCCTTGTCGGGGTCGCGCAAAATGTGGCGTATCTTGATGCCGACACGAGTCATAATCCATTCGTCGTTTGTGTCGACCATTTGCGAGAGCATCTCATTGTCGAGGATGCTGTCAGGGAGGTATGAGGCTATTCCGGAGATTCGGGCGTTCATAGTGTCTTTTCTTTATTAATGGCGGCACGTCAGCCGGCATTTTGCCGGGTGCTTATGCCAAAACGGTCCTTGTGCATTCTTTGCTGTGCAAGCAGTGTTTTATGCGCAAGGAATAAGTCGAATTAGAGAAGAATGCTCTCCGCTCTCCGGGCGCGCCACTTGTGAGGTGGCGGCGTCGGATTATTGCGGAATGCATCATGCTGCGGAAAAAATTTAGAGGGCTTCGTCCTTGACGATAGCCTGTTTGCCGCGATAGTAGCCACATTCGCCGCAGACGGTGTGGTAGATGTGCCAAGCGCCGCAGTTGGGGCAGATTGCCAGTGTGGGAGCTACTGCCTTGTCGTGTGTACGGCGTTTTGCTGTGCGGGTCTTTGATTGTTTGCGTTTAGGATGTGCCATTGCTTTGGGTATTGTATGGTTTTTTATTCAGAAAAATTATCGTCGCCGCTGAGCTTTCGCAGCGCGTCCCATCTGGGGTCGGTGGACACGTCGTTGCCCTGCTCCTGGTCGATATTGTCTATTTCGTCGATAAGCCCGTTCTCAAGCTCGGCATCCTCGTCGCTGACGGTGGCGCGGTGCTTCTTCAGAAGGGCGCTCATCTGCCGGTTGCACTTGCCCATGGGGTGCACATGCTTGATGGGGATTGTGAGGACGACAGTGTCGTAGATCATATACGCCACGTTGAGCGAGGTGTCCGACTCGGGCAGTTCGAGCACTTCGTCGCTGTCGTCGTTATAGTCGTCGCCATACTTCACGACAATATGATAGTCTGTATCCACCGGGAACTGGAGATTGTCCAGACAGCGGTCACAGATAAGCGTCAGCTCACCGACGATATGGAAATCGAGGGTGTAGAAGTCGCCGTTGTAGTTCACTTTCAGATGCACGTCAAGGTCGGCACCGTGAATATCGGCGCTTTCCATATTGACGAAGAACTGCTTGTCGAGGTGAAAGTCGAACTCGTGGACGCCCACGCTGAGGCTTTTCAGAGGCAGTTTATATTCAGAAAACTTTCCCATTTTGTCGTAAAGTCGGAAAAACTTTGCAAAGTTATTGTTTTTCTGCCAACAAAACAAACCATCCCACAAAAAAATTGTTTTGTTTAAGTCTTACCACATTGAGGCAGACGGCAGAATGTATCGCTTCAGTTGCGGAATAGACTATTTCAGGACCGTTGCAAACGTGGGAATGAACTGTATACCGAGAACTGCCGCAATGCGGAAGAAACTCGACAACTGAATATCTGCTTTCCCTCTTTCGACACGAGCTATGTAGCTTTGTTCGCGACCGATTTTTTCGGCTACTTCACGCTGTGTCATTTTAAGCTCACGCCTACGGTCGCGGAGCATCTGCCCGTAATACCAAGAGAGAGCTTCCTCGTGAAACTCCTCGCGCTGAGGGGTTCCGGGATTGCCGTAATCTTCATTCAACTGCTGGTTGAAAGTCGGCAACTTCGCTAATTTTTCAGGATTTAACTGTCTCATTGTTCCAAGTCATTTAGTATTGATTGAGCAATCTCGATCTGTTTTCGATAATCTTTATTGGATTTCTTCAGAAAGCCATTTAGCAGAATAATCCGCGTGGACTCTATGATATTAGGCTTGTCTATGGCAAAGAGAATAGTGCGATACTCATTACTGCCTACCGACACACGCATCTCATATAAATCCGTATCTTGAAGGTGCTTGACAAATTTTGTCGAAACATCATAGATTGTGGTTACAATATCTATGACATACTTAAATTTTATCTGTACCTTAGAGGGCAGCGAGTTATAAAACGCCTCAAACTGGGGCGTTTTATAGACCACGCGGATTTCTCCTGCCTGACTATCCTTAGATTTCATGGCACAAAGATAACCAATTAGTAATAAATCGACAAATTTATTGCCAAATAAGTTTAGTCAGAAAGAACATTTCCTCAAAAAATGTTTTGCGAAGTGAGTCAATCACCATTCAATCACCAATCAATCACCATGTCGAACCGGTCATACGGTGCTGTACGATGGGCAAGATGGCGGGTTGAGGGAGAAATGCCGAAAAGGGGCGAATAAGTTTTCACGCCTATAGTTTTTCCGTCCGGTTTGAATTCGAGTATGCGCAGCCAGCCGTCACCGCCGTTGCCTTCCCATCCGCCGCCAAGAGTCTGAACATTGAACATCATCTGATGAATCTTTTTACCGTCCACGTTATTGTCGACACGATAGGCAACGGAATCCTCAAAATCGCCGACGTCGCCTTCATGACCGCTGATTGCAAGCACGATATTGTGCGACGGCTGCAGAAGTTTATCCCACACCTGCTGTCCCCAATTGTGTGGCGTGATCTTATATGGTTCG
This sequence comes from uncultured Porphyromonadaceae bacterium, assembly GCA_900555715.1. Classification (GTDB taxonomy): domain Bacteria; phylum Bacteroidota; class Bacteroidia; order Bacteroidales; family Muribaculaceae; genus CAG-873. The sequence continues at coordinate 6,304 of USMC01000053.1, read as the reverse complement.
TTGTCGGTGCGGGCAGCGTCACGCTCGTTGAGGAGCGAATGAGTCATATATATCACTTTGTGATTCCTGAAGCGTTCGCTTTCGATGAGCTGCCGGGTCCAGTCGAGCACCTCGTCGCGCGGAGCAAACTCGTTGCATACCACAAGCAAACGACCCCATGCCGGCAGTTCGAATTCGAATGCCGCATTTTCAAGCGATTCCACGCCGCTGCGGTTAGGAAATACAGCCACAGCACATGAGCGCCACGTGGAGTTCCGCTCTATGGGGAAATATTCGGGAAAACATGTCGAGCCGTTTTCCGATGAACGGTAGCCATAGTCATGATTTCCGGTCGAAATGATGTAAGGCACTTTATTATCAAGCCTTTCGAAAGCCCTTGATACGCTCTGCCACATCTCGCGGGATGTCTGGTTGAGCATGTTACGGTTCATTATCAGATTCTGGTTCTGCTCCACCAGATCGCCCGTGCATAGCACGGCTTTGATGTTCAGGTTGTCGATATTGTCGGCAATCCATGCCGTCTGCAGCTCAAATAACGGCTGGTTTATGTCATACTTTATATATCCCTGAGGGTCGCCGAGCAGAATCATGGACGATGACGAAGCATCGTCAAGACGCTGACGATCGGCTCTATGCTGTGCTACGGCCGCAACAGGAAGCGTTGCAAGAATCAAACTGTAAATAAGTTTTTTCATAAGACTAATTAAAGATTCTCTGCAAAATTAATGAGATAATCAGAGCTCCATTAGCAAAAACAGGTCAAAGAACCGAGATATTTCGTAATTATGTGCCAAGTCAGATAAAACCAGGACTGTATCAGACCATACGACACCGGAAGTCCAAGTTTTTTGAGTCAGGCTGCTGCGTGTATGGCTTTTTTTTGCTATCTTTGCAGTTGTGAAATCAGGCAAAATCTATTTGTTTCCATCCTTATTGTCAGACTGTCCTCCGGGAGACGTGCTTCCGGAGCTGAATATCCGTCTGATAAGCACGATAAAATATTTTGTCGTGGAAGAACTCCGTACTGCACGGCGCTTTCTCAAAGCATGTGACAAATCGATAATTATCGACGACCTCGATTTCAAAGTCCTCAACGAGCACACACCGCCCGGCGATGTAGAGCCGATGCTGCGTCCGGCTCTCGAAGGTCACGACATCGGCATCATCAGCGAGGCGGGCTGCCCCGCTATAGCCGACCCGGGAGCCGACCTGGTGGCAGCAGCCCAGCGCAGAGGCATAGAGGTGGTGCCGCTTGTAGGTCCGTCGAGCATCCTCTTGTCGCTCATGGGCTCGGGATTCAATGGACAGAGCTTCGCCTTCCTCGGCTATCTGCCGCTAGGAACAAAACGCGGGGCGGCGCTCCGGCAGATGGAACGCGACATCCGCACCAGACGCCAGACGCAGATTTTCATCGAAACGCCATACCGCAACAACCGCCTCATAACCGAACTTACAGCAGCTTTGCCTGCCGAGCTGCTGCTGTGCGTAGCCGCCGACATCACCGGACCGGGACAAAGCATCCGCACGATGCCGCTTAAAGAATGGCGCACGGCACAGTACAACTACGACAAACGACCAGCCATCTTTCTACTGTATTCCAACTGAAAACCACAAGAGCCATGAGCCGACGCCGACAGAAACGCAACCAGTCTCTATGGGACCAACCGGGACTTTTCGACCTTCCCAGCGAAGGCGAAAGCGACGGTCGCGTACTCTGTCCGATGGACGACTCCAAGCTCGAACGCCCCGACAGAATGCGGTTTATGTCGTTCGGCAGCGGCTCCAGCGGAAACTGCTCATATATAGGCACGCCCGAATGCGGGCTGCTCATCGACGCCGGTGTAGACAACAATTTCGTCACCCGGCAGCTTGCGGCGAACGGCATAGATATCAAGACCATACGCGGCATCCTGCTGACTCACGACCACAGCGACCATGTGCGCTATGCCTATGCCATCCTGCGCTACAACCGTCACATGCGCCTCTATGCCACCCCGAAAGCCTTCAACGGTCTTCTGAGACGCCACAGCATGTCGCGCCGGATATCCGACTATCACGCAGCGATATATAAAGAAATCCCGTTCACAGTCGACAAACTCACAGTGACCGCCTTCGAGACGAGCCACGACGGCAGCGACAACTGCGGTTTCTGCATCGAAGGACCGGGCGCGGTGTTTGTCGTAGCCACAGACACCGGAACCATCACTGCCCGCACCGATTTCTACGTCAGAAAAGCGAATTACCTGATGATTGAGAGCGACTATGACGCCGCCATGCTCCGCAACGGACCATATCCCCTGCACCTCAAAGCGCGCATATCATCTGCCATCGGTCATCTCGACAATGCCGACACAGGGCGCTATCTGGCGTCCATCGCCGGGCTCGGACTGCTGCGCCGCGTGTTTCTCTGTCATCTGAGCGACAAGAACAACACACCGCAGATAGCTCTCGCCACGGTGCACCGCGAACTCGAGGCAGCAGACATACGGGTGAGCCACGACCAGGAGCCCGTCGCCGGAGAGACCAGGCTGCATGTGGCAGTATTACCGCGCGAGAGCTGCTCGCCACTTGTACTTCTCAACGGCGAATGATGAACAGCTACAACAGAATCAATGCCCACGTCCGCGACGCAAGGGTGGTCTTCGAACCTGAAGAACATATATATATTATCGACGGCGACTGCCGCTGCGACTCCGTCACGACAGTGATATCCGACTTCTTTTCCAAATTCGACGCCGACTACTGGGCGCAGCGCAAGGCGACGCCGCAGTGCTCCGCAGAAATGCTCAAAGCGCAGTGGAAGGCGAAAGCGGAAGCCGCCGCCGCACTCGGCACGCAGATGCACGCACGCATAGAAGCGCACTATCTCGGCGAAGAGCCCGACGAAGAAGCGCTTGCCGACGGTGCATTCCGCCATTTCCTGAATTTCACAAAAAAGCACCGCCTGACACCCTTCCGCACCGAATGGTCGATTTTCAGCAAGCAGCACCGAATAGCGGGCACACTCGATTTTCTCGGACACGACGGCGGAGTCTTTGAAATATACGACTGGAAACGCTCGACAAAAGTTGTCGACGCCTGGGGACACCCCATTCTGGCAAACTACGGCAAGTTCGGCAACGGACCGTTGTGCGCCGTGCCTGACACAAGTTTCCATCACTATGCCCTCCAGCAGAGCATGTACCGCTATCTTCTTTCACTTAACTACGGCATCGAGGTGGCGGCATGTCATCTCGGCGTGTTCCATCCCGACATGGCGGACTACCACGTCGTCGATGTTCCTTACCTGCTGGACGAAGTAAAGGCAATTCTTGACACACGACGATGAAACTCAGAGAACTGCCCGAAGGATTCAGGAGCATGCTGCGGAGCACATGCCCCGGAGATGTCGCCGAAAAACTCATCGGCGCCCTGGAGACGACAGAACCGTCGGTTTCCGTGCTCGCCAACACTCTCAGAGGAGCAGCAATAGCCGAAGGGTACGACACCGTGCCGCTGTCGTCCGGCGCGGGCGCATATCTTGACGGACGCCCCGTATTTGCCGCCGATCCGGCGTGGCATCAGGGGCTCTACTATGTGCAGGACGCATCGTCGATGGCAACATCAGCTGCCGTAGGGCACATCATAAAAACATATTTCGGAAATACCCCTCTGCGCTACCTCGACGCCTGCGCAGCCCCGGGCGGCAAGACGATTGCTGCGATAGCGCAACTGCCGGAAGGGTCGGCGGTGCTCGCCAACGAGTACGACCGCAAACGCGCCGCTATTCTGCTTGAGAATCTCGGTCGCCATGGCTTCCTTTCCGTTGCTGTGAGCAGCGTCGACGGTGCTTCGCTCGGCAGCCTCGGCGAAATCTTCGATATTGTGGCGGTCGACGCTCCATGTTCAGGCGAAGGCATGATGCGCAAGGAGCCAGAGGCAATACGGCAATGGAGCCCTGCACTCGTCGAGAGCTGTGCCGCCACACAACGACGCATCCTGCGCGGTGCTTGGGCCGCACTTCGTCCCGGCGGTGTGTTCATATACAGCACCTGTACTTTCAACCGCATGGAGAACGAAGAAAATGTAGCTTTCATTGCCGATGAGCTTGGCGGGGAAAGTATCGCGCTGCCCCTCGGCGATTTCTCTGGAGTGCTGCCCGGATTCTCGACGGAGCACCACTGCTATCACTTTCTACCGGGCTTCGTGCGCGGCGAAGGACTATTCATCGCTGCAATGAGAAAACCGGGCGGCAACGCCGCTCTGCCAAAGATGAAGGCTCCACAGCGGGCGAAAGACCCGTCAGTTGCAGCCTTTGCCGCTAAAGCTATCAAAGACTCAGACTGTTATACTATAATCGCCTTTCCTAACGACTCATTTTCCGTCATACCTGAATCGCAGGCGCCGTTCTTCGGTCATCTGCACTCTAAGCTGCGGCTGCTGCGCTGCGGTCTCCCGCTATGCCGTCTCAAAGGGAAGGACATACAGCCTGCATGGGAACTCGCCTTTTCCACAATTTTCTGCAACGATGCCTTCCCTCTGCTTCTTCTAAACCGCGAAGCCTCCCTCTCCTATCTTCACGGCGACAGCCTGACAGATATACCAGAAGGACTTGAAAAAGGAATAGTGACAGCCACATACAACGGCATTCCTCTCGGTTTTGCCAAAAACATCGGTCGCCGCGCCAACAATCTCTACCCCGAACAGCTACGCCTGCGCATGGACCCCTCCACCGCCGCCCAGCAGCCCCCGACCGCCATCACGAAAATGAAAGCCATCTAATCCGCCGATATGGAAGAGAATAATAAAAATTTTTCTAAACAAAAGGATGAAGAGCTGCTCTTTGCTAAAATCAAGCAAATGCTGGACAATGCCCGAAAACAAATAGCATATACAGTAAACGCCACTACTGTAGATGCCTATTGGCAGGTAGGTAAGTATATTGTCGAATTTGAGCAAGAAGGAAAGACGCGTGCCGAGTATGGCAAAGGGGTGATAACATCTCTTTCCAAGCACCTTATGTCTGAGTACGGTGGAGGATTTACAATAACAAACCTCAAAATGATGAGGTTGTTTTATCTGTCATATCCAAAAGGTCACGCACTGCGTGACCAATTGAGCTGGACTCATTGGCGCAAATTGCTGACAGTGCAAGATGTGACTGCGCGCGACTACTATATCACAGAATGTGTTGCAGAAAACTGGAGCACAAGGCAACTCGAAAGGCAAATCAACACAATGTTTTACGAGCGGATGCTTGCCAGCCGAGACAAAGAGATAGTGAAAGGAGAAATTGCTGCCTCTGCTCCAAAAACCATAACTCCACGTGAGATAATACACGACCCATTCATTCTGGAGTTTTTGGGAATCAAGCAAGGAGAACATTTTCTTGAAGGCGATCTAGAGCAAATGCTTATCAGCAAGCTGCAACATTTTCTTCTGGAACTAGGACGAGGGTATAGTTTCGTAGCTCGACAGAAGCGAATTACGCTAAACGGTCAACACTTTTACATAGACCTTGTGTTCTATAACATTCCGGCACGGTGCTATGTCTTGATTGATTTGAAAATCGACACCCTTACACATCAAGATTTGGGACAAATGCAGATGTATGTGAATTACTACACGCGTGAATTAATGAATCCCGGAGACAATCCGCCTGTAGGGATCATACTTTGTGCAGAGAAAAACGATGCTGTTGTAAAATACACACTACCTCAAGGAGAAAAGCAAATTTTTGCCGCCCAGTATATGACATATTTGCCAACACAGGAGGAACTGAGACAACTGCTCTATGGCGACAATTAAAATTACATATAAGAGTATAACTGAAATATGAAAGATTTTTTCGCAGTACTACGACGCTTTGTGCCGCCATATAAGAAATATCTGGCGCTCAACATATTCTTCAATATCCTCGCAGCGTTTCTGACGCTCTTTTCGTTCGCCCTCATCATCCCCATCCTGGAGATGCTTTTCAAAATCAAGGAAGGGACGTATGCGTATATGACTCTTGGCGAAGGTTCGCTCAAGGATGTTGTTGTGAACAACTTCTACTACTACACCCAGGAAGTGATGGAAGCCTTCGGACCATCGGCAACGCTGGCGCTCCTCGCCGCGGCACTTGTCGTAATGACGGCACTGAAAACCGGAGCCACCTATCTGAGTTCATATTTCATCATTCCGCTGCGATCGGGCATAGTACGCGACATCCGCAACTTCGTCTACGACAAAATCACAGCCCTGCCGATAGGATTTTTCACCGTGGAGCGCAAAGGCGACGTGATGGCACGCATGAGCGGCGACGTGGCAGAAATAGAGAACT
>USMC01000052.1 GCA_900555715.1 uncultured Porphyromonadaceae bacterium | reverse complement strand
GCATCGCTCAATGCGCGGCTCGACGTCACGCTGCCGGACGGCGAGGCCACCGCGCTTGCCATGCATCTGGTCAACGCCGGCTTCGCCACCGGCGACCTGTCCTATACGTATACGATGACGGGCGTGATCCAGCAACTGCTTGACATTATCGACCACAGCTACGGCATCACGTTGGACCGCAGTTCCGTGAATGTGGGCAGGTTCATCACCCATCTGCGTTACCTGTTCGTACGCATCCACCAGCATGAGCAGCTCGACGATGAGCCGCAACCAATCATCGAATCAATCAAAACCTCATATCCGAAGGCTTGCCAGTGCGCAAGGCAGCTTGCCGTGGTGGTGAAGATGCGTCTTGGTTCCGACCTTACGGAAGCCGAAATCGCCTATCTTGCCCTGCATGTGGCGCGCGTGACCAACGGAGTGAATCGGCAGGACGACTGAGTTTCCGGTATCTTCCGATATTCAGCAGCCCGTTCCGCGCATTCCTGACGGTTCCTAATCGTTCGACTGTTCGGCCGGCTGCCCGCTTGCCTGTTCGGTCGGCTGCGGTTTCGTTGGCGTAGCCGACATATTCGCGTTCAACGCCAGTATGCCGGTATCTTCGGAAGTGGCCTCCGGCACGCGCACGCATAGGGCCTGACGTTCCACGCTGAAACGGATGTGCTTCGTTTCAGGCAGCATATCGCCATCCACCTGCGCCAAAACAGGCCTCTCCAAAGTGATTTCCGCGCTGACGCCCTGAATCTGGTCAACCGTGGAATTCGTGGACAGCGGACTCTGCTGGGCCTTGCCGGTGATCGTCTGATGCAGCACATCGCCGAACAGATTCGCCCAACCGATCAAACCGCCGGATGTGTCAATGATCTCGTAATCGAGAATGCCGTCATCGTACACGGCGTCGGGCATGAGCGAAAATACCGGAATCTGGCCGCAATTGCCGGCCATGAACGTGCGGAAGGTCAATCCGTGCGTGGTGTGCGTGCTGCCGTCGGCGCTGGTAATGGTCACATCACCCTTGTACTTCGGGGCGAACAGGTTCTTCACGCCCGACACGAAATACGCCAGCCAGCTGATGTTCTTCTTCAACTCAGGATCGGTGTCGTCGATCATCACCGCATCAAAGCCGATGCCCGCGATAATAAGGAACGCATGGCCGTGATCGGCGGCTTCATCATCGAGCAGCGTCAGTCGGCCGACATCCACCAAACGCGAACCATGAGATGTGGCGACGGTCAGCGCCGCATCGATATCATCCACAGGAATGCCCATATTGCGGGCAAACAGATTGCCGGTGCCAATAGGGATGATGCCCAGCGCGTGGCCGGTTCCCGAAAGTGCGCTCGCCACCGTGCGCACCGTGCCGTCGCCGCCGACCGCGACCACCACGTCGGCGCCATGCTCCAAGGCTTCCAGCGCGCAGGCGCGACCATCCTTATCAAGCTGCGTTCCGATATATTCAACCTGCGTGAGATGCTTCGCCTCGCAGAACTCCTGAATATGCTGCTTGCGTTGTTCCGCCTGCGGTTTCGAAGGATTGATCACAAACGCGTAATGCACCTGATCATCGTCGCGCTTGTCGAGCTGTTCCGCAAGTTTGCGATGCTTATACGCGCGTACTGCGAAAAAGGCGGCCGCGCACACCGCTGCGACCGCAAGAACGACAATCAGAATGATAACAGGCATAGGCATGTCATCTATTGTTCACGGAAGATGCGAAAAAAGCGAATCAAGACTGATTTATTCGACGATTCCTGCACGTTGTATACAAAAATGAGAGGACTGCGGCGGGTGTCGGCTTTCAGCACTAGGCTAGGAGGCATGCTTGATATCCAATTCATTCGTGAACATGCTGACGTTGTTAAGGAATCCCAGCGCAAGCGTGGCGAATCGGTCGAACTGGTCGACGAGGTGCTGCGCTCCGACGAGGTTCGTCGTTCCTCTCTGAAGGAATTCGAGGCTGCCCGTGCGCAGCAGAAGGAAATCGGCAAGAAGGTCGCCGCGGCTCCGGCCGACGAAAAGGCCAAGCTGATCGCCGCAACCAAGGAACTCTCCCAGAAGGTCTCCGAATACAAGGCCGCAGCCGACGCCGCAGCCGAAGAATACACCACCGCCATGTGGAAGCTGTCCAACATCGTCGAGCCGGAGGCTCCGGAAGGCGGCGAGGATGATTACGTCGTCGTCAAGAAGGTCGGCCAGATCCGAGACTTTGCGTCCGAAGGCTTCGAGCCGAAGGATCATCTGACTCTCGGCCGTGGCGTCGCCGGCATCGATATGGAGCGCGGCGTGAAGGTCGGCGGTTCCCGCTTCTACTTCCTGCGCGGCCAGGTGGCACGTATGCAGATCGCCATGCTCACCATGGCTGTGGACCAGGCCGAAGAGCACGGCTTCACGCTGGCCATCACCCCGACGCTGGTGCGTCCGGAAGTGATGCGCGGCACTGGCTTCCTCAACTCCCACGCCGACGAAATCTACCGTCTGCGCGAACCTGACGAGCAGTACTTGGTCGGTACTTCCGAAGTGGCGCTCGCCGGCATGCACGAGAACGAGATTCTCGACCTGTCTGATGGTCCGCTGCGTTACTGCGGCTGGAGCTCCTGCTACCGCCGTGAGGCTGGCGCAGCTGGCAAGGATACTTCCGGCATCATCCGCGTGCACCAGTTCGACAAGGTGGAAATGTTCGTTTACACCAAGCAGGAGGACTCCTACAAGGAGCATGAGCACCTGCTGGCCATGGAGCAGGAAATGCTCGGCAAGGTCGAGGTGCCGTACCGCATCATCGATACCGCCGCCGGCGATCTGGGCTCCTCCGCGGCACGTAAGTTCGACTGCGAGGCTTGGGTGCCGACCCAGGGTCGCTACCGTGAGCTGACCTCCACCTCCAACTGCACCGAATATCAGGCTCGCCGTCTGAACATTCGCGAACGTATGGAAGATGGTGGCACCCGCGCCGTCTCCACGCTGAATGGTACGCTGGCCACCACCCGTTGGCTGGTTGCCATTCTTGAGAACCATCAGCAGAAGGACGGCTCCATCGTCATCCCGCAGGCCATGCGTGCCTACATGGGTGGCAAGGAAGTCATCGAGCCGACCAAGTGGGAAGCCTGATAGAATTTGGGTTTGCTTGGCAGGGTCTGATAGCTTGGGTTGCTCGTGGAGTTTGGTAACTCGGGTTTGTTTATCGGTTCCACTGAGTTGCTGAGCTACTAAACTGCTGAAACGGACTTCTGCAATACGAAATATGGAAGTCTGAGGATGCCTGGCATTTGGCATTTGCCGATTTCTGGCTTTTCTGGCTTATGGGAAGGGACTCGCGGTGAGCGGGTCCCTTCTTTTTTGTTTTCGCCGCGTTCTTTCCTTTGTTCTTGCTCGCTTTCTTCCCCTCGTTCTTTGGGTTGTGCTATATTAGCGTTTCGTGCGTGATGCACATGGGTAGGTGTCTGAGCGGTCTAAAGAGACGGTCTTGAAAACCGTTGAGGGTCACACCTCCGGGGGTTCGAATCCCTCTCTTTCCGCAAAGAAGAGCAGCCGCAAGGTTGCTCTTCTTGCGTTAGAAAGAGAGTGGATGAGAACCCTCGGGTTCGTAACCGCGAAGCGCTCTGCTCTGCAGAGAATCTGCAACATTGCAGTGTGGCAAATCGTTGTTATATGAAAAAGATTTAGTAACTTTGCCACACAAAACAATCATGATATGGATAAGACCATTGCACGGAATCTAAAGAAATTAAGAGAAACTGCACGTTACACTCAGGATGAGGTGGCGCAAGCTCTTGGCATCACACGCTCGGCTTACAGTAATTATGAATCGGGCGACAGAGAAGTGCCTTACGATGTCATGGAAAAGGTAAGCGATTTCTTCGGATGTGATATGACAGTATTGTTTGAGGAAAACGAGAATGTGGATGCTATGATTCTTGCATCTGCGTTCCGTATTGACGGGATTGCGCCTGAGGATGCGGGCGAGATTATGCGTTTCAAAGACATTGTAAAGTCTTACCTTAAAATGGAGGCAATAGAGGCAAGATGAAAGCGTCGTTGTTGAATCTTGTGGAAAGTCAGGTTTCTAAATTCCGTCAGATGACGGGATTGAGCGACAGCGAGGCTGTCAATCTCAAAAGCCTGCTCTTGAAACTGAACGTGCTGACCATATACAGACCGTTGTCAAAAGATTTTTCGGGCATGAGCCTCAAAAGCGGTGACAAGCGGTTTATGCTTGTTAATTCCAATCATCCTAAATGTCGGCAGCATTTTACCATAGCCCATGAACTGTATCATCTGTATTTAGACCCGAATCCGACACCCCACAACTGTATGGCTGAGGGTAAGAAAAGCGATGTGGAACAATGCGCCGATGCTTTTGCCCTTATGTTTCTTATGCCGGCGGACGGAGTGAGACAGATGATACCGGACAATGAGCTGATGGCTGGTCGCGTGTCGTTGGCATCGGTATTGCGCATAGGACATTATTTTTCCGTTTCTTTCTCAGCCGTTCTCAATCGCTTGTATGATATGAAACTGATAGACCGTGTCGAACGAGACGCATTCAAGGAATATCCGGTAAAGAGAACTGCAAGAGAGTATGGCTATGACGCGTCGCTATATGAATCAGGCAACGAAAATCTCGTTATTGGAGATTTCGGAGAGAAAGCCCGCAGGCTTTTCGACGAGGAGAAAATTTCCGAAGGGCACTACATGGAACTGTTACACAAAATCGGCATAGATGACAACGAAGACTAAAATCGTGCTTGATGCCGATGTGATTATCCATTTTGTCAAGGCAGGGCAATTCAGTCTTCTCCTTGACATATTCCCGGAATATCAGTATCTGATACTTGATGTGGTATATGATGAAGTCACTGTAAACAGGTTGACGAAAACCCAGATTGACAACACTCTCCAATTCTTTGCCTCACGTATTGAGAATGTCAAGTTTGACCCGAAAGGAGAATCTCGGTATGAGTATGCGCGGCTACGTAACTCATTACTCTTGGGCAAAGGGGAAAGTGCCTGCATGGTGTATTGCCGCGACAATAAGGATGTTCTCGGCAGCAGCAATCTCAAAGATATAAAGGAGTATTGTGCCAATCATCAGATAACTTACCTGACTACGGTTGATTTTCTCTATTATGCTTTCATCAGGAAGAAAATGACAAAAGAGGACGTAGCTGCCTTTATATCGGAGGTCGTCGCCAAAGGCAGCAAGCTACCCTCTGTCGATATTGAGAAATATATCCCTACGAGTAGTATTTAAAAATGGCGGTGATATTGGGTGCCGGTTTTATTCCTCTCTGATGATGTCTTCTGGTGGTGTTGTCGTGATGTATTTCTTTCGATAGTTACATGGAGATATGCCATACTTGCGGGAAAACAGACGATGAAAATACGGTATGCTTGTGAAGCCGCAATCGTAGGCAATATCGCATGCCAGCTCCGTCGTAGAGGAGAGTAAAAGCGCTGCTTTTTCGAGTCTCAGAGAATTGATGTACTCTGTGAATGTTTTTCCGGTGTGTTTTTTGACAAATTTACATAAAGCGGACTTATTCATGCCCATATAGTCAGCCGTGTCTTCCAATGTGATCTGTCTATAGAAATTACACTTGCAGTAAATACGAAACTTTTCAATCTTCCTTATTGACCGGTTCGACAGCGGACTGCCGATTTCTTCTGATTCAACATTCTCGGTTAAACGAATCAGTAATTGCAAGATGAGGGGCAGACGTTCAGCCGGGTCCAGATTCCGCATCTTTTCAAGCATCCGGGCTATTTCGACAGCAACATTACCAATATATCGCCTCGGTGTGCAGATGTCATTCAGTAAATTGCACGTTCGATCCAGTTCCGGCAGAATATGTGAAAGCCGTGTAGGCAGATCGGATGCAAACATCAGGGTGATGTTATGTATGCAGCCGGAATCATCGGTAGAACTGTCATCAAAAAACCATCCGTGAGGAAACCTAGGCGGTATCAACACAACTTCGCCTTCATGGAACCGTTGTTTCTCGTCGCCGACAATCATCATTCCCTCACCGCAAATTATGTATGAGAGTTCCCACTCGTTTTGGGTATGAATAAGAATCTGTTGCTTTGGAGGAAGCACAACATCGTCGTATATAAATGCGTTTTTCATATAGAATGCAAATATAGTGCAATCTTCTGAAAAATCGGATAATCGGCGACAATGAATATTGTGTAATTTTGCCGACGTTATGGATACCAATCATTCTGAATTATGAATACTGATCTTCTTGCTTCCAAACCACGTTATGAGATACTCGATGGGCTACGTGGCGTAGCCGCTATCATTGTCGTAATGTTCCATCTGTTTGAGACATATTCCGATGGACCATGTTCGCAGATATTTAATCATGGTTATCTGGCGGTAGATTTCTTTTTCATTTTGTCCGGATTCGTTATCGGCTACGCATACGATGACCGGTGGAGCAAGGGGATGACGCAGTGGAATTTCTATAAGCGCCGTCTTGTCCGTCTTCAGCCGATGGTGATAATGGGCTCATTGATTGGTGCTTTCTGGTTCTTCTTCGGCGATGCTCCGGTATTCGGTCTTGTGATGGAGACTCCGTGGTGGAAAGTCCTTCTTATTACTGTTCTGGGATGCCTGATGTTCCCGACGCCACCGTCGATGGACATCCGCGGCTGGCAGGAAATCAATTCTCTCAATGGCGCTCAGTGGTCGCTGCTTTGGGAATATATAGGTAATATTTTATATGCCGTTTTTGTCAGGAGACTGTCTAAAGTCGGGCTGGTAATCCTTGTTGCGTTATCGGCGTTCTTCACTATAGACATCTGCTTTAATATAGATGCGTTCGGACTATTTGCCGACCGTGATGCCGCATCATATACGGTGATAGGCGGTTTCGGTCTTTCACAACAGCAGATTTATATCGGTATGGGACGGCTTTTATTCCCATTTTTCGGAGGTCTGTTGCTCTATCGTCTCGGTTTGAGAATACGTCTGAAGAAATATGGATTTTTATGGTGCTCTCTGGCAATTGTTGCCATACTTGTCTGGCCGCATATCGGAGGTGACACGCCAAACGCGTTCAACGGCGCATACTGCGCACTTGCCATCATACTGCTGTTCCCGATGATTGTAAGCGCAGGCGCGGGCAGCCCGCTTGAAGGAAAGAAGACAATAAAAGTTTGCAAATTCCTCGGAGCTATTTCATATCCTCTTTATATCACTCATTATCCGATGATCTATGTTCAGATGAAATGGGCAGCAGAGCATGCCGACGCTCCGCTGAGCACTCACATCTGGGTAGCCGTCTGGATTTTTATCGCTGCAATAGCAGTGGCTTACGCCTGCCTCAAGGTCTATGACGAGCCCGTCCGCGAATGGCTCAAAAACCATTGGCTGTACAAGAGTAAAAAGTAAGCCGCGGATGAAACAGCTTACCTGTCTGGCTCTTTGTTATTTATCGTCGGCTGCGTTGTTTTTCAGCCACTCAGTGCGGACTTTGTCGGGGAGGTGCGTAACTTTGAAATCGGAGAACGACGCTTTGAAGCCATTGCCGTCGGGACAGGCTGCGAACATACCGATTTTCACAGGATGATTGGCTTCTACCCAAGCATTGCGCATCATGTGGTATTCCTTGTCGTCGAATGAATAGAAAATCTCTACTGCATCGAGACGGCGAACAGCTTTGATCCATATAAAATCAACGGGGCGGTCGAGGGCAATGACACTCCAGTCGGAAGTCTTGTGCGTGACTACCGTGCTCAGATTGTATTTACCGTCGACGAACTCTATGCCGGTCTTGATATAGTTCTCGTGGTCGAGGCGTATCATCATTCCTGCCTGGTCGAACCTGACCTTGTAGTCGCCTGAGATTTTTACCTTTGCCTCGAACTCGCCGCCATATTCGGCATAATAGAACGGGGCGTCGTCGACTGTGAAGCCGTAATGTGATATGCGCCAGTAGTCGCTGTTGGGGGTAACATCCATAGTCAGTGTGCCGCCGTTAATCTGCCAGCTGTCAGGCTCGTTGAACCAGTTCATCTTTTCGAGAGCCTGTGCATAAACAGAAAGCCCGGACAAAATCGTAAAAGCTACAAGAAGAATTTTCTTTTCCATATCAGTGTTCTATTGTTTTTATAACTTTACAGGGATTGCCTACGGCAAGAGAATAAGGAGGGATATCTTTCACTACCACGCTACCGGCACCGATGACGCAATTATCTCCGATTGTGACGCCAGGCAGTACCGTGACTCCTGCGCCGATCCATACATTGTTTCCGACGGAAATCGGACGGGCATATTCAAGCCCTTTGTTGCGCTCCACGGCATCGATGGGATGCCCGGCTGTATAGAACCCGCAGTTGGGGGCAATGAACACATTGTCGCCGAACGTAACCGGAGCTTCGTCGAGGATGACAAGATTGAAGTTGGCGTAGAAATTATTTCCTACTCTGATATTATATCCATAATCGCAGTAGAACGGCTGCTCGATGAGCAGACCATCCTTGACCTCACCAAGAATTTTGCGCAACAATACTTCGCGGGCTTCGGTATCGCGTGGACGCAGTTCGTTGTAATCGCGGCATAACTCCTTGCATTCCAGTCGCTCTGTGATAAGGCCGGGGTCGTTGTTGGCGTCGTATATCATGCCAGCGAGCATTTTATCTTTTTCCGTCATAATTGTATATAACCATTCGTTTGATTAACTTTGCAAAGTTAACATGCTAAACAATAACAGGCAATGGTAAGAAATAACCATTTTGCAGAAAGCAGGAAAACACTCGATAAACTGCTCCGTTCTGAAAACAATACCGACGGAGGTGTTACTTTGTCGGATATTTTAGTTAATATGCGTTTTTGGGCGCGTGTAGAGAATGTTCTGGTTGTTGTCAGCGATATGACCGGCTGTAAAAGTCATATTATCGCCGGCGGATTCGCGCGTAATCTTGACATCGGCGAATATCAGCAGGAAAATTCAATCTGGGAAAGTAAGATTCTTTCTCTGATGTCGCCGGAGGAACAGGAGGAAAAGTATATTGCCGAGCTGCGTTTCTTCCATTATCTGAGGCATTTGCCTAAGAGTAAGAAATCAGAGTACTATCTTATTTCGAAACTGAGGTTCCGTTTTGTCGACGGAGATATTCACGATGTGCTGCACCGGATGTTTTATATATTTGATGAGAAGGGGGAAAATGTGAGATACGCCATCTGTATTTATGGTCCGTTACCTGTCGATTTCAAGGGTAAGAGTTTTGCTGTCAATTCGATAACAGGTATAAAAGAGGAACTTATAGCGTCCGGGAACGGCTCAATCCTCAGTCGCCGGGAGTCTCAGATTCTGGCGATGATAGATAGAGGAATGAAAAGTGCTGAAATAGCCGGTCAGCTGAATATCAGCATCCACACTGTCAGCCGCCATCGTCAGGAGATAATCGGCAAGCTTCAGGTGAAGAATACACACGAAGCCTGCCGCATAGCCAAGTCGATGGGTCTGCTTGAATAATAGAACCTTCTCTAATTATGGTGAATTCGCCATAATTAAAATTTTCAATGCCTACTAAGCGCAATTATTAAGGCAATGATTATCAGGACAAATGCTGATCCGTTAAACCATATACCGAATGTGCGGGCTTTTGATTTCTTTTGTGCAATTGCGGTAAACATATTTATAGCGGATATGATACCTGCAATGCTCATGAAAACATAAAAAGAAGTTTCCATATCGAGTTCGTTTTGAATCTGTGCGCGCGTGAGGCTATTTGCGTTCGGCGCAGGCTTTGATGGGTGCCGACATGGGTGAGGCGTAGCTCCTGGCGTAGTATTTTTCCAGTTCACGGCTGAGGCGTTTCACCACTTTGGCGTATGCCGGATCGCCTGCGACGTTGCGGGTCTCGCCGGGGTCTTTCTCATAGTCGAAGAGTTCTACGGCGAGTACCTTCGACGGGTCGAAGGGGTCGTAGGTCTTAAAGCCTTTTGTCCACTGCACCAGGCGGTAACGCTTGTCGCGTATGGCGTAGCCCATGATGTCGTTTTCGAGATATTCGGCTTTGCCTTCGAGGTCGGTGTCGGTGCTGATGGTGTAGTCTTCGGTGGTGGTGCGGCTATACTGGCTCATGATATAGTCTTTCACCTTGGCTTTGCTGTTGCGGAGCACCGGCACGAGGCTTGTGCCGTCGAGCTGCTGCGGATGCGGTGTGCCTGTCAGCTCGGCGATGGTGGGGAATATGTCGAGGAATTCCACCATGGCATCCGACTTCACGCCTTTTTTCATTCCGGGGGCGGAGATGATGAGCGGCACGCGTGTCGCCTGCTCGAAGTTTGTCATCTTATTCCATAGCCCGTGGTCGCCGAGGTGGTAGCCGTGATCGCCGAATAGTACGATTATGGTATTGTCGGCAAGTCCGTTGGCATCGAGTGCGTCGAGCACTTTGCCCACCTGAGCGTCGGTGAAGCTGATGCAGGCGTAGTAGGCATGCAGGAGGCGGCGCTGGGTGTCTTCGTCGAGGTGCTGGGTGTCTATGAAGCTTTCGAACGGAGGTATGTCGGAATATCCTTTCAGCTCCAGCGAGTTATGGTAGGCGTATTCGCAGCCGTTCTCTGCCATGTCCTGAAATTTTGCGACGGGCATTTTGTCGCGGTCGTACATGTCCCAGTATTTTTTCGGTGCGCAGAAGGGGAGGTGCGGCTTCTTGAATCCCACACCGAGGAAGAAGGGTTTGTCGCCCTTGCTGAGTTTTGCCATAGTCTTGACGGCTTCGTCGGCAATGACTCCGTCGACGTAGGTTATATCAGGCACGTCGGCGCATTCTGTCGCCACACGACCGTTGGCAAGCGCATAGGTCTGTCCGGGAGTCTTGACATAAGGGAGGCTCCACGACTGCGGGTCGTCTTTGACAGTCTTGTCGTGGAGCGGATGATATACTTTGCCTACGCCGACAGTCTCATAGCCGTTGTTTTTCAGCGCCTGGGGCAGAGTGACGATGTCGGGGTTGTTCTTTCTGAACGAAGCCTGCAGCCACCACACGCCGGTATGGTCGGGGTTGAGTCCTGTGAGGAGACTCGAACGTGTAGGACCGCTGAGCGCCACCTGGCAGTATGCGCTGCTGAAAAGAGTTCCTCTTGCGGCAAGCCTGTCCATATTGGGTGTATGCGCTAATGTGTCGCCATACGCCGACAGCCATGGTTTCATATCGTCTACGGCTATGAAGAGCACATTAGGACGGTTGTCGGCGGCAGGAGCGGCTGCCTGAACACTGATAGAGGGTGCGAGAGCGAGCGCATTGACTCCGCAGAGAAGATATTTAAGATTTTTGCCCGTGTTCATGGTGCTGTTTGGCTATTTTTTTGTAGTTTTGCACAAAGTTAGTAATTTTAATCAAAACGAAAATATAAACACTGATTTTTCTACCATGATGAAAACATTTCTTTTCGCAACGGCAATGTTTTTGCTCTCCGTGCTGACAGCCGGCGCGCAGACGCTCGACACGGCGGCTCTTGCCGGATATAATGCGTCTACAGTCCGCGAGGTTTATGAAGTATGCCGGTATGTGAAGCTTGATGCCGCTCAGCAGCAGCAGCTTGCCCGCTCTTTCGAGCGTGAGGACAGCGTCATGGTGGCGATGATAGGTGCTTCCGGCGGTGTGCTCACTGTTAAAGACAGCCGCAAGCTTGAAAAGATGCACGATGGCATTCTCGCATCGGTTATGAGCGAGGAACAGCTCGCGCAGTACTACCGCGGTGTTTTCGACAAAGAGGCGCTTGCCGAGGCAGAGGCTGTTGTGACACGTCTGCAGAAAAAATACAAACTGACCGACCAGAATGGCAAATTTATCCGCGTGGCATTCTATAAGATAGGTCTTGATTCACGTGTTATCAGCAAACTTATGGCGGACCAGCCTGCCAAGGCAAAGAAAAAAATCGAGCAGCTCCGTAAAGAGCAGCTTGCTACGATAGAAGCAAAAGGCGGCATCCGCGTCAATCCTGAAGGGACGACAGTGACTTTTGTCAAGCCCTTCGACCCTAATGCCCTGCACCGCTAATGATTCCGCAGGCGCCTTTCTCGCGACCGGTATATGTGATGGCGAAGCCGGCAGGCAGTCTGTGTAACCTGCGTTGCAGCTATTGCTATTATCTTGAAAAATCGAAGCTCTACCGCGACCGGACCATTATGTCCGACGAGCTTCTCGAGGAGTTCATCCGGCAATATATAGATGCGTCTCCCGGTCCGGCAGTGTTGTTTACATGGCATGGAGGCGAGCCGCTGACGCGTCAGCTCGATTTTTATAAGAAAGTTCTGCGGCTCCAACGCAAGTATGGACGTGGAATACACATTGACAACTGCATCCAGACCAACGGTACCAGGCTCAGCGACGAATGGTGCCGCTTTTTCAAAGACAATGGCTGGCTTGTGGGCGTCAGCATCGACGGACCGCGTGAGTTTCACGACGCCTACCGTCGCAAAGCCGACGGCAAAGGTTCGTTCGACGATGTCATGCGCGGTATCGAGCGTCTTAACCGGCATGGTGTCGACTGGAATGCGATGGCTGTTGTCAACGATCTTATCGCCGCCCATCCGCATGAGTTCTATAACTTTTTCAAGACCATAGACTGTCATTTTATTCAGTTCACGCCCATTGTGGAGCGTCTCACTCCCGACGGACTCGCCACCGCTGCCGATGATGCTCCTGTGGCGCCTTTTTCTGTCGCTCCGCAGGCGTGGGGCGATTTTCTCTGTTCAGTATTCGACGAATGGGTGCGTGCCGATGTAGGAGAGGTGTTCGTGCAGCTTTTCGACGCTACCCTCGCCAATACGATAGGCGTCGAGCCTGGAGTGTGCTCGATGGCGAAGACCTGCGGACACGCTACTGTGCTGGAGCACAACGGCGATTTATACAGCTGCGACCACTTCGTGTTCCCGCAGTACCGTCTGGGCAATATCAGGAACAAAAGCATTTTCGAGATGATGAACAGTCAGGAGCAGCTGCGCTTCGGCGACGCCAAATCGGGCAGCTTGCCAGGTCAGTGCCGGCGCTGCCGCTGGCTGAGCCTATGCAACGGAGAATGTCCTAAGAACCGTTTTGCTGTCACCGCAGATGGCGAGCGGGGACTCAACTATCTTTGTGAGGGCTACCGTCGTTTCTTCGAACATACGGCTCCGGCGATGGAATATATGAAAACCGAAGTTCTCGCCGGCAGACCGGCGAGAAATGTAATCAGCGCGCTGTCACAGCTATACGGCGCGAACCGGTCTCGTAGCTGATGCCGTCGGATGTGATTGACGCACGGTAGAGGTAGATGCCGCGTCCGACGCGGTTGCCCGAGTCGTCGGTCAGATCCCATGTGACAGGCATTGTAAGGAACATATCGCTGCGTCCGCTGACTGTCTGTGACCACAGCGGTCGACCGAGCATGTTATAGACGGTCACTGTCACTGTCACCATGTTGTCGGGCTGGTTGTGGCGCAGGTAGAAGTTGGCGCTTACTGAGGCGGGGTTTGCGTCGGAATAGATGTCGTAGATTTTCGGCGCTATTGTCTCTGCCACGGCAAAGTCGATGCTTTTCTCGGCGGCGTTGCCCGACGTGTCCCATACGCGGAAGGTGAGGCTGTGCGCTCCCGGCTGAAGGTCGTCTATCGGATAGTTGATCGTGCCCGACGGGCTGCCGTCGGGAGCGGGAGTGTAATAGTTGGAAATGCCTGTCAATGTCTGTCTGCCGTCGAGGATCGCCACCATCTGATGTCCTATTCCGGCATTCGACACGTTGATTCCGGTGTCGTCGCTGACACTTGCTATGAGCATCGGCGAGGTGTTGACGCGGTCGCCGTTGCGGAAGTCTTCATGATTGAGCACAAGGGTTTCTATGACAGGCGCTTTGGTGTCGGGCGTCTCCGGTTCGTCGAATCCATATACGTAGAAATCGTTGCAAAGCCCTGTGGCTTCGGTGTCGTCGTTGGTGTCGTAGGCATATAGCGCGAGCGATGCCGGGCGGAAGTTCTGCGATATTTCCATCGGCATAGACACTTCCAGGGTGAAGCGCCCGTCCTTGATGACGGCGGAGCCGGTGTAGATGCGTTCGCCGTGTGTCTCGAAGGTGTCTTCTTTGCCTTCATCGCCGTTGGCGCGCGTAGTAATGGAATACTCGGCGTCGAAAATGTCTGCCATGAGTATGCCGTTGAACCCTGTCAGTACCTCTCCGAGAGGAGAAGTGACGGTGCCGGTGATTATTCCCTTTTCAAGTGCCGCTATGGTCGGCTGCCCGTTGTCCGCCAGCGCGGTGCCGTTGATAGAGTCGACGCGTACGATGTTCGACGGCATAGCGAGCCGCAGCGCAGGATCGCCTACGAAGACATAGCGGAGACGGTTGTCGTCGCTGCATATTTCGGTAGGAATGTCGGGATTGTTCGGGTCGCGGCCTCGCATGTCGTTTTTGGCGCGGCGGCATATTTCGCCCGGCGGCAGGAGTAATCCGCGGTCGTCGCGCAGACGCAGGGCGCGTCCTATGGCGTCGCTGAGAATGGTGTTCTTGGCAATAAATACCGGTCGGACGGCGCTCATCATTCCTATCGCACCGCCGTATCGTTCCTTGAAGAGAATCTCTCCGCCGCTCACCGACGAGCCGTCGAGGCGCAGGAAATCGCATGTGGCGGCATAGATGAAAGGCCAGTGCCGGAGGTACATGTTGTTGAGGTCGGTGTACGAAAGCTGATGCTCGTGTGTCCAGCCTGTCGTGCTGGCGTGTCCTATGAAATTCCACCACACGACGCCTTCTTCGAGATAGCGGAACATGTCGCGCCGCGCTTCGGGGTACTCAGATCCGATGAGTTCGTATGCGTCCATATACACCTTGTTGACGAAATATGGGTTCGACCCAGCCAGACTTCTGACGATGTGCTCGCTGTCCTGGAGGTGTACGCCGTTGTTGCCGTCGTCGGCGAGGAACATGAAGCGCTGTTTCCATCCGGTGCGTATGCTGCTTGCGGAATATTGCAGGATTTTGTCTACAACCTCGCGTGACTCTTTGGTGTCGGTGACGGGTATTCGTCCGATGGCTATGCTGAGTTTGTCGAGTCCCGGCGAGCGTCCCGACCCGTCTTCAAGCATTGCCATATAGTCGTCGGTGACATACCCGGAATTGTCCGACACCGCTGCCGCTTCCTGAACCGGCATCCATGAGGGAATGGTCGGATATGTCGGTGCGGCAGACGACAGGCGTCTGTTGTCGAGCGTTGTCCTTGCCATGAGAATGGCATAGCGTAGCGGACGTCCTGAGACATTGCCGCGGTCGTAGAGCATTTTGAAGAAGCGGCGTATAGCGCCTGGATCGATGGCGCCGGATGAAAATTCGTTGTAGATGGCTTCCGGAGTGGCAATGGCGACTCTCATGCTGTCGATGCTTGCGGCATGCATGTCGGCGAGGCGCTGCGCGTCGGAAGTATATGCCGCTGGGGCTACGATGACCATGTCGGCGTCGGATATGGCGTGCAGATTCTGGTTCTGCACAGTGCCTACTGTCTTGGGCTCAGGCAGCCTGGCGTCCGGAATGCGGGCGGCGTACAGGCGCATGCGACCGGAAGACTGTGTCCAGCTGGCTTTGCCGTCGCTCATAGCGTCGGTACAGTCGATGTTCTTGATTTTCAGCGGGTCTGTGACATCCCATATTACGGGAGTGCTGCCCCGAGAGTCCAGACGGAGGTCGCGGTTCGACGTCGAAAAGCACAGATATCCGGATGCGGGAATGCGCAGGTGCCGCTCGTAGTTGAGGGCGAGGTAGTTGAGATAGGCGCTTTTAGGCTGCGATGACGACTGAAGGGATATGCCTATCTCGATGCGCGACGCGCTTTGTTCCGGCAGGGTGAAGATGTGACGCCCCTGACTGACACTGCCGTAGACGTGTTCGCCTGATGTGCGGGGTAGGATAAACGTTGTGTTATGCGGCACAGATTCCTTGTCGATGGTGAACGACAGTCGTCCGCTTTCTTCGGAGAGATTGCTCATGAACGACGACTGGAACCATGCCTTCCCGCCGGCTACGGCGTCGGTGAGGTCGAAAGAGAAAGACCGTGTGCGTGTAAATCGGAAATCCTCGCCTAAGAGCAGGGGACCGGCCTCGCCGGGAACGAGCACGAGCTCGCGCTCGTGCTGCACGACGTCCATGAAAGTCTCGGAAGGTTCTCCCTTGAGAGGCATGCTTACGGTTTCAATTTCGGGACGGACGGTGCCGTCGGGAGCCACGCCGACAAAGTAATAGCCGGTCTGCGAATAGTCGTTCTGCCGGTAGTAGTAGAATCCGCCCTGTGCGCTTTCCGTCTTTTGCGCGGCTCCGACACCGTAGAACACGATGCCGCGGTCGGTGAGTTCTGATGGAACGACCGGAATGTCGTCGATATATGTTGACTCGGTCAGTACGTCGTTCAGCCGTTTTCCGCCGTATCCGCGGACAACCACTTTCGAAGGGTCGCTGAATCCCATAGAGCGCAGGCGCGAGTTGGTGAGGATGTAGAGTCCGTCGGATTCAACGGAAATCTTTACCCATCGTCCCTGCGCGAGGGCGCTCTCTGTGGCGTATGCGCCCGTCGAAAAAGCAAAGGTCTTTTCCGGCAGTGCGAGAATGAATATAAGTGATAATATGGCGTATATTTGCTTCATATTGAGGAGCGGCGCGGTTATAGCGCAATAAATCAGAATATTAATATTAACGTATCTTCCGGCGTATTATTGTGTCGGCAACACTGTCGGTCCATGTGTCCCATCGGCTTCGGCTGCCGTTGAATGTGTCGAGGTCGACATCGCCGCTGATACCGGCGACCTTGCCGCGGTGGCTGTGCTGCCATAGCTGCCAGTCGCGGTGCGACAAAGGCGGGTCGGTGAAGGAGCATATCCATAGCGGAATGTCGTTGAATCTATTGCGAATGAAGCGTGATTCGCCGTTCTTGTTTGTGTAGATTGTCACGGGTCCGTAGAATGCTTTCAGCATCGCAACCATACTTTCGAGCCGTTCCACTATGATGTCGGTCGACGGGTCGGCGGTGTTTCCCCATTCCTCTACATCTACGACTGCCGGAAGCTGTAGCTCGCACGGCGATATGGCGTTGAGGAAGTTGGCTGCCTGGCGCGTGCCGTCACTTTCGAAGCGGAAGAAATGGTAGGCTCCCACCTTCAGCCCGGCGCGCCGGGCGGCGAGATAGTTGCGCATGAATGCCGGGTCGCGGTGGCTTATGCCCTCGGTGGCTTTGAGGTATACGAAGTCGATGCCGGCGGCGGCAATGCTGTCGAAATCGGGCACGCCGTTGTGTGCCGAGATGTCTATTCCTGAGACAGGATAGAGCGACCTGTCGACGTCGACGTGAGCGTTCTGCCCGCTGAATATGCGCAGGACCGCCACACCGAGTACCAGAGCACCCGTGATTGTCACAATGGCTATCGCCGCCCACTTTGCAAAGTCGTTATTCATTCGTTCTGCAAATATAGCAAAGATTTGTGATTCCAGATATTTATAGTAGGTGTCGGAAGATGTAAAATCGGATGAGAGGGGAAAATGGTATTGATATTTTACAATTTTTATTTGCAATATGTATTGACAAACGAAATTATATGTTGTAAATTTGCAAGCAGAAAAATTCATAATGATTGACAATGGCAAATAACATCACAACAAAGAACCGCGAGGTAGTAGAACTTGCCAAGCGCATAGTACGCAAGGCAAACGCAGAGCACCGTCGCATCGACCTGCGCCAGCTGTGCCGTGAAGTACGTATGTGCCGTCCGACGCATTTTTATGTCAACTACGACAGAGCTGCGCTCATACTCCATAATATAGAGCGCTATGGCGACGAGCCGGCGATGCTGAACGAAGAGATACGTGCGATGTGGTTCGACCTCTACGCTCAGGTGAAGGAAATAATGCGGCTGCGTCCGAAACTTACTTTTCCTCAGGCGCTGACACAGGCACTGTTCTATAGTCGTCCCAAACGTTTTTATATGTCGGAGGAAACGATACGGCGCCTCATAACCCGACATTTCTGCTATGTTCTTGCTCCCGCCGACGATTTTAATACCAAACAATTTTGCTGAAATAATATGAAAGTAACAATCAGTCTGTCGCTCAGCCGGCTTGTGGAGATATTGCTCGCACATTCAGCCGCCTCGTGCATGATGACCGGCGATGACAAGCCGTTGTTGACAAAAGACAATGAAACGATGCTGCGCATTTTCGTCGATGCTGAAATCGACAGGATCAGTCTCGAACTGGGCGGTATCGTTGAAGGAGTGGAGCAGGACGAGAACGGAGACCTCCGTCTTCTTTCCTGCGAGCTCGACGCTGGAGTGTGTGCACGTGTATGGCGACGCAATCTGGAGACCGCTATCTGTGCCGGCGTGATGGCTAAGGCTTCCAATGACTTGCCGGAACGTTCGAAAATCTATGCCGACGACTGCCGCGGCATCATAGAAAGCATACGCACAGAAGCCCTGCGCTACTATCTTCCCTCCCGCATCTCGCGCGGAGCATGAAACTTCCAAACATCTAAACACCACCGCAGCGGCGCTTCACAGAGCCGCTGCGGTGGTATAAACCAATCATTA
>USMC01000051.1 GCA_900555715.1 uncultured Porphyromonadaceae bacterium | reverse complement strand
ATAAAATAACTGGCTTTTCGGGAAAACAAGGCATTTTTAAATGAAAGAGCCGTGGCGCAGGAAGGTAAAAATTGCTTAAGGTAATTGAGATATGAAAAAAAAATCTTAACTTTGCAGTCAAGAGCATTGCTGTGTTCACCGCTATGGGCTTTGCTATGTGCTTATGGCGCTGAATATCAATTTATTTCTCCTCTAATCCCGTCGACGTTGTCCGGCGGAGGCTCTTTTATTGAAGTCTGAATTATTAATATCTAAATATGATAACATCAGCCATATTCAGAGTAGAAAGCGGTACATTGGCAATCACCGCACTGCTTACCGGCGTCGCACTGGTCTTTCTTGCCCTGTGGATAGCCAAAATGATTTCTCCGAGGTCTTTCAACCCTCAGAAAGGCGAGGCTTATGAGTGCGGCATCCCTACACGCGGCGAAAGCATGGCGCAGTTCAAGGTAGGCTACTACCTTTTCGCCATTCTTTTCCTCATGTTCGATGTCGAAACTGTATTCCTCTTCCCGTGGGCAGTACGTATGCGTGAGCTTGGAGCAGATGGTCTAATCAGTATCGCCGTGTTCTTCGGCGTTCTTGTGCTGGGTCTTGTATATGCCTGGCGGAAAGGAGCACTCGAATGGAAGTGACAACGAAAAGCATGCCTTACGACGCATGGAAAGATAATGAATATATCGAAAAACTCGTAGAGGAGCTCAACAGCAACGGCGCAAATGTCATTGTCGGTTCTCTCGACAAGCTCATAAACTGGGGTCGAAGCAACTCTATCTGGCCCCTCACCTTCGCCACAAGCTGCTGCGGTATCGAATTCGTGTCGCTCGGAGCAGCCCGCTTCGATATGGCGCGCTTCGGATGGGAAGTGGCTCGTTCCAGCCCACGTCAGGCCGACTTCATGATGGTCGCCGGAACGATCGTACACCGCATGGTGCCTGTCTTCCGCCGTCTGTACGACCAGCTGGCAGAACCCAAATACGTCATCGCCTGCGGCGGATGTGCAATCTCCGGCGGTCCCTTCCGCAAGAGCTACCATGTCGCAAAAGGCATAGGTGACATCGTGCCTGTCGACGTTTTCGTGCCCGGCTGTCCTCCGCGTCCCGAGGCTATGATATACGGCATCATGCAGCTGTCGCGCAAAATCAAAGTAGAGCGTTTCTTCGGAGGCGTCAACCGTCAGGAAAAACAAAAGGAATTTCTTGCCGCGCATCCCGTCGAGGGTGTCGAGGACTAAACCCCGCCAACACTCCATATTATTATGGCTAATATAACAGAACAGATTGTAAAGCTCTTCCCTGAGGCAGCTGTTGTCGAGGGCAACGATCCGATGGTGACCGTTCCTAATGCCAGATGGCACGACCTCGCCACTCTCCTCCGGGACAACGACGAGCTCCGTTTCGACTATCTCGTCACTATCGTAGGTATGGACTGGACCGAAAATCTCGGTTGCATCTATTACCTTATGTCGACAAAATACAACACCGTCGTCGGTGTCAAAGTGCTTGCCGAAGGAACTCGCGAGCAGCCTTACGTCAGCTCCGTCGCCGACCTCTGGGCGATCGCTACCATCTACGAGCGCGAAGTGTTCGATTTCTTCGGAATCATCTTCATCAACAATCCGGATATGCGCCGCCTCTTCCTCAACATCGACTGGGTGGGCTATCCGCTTCGCAAAGACTACGACGACAACCCCGATATCAATCCTGTAAGTACCGAAAGCGAGCGCCAGACCGACTTTACCGACGTATACACGCTTGATGCCGACGGTAAGATCCAGAAAAAAGAAGTCCGCGTGTTCGAGAAAGACGATTTTGTCGTCAATATCGGTCCGCAGCATCCCGCCACACACGGTGTGCTCCGCTTCCGCACGGCAGTAGACGGTGAGGAAATCAAGAAAATCGACGTTTACTGCGGATATATCCATCGTGGAATCGAGAAGCTGTGCGAGAATCTCGCATATCCCCAGACGCTTCATTTCATGGACCGAATGGACTACTTCTCGGCACACAACTATCACCATGCCCTGTGCATGCTCATCGAGAAAGCCGCCGGCATAGAAATCAGCCGCCGCGCGCAGGTGATACGAGTGATGATGGACGAGCTTTCGCGTATCGCATCGCACTGCCTCTTCATCGGAACCTACTGCATGGACCTCGGCGCCACCACAATGCTTTTCTACGCACTGCGCGTGCGCGAGCAGATTCTCGATATCATGGAAAAGACATGCGGTGCACGAATGACATTCAACTACGACTGCATCGGCGGTGTCATGCAGGATCTCGCTCCCGATTTTCAGGACGACGTCAAGGCGCTCCTCGAAGTCCTTCCCAAAAACATCAAGGAATATAACGAAATATTCACCGGCAACGTCATCGCGCGCAACCGTATGGAAGGTGTCGGCGTTCTCAGCCGCGAAGACGCCATATCTTATGCCATCACCGGTCCTTCCGGCCGAGCATCCGGCTGGGCATGCGACATACGCAAGCTCTTCCCCTACAGCATATATTCCGAGCTCGATTTCGAAGAAGTCACGGCGACGGAAGGCGATTCGATGGCACGATTCAAATGCCGTATGCGCGAAATGGAAGAATCGGCAAAGATTCTCGCCCAGCTCGTCGACAACATCCCTGAAGGAGAATACTGTGTCAAGGTTCCCAAGCTTCTCAAGCTTCCCGCCGGAAGCTGGTTCCAGCTCACCGAGGGCTGCCGCGGTGTATTCGGTCTCTATCTTGAGAGCGACGGCTCGGCAAAACCTTACCGCCTCAAGATTGCTCCGCCATGTCTGCCGCAGGCTGCCGTGGTCGACCATATCACCCGCGGTCAGAAAATAGCCGACCTTATCACCATCGGAGGTTCAATGGACTACATCGTTCCTGACATCGACCGATAGGATATTCCCGAAAACGACCAATCAGAAAATCGCAACAAAGTAATTCTCAAGAATATGCAGGATTTTTCTTTTATTACCAACTGGCTCGACAACTCCCTGCGCTCCATAATGCCCGGAGGGCTCGCCGTTACGGTAGAATGTCTGCTCGTCGGCGTCGGATTGCTCCTTGTCTACGCTCTGCTGGCACTTTTCTACATATACTATGAACGCAAGGTGTGCGCATTCTTCCAGTGCCGCCTCGGCCCGAACCGCGTAGGTCCCTGGGGACTGCTCCAGAGTTTCGCCGATATGTTCAAGATGCTTATCAAGGAAATTATCCATCTCAACCATATCGACCGTTTCCTCTTCGCGCTCGCGCCATATCTCGTCATCATCGCGTCGATGCTTGCCTTCGCAGTCCTGCCATGGGGTAATGGTCTGCAGATCATTGATTTCAATATCGGCATCTTCTTCCTCATTGCCGTCAGCTCCATCGGTGTCCTCGGCATCCTTCTTGCCGGATGGTCGTCGAACAACAAATATACCCTCATCGGTTCGCTCCGCTCCGGCGCGCAGATGGTCAGCTATGAGCTCTCCATCGGTCTGTCGGTGATTACAATGGTATGTCTGGCAGGCACAATGTCGGTAGGCGGTATCGTCGAGCAGCAGTCCGACCTCTGGTTCATCTTCAAAGGTCACCTGCCCGCAATCATCGCATTCATCATTTATATGATCGCCGGCACCGCTGAAACCAACCGTGGTCCGTTCGACCTTCCCGAAGCAGAAAGCGAGCTCACCGCCGGTTATCACACCGAATATTCAGGTATGCACTTCGGCTTCTTCTATCTTGCCGAATATCTGAACCTTTTCATCGTGTCGGGCGTTGCAGCACTTCTCTTCTTCGGAGGATGGATGCCGCTTCATATCCCCGGCTGGGATGCCTTCAATCATATCATGGACTACATTCCCTCTGTCGTCTGGTTTATCGGCAAAGCGATTGTCCTGTCCTTCGTCATCATCTGGTTCAAGTGGACTTTCCCCCGTCTGCGAATCGACCAGCTGCTGTCACTCGAATGGAAATATCTCCTCCCCATCAATCTCGTCAATCTTGTTCTGATGGTTCTCATCATCGTGAATAACTGGCACTTCTAATCCTAAATACGAACAATCTCCAAGTCAAGCAAGCCATGAGCGATATAAAAGGCAAAGTAGCCCAGGTGATCGGTCCGGTAGTCGACGTCAGCTTCGAAGGCAACGTCGTGCCGCCTATCTACACCGCACTCAGAATCGACCGTCCCGAAGGCGGTGAATTAATACTCGAAGTAGAGCAGCACATCGGCGAGGACACCGCGCGCTGTGTGGCAATGGAGAGTACCGACGGTCTGCGCCGCGGTATGACCGTTGTCAATCTCGAACGACCTATAGCAGTTCCCACCGGCGACCAGGTGAAAGGTCGTCTGCTCAACGTCATAGGCGAGGCAATCGACAAACTTGCACCGCTGAAGAACGAGAATATGCGCCCTATCCACCAGCCTGCGCCCGAATTCGACGACCTCACCATCAGCACCGAGATCCTTGCGACCGGTATCAAGGTCATCGACCTTCTCGAGCCGTACAGCAAAGGCGGTAAAATCGGACTTTTCGGTGGCGCCGGTGTAGGCAAGACCGTCCTCATCATGGAGCTCATCAACAATATCGCCAAAGGTCACGACGGTTTCTCGGTGTTCACCGGTGTGGGCGAACGCACACGTGAAGGCAACGACCTTCTGCGCGAGATGATAGAGAGCGGCGTCATCAAATATGGCGAAAAGTTCAGCGAAGGCATGGAGAAAGGTCAGTGGAACCTTGCCGATGTCGATGCCGATAAGCTCAAGGACAGCCAGGCAACACTCGTGTTCGGACAGATGAACGAACCGCCGGGCGCGCGTCTGCGTGTGGCTCTTTCCGGTCTGACTGTCGCAGAGCAGTTCCGCGATCAGGGTAGCGGCGGCAAGGACGTCCTTCTTTTCATCGACAACATCTTCCGTTTCACTCAGGCCGGCTCCGAAGTGTCGGCGCTTCTGGGACGTATGCCGTCGGCTGTAGGCTACCAGCCTACCCTCGCATCCGAAATGGGTGCCCTGCAGGAGCGAATCACTTCTACGAAGAACGGATCCATCACCTCCGTCCAGGCTATCTACGTGCCTGCCGACGACCTTACCGACCCCGCTCCGGCAACAACCTTCAACTTCCTCGACGCCACCACCGTGCTCAGCCGTAAGATTACTGAGCTCGGCATTTATCCTGCCGTCGATCCTCTTGAATCCACATCGCGTATCCTCGACCCCAACATCATCGGCGAGGATCACTACAATACAGCTCAGGCCGTCAAGCAGCTTCTGCAGAAATACAACGAGCTGCAGGACATCATCGCCATTCTCGGTGTCGACGAGCTTTCCGACGAAGACAAGCTTGTCGTTGCCCGCGCACGCCGCGCACAGCGTTTCTTCTCACAGCCGTTCCATGTGGCAGAGCAGTTCACCGGACTTCCCGGCGTCATGGTGCCGCTGAGCGAGACAATCAGAGGTTTCAAGATGATTCTTGCCGGCGAGATGGACGAATATCCCGAACAGGCGTTTATGAATGTCGGAACCATCGACGAAGCTATCGAGAAAGGCAAGAAGATGCTTGCAGAAGTCAAATAATATCAGCATAACCAGCCATGACATTGAAAATCATATCCGCCGGCTCGGTTCTTTACAGCGGCGAGGTTCAGTCGGTGACGCTTCCGGGAACAATGGGCGAGTTTACGGTGCTGCGCAACCATGCGTCGCTGCTCTCCACTCTCACACCCGGCAGAGTGCGCTACACCGATGCCGCCGGTACCGAGCAAGCCACCGATATCACAGGCGGCATAGCGGATGTAGACAGCAATGTAGTGTCGGTATGTGTCTACTAAGGAACAATCAACAATGAAGCATTTCAGAATCATACTCCTTCTTCTGTTGCTGTCGCTCGCAGGCGCCGGCACAGCATGCGCAGCCGAGACCGCCGACAGCACTTCCGAAGGTATCAACCCGAAGGAGATCATGTTCGAGCACCTTCTCGACGGCTACGGCTGGGAAGTTCCTTTCGACCATCACCACCGCATCCCGCTGCCCGTGATTCTCTATTGCGACGACGGCTGGCACTGCTTCTCGTCCTCGCATATCCAGCACGGCGAACCTTATACCGACAAGGGCGTCACATTCGTTCTCGGCGGCGAAGACAGCCGCTATCCCGGAAAGATTGTGGAGCTTACGCCTGAGGGAGAAAAACGACCGTGGGATTTCTCCATCACCAAAAATGTAGCGGCGCTCTTCATAACCGTTCTTCTCGTGGCGGGACTCATGTTCTGGCTTGCGGCATTCTACCGCCGCAACGGAATGAAAACTCCCCGCAAAGGGCTTGGCGCTATTGAGGCGTGCGTCACTTTTGTCTACGACGGTGTCGTCAAGTCAACGCTCGGACCATGTGCGAAGAAATTCGCTCCCTATCTGATGACTGTGTTCTTCTTCATCCTCGCGATGAACCTTCTGGGACTTATCGTCATCTTCCCCGGCGGTGCGAACCTCACCGGTAACATCGCCATCACGCTTGTCCTGTCGATATGCACATTCGTGGCAACAAACCTTTTCGGCAACAAGCACTATTGGAAAGAAATATTCTGGCCGGATGTGCCTCTGCTGCTCAAGTTCCCTCTGCCTATCATGCCTGTGATAGAAATATTCGGCATGTTCACGAAACCTGCAGCACTCACCATCCGTCTTTTTGCCAACATGATGGGCGGTCACATGATAGTGATCACTCTAACACTTCTCATCTTCATCTTCTCCGCCATAAGCCCTGTCGCAGGAGGCGGCGCAACGGTGATATCGCTCATATTCTCTATCTTCATGCTCCTCATCGACGTTCTTGTGAGCTTCATACAGGCTTACGTGTTCACCATGCTGTCGACAATCTTCATCGGTCTGGCTCAGCACCACGAAGAGGAGAAGGCGGAGGCTGCCGACAAGGGCGACCTGCCGCGCGAGATTGCAGATACTTTAGTATAACGAATCAAATCAATAAATTAACCATAAAAATTAAAAACTATGTTTGGACTCTTAGCAGTAGAAGGACTTGTAGCACTTGGCGCAGGTATTGGCGCAGCTCTCGCAGCAATCGGCGCAGGTATCGGTATCGGTAAAATCGGTGGCTCTGCCATGGATGCCATCGCCCGTCAGCCCGAAGCAGCTGGCGATATCCGAAGCAACATGATTGTCATCGCCGCACTCGTCGAAGGTGTCGCCCTTTTCGCAGTCATCGTCTGCGCACTCTGCCTCTTCCTCTAATTCAACGTTAATAAGTCTTTTTAATGGAATTATTCACGCCCGATTTCGGTCTTGTCTTCTGGATGTTCATAGCCTTCGGCATCCTCTTCCTGCTCTTGTGGAAGTTTGCCTGGCCTGTGATACTAAAGACCGTCGACAGTCGAGCCGACCTCATCGACAAGGGAGTGGAATACGCCCGTGAGGCCAAATCGCATCTCGACAACGCCCGCAGCGAGGCTCAGGCCTATATGGACGATGCCCGCAAGCAGCAGGCGGAGATATTGCGTGAGGCGGACAAGATGAAAACACAGATTATCGAGCAGGCACGCACTGCCGCGCAGGCTGAGGCCGCTAAAGTCATGGACAATGCCAAGCTCCAGATTCAGCAGCAGCAGAAAGAAGCGCAGGCACAGTTCCGCAATCAGGTCAGCGAATTCGCGCTCGAAATCGCCGGAAAGATTGTGCAGAACAAGATGCAGGACGACAAGGCTCAGAGCCAGCTTGTAGATAGTCTTCTCGACAAGATAGAAAACGACAATAAATAGAATGTTATGGACCAAGGCCTGATACCGCGCCGCTATGCCAAAGCCCTCTATGAGGTTGGTGAGGAACGCCACGACAACGACGTCCTCTATACTCTCATGGAGCGTCTGTGCTCTACATTCGCCGACACTCCCGGTCTGGGCGCAACAGTGTCGAATCCTTTTGTGAGCAATGCTGATAAGTCATCGCTACTCACAAAGGCTGTATACGGCGCCTCAGACCAGACACCCGACCGCACCTACGAAGACTTCCTCCGTCTTCTCGAAAAGTACGACCGCATGTCTATGGTCCGCGAGATAGCTCTCGCATTCGTGAACCTCTACCGTATGAAACACTCGATCTACAGAGTGAAAATATGCAGCGCCGCGCCAATCGACAACGACGGCCGCAAGCGTCTCGAAGCCATCGTCGCCCGGCATATCGGAAACGGTACGATGGAATATGAATACTCGGTAGACCCGTCGCTCATTGGCGGATTCACCGTAACTGTAAACTCCGAGCGTCTCGACGCTTCGGTGAGCAACGAGCTGAAGCAACTCCGCCTCAGTCTCATCAAATGATATATAAACCCTTCAGCAAGCAATCCGCATAATGATAAATCCCAGCGAGATTTCACAGGTATTGAAACAAGAACTCGAAAACATCAATTCAAAGGTGTCTTTCGAAGAAGTCGGCACCGTCCTCGATGTCGGCGACGGCGTGGCTCATGTCTACGGACTCGACAATGTCGGCGCCAACGAGCTTGTAGAGTTCGAGAACGGCGTCAAAGGCGTGGCAATGAACCTGGAGGAGAGCAATGTCGGTGTCGTGCTCCTCAACAATGTCAATAAGGTGACAGAAAACATGAACGTGCGCCGAACCGGCGAAATCGCATCCATTCCCGTCGGGGAAGGATTGCTCGGGCGTGTTATCAACGTGCTCGGCGAGCCTGTCGACGGCAGAGGTCCTATTTCTGGTGACCTTATGCGTCTGCCGCTGGAGCGTAAGGCTCCCGGCGTCATCTACCGACAGCCCGTCAAGCAGCCGCTGCAGACCGGTATCAAAGCCATTGACTCGATGGTTCCCATAGGTCGCGGTCAGCGTGAGCTTATCATCGGCGACCGACAGATCGGCAAGACCGCCATCGCCATCGACACAATCATCAACCAGCGCAAGAATTTCGAGGAAGGCAAACCTGTCTACTGCATCTATGTCGCTATAGGTCAGAAAGCTTCGTCGATAGCCGCACTTGTGGAAACACTCCGCCAGTACGGTGCCCTTGAATATTCGGTGGTCGTCGCTGCCACAGCTTCCGAGTCCGCCGCAATGCGTTACTACGCACCTTTTGCCGGCGCTGCCATCGGAGAGTACTTCCGCGACACCGGTCGCGACGCACTCATCGTCTACGACGACCTCTCCAAGCAGGCCGTGGCATACCGTGAGGTGTCGCTGATTCTCAAGCGTCCTTCAGGTCGTGAGGCATATCCCGGCGATATCTTCTATCTCCACAGCCGTCTTCTCGAACGCGCAGCAAAGATTATCGACAATCAGGAAGTAGCCTCGCAGATGAACGACCTTCCCGAATGCCTCCGTCCCATCATGAAAGCCGGCGGTTCTCTCACCGCGCTACCTATAATTGAAACTCAGGCGGGCGACGTTTCAGCTTACATCCCGACCAACGTCATCTCAATCACCGACGGTCAGATATTCCTCGAGACAGCGCTCTTCAACCGCGGCATCCGCCCCGCCATCAATGTCGGCATCTCTGTGTCGCGTGTAGGTGGTTCGGCACAGGTGAAGTCGATGAAGAAAGTGGCAGGTACGCTGAAAATCGACCAGGCACAGTTCCGTGAGCTCGAGGCATTCACCCAGTTCGGCGGCGACATGGACGCCGTCACCGCACGTGTCATCGACAAGGGTCGTAAGAACGAACGCCTGCTCATCCAGCCCCAGTACCACCCCATGCCCGTGGGCGAGGAAATCGCCGACATCTACTGCGGTGTGCACGGACTCATGGAAGGCGTGCCCCTGGACAAGGTAGCGGAATTCGAGAAACAGTTCCTCCAGCTCATGCATGCCAAGAATCAGGATGTTCTTGACGATCTCGCAGCAGGCAAGCTCACCGACGAGATGGGAGAAAAGATTAAAGCCGCAGCCGCCGATGTCGCTGCAAGTCTTAAAGCTTAACATCATATAGCAAGCGCATATAAATGGCAACCTTACGCGATCTCAAAGTCCGGATAGGCTCGGTGGCATCCTCCGAGAAGATCACCGGTGCGATGAAGATGATTTCATCGGCAAAAATGCACGTTGCAGAAGGTGTCGTACGCCGTCTGCACCCCTTCCGCGAATGTGTTCAGACAATCATCGGTAATTTGCTGAGCAGCGATGCTGTCGTGAGCTCGCCGCTGACTGTCGCGCACCAGCAGGTGCGGAAGGTCGCCATTGTAGTGCTGGGAAGTGACGAAGGTCTCTGCGGCGGCTACAACGTGAACATCTTCAGGGACACCCTCGGCGTCATTGCCGACCTGCGCAGCCGCTACGGCAATCAGGTCAGCTTTGAAATCACGGCGGTCGGCAAGAAGCTGCAGCGCGCCACAGCGAAAATTGTCGCTTCCGACCCCTGTCTCTCGCTCTCGGTGCCCGAAGGAGTCGATTCCAAGAGCGACGGCGACGCCGTGAAGGTTTTCGCACAGACTTTCGAACGCCGCTTCCTCGAAGGGGATGTCGACATGGTCGTACTGCAGTACATGCACTATATTTCCGCCGGAAAGCAGCGTTTCGGCTCTTCCACGTATCTTCCGATCTCGCAGGAAGAGCTGTCAGCGTCATCGAAAGGCGCCGGGCGACCGTATATCTTCGAGCCCGATGCCGGCACCATCTTCCGTACTGTGCTGCCCATGTATCTCCTCTCGCAGATGCAGGAGGCTTTCGCACAGAACCGTGCTTCCGAACAGGCGGCGCGCGTAATGGCAATGCAGGCAGCGAACGACAATGCGACCAAACTTCTCGAACAACTGCAGCTTGAGTATAACAAACTCCGTCAGCAAAGTATCACCACAGAGCTCCTCGACATCGTCGGCGGACAAAGGCGCGACTGAACTCAGAGCATAACAAAGGTAAATTAATATCACCACGTAATGAGTAGTGTATCAGAATACTTTTCATCATTAGGATCCGGCATCCTCAGTCTTCTCAAAGGCATGAAAGTGACCGGTAAGGAATTCGTGACTCCCAAAATCACCGAGTGCTATCCCGAGAACCGTAAGGAGCATGTATGGCCCGAGCGTTTCCGCGCGCAGCTCACTTTTGTCTACGACAAAGAGGGTAAGCATAAGTGCATAGCATGCGGCAGCTGTGAGCGCAACTGTCCCAACGGCACCATCACAATGGAAACGAAGATGGTGACAACGATGCAGGGAACGAAAAAGAAAAAACTTGTCAAATATCTCTATGACTTGGGTAGCTGCACTTTCTGCCAGCTTTGCGTGAGCAACTGTCCCACCGGAGCGATTGAATTCAACAACGATTTCGAACAGGCAGTGTTCACCCGCGATGCTCTTGTCAAGCAGCTCAACTATCTTCCCGAAGAAGAAGAACCGGAGCCAACGCCCGAGCAGCTCGCCAAGATCGAGGCTGAACGCCAGGCTAAGATAGCCGCCGCAAAGGCTGCCGCCGCCGCAAAAGCTGCCGCTGCAAAGCCAGCCGGCGATGAGCCCAAGCCACAATCAGATGAAAATAAACAATAAGATATGGAATCAACAGGAAGCTTAATCTTGTATTTTATCGTCGCTCTTGCGATGGTAGTATTCTCAGTGATGGCTGTCACGACGCGCAAGATACTCCGCGCCGCCACTTACCTGCTGTTCACCCTCTTCGCTGCCGCTGTGGTATATTTCATGCTCGACTATGAGTTCCTCGGCGCTGTGCAGATTGCGGTGTATGCCGGCGGCATAGTGGTGCTCTTCGTCTTTGCCATCCTGCTGACGAGCCGACCGGGAGACAACAGCGAAAGGCTTACGTCGAAATCGAGGCTCCTCGGCGCTGTCGCCGCTGTTGCGACGCTTGCCCTTGCCGGATATGCTCTCGTGAGCCGCTGTGCAATCGCTTTCGCACACAAACCGGAAATGGATAATCCCGACATGGAGACAATAGGCACCACCCTCATGGGAACAGGCGACGGACAGTATCTGCTGCCCTTCGAGGCTGTCAGTGTCCTTTTGCTCGCTTGTATCATCGGCGGTGTCGTAATCGCTCGTAAACGTTGACAGATATGGAACTTACAGCAATATATTACCTTATTCCGGCATTGTTCATGTTCTGCTGCGGAGTATATGGCTTCATAACGCGTAAGAATATGATTGCCATGCTCATTTCGCTCGAACTGATGCTGAATGCCGTCGACATCAACTTTGTGGTGTTCAACCGTTTCCTCTTCCCCGGACAGCTCGAAGGAATGTTCTTCACACTGTTTGCCATCGCTATAGCGGCTGCCGAAACAGCGCTTGCGATTGCAATAATCATCAACATCTTCCGGTCCGTACGGAATATCGACGTCCGCTCACTTAACGAAATGAAATTCTAAGCACTATGGATGTTACAATACCTATATTGATTCTGAGCATCCCGCTCTTTATGTTCGTCTTCCTCGGTCTTCTCGGCATGAAGATGAGCCATCGGACCGCGGGTACGCTCGGCTGCCTCGGCATGGGAACAGTCCTGCTGCTTTCCTATTATACCGCTTACCAGTATTTCTTCAGCGGAGCCGCTGAGTTCATCAACGGCACAGAACGCCTCCAGTATCTTGTCTTCGACCAGACCTGGCTGCAGTTCACCGACAAGCTTGTCATAAAGCTCGGATTCCTGCTCGATCCTATTTCCGCAATGATGCTCGTAGTCATCACCACCATTTCCTTCATGGTGCATCTCTACAGCATGGGATATATGCGCGACCATCACGGCGTGTATGAACACGGATTCCAGCGCTTCTATGCCTTCCTGAGTCTCTTCAGCTTTTCGATGCTCGGACTCGTCGTCGCTCCCAACATTTTCCAGATGTATATCTTCTGGGAGCTCGTGGGCGCTTCGTCTTACCTGCTGATCGGATTCTATTATAAGAAGCCGTCGGCAGTGAGCGCATCCAAGAAGGCGTTCATCGTCACACGCTTCGCCGACCTCGGATTCCTCATCGGCATTCTCGTGCTGTCGTACTATACCGGAACATTCAACTTCACCGAACTCACCTCTGTGCCTGTCGAAGGGCTCGCTAACGTTACTCAGGTCAACATCGGCACAGCCGAAGGCGTCCGCAGCATTTTCGAGAACAGCGCAGCGCCGATGTTCATGGGTGCTTCGGTGCTCACATGGGCTCTGGTGCTCATCTTCATGGGCGGTATGGGCAAATCGGCGATGATGCCTCTGCATATCTGGCTGCCCGATGCTATGGAAGGTCCTACTCCCGTGTCGGCGCTCATTCATGCAGCTACGATGGTCGTCGCCGGCGTATACCTCGTGGCACGTCTCTTCCCGCTCTATCTGATGGAGCCGAGCGCACTGACGATTATCACTGTCGTCGGCGCCGCAACGGCATTCTACGCCGCTGTGGTAGCGTGCACGCAGATCGACATCAAGCGCGTGCTCGCATTCTCCACAATCTCGCAGATAGCGTTTATGATGGTTTCGCTCGGTGTCGCCCGTCCTGAGATACACGAAGGTCTCGGCTATATGGCGTCGATGTTCCATCTGTTCACACACGCTATGTTCAAGGCGCTCCTCTTCCTCGGTGCCGGCGCGCTCATCCACGCCATAGGCTCAAACGACTATACCGAGATGCACGGTCTGCGCAAATATATGCCCTGGACACACATCACCTTTCTCATCGGCTGTCTTGCCATTGCAGGTATCATCCCGTTCTCCGGATTCTTCTCCAAGGACGAGATTCTGAGCTCCTGCCTCGGCGACGGCAACGGTTGGTTCGCATATATCTGGATGTCGCTCGTGGCTGGTCTTACAGCGTTCTACATGTTCCGTCTCTACTACCTCATCTTCTGGTGGAAGGAACACAAGGTACGCGAAGGACATCATGCACCGCACGACCAGCCCTGGACGATGACATTCCCCCTCGTCTTCCTCGCTGCCGTCTCGTGTGTCGCCGGCTTCATCCCCTTCGGCAAACTCGTCACTTGGAACGGACATGAATACGATTTCATGGCGCACTTCAACTGGAGCGTGGCTACTGTGAGCCTTGTTGTCGCTCTGCTCGGCATCGGTCTTGCAACTGTCATGTACCGCAAGGAAAACAAGCTCCCCGAAAAGTTCCGCAACGCTCTGCCGAACCTCTGGAAATGGGCTCACCACCGCTTCTATTTCGACGAGCTCTATATGTTCATCACACATAAGATTATCTTCGGCTGCGTATGCCGTCCTCTCGCCTGGTTCGACCGTCACATCATCGACGGCACGATGGACTCCTTCGCCGCCGTGACGAACAAGCTCTCCGAGGTCATCAAACCTCTGCAGTGCGGACAGATTCAGATGTACGTCTGGTATTATCTCATCGGCGCTCTCGCTCTCGGTGCAATAACGATTTTCTGTCTGGCATGACTATAACGGTGAAATAAATTAAAATCAGTATCACATGTTCTCCAATATATTAATCTATTTTGTAGTCATTCCGGTAGTCATGCTCGCTCTGCTCGGGCTGTGCCGCGATGTCAAGCAGATCCGCGCCGTGGCGGTGACGGGTTCGCTTGCGCTGCTGGGGCTTTCGGTCTACCTCCTTGTCGACTATCTCGGTATCCGTCAGACCGACACAACATCCCCCATGCTCTACTGTGATTCGTGGACATGGTTCGCGCCTCTGCATATCAATCTCGCCGTCGGTGTCGACGGTATCTCGATAGCGATGCTCATCCTGTCGTCGGTCATTCTCCTGACAGGTTCGTTCGCCTCGTGGAAAATCGACCAGCCCAAGGAATTCTTCCTCTGGCTCGTGCTCCTTTCTACCGGCGTTTTCGGATTCTTCATCTCCATCGACCTCTTCACAATGTTCATGTTCTATGAGGTAGCGCTCATTCCCATGTATCTCCTCATCGGAGTATGGGGCTCGGGACGTAAGAACTACTCGGCGATGAAGCTCACCCTGATGCTTATGGGCGGTTCGGCATTCCTTATGCTCGGACTCATCGGCATCTACTATCACTCCGCTCCCGACGGCAGCCCGCTCACTTGGAATCTCCTCGAAATCGCGCAGAACGACGCTATCCCACACAGCTGGCAGCAGTTCCTCTTCCCGATGACCTTTGTCGGCTTCGGTGTCCTCGGCGCGATGTTCCCCTTCCATACATGGAGCCCCGACGGTCACGCTTCAGCGCCTACGGCAGTGTCGATGCTCCATGCCGGCGTACTTATGAAGCTCGGCGGTTACGGCTGCTTCCGCGTAGCCATATATCTGATGCCTTACGCCGCACACGAGCTTTCGTACATCTTCCTTATCCTGACCGGCATTTCGGTGGTCTACGGCGCCTTCTGCGCTTGCGTCAAGACCGACCTCAAGTACATCAACGCATATTCCTCGGTGTCGCACTGCGGTCTGGTGCTGTTCGCAATCCTCATGCTCAATACCACAGCGATGACAGGCGCTATCATGCAGATGCTCTCGCACGGTCTTATGACAGCGCTCTTCTTCGCGCTCATCGGTATGATCTACGGACGCACACATACGCGTGAAATCACCAAGATGGGCGGCATGATGCAGATTCTGCCCTATCTCTCCGTCTGCTACGTTATCGCCGGTATGGCATCGCTCGGTCTTCCCGGTCTGAGCGGTTTCGTCGCCGAAATGACAATCTTCGTCGGTTCATTCAAGGCAGGTATGGCTGAGTATCTCGGCGGCGACGGTTCTCTCCGTCTGG
This sequence comes from uncultured Porphyromonadaceae bacterium, assembly GCA_900555715.1. Classification (GTDB taxonomy): domain Bacteria; phylum Bacteroidota; class Bacteroidia; order Bacteroidales; family Muribaculaceae; genus CAG-873. The sequence continues at coordinate 3,310 of USMC01000051.1, read as the reverse complement.
TGTTCACCATCATCGCCTGCTGCTCGATTGTCATCACCGCAGTCTACATCCTGCGTGTTGTCGGAAAGCTTCTCTTCGGTCCTGTCTATGACGACCACCACCGCACGCTCACCGACGCCACCTGGTGGGAACGCCTCAGCACGGCAACACTCATCGTTTGCGTAGCTGCCATCGGTTGCTTCCCGAACTTCTTCAGCGACCTTATCAAAACCACTTTCTCACCGGAAATCTTCCGCGTGCTCGGAATGTAAACCCCCAAGGAAAGAATTGCAATGGATTACTCACAATTTTTAGCTATGAAACAGGAAATCGCCCTGCTGGTCGTTTTCCTGCTGGTATTCCTCTACGATACCTTCATGCCCAAGGGGGCTCAGAAATCCCTTCCGGCGTTCAGCGTTGTCCTGATGCTCATCATCACTGCTGCCGGTCTCTGCGGTTGTCTGCTCGGACAGACCGATAATGTTGTCGCATTCTCAGGCATGTATGAGACTTCGCCAGTCATCGCCGCCATAAAGAATATTCTCAATGTCGGCGTTGTCATCGTACTCATCCAGTCTGTCAAATGGGCTAACAGCGATGCGATGGTAGTGCGCCGCGGAGAGTTCTACGAACTCCTCCTTGTGACGCTCTTCGGCATGTATCTCATGATTTCGTCGCGCCACTTCCTTATGTTCATCATCGGTCTCGAAAGCGCCTCGCTGCCCCTCGCCGCTATGGTCGCTCTCGACAAGAACCGCTACGAAAGCCACGAGGCTGCCGTCAAGTACATCCTTACGGCAGTATTCTCTTCGGCAATCTTTATGATGGGTCTGTCGTTCGTCTACGGTCTTACCGGCTCGCTCTACTTTGAGAAAATCTACTTCGCTCTCACCGGCGAGCTCAACAGCCTCCTCGTCCTTGCCCTCGCCTTCACAATCGCAGGCATAGGATTCAAGCTCTCCCTCGTCCCCTTCCATCTCTGGACAGCCGACGTCTATCAGGGAGCGCCCACAAGCGTTACGTCATACCTCTCCGTCATTTCCAAAGGCGCCGCAGCTTTTGCATTCCTCTGTGTTCTCGCTCAGGTGTTCGGAACGCTCTACAGCAATGTATGGGAATGGATGCTCTATGCAATCATCATCCTTACAATCACTGTCGGCAACCTCTTCGCCATCCGTCAGCGCAACATGAAGCGTTTCCTCGCCTTCTCGTCGATTTCGCAGGCAGGATATATCATGCTTGGCGTGATAGCGTTCAATGCCATGGGTATGGCGGCGATGATGTACTACATCCTTGTTTACATCTTCTCCAACCTTGCCGCTTTCGGCGTCATCGGCGCTATCGAGAATGCCACCGGATGCGTGTCGATGGACGACTACAAAGGTCTCTACAAAACCAACCCGCGCCTGTCTGTGGCGATGATGCTTGCCATGTTCTCTCTCGCAGGCATCCCGCCCTTCGCTGGCTTCTTCTCGAAGTTCTTCATCTTTACCGGAGCTATCAACCAGGGCACCACGGCAATCTACGTCCTCGTGCTCATCGCGTTGATAAACACCATTATCTCGCTCTACTACTATCTGCTCGTTGTCAAGGCAATGTTCATCGAGCCTGACGAATGCGTGATTCCGACTTTCAAATCGGCATTCTCCGAGCGTCTCGGTCTGTGGATTACCGTCGCCGGCATACTCCTGCTCGGTCTCGTAAGCTGCTTCTACAGCTCCCTTCTCGACCTTGCCGACCTCAGCGCGATAAGGATGTACTTCCTCTGATGTTATAAACAGGCATCAAGCCATAATTCTAAAAGGGGACATTCCGCCGGGATGTCCTCTTTAATTTTTTTGCAGGAAACGAAATAATAGTTATATTTGCTGCGCGTTCAGAAATGGACGCGCACATATTTTTTTATAAAGCGTTTCGTGCTTTATCCTTTAAAAGGAAATCGCCAGTTTCAATGCAACGAGGATAACAGCAGTCGACGAACGCTCATGCTTGTCGCATATCCACTCCCCGGCATGGGGATCTGAATATCCGATAAGGCGTGGGAGTGGACTGTTTTTATTGCGACAAGGCGTTTGGCGATGCCTCAACGATTAAACAGACGACGTTCCTGCGTCTTTTTTGTATCCTGCTGTCTGTGGAACAGGACAGCGCCAGACGACGAGCTATGCTGCATATTGGTGCGCTCATAAAAAAAGAATTTCAGAATCAGCCGCGGTCTCATACCGTGGCCTGGTTTGCCAGACAGTTGAACTGCAATCGTGGGAATATTTATGATATTTTCGGACGTTCAGCTATTGATACTCAATTATTGATGCGTATTTCGCTCGTGCTCGGTCATGATTTTTTTCGCGACCTTTCCAACCAATATGTTTCGGAGATTAATCATGATTGATTATTGTGTACGATAACATGCAACACTTTGTACTGATATGTGTTACATGGATATCTGATGCCTGTTGCTTTTTTGATATACCTTTGCACTCATTAACTAAAGTAACACAAAATTTAATCAACGCAATGAAAAAGACTATCTTAATGCTTGCAGCAGTATGTATCGCACTATCCGGAGCTGCACAGAATCAATCAACTACTAACACCAATTCGAACGCAGCAGGGGGAGAAAATACCGAGGTAAAAGAAACGACTGATAAGAATTGGGGTGGAAATAGCGGCGCTTCGTTTCTCTATGATGCAGTGGAACATGGATTCGGTCTGTCTTTCAGACTTATGCTTAATGGTTTTTTCGCTCAGTACGACCAGTTTTATCAGGATATTAAAGAATATAAAATGGATAGTAGCTCTTGGGACATTAAAGCAGGTTACAGTTATCGCTATTGGTTCGGTAAGCATATTTATGTCCAGATTCCTCTATCTATAGGCTATCTGCATTCTACTGTAGAAATACGTAACGGAAAGAAGAAAGATAAGACATCAGACAGCGGTTGTGTTCTGTCAGTGAATCCTGCTGTCGGATTACGTATTTGGGACGGATGGACCATTGAAGCCGGTTATGACTGGGATTTTACCGATTTTAAATTTGACAAGGCACACAAAACCGATTATTTCAATATAGGCATTGCCTATACCATGTAATATTTTACGCATTAATATCTTTTCAGTATTAGAAATAATTCAATCATGAAGCTTACTAACGCAATCAGGTTGTCGGCAATTTTTACGCTATCATCCTTATTAATCATATCAATGCCTTCATGTGGAAATGATGATGAAAGTGAATTACAAGTTATGAGAAGAACTTGTGGATATATAGGAAGCAATTTCTGGAACAAAGGAAGAACACAAGAAATAAAAGAAAGAGTTTTACACATAG
>USMC01000050.1 GCA_900555715.1 uncultured Porphyromonadaceae bacterium | reverse complement strand
AGGGCGTCGCAGAGTTGATGAGGCATATATCGATGAACTTTACAAAACTACTTCGTTTTTTGAGCCAAAAATAAAAAAATTAGATTTTGACGACAAGATAAATTGCAGATATTCAACATTGAAAAATCACCCGGCTCGACTTGAACCGGGTAAGGGGAAATATACGCTTTATTTTATCTTAAATGAAAGAGCCGTGGCCAGCCCTCCGGTGTTGTCGCTGAAATGGACGAAAATTGCAAAAAAATTCGTAACTTTGCGCTTATTATGGCAGAAAAGAGTATGAGCAGTGAAAACCCGCAGTTGCCGGAGCCGACGCTTCGCCGGTTGCCGTGGTATCTCGCATACGTCTCGACACTGCGCGCCGCCGATGTGGAATATGTGTCGACCACACGTATTGCCGAGGCTCTCAACGTAGACCCTTCGCAGATTGCCAAGGACCTTTCTTTTCTCGGCATACGCGGCAAGACACGTATAGGCTACCTTGTGAGCGCTCTCGAAGACAAACTCGGCTCTTTTCTCGGATTCCGTCAGAGCCACAATGCCATTATGGCAGGGGTGGGCAGCCTCGGCGCTGCGCTTATCGCCGATTCCGGTCTGCAGCGCTACGGTCTCAATATTGTGGCGGGCATAGATGTGAACCCTGCGCTGACAGGTTCGATGATCGGCAATGTCGAAATCTTCGCTCCTGAGTCGGCAAAGGAACTTGTCGAGCGGCTCGAAGCACGAATCGGCGTCATTGCAGTACCTTTTGAAAGTGCACAGTCGGTCAGTGACCTGCTTGTGGACGCCGGTGTGAAGGCGATATGGAATTTTACGCCTTCGCGCATCAGGGTGCCGGAGGGAATCGTGATTGCCAATACGTCCATCTACTCTCATCTGGCTGTTATGTATAACCGCCTCAGCGCCATCGACCGATGAAGATTCTTGTATGCCGGTCTGCCGGCGGTGCTTCCTTCGCTGCGTCGGGAGGCGCCGATTCAGCCCTTCTCCGCGAAGGCGAGCCGGTGTTCATCGAAGAACCTGCGTCCGGCTGGACTTCAGATGTCGTTCTTGCCCTGCGGATATCGCGTCTGGGCACGCACATTCCCGAGAAATTTGCAGGACGCTATTTCGACGCTCTCGCAGCGGTTCACCGCATTGTTCCGGTGCCGGAAACGGATGCCGCTGCCGTGCCGCCCTTTTTCCGCGACAGGGCTTTCGCTCCGGGCAAATGGATTCCGCTCGACGGTTCTGACGGTGATTTTGCCCTTTCGGTGTGCCGCCGGTCGCATGACGGTGCCGCGGTGACAGATGAATATCATGCTGTTTTCAGTCCCGACGCTCTCGGCGGAGCGCGTATCGTAGCGTGGCTGTCGGAGTATATGACTCTTAAAACAGGCGATATCGTCGTGCTCGCCGATACGTCTGTCGCATTGGGTGTCCCCGTGATAAACTCATGCGTCGAAGCGAAAATAAACAACATGCCGTCGCTCTCAGTAAGAATAAAATAAACCAGTTATATGTCAAGATCTCTCCTTTGTGCACTGTCTCTGTACCTTCTCGGTGCGGTAAGTGCCTCTGCTGCGCTTCCGGAATCGTATTATAGTCCTCATTCCCGTCTGGCGACAGGTCGGTGGATGAAGGTTGAGACGGATACCGCCGGCGTCTACCAGATAACACCCGAACAGATTTCCGCATGGGGTCTGGGAAAAGCCGCCGATGTGTGCGTCTACGGAATGAGTGCTGTCGATGCCTCCACAAACTGTTTCGGAGTCTTTCCCGACGATCTTGTCCGGGTGCCGTCTGTGGTGACGGCGGACGGACGAGTATTGTTTTTCGGTGAAGGCGCCGTCCGAGGTACGGTATTGTCGGGCGAGGCGGCGGAGTTCAGGCGCAACTATTATGACAACAAATCGGTATATTTCATTACATCCGGCGCCGGCGAAAGTTCTGTAGCTACGTTGCCTTTCAGCGCCTCCGACAATGTGTGCGACTATCACTATTCGCTCGGGCTTATAGAACGCGAGGTACAGAATCCAGGTATGGGCGGCGTTGTCTATCATGGTCCCGAACTTAAAAATGGCGACAAAGAGAATTTTACCTTCGATCTTGGCGGTATCGACAAGAGCCGCAGAATATTCCTGCACTATGACGGGGCTGTGAACAGCGCGCGTGCCGTCCGCTTTGTCACCACTTTCTCCGACAACGTCAGAGTGCAGCGGCTTAATCCGATAAGCAGTACGGCAAACACGCTTGCTACGCGATTATATACAGACGTCGGCGGAAATGCTTTCCTGCTTCTGGAGGGTGAAGGCTCGCAGATGTCGGTAGACATCGCTCCGCCTGTAAACTTCGACGGTGCCTATGCCGCCGTCGACAGGGTATACGTCATATATTCCCGCAGCAACAGGCTCGGTGCTTCCGGCGAACTTATACTGAATTTTCCCGAAGCTAATTTTCAGAAAGCTAATTTCCGTATTTCCGGCTCCGACGGCGACGTCATGGCATGGGACGTGACAGACCCGCTGAATATCAAGAATATGGAACTCAGCGGTAATGCCGGTTATTTTGAAGGAACCCCGGCTTCGAAGGACAGCCGCATTGTCGTGTTCGCTCCCGATGCAGTCCACAGGTCTGTCCTTGCGGCGGAAGAGGTGCGCAACACCGATCTCCATGCCCTTGCTGTTCCTGATATGCTTGTCGTCACCACCGCTTCGCTGATGGATGCAGCAGAGGAATTTGCCGACATTCACAGAACTGTTCAGGGGCTGGATGTGGCAGTGGTGTGCCAGGATGATATTTTCAATGAATATTCATCAGGTGTCCGCACGCCGGCGGCTGTCCGCCGCTTTATAAAGATGCTCTACGACAAAGCACCGTCGAAATTGCGTTTTCTGACACTGTACGGCGCCTCGACATACGACAACCGTTTCCTTGTCACGCCATGGCGCGATGCGCTTATATGCTATGAATGCGAGGCTCCCGAGCAGGCACGTGACAACTCCACCAATTATGTATCCGACCAGTATTTCGGAATCCTTTCCGACGATTTCACCGACACCGCCATTGCCAGTGCTCCGATGAACATCACCGTGGGGCGAATACCGGCGCAGGATGCGGGTCTGGCACGGGAAGCGAATGAGAAATCACGCCGGTGGCTCCTGCACACGCCTTCTGCCGCGGCATATCTCCGCGCTCTTAAATTCAGCGACGATGGCGATTACCGCCTCCATTTCGACCACACGGAGGAATTCGTCTCGTGTATGCTGGCGAAAAACAGCGCTGTCACCGTCTCGCGGGCGGACAACCTTCTTTATCCTTGGAAAGATGGTGTCGGCGAGGAGGCTGCGCGGAAAATCAGACGCTCGCTTGTCCGGGGACAGGGTATCTTCCATTATGCCGGACACGGGACTTCAAGCGATGTCACGGGCGAGAAAATATTCTCCAGCAGTACGGTGAAATCGCTGGTTTACGACTACGCACCGCTCGCGCTGTTTGCCTCATGCGACATATTCCCGCTCGACCGTGAACCCGGCTCGATGGCGGAAAATATGATTTTTACTGTCGGCGGAGGTGCTGTCGGCGTCATCACGCCCAGCCGCAAAGTATATATCGATCCTAACCGTATCGTCAGCAATGCCATAGGTGGAATCTATGCCTCGGCGCAGCCAGGAACAACAGGCGCCGATCTGCTCCGCTACGCCCGCAATGTCCTTTCGGAACGCGGCATGGCGGGTTCGCTCGGATATAACACTTTGTGCTACAACTATTGCGGCGATCCGGCGCTCCCTCTTGACGTCCCTGAGTATACCATCGACGCAACTTTTGACGGGAAAGCAGCTGCAGATATAGTCGCCGACCTCCAGCCACTCAGGAAGATAAAGGTTGAAGGCACTGTAAGGCGTAGCGATGGTGAGATTGTCAGTTCCTTTAACGGACCTGTGCTTATCGAGGTTTACGACAGTCCGGATTCGCTTGCTACTTTTGTGAGGGTGAAGGACGACGGTAAATCAATAAAAGTGCTGTCCGGCGACAATCTGCTCGCGGAGTACGGCGCTGTCGCCAAGGATGGAATGTTCTCAACGGAGATAGTTCTTCCCGAGCCTGTCAGCGGGCAAGGATCAAAACGGATAGTTGTCACGGCATCCGATGCTGCCGCACGCCGCTGTGCCGCCGCGCCTCTGATTCGTGCCGTAATAGCGGAAGACGGTGGCGACGCACAATTCGCCGACGATATACCTGTGATAGAGGAATTCTATATCGACCCTGCCGATTATATATCTTCCGAAGCCGTCGGTACGGACTTTACAGCGCATGCCGTCATCTGCCAGCCGGCAAGCGGCATCGCTACTGGCAGCTCAGGCATCCGCCGTGCGCTGAAGGTGACAGTAGACGGAACGGAAACAAAGCCTGATCTTCGCGGAGCTCTGCGTTTTGCCGACGACGGTAAGGCGATGCTCGATATTCCGCTGACGAATATGTCGCAGGGACGCCATGAAATCCGTATTGAAGCATTCAGCAATGCAGGGCAATCGTCTTCATCGCTGCTGTCGGTGCTCGTCGGCACGGAAGGTGTAGCAGGCACTCTCGAAGTCATACGTGACGAATCTGCCGGAGAAGTCGAGTTCAGACTTGATTCAGAATGCGCCTCAGGTACGCTGATTGTCACCGACAGGCTTGGCAGGACAGTGCTCTACAGGCGCGGATGCACTTTCCCCTGCAGCTGGAATCTGCGCAATGCCGAAGGACAGCGTGTTTACTCCGGTCCATATAAAGCATGGGTGCTTCTGGACAATGATGATAGTCGCGGAAGCACCCCTAAGACAGAGTTCGTGGTTCTTTAACGGTTGCCGAGCAGGCAGCGCTGTACGGTGCGGGTGAGCTCGTAGTTGTCTTTATCGAGCTCGCTGCGCCATGTCATAGCTCCGCGGAAGCCTTTCTCCTTTATATAATCGCACTTGATTTCGAGCGACCGAGGATTGTCATATCCCACCACCAACGTTCCGAGGCTGTCGACGATATATGGGACGCAAGCGATGGAGTCCCAGCGTTCCTCCATGCCCGGTCCGGGCGTGATGTCGCGATAGTCGGTCCAGTGACCGAATTCTTTGCCGTTGCCGCGACCGTAATAGCCTAAGCCGAGAACGAGTTTGTCGTATGGCACGCCTTTCTTGAGGAAGTAGTCTACCGACTCCTCGATGCAGCATACATTGCACAGAGGCGAGCGGCGCAGGGCTGTGTGGTGGTAGGGGGCCTCCCATCCCATGTCGTACGACATGATGTTCACAAAATCAAGATATTCGAGCATTTCTGGCATTTTAAGACCGTCGGAGCGGAATCCTGCGGCAATCGTGAGCATCTTGTCCTTGCCAAGCGCCTGGCGCAGGTCGCGCAGAAGAAGCACGTAGTTGTTGAGCTGCTCGTCGCCATAGGGGAATTCCCAGTCGAAGTCGATGCCGTCGGCTCCGTATTTGTCGACTAATGCGCGGCAGCTGTCGGCAAACTCGCGGCGCAGCTGCTCGTCGGCGCAGATGTCGGCGTAGCCCACCTTGGCGTTGGCGCCCCCGAAGCTGAAGAGTACCTTCAGTTCAGGATTCTCTTTCTTGAGGTCCATCACCTGAAGCAGACGTGATTCGTTGGGGACGACGATACCTTTGCCGGTTGAGTCGGGAGAGAAGAAGCAGTAGTTTATGACGGTTACGGCGTCGGCAGGGGGAAGAAGACCTTCTTTCTCCCATACATAGCCTACGACCTCATAGCGTTTCTCAGCCTCGGCGTCTTTTTTTGTGCCGCAGGAGAAAAGAATGCCCGCCGCTGCGGCAATGGCAGCAATATATGTGACTGTACGTTTCATTATTCGGCGGTTTTTTTATTGAGGAGTTCTTCGGCGACGGTGCGTGCGAGGCGCTGGTCTTTGTAGTCTGTCTCTGTGCGCCAGCTCATAGCTCCGCGGAAGCCTTTGTCCTTGAGGTAGTCGCACTTGATTTTTATGGATTTCGGATCCTCGAATCCGCAGACAAGATTCCCGTCCTTGTCGGCGGTGTAGGGCACGCAGGCGATGGAATCCCACTGTAGGGTGAGGTCTTCGCCGTAGGGTTGTGCGCCGTCGCTGCTTGTCCAGCCGGTATAGTAGTTGTCGTCGCCGCGTCCGTAGAATCCCAGACCGAGCATCATCTTGTCGTAAGGCACGCCGTGGGCGATATAATCGTTTACGGTTTCGTCGACAGAGCGCCATCCGGTGTGTTCGGAGCGGTAGAGGGCGGTGTGGTGCCACGGTGCCTGACCGCCGAGGTCGTATGCCATGACGTTGACATAGTCGAAGAGCTGCATAAGTTCAGGAATATTGGTGGTGTCGAGTCCTGCCATGTCGCCGCCTGCCGCTATTGTCATCAGTTTGTCGTCGCCGATGTTCTGACGCACGAGGCGGAGGAGTTTGTTGTAGTTTTTGTAGTCGTCGGGAGTGCCGCCCTGACCGCAGGGAAATTCCCAGTCGAAGTCGATGCCGTCGAGGGCATATTCGTCGATTACGCGTCGTGTGTCGGCGGCGAAGGACATGCGCTTGAGCGAATCGGCTGCCATGGGAGAGAACTGCGGACATGTGCCCCCTAAGGAAAGAAGAACTTTCAGCTTGGGATTCTGCTCTTTGAGCGCCACAAGCTTGCGAAGGCGCTCAGGATTGTTGACGTGAATGCTGTCGAAAGTCTCGCTGACATTGGCGAAGGCGTAGTTGATGGTAGTGACATAGTCGGGATTGGGCATGACGGTGTCGCCGTTATAGACGTATGTCACGATTTCATATTCTTTGGCATCAGGCTCGGATGCCGTTGTTTTTCCTTGGTTGCACGACATCGTGAGCTGTAGGGCGGCCAACGTTGCGGCTGCGAAGAATAGTTGCTTTTTCATGTTGATGGATTAGATGATTTGATTCTGCATACAAAGTTACAAAAATTAAAGGATTATTTCGTATCTTTGCGCAAAATAACATAATGATGAAACGGACTAAGATTTCAGATATATTCAACCCTGCCCTCATAGGCAGCGAGGTTGAGGTAATGGGCTGGGTACGTACTCGCCGCGGTAATAAAAATGTGCAGTTCGTCGCCCTCAACGACGGCAGCACAGTGCGCAATCTCCAGATAGTTTTCGATCTGTCGAAATTCAGCGAGGAACAGCTGAAAGCTGTCACCACAGGCTCTTCGCTCCATGTCACCGGCAAGCTTGTCGAATCCATGGGTAAGGGTCAGTCGTGCGAAGTGCAGGCCGACACTCTTGAGATCTACGGCAGCGCCGACCCCGAGACATACCCCCTGCAGAAAAAAGGACACACCCTCGAATTCCTCCGCGAGAAAGCGCATCTCCGCCCCCGCACCGCCACATTCGGCGCAATCCTGCGCGTGCGCAGCACCCTTGCATTTGCCATACATAAGTTTTTCCAGGAAAGAGGATTTTTCTATCTCAACACACCTCTTATCACCGAAAGCGACTGCGAAGGTGCCGGAGCTATGTTCCAGGTGACAACTCTCGACCTTGAAAAGCTTCCGCGCAACGAAGAAGGGAAAGTAGACTACTCCAAGGATTTCTTCGGCAAGCCGACGGCTCTCACCGTCAGCGGTCAGCTCGAAGGCGAACTCGGCGCTACCGCACTCGGTGCAATCTACACCTTCGGTCCGACATTCCGCGCTGAAAACTCCAATACTCCCCGCCATCTCTCGGAGTTCTGGATGATAGAGCCTGAAATGGCGTTCTACGACATCACCGATAATATGGACCTTGCCGAGGAGTTTGTGAAATACTGCATTCAGTACGCTCTCGACCACTGCCGCGACGACATCGAGTTCCTCGCCGAGCACTTCGACAAAGAGCTCATCGACCGCCTCGAATTTGTTCTGCACAACGATTTCGTCCGCCTCACATACACCGAAGGCGTTGAGATTCTCAAGGCTTCCGGCAAGAAATTCGAATTCCCAGTAGAATGGGGCATCGACCTGCAGAGCGAGCACGAGCGCTATCTTGTAGAACAGCACTTCAAGCGTCCCGTCATCCTCACCGACTATCCTCGCGACATCAAGGCATTCTATATGAAGCAGAACGAGGACGGCAAGACTGTCCGCGCCATGGACGTCCTTTTCCCGCAGATCGGCGAGATCATAGGTGGTTCCGAGCGCGAAGCCGATTACGACAAGCTTCTCCGCCGCATCGAGGAACTCAACATCCCGATGAAAGACATGTGGTGGTATCTCGACACCCGCCGCTTCGGCACAGTGCCTCACAGCGGTTTCGGTCTCGGCTTCGAACGCCTCGTGCTTTTCGTTACCGGTATGACAAACATACGCGACGTCATCCCCTTCCCGCGCACTCCGAACAACGCCGAATTCTGACGCTCCGGCGCACGTTATCGTCGTGCTCACCCCTATACAATGTATTGCGCTCCGCACAGTGCGGCTCAACGACAGCAAGAACCTGCTGTCGGCATGGAGCCGCCAGGCGGGGCGCGTCACGTTTGTCATTCCTGCCGGTGCCGGGCGCGAAGCACGACGCCGACGGGCTCTCACTTCGCCGCTGTCGACATTTGAGGGCGTATGCGACCTCCGTTCTGACCGTGATGTGCTGTCGGTACGCGATGTTATGCCCATGCCCGGTTCTGCCGCCATGAACCCTTCCGCGACGGGCGGAATGACGGCGATGTTTCTTGCCGAATTGCTCGACACCCTGCTGCGTAAATCGGCTCCTGACGACGGACTGTCCGACTTTCTCTTCTCTGCCGTCGAGCTATTCGCAGGCATGAAAGGGCGCGATGCTGCCAATTTCCACATTGTGTTTCTATATGCCCTGGCGCATTATCTCGGCATAGCTCCCGACACCGGAGAGTATTTTCGCAATGCTGTGTTCGATATGCGTGAAGGGCGTTTCAGTCCTTCCGCACCTCTCCACGACGACCGTCTCGAAGGCTCCGAGGCACGTATGATGATACTTATCGCACGCACGCCGCTAAGCCGCCCCGGACGTCTGCCACTGAATCGCGACAGCCGCAACCGAGCCCTCGACGTCATCCTCCGTTATTTCTCGCTGCACCTCGTCCCCCTCACATCACTCAAATCCCTCGAAATCCTCAGAATGATGTGACATTATCTGTCTGGTATTTGTGCGACCAATTGATCTAAACGAATCCCAAGAGCAATTACTATTTTGCTTAATGTCTCAAGTGAAAGATTCTCGCGTCCTTTAAGAACTTTTGAAATATACTGTTGTGAGCAGTTCATCTTTTCAGCAAGTTCTTTTTGCGTCATTCCGAGATCTTCCATCCTGTCAAGCATCTTCATGGCAATCATCTGTGAATAACGAAGCCAATACTTGTTATCACGGCGTTCCGCCGCCTCTTCTCGCCACTTCGATGGAGTGGAAGAAGAATATTCTTTGAGTTTGTTAATAAGTGTTTCCATACGGTTCTCTTTTATCATAGTTCACTAAGATAGTCCGTAAAACTATCTTCGTCAATAATATTCTCGCTGATAAGAAAATTGCGGACTTGCTCCATTTTTGTAAGTTCATCGAGTGTATGCTTACGTTCCTGCATGGTTTCAGTGAGTTTTATTGCACCACCTGTAATGATATATACTCCTTTTGCCAGTTTTATGGCATATATGCGAAGCCATGAAGCATGTCGTTGCCGATTATCCATTTTTGCCTTTTCTTTTCCAAGCAGAATGTCACGTGTTCGGCTTGGCTCAAGGTGTCTGAATATGGCATCCAGATCAGCTTCCGGCGAAATGTCCATTATAAGGCACTGCAGTTTGTCTGCATCCTCTATGGTGTCATAAATGGCTTGGTTGACATCTGTAATGCGGAAATATGAGGCAAGGTCTTCTTTATTTTCTTTAAAGAAGGTTCTTAGCCATTCGACATCGTTCCATTGGTCAAATATAATTCCGAGAGCATTGTCCTTATATCCGTCGTATCTTACTGCCCAAAGACGACCGTCTTCTGTAATATCATCAAATGTCATAGTCTTATGATTTTATCGCAAAGGTACAACATTCTTTTAGTAAAAACAACTTTTAGGTTGTATTAGTTTGTGCTGTCAGATCAAATTCGTCAGTGTGTCTATTATGATAGTAATATTGAGCGGCTTCCGGAGATTTTGTTTTTGATTGTGGATTTTTCTTTGTAGTTTTGCATGAGGAAACGAATTTTACGGAAATCAAAACCGTACCATGGAACAATATATAGTATCGGCAAGAAAATACCGTCCGTCGACGTTCGAGACAGTGGTGGGGCAGCAGGCGCTGACAGCGACGCTGAAGAATGCCATCGCCACGGGGCGTCTGGCGCATGCCTACCTGTTCTGCGGGTCGCGTGGCGTCGGAAAGACGTCGTGTGCGCGTATTTTTGCCAAAACCATCAACTGCACAAACCGCACTCCGGACGGCGAGGCGTGCAACGAATGCGACTCCTGCCGCCAGTTCAACGAGAACCGCTCGCTGAACATCATCGAGCTCGACGCCGCCTCGAACAACGGTGTCGACGATATCAAGGCGCTCATGGAGCAGGTGCTCGTGCCGCCGACGCACGGACGCTACCGCGTGTTCATCATAGATGAGGTGCACATGCTGTCGTCGCAGGCGTTCAACGCCTTCCTGAAAACGCTCGAAGAGCCGCCGGCACACGCTATCTTCATCCTTGCCACAACGGAAAAGCACAAGATAATCCCTACCATTCTTTCGCGCTGCCAGATCTACGATTTCAACCGTATCACCATCAACGATATGGTCGAGCACATGATGAAGGTGGCAAAAAACGAAGGATATACCGCCGAACCTGCGGCGCTCAATGTGATAGCCCGCAAGGCTGACGGCGCCATGCGCGATGCCTTGTCGATTTTCGATCAGGTTGCGGCAAGCACAAGGGGCAACATTACGTACGAAGCGACCATTGAAAATCTCAATGTCCTCGACCATAGCTACTACAGCCGGCTTATCGACGCTTTTGTCGCCGGTGATGTGGCTTCCGCGCTGCTTGTCTATAAGGAAGTGCGCGACAAGGGTTTCGACTCGCAGTTTTTCATCGGTGGTCTTGCCCAGTATCTGCGCGACCTGTCGATGGCTTCGGACGCATCGACGCTGCCGCTTGTCGATGCTACCGATGCTGTACGTGCTGAGATGGCGCAGCGTGCGGCAAAGCTGCATCCCACCTTCTTCTACCGTGCCATGGACCTGTGCAACCAGGCTGATTTCAATTATCGCCAGGCAAGCAACAAACAGTTCCTCGTCGAACTGACACTCATCAAACTGTGCCAACAATCACGCCCCTCGTCAGATAATATCGGAGCAGACGGGGGGCAGCTGAAACCGTTTGAAAGCGGCAATGCCACCGTTGTGGCTGCGCAGTCTCGCCAGACAGCGCCCTCAACGGAGGCAAGCGCTCCGAAACCGGCACCTGCCGCGCCTGTCCGTCAGGCGCCGCCGGTGCCGAAGACAGTACATCCTGCGCCGCCGTCACCGCATAGTGCGGAGAAGCCTGCCTATTCTGCGTCAGAACTCTCGTTGGGAAGCCTGAGGAGACCACATACGGCAGTCGCCGAGACGTCGCAGCCCTATGCGCAGGTGCAGAAACGCGACAAGGAATACACCGACGCCGACATAGAACGCGTGTGGTCCACCACGATAGCTCTTTCGCAGCTCGGCAAGATGCTTACGAGCATTCTCAACGCGAATCTTCCCGTGCGCGACAGCGGCGACAGCTTCGTCATCCGCGTGCCGTCGCAGATTATGGCGGACAGCATCCAGGGTGTGCTGCCGAAATTGCAGAAGAATATCCGCGATGCCCTCGGGAACGACAATGTGTCGTTTGCTGTCGAAGTATGCGAGATGGAACTGCCGAAAAACCTATGGACCGACGACCGCGTGCTTGACGAAATCGTCAGCGAGCACCCCGGCGTCAGACATCTCATCGAAAAATTCAAGCTCAGAAGAACATGAAATCTATCCTTGCTATAACAGCATTTGCGCTGTGCGGCGCGGCGGCGTTGGCTTCGGAACCTGCCGGATATTACAACAAGTGTGAGAACAAATGCGGACGCGAGCTGCTGTCGTCGCTGTGCGCCTCCGTGGGAAATCCGCAGGTCGTCGGATATAAAGGTCTGTGGGAGCTCTACAAGCTTTCCGATGTGGATGCCGACGGTAAGATATGGGATATGTATTCGACTAAGCGCTGGGTGCCGGGCAAGGAGCAGTGCGGCACCTACACATCTGTGGGCGACTGCTACAACCGCGAGCATTCGTTGCCGAAGAGCTGGTTCAACGACGCACTGCCGATGTATGCCGACGCTTTCCATATTTATCCGACCGACGGAAGAGTGAACGGACAGAGGAGCAACTATCCTTTCGGCGAGTGCAGGAACGGTACGACCCTTTCGGCGACAGGTGGTGTCAGAGCTCTCGGGAGACTGGGCGAGTGCACATATCCGGGATATAACGGCACGGTCTTCGAACCCGACGAGCAGTATAAAGGCGATTTCGCACGTTCGTATTTTTATATGGCGGCATGTTATAACGACCGCATAAGCTCATGGTCGTCCGACATGCTCGACGGTTCAAGCTATCCTGCCTTCGAGAAATGGGCTATAGAGATGCTTCTCAAATGGAACGCTGCCGACCCTGTCAGCACTAAGGAGACAGAGCGAAATGAAGTTGTGTACGCCCATCAGGGCAACCGAAATCCGTTCATCGACCATCCTGAGCTTGCCGAGCACATCTGGGGTTCGAAGAGTACGGTAGGGTGGTCGTACGAAACACGTCCGGAAGCTCAGATCAACCGTCCCGCCGACGGTACGGCGCTCGACCTCGGACGAACTGGAAAAAATATTGTTGCCGAGCTGGAGATAGATGTTGTCGCCACTAATGCCGAGGTCCCTGTAAAGCTGTCCGCCACATATCCTTTCTATGTAGTCCCCGGCGAGATAAGTGCATCCGACGCCAATGCCGGTGCCAAAGCCACCGTATGCCTTGCCTATGCCCTCACAGGGACTTGCGAAGGCACGCTCACCCTTACCTGCGCAACGGCTAAGTCTACTGTAGAGCTCAAAGGCGAGGTTGTAGAGGGTATTCCTGCAAATGCCGCCACCGACATCACCGACCATTCATTTACCGCCAACTGGGTATATGCTGGCGATGACAACGACGGCAAATATACGCTTATAGTGCGTGATGCCGAAGGCGTTGTCGCAAGCCCTGCAGTCGATGCGAAGGCAGGAAAATACACTGTCGTGAATCTGCTGCCGTCCACCGACTATACCTATACGCTCACCGGCAAGACACAGAGCAGCAACAGCATCGCCGTGCGTACGTCGGGAACGCTGCCTTTTGTCGACTTCCTTTTCGACGGCGAGCTGTTTTTCCGTACACAGCCCGGAATAGCTTCGGCGCCTGCAGAGATACTGATGTATTCGGAAAATATCGGTGACAGTCCGATAAGTGTTTCTGTCGAAGAGCCGTTTGAGTTGTCGACCGACAAATCGTCGTGGAGCCGCATGCTCAGCATGACACCCGATGAAAACCGCTTTTATCTGCGCCTCGGCGCGGCTGAAGCAGGGGAATACGCTTGCTCAATCGTCGCCGAGAGCGGCAGCTACCGAAACGACGCCTGCACAGTCCGCGGTGAGGTGACGGGAAAGGCATTCTTCGAGGATTTTGAGGCTGAGCCGGACAACAACAATGGCTACGCCGACATTTACGTCGGCTCGGCATGTACATGGCTCATCAAGGAAGGCGGCTTCTGGACGGCAGACCCCGTCTATGACGGTGCGCGCTCGCTGCGTTTCAGCAAGAAGGCTGAAGGTTTCGTGGCTATGAACGAAGACCGTCCGCAGGGTATAGGAACTGTCAGCTTCTATGCCGCGAAGTGGAACAACGACAAGGAAGCCGATGCTGCTGTCCTTGTCGAGACAAGCACCGACGGCGGCGCTACATGGCAGGAAGCGGGACGCACGGTCATATCCGACAAAACATTCCGTCAGTACAGTTTCGTAGCCAATGTCGAGGGCAGTGCACGTATGCGCCTTCGCCAGACAGCGGGTGCACGCTGGCTTGTGGACAATATATCCATCTCCGACGCGCAGACAGGTGTTGCGGCACCCGATGCCGGACGGCACTGCTGGGATGCTTACAGCCGCAACGGAAAACTCATTGTCGAGGCGCGGCGCGATACACAGCTTGCCATCTACTGTATCGACGGCACCACACTGTTCGCCGGTACTATAGCAGCCGGGCTGCACTCTTTCGATGCGCAGCCCGGGCAGTTCTATATCGTCGCTTCTGCTGATTTCTCGCGTACGGTTCTGGTGAGATGAGCTTAGCTCAGTTTCTCAGAGGTTCTATGCGGAATGTGCAGGAGTAGGTCGTATCGGGTTGAATTGTATATTTCGCCAGCGGACCTGGACCGCAGCTGTTGTTGCCCAGACCGAACTGAGCGCAGTCGAGACAAAGCACCACTTCGGCACGGCGGATCGTCGGCAGTTCGTGGTCATAGCGTACTTTCCACAGGTCTTTGTCGGTGTAGTGCTGCGCGCTGAAGGCAAACGGCTCAGATCCGCTTATCCGTATGCCTTTGCCGTCGCTGTCGGCAAGTGTGAGCCATCGCGTGTCGCAGCGGTTGCCCATCGACTGCGGACGGACGTAGTGCTCGCGCATACCTTCGACAGTACCGGAGTATCGTCCGATAAAGGCGGCAGCCTGTCGGTCGGTATAGTTTTCTATCGGACCGCGTCCGAACCAGCCTACATTTTCGAGTGCCGGGCTGAGTGTGGCGGTGAGTCCGAGTCGCGGAAGGTTGAAATTCCCGGGTGCGTGGAATGTGGCGGCTACATCTGCCGTTCCGTTTCCATAGACAGTGTAATCTATGGAGTAGGGCAGCGTTATATCGCCTATTTCAGCTTTGAACGACGCAGACACATGTGCCGTGGTGCTGTCAGGCGAGAGACTGTATTTGAAATCGTCAAGGGTAATTATCGGTTCTGTCCACGAATACTGTCTGTTGTTTATGCTGCGGTACCAGTCGAGAACAAATCCGTCGGTTCCGTGCAGGATGTCGGTCCCGTCTGCCGTCATGCCGACGAGCGTGCCGCTGCCGGTGTCAAAGCGGAACTCACAGCTGCCGTTGTCTATCCACAGCCTGTTGCCTTCGAGATGTAGGCTGAGCGGGGAGGTCGTCTTAACTTCCGAAAGTGCGGGAGAGTAGTCGTTGATTTTGAACTGTTTCGAAGCTACGGTATGCCCGGCATCAGCCCATGAATTGTCTTCCTTGAGCTTGACTTCAAAAATAGCGAAATATTCGCCGTCTTCGGGAGCGCCTATCAGTTGCGGAATTTCTATATAAGCGGTTTCTCCAGGCTTGCTGCCGGGAAGAGCGAGGCGACCGGAGGAAACTGGCGTCCCGTCTTTTTCTATGCGGTACTCGAGAACGAAGTTGTCGAGGGTGAGGGCGGTGTATTTGTTTTTCAGCGCCACTTTGCCTCCGGGTAAAAGGTCGAAACCTATGTACTGATATGCGTTTTTCACTTCGAGAAGCTTCGGCGTCACCTTACGGTCTGAACCTACTATACCGTTGCAGCAGAAGTCGTTGTCGTTGGGGAAGTCGCCGAACGCACCGCCGTAGTAACGGTGGCTGTCGGGTTCGCCTGGTTTGTTGAGCGACTGATCCACCCAGTCCCAGATGCATCCGCCGATGAGGCGTTCCGAATGATTCTCGATATAATCCCAGTATTCTGGCAGATTGCCAATGGCATTGCCCATGGCATGAGCATATTCGCATAGTATGAAGGGTTTTCCGCGCTTCTGACGGTCCTGCTCAATCATTCCGTCAATCGAAGGATACATGCGAGAATCGATGTCGGCGATGTCGTTCATGCTTTCGTAGTGAATGATACGCGGGTCGATGGCGCGCACAGCCTCGTACTCGGCAACGGCATTGCATCCTCCTCCCGACTCGTTGCCGAGCGACCAGAAGATTACCGACGGATGGTTTTTGTCGCGTTCCGTCATGCGTACGGCGCGGTCGACAAAGGCATCGCGCCATTCAGGGTTGTTGGTCAGCGACATATTGCCGTGGCATTCCTGGTCTGCCTCGTCGATCACGTAGAGACCGTAATAGTCGAAGAGGGCATACATCTTCGGATCCTTTGGGTAGTGGCTTGTGCGGATGGTGTTGAGGTTGTGACGCTTGAACATGACAACATCTTCAATCATCGTTTCCAGCGGCACGGCTTTACCATGGCGCGGGTGTACATCGTGGTGGTTGGCGCCTTTGAACATCGTGAGCGCGCCGTTGACATAAACTTTGTTATCGCGTATTTCCACCTTGCGGAAGCCGTATTGCTGCGTCGTCGTCTCTACGACGTTGCCGTTGGCGTCGAGCATTTCGATGTCGACGGTGTATAGTACGGGAGTCTCGCAGTTCCACAGAGCGATGCCGCTGAGGTCGGAGGAGCTGTTTATCTCTGCTGTCTCTCCCGGGGCGATCTTGACGGCGTCTGAACTGAACGAACTTACCTTGGCGCCATCGGAGTCTGTCACGCTGACGCGGAAACTTCTCGTATCCGCTTTCTTGCCATGGTTGCGCACCTTTGTCTTTACGTTCAGGCGCGCTGCTGACATATCATCGGAAATGTCGGATGTGAGATATATGTCGGCAAGAGCTGTCTTAGGCGATGCCGACAGATAGACGTCGCGGTAGATGCCGCTCATTCTGAACATGTCCTGATCTTCGATGTAGCTGCCGTCGCTCCAGCGGTATACTTCGACGGCAACGACATTCTTGCCCGGACGGACATATTTTGTTATGTCAAAGCGGGCGTCGGTTGTCGGTCCCTGGCTGTAGCCTACCTTTTTGCCGTTGATCCACAGATACATGGCGCTGTAGACACCTTCGAAGGTTATGAACACCTCCTTGTCCTTCCAGCTGTCGGGCATGATGAAGTCGCGGCGGTAGGAGCCGACTGCATTAGGTTCGTCGCAGACTGTATACCCGCGCTGACCCTGAATGAAGGGAGGGTTGTTGCGGAAAGGATATGTGATGTTTGTGTAGATGGGCGTACCGTAGCCTTCCATCTCCCAGTTGGAAGGCACGTTGATGTCGTTCCAGCCGTCGGCATTGAAAGATGTCCGGTAGAAATCTTTCGGACGCTCATCCGGCGACTTCACCCAGTTGAATTTCCATTTTCCGTTAAGAAGCATGTAGCGCGACGAGTTGTTTCTCAGCCACGGTTTTCTGTACGAAGGGTCGCTCCTCATAGCCTCGGCATCGGCGAACGGGATGAATGTTGCCGCCGCCGGTTCTTTGTTGATGCCGATGATATGCGGGTTTTCCCAGTCGTTAGTGCTCGATGTTTTCAACGGCTCGACAGATACCTTTGTGTCCGTTTTTTTCAGTGTCCATGTGCGGCGGCTCTTGCCGTCGGACGGCGGCAGCTGCATGACGGGTTCGCCGACAGGTTCGGCATCTGAATACGCAAGGAAGAAACCGTTGGGGACAGAGGTGAACGAGAACGTTCCGTCGGCGTTGCGTGTCGCTTTCCATTGCTGATTGCCGTTGTTACGGTCGGCCTGGTATTGTATGACGCGGCTCTCGACAGCGCCGACGCCGGAATTGTCAACAGCAAGTTGTGAAAGAGCGCTCATTACAAGATATACATCGTTGCCGAGGTCGGTGAAAGTCCATACCTGCGACTCACGCCCTGGCACAGGACGGGAGATGTATAGGTTGGCACCGGAGGAGATGCTTTCCTGATTGTCGAGAGCGAGCCCGGAGGATGCGAGGAGCTCATAATTGCACGAAGTGTCGATAATCCCCGCTGAAGCAGCGAACAGATTCAGCAGCAAGACAAAAAATGCGGTAGCGGTATATTTTTTCATATAAGGTGTTATTTCCAAAATAAATGCAAAGATAACCTTATTACTTCATAAAAGCGAGGAAGTTGTAAAAAAACTGTACAACAGACGCGTGCTTACCGGTAATTGTTGGCTGGATTCAAGATAATTTTCAGATGAATTCTTCAGTAACATTGAAATCTTTATAGAAATCATCTCGGGCATTGAGTAAGGAATCAATATCCGCGCACAGGAAAGTACAGTTGAAGTCATAGATTGGCTGAAGAGCTGACATTGTCATCTCCTCGCGGAGTCCCATCATATTCTTGTAATGATTCACCAAGTGGCGGTCGGAAGTGGTGTCGGCAGCAAATAGATAAAAATATTCGCAACCGGTGAGACTTCTTATCTTTTCAACAATACCAACAATCACATGCCAGAATATAGTGGAGCCAATTCTGTTTTTTGCAGAGAAACCATAGGTCTGCCATTTCTTCCGGTAGGCTTCATTTACGCAAAAGTGGGTCAGTTCCACAGATGGAAAAGATTTGGCAACCTGCTTGTTTGGAGGCATCGAGTTGAATTTGCCCAATAATCGTTCGATGTCTTTCTTCGCCTCCTTTAGTTTCGTCCTGATTTCTTCTATATACTCCCGGACCTGAGCATCATCGCTCCTTTGTTCAAGTTCCATAAGTTTTATCTTATGGTTCTTGAATTTCTCAAATTTCTTCAGTTCCTCGAATTCAGAATAAAGAAGCCCACACTTGATTGAAAAATAACAGAGGATTTCGCCGTCAACATCTCGAACCACATAGCAGGCACACCTATTCTTTTCATCGTCTTCAAATGCTTCTCCACCAAGGTAATTCACTAAGTTCTCATTCTTGGTATTCTCAAAAGCACAGACATCTCTGAGCAATGTTTCGTCTTCTTTCAATCGCGTGGCGCGAAAAGAATTCAGAATGGCTGATTGATCCGAAGTGATTTTCATTTGGGACACATGAATCTCCTGTACTTAATTACCGTGGCATCATATTCTATATCCGAAGTCTCGATTTCCACAGGAGAAGAGTCAACCTCTTTGTCTTTGGCTTTTTGCCAACAAGTCTCACCGTGAGAAATATTGCTTAATGTCCAGGAGTCCATAGCTGCATATCTCCTCAATGTGTCTTCAAGAACAGGAATATACTCCGAGTCTACCGGTAAGACCGATTGAGTCTGGTATTCCCAGTCTGCCTTTCTGAGACAGCGCATGACCGGTCCATATTTCCAAGCTTCAAATTTATCAAGAAACATTGGTTTTCCCAAGAGGACAAAACTTTCTCTTTGGGTGAAGTAAAGCAATTTGTGCAGCTTCATTTCATCCATAGTTCTACCTGATTCCTGTTCATATCGCTGAATCAGGTACTTTGCGGCTGTCCTTACATCAATCATCTTTGAAAGGAGGGTAATTTCTTAATCTGCAAAGATAAAACAAAATTCTCAGACTTTTGTGTCTGCAACCTGAGTTTTTGAATTTTTTGCAACGCGTTGGACTTGCCGGACACGGCTCTTTCATTTAAGATTGCGTTGCCTTCTCAAGGATTGTGTTATTAGAT
>USMC01000049.1 GCA_900555715.1 uncultured Porphyromonadaceae bacterium | reverse complement strand
ATGGCTGTGTTCGTAGCCATGTTAAAGCCGGGCGACACGGTTATGGGCATGAACCTGGACCACGGCGGCCATCTGACACACGGAAGCCCTGTGAATTTCTCAGGTCTCGTGTTCCACGCCCTTGAATACAATGTCAACGCCGAGACAGGTCTCATCGACTATGACGCATTCGAAGAAACATGTCTTCGCGAACGTCCCAGGCTCATCGTCGGAGGCGCAAGCGCCTACTCGCGCGAATGGGACTATGCGCGCATGCGCCGTGTGGCAGATGAGATAGGTGCGATACTGATGATTGACATGGCACATCCCGCAGGTCTCATCGCTGCCGGATTGCTTGACAACCCTCTGAAATATGCGCATATCGTTACTTCCACCACGCACAAAACACTGCGCGGTCCGCGCGGAGGCATCATTCTGATGGGCAAGGATTTCGTCAATCCGTGGGGCAAGACAAACCCCAAAGGCGAGCCCCGCATGATGTCGCAGCTTCTCGATTCAGCTGTATTCCCCGGTGTTCAGGGAGGACCGCTGGAGCATGTCATTGCAGGCAAGGCTGTCGCATTCCACGAGGCACTGCAGCCCGAATACAAAACGTACCAGACACTTGTGCGCGACAACGCACGCGAACTCGCTGCCAAGCTCATGGATATGGGATACAAGATCGTTTCAGGAGGCACCGACAACCACTGCATCCTTGTCGACCTGCGCACGAAGTTCCCTGAGCTCACAGGTAAAGTCGCTGAGCGTGTTCTTGTCGAAGCAGACATCACAGCCAACAAAAACATGGTGCCTTTCGACAGCCGTTCGCCTTTCCAGACCTCCGGTATACGTCTCGGAACGCCTGCCATCACCACTCGCGGTCTTAAAACCGATGAGATGGGCAAAATCGCTGAAATGGTAGACACCGTACTCTCCGCACCGGAGAATCCCGCTGTCATCGAAAGTGTCCGCAAAGCTGTCAACAAAATGATGTCGGACCGCCCCATCTTCGCATGGTAAGCGCAACCGACAACAGAATAATAATCGTCGCCGCCGGCACGGGCAACCGCTTCGGCGGCGACGTTCCCAAACAGTTCGCCCTGCTCGCGGGGCGTCCTGTTCTTATGCGGACTGTCGACGCTTTCCGCAGTCACATGCCCGATGCCGGAATATGTGTGGTGCTGTCTCAGTCTGCCATACCGTATTGGGAAACATTATGCGCTCAGTATGGCTTCGAAAGTCCGGAGATTGTCTGCGGCGGCTCTTCGCGGACAGCATCTGTTCATAATGCGCTGATGTCACTCAGGCACTGCGACGACAACACGCTTGTCTTCATTCACGATGGTGCGCGTCCTATTGTCACTGCTGAAATGCTGCGCCGCGAAATCGGAGCGTTCGGAAGCACCGGCGTCGAAGCCGTGGTACCGTGCACGCCGCTAACCGACTCGCTGATGACAAACATCACAAACGATGCTTCCGCCGTCGACCGCAGCACGCTCGTAGCTGTGCAGACACCTCAGGTATTCCGCGCAAAAACAATCCTGAAGGCATACGCATCGATGCCTTCCGACGATGTTCTCACCGACGACGCTTCCGTTGTCGTAAAATATGCGGGCGCCAGAATACATCTTGTAGAAGGCGAACAGAAAAACATTAAAATAACCTACCCGCTCGATTTGAAAATCGCAGAACTTTATCTGGCTGATTTTTGAAATATGCTGTCGCTCAGACGCTACGACATAAAATATATCAAAGGCATCGGACCGTCACGTGCGGGCACGCTCGCTTCTGAGCTCGGGCTGCACACTGCATACGACCTGCTGCATCATTTTCCGTCGGGCTACATCGACCGTTCGAAAATCTACCGTATCCGTGACCTCGCCGCTATCAACGACCCCGACTTCGCCCATATCCAGCTGCGAGGTCGCTTTGTGACATTCAATGTTCTCGGAGAAGGAGCCAAGATGCGTCTTGTAGGTCTTTTCACCGACGGAACATCGACGATTGAGCTTGTATGGTTCAAGGGCGTGCGGGAGATTCGCAAACGTCTCCGCACAGGAGAAGAATACATAGTATTTGGCAAGCCGTCACGGTTCAACGGGAATCTGCAGATGACACATCCCGAAGTCGACCCGCCGTCGGCGCTGACCACGATGGGTGGAGTCAGGGCAGTATATCCGCTCACAGAACGGCTCAGACAGAAAAACATCGACAGCCGCGTCATCCACACAGCTGTCGTCAACTTCCTCGCCGGACTTAAACATCCCCTCACAGAGACGCTTCCGCGGTCGGTTATAGAATCACAAGGGCTTATGGGGCTGGATGAAGCTATCCGCAACATCCACATTCCGCACGATGCCGAACTGCTGGCGAAAGCCCGGAAAAGACTGAAATTCGAAGAACTCTTCTATATCCAGACCGACATGCTGCGCCGCTCGCGCAATCGGAAAGCGACAACAGCCGGCTATCCCATGCCTCGGATAGGACAGTGGTTCAACGACTTCTACCGACTCTGCTGCCCCTTTGAACCGACAGGCGCACAGAAAAGAGTAATCAAGGAAATACACGCCGATATTGCGCGCGGACGGCAGATGAACCGTCTCGTGCAGGGTGACGTAGGCTCAGGCAAGACTCTCGTTGCTCTCATGGCGATGCTGCTTGCCCTCGACAACGGTTTTCAGGCATGTCTGATGGCACCGACAGAAATCCTCGCCACGCAGCACTTCGAGACGATAAGCGCAATGGCTTCGAAAATCGGGCTGAACATCCGACTCCTTACCGGCTCTACGAAGACTAAAGACCGGAAGCTTATAGACGAGCAGTTGCGTGACGGCTCGCTGCACATTCTCGTCGGCACTCACGCCGTTATCGAAGACCGCGTCGAATTTGCCCGGCTCGGGCTTGTGGTGATCGACGAACAGCACCGCTTCGGTGTTGCTCAGCGAGCACGGCTGTGGAAAAAAAGCTCGTTGCCGCCTCATGTGCTCGTGATGACTGCGACGCCGATTCCGCGCACGCTCGCCATGACAGTATATGGCGATCTCGACGTTTCCGTCATCGACGAGCTTCCGCCGGGAAGAACACCGGTGACAACCATGCTCCGCTTCGACAAGCAGCGCGACCGCGTCATGGCAGCCGCTAAAAAACAGATTGACGCCGGACATCAGGTATATATCGTTTATCCTCTTGTTAAAGAAAACGAAAAACTCGATCTGAAAAGCGTTGAGGAAGGATTTGAAGCCGCCACCGACTACTTCGCGCCATATAAAGTAGCCCTCGTGCACGGAAAGATGAAACCGGCGAACAAAGACGCTCAGATGGAGCTGTTCGCTACGAATCAGGCGCAGGTGCTTGTCGCCACTACTGTAATCGAAGTAGGCGTCAATGTTCCTAACGCCACAACAATGATAATCGAAAATGCCGAACGCTTCGGACTCTCCCAGCTGCATCAGCTGAGAGGACGCGTAGGGCGTGGCGCCGACCGCAGCTTCTGCATTCTTATGTCAAAATATGAAATCTCGGCAGACACGCGGAAACGACTTGATATAATGACAAGCACAACCGACGGTTTCGTCATTGCCGAGGCCGACATGCAGATGCGCGGTCCCGGCGATATTGAAGGGACTGCCCAAAGCGGTCTGCCCTTCGATCTCAGAATTGCCAGTCTCGCGCAGGACGGCGCAATCATTCAGCAGGCACGTACGGCAGCTGAAAAACTGCTCGACGACGATCCCGCATTGTCATCGCCGGCAAACCGGAACTTCGCCATTACCCTCGAAACGATTCTCGACCGGCAGACAGACTGGAGCCAAATCAGCTGAGTCCCTTCTTCTGCCATCGCCGTTGCCGCCTCCGAAGTCAGAGGATGTTTCCCTGGTCGTGGAAGGAATAATACGACCCGTCGCCCACAATGATATGGTCAAGGACACTGATGTCTACAATTCCGGCTGCCTCCGCAATCTTTCTGGTGAGCGCGATGTCCTGAGGACTCGGATTCATGTTGCCGGAAGGATGATTATGAAACAGCATTATACGTGGCGAGCTTGCCAGAAGTGCCTCGCGAAGAACAACCTTGACGTCTACCATGGTTCCGGTCAGTCCGCCCTGCCCTACTTTCACGCATCTGATCGGAGCGCAGTTCTGGCGCAGCAACAGAATCCAGAACTCTTCGTGAGACAGTCCTTCGAGTTTCGGTTTCATGAATCTGTAGGCGGATTCCGAATCTGTGATTTTTACTTGCTCCACAAGCAGGGAATCGGCACCCGAACGACGCCCGAGTTCGAGAGCGGCAAGCATTGTCAGCGCCTTGGCAGGACCTATGCCTCTGTAACGTTCTGTGATTTCACGGACATTCATCTTCGCCACAAGCGATATGTGCTGCCCGTTGTCGTCGAGTATTTCCTGACAGAGGTCTATAATATTCTTGCCCTTGATACCCGTGGAAAAGATGATCGCCATGAGCTCAGCATCCGTCAGAGAACGTATGCCGTCGGCAAGCGCTTTCTCGCGCGGACGAAGTTCGTCGGGTATGTCCGATATCTTCTTAGGTTTGCGGCTGTCTTTATCTTCCGTCATTTTCCCCTGCGCATTTCAATTTCTTCTTCTATATTCCGTCCGCGACCGAGCACTATCTTTTCAATCCATGCTTTTATGAAGCCTGTGCCGTAGCCGAACAGCTGGATAGCCGACGCCGGTACCGACAGCAACGCCACTTTCAGCGACTTTGTCTTGACAAGAGCGCACGCGAAAATTGCAAGAAAATATACAGCAAGAGGCATCAGGAACCATGGCGAGACAAAAATGCCGAGGAGGACAAGCGCCACACAACCGAGCACGAAAACAGCCGGCAATGTATGAACAAGCTTCAGAGACCCGGGATAGAGAAGCTTCAGCGTTATGCGCGACATGCCGAAAACATGCACCTGCCGAAAAAATTTTTTGAAATCGACACGCCTCTTATGCCATACATAGGCCGGGCGGATAAGCCCGACCGAGAAACCGGCATTCCGGATGCGGGTGCTCATGTCGATATCTTCCGAAAACATCTCGCGGAAACCGCCGACACGGTCATATACCGCACGGCTGTAGCCCATGTTGAATGTCCGGGGGACAAACTTTTCCAGCTGTATCTTTCCTCCGCGGATGCCGCCGGTAGTCAGAAACGACGTCATGGCATAGTTGATTGCCTTCTGCGTGTCGCTGAACGATTCATGTGCTCCGTCCGGACCGCCGAAACAATCGCAGGGATGCTCAGCCAAAGCATCTGTCAGAATGCTGAAATAATCGGGCGGAATGACACAGTCGGAATCAAAAAAAATGAAATAGTCGCCGCATGCCCGTTCAATACCGTAATTACGGGCTATCGAGCGACCTTCGTTTTCTTTGTAGAAATATTTCGCGTCGAGCCCTTTCTTCGCCGCCGATTCCACAACGTCCTTACACGGCACTGTGGATCCATCCTCGACAATCAGAAGCTCGAAATTCTTTACTGACTGTTTCAGAAGGCTGTCGCACAGATCCGACACTTCCGCCGGACGATTGTAGACCGGCACTATCACTGAAAACTGAGGCATCAGCACATGCGGTTTTTATAGTCGTGATAGTCATAGCTCCGCAGATACTCCACCTCGCCGTCGGAATGCTCCAGAACGACATCAGGATGACCGATGCCGTTGAACATCGTTGTCTTGACGTTCGTGTAATGGTTCATATCTTTAAGCGTAATGGTATCACCCACAGATGGTTTCTTCGCAAAGTAGTAATCTCCTTTAAAATCTCCGCTGAGGCATGAATTGCCACCGAGACGGTATTGCTTGCCGTCCGACTTTTCTTTCGGCACGCATTCGGCGACATCAGGCAGATATGGCATTTCGAGTGTGTCGGGCATGTGACAGGCAAAACTTGCATCGAGAATGGCGGTTGTAATGCCGCGGTCTTCGACAACATCAACTACCTTCGCAACCAAATCACCTGTCTGCCACGTAAATGCACTTCCAGGTTCAAGTATTACTTCAATACCAGGATGGCGCTTGCGGAAATCTTTTATCAATGAAATCAGATGCTCTGTGGCGTATCCTTCGCGTGTCATAAGATGACCGCCGCCCATATTGACCCACTTTATGCGGTCGAGATATTTGCCGAATTTGTCTTCAAAAGCCCCCAGAACTTTTTCAAGGTCATACGACGTCGATTCGCACAACGCATGGAAATGCAGTCCCTCTACAATATCTGGCAGCCCTGCTTCCTCAAGCGCGTCTGCCGAAACTCCGAAGCGCGAGCCGGGAAGAGCCGGATTGTAGATGTCGGTTTCAATGACCGAGCACATCGGATTTACCCTGAGTCCGACAGATACACCTGCACTGTTCACTCTTGTCCCGAAAGCGGCGAGTTGGCTGAGAGAGTTAAACGTTATATGCGTGCTTCCTCCGATAAATTCGTCGATGTTAGCGGCTGTATACGCCGGAGAATAGGTATGGACCTCCCCGCCGAGACATTCGCGCCCGAGCCGCATTTCATTGAGCGAGCTGGCGGTGCAGTCGCGGCAATATTCGCCTATTATGCCGAAAGTGCGCCACAAGGCATTCGCCTTGAACGCCATGATGATGTGCGCGCCGCTTTCGCGTGCCACATGGCTTATAAGCTCGAGATTTCTGCGCAGTCGCGACTCGTAGACAATAAAATACGGGGTTGGTAGTTCGGATGCTTTCATGACAATATTTTAAAACGGGCAAATTTAAGGAGTAACAAGCGTTTTTTACCGTCGGAAAACTCTGCGGTAATGCGATGCTCTTCGCGTGATGTGTCAATGTCGCGTATCACTCCAAGACCGAAAGTGCTGTGCTGTATCCTTTGTCCGGTGCGCAGCTCTCCGCTGGAATGCACGGAAAATTCTCCGCTGTCATTTGCTGTCCGCCCGGCTGTCGAGGGCGAAGCGCCGATAGCAGTATGAATCTTAGTCTCTTCCGGTCTGGCAATGGTGGTCGTCTGCGAAGGACTTGCGAAGCGACCGGAAAAAGTGCTGCCCGCACCGAATGTTTTCGGCTGCGGAGCACGGCGCGGAGCAAGTTGTGTGCCATGCATCGGACGCAGATAGCGCGGATCTATATCCTGGATAAACCTCGAAGGCGCAGTGTAGTTCGTCTGACCGTTGACCATTCGTCTGGCGGCATAGCTCATCATGCAGAATTTCTTCGCTCTGGTGATGGCAACGTAGAGAAGACGCCGTTCTTCCTCAATATCCGATGGCGTCCTGCTTTTATCCGACGGCAGAAGGTTCTCCTCTACTCCTGTGATAAACACGGCTCCGAACTCCAGACCCTTGGCGGAATGGATTGTCATGAGAGTCACGCTGTCGTTGCCGTCGGAAGCCTCATCCTGATCCGTCATAAGGGCTATCTGCGAAAGATAGTCGCCCATTGTGGCGTTGTCGCCGGCGTTGAAACGCTCCTCGGTGAAATTCTTCACGCCGTTCAGCAATTCTTCAAGGTTCTCGCGTTTACTGATATTTTCGGGAGTATCGCCGCTACGATATTCATCTAACAGACAGCTGCGGTCTACTATATATCTTGCAGCCTCATCAGCAGGACATATGCCGGCTTTGGCTGAAATGTCTTTGAGCAGTTCTGCAAAAGCAGCAAGTTTGGCAAGTGTGCCTTTGTTCACATCAAGACCATAATGCGACGGATCGGAGATGACAGCCGACATGCTCACGCGGGCAGACACCGCCGCCGCGCGGATCTTCGCCACTGTCGTATCACCGATTCCTCGTTTCGGAGTGTTGATGACACGCACAAAAGCCTCGTCGTCGTCAGGATTGATGCTCAGGCGGAAATATGAAACGGCATCTTTGATTTCCTTGCGCTGATAGAAAGCGAGTCCGCCATAGATACGGTAGGGAATGTTTCTGTTGCGCAACGCTTCCTCAAGCACGCGCGACTGTGCGTTAGTACGGTACAGCACAGCAATCTCGCTGCTCGGAAGCCCGAGCATCCGGCGCGTCTGTCCGATATGTGAAGCCACTGCCGCTGCCTCCTCATATTCCGTCTCGCTGCGTACAATCTCTATGCGGTCGCCCTCCTCGTTTTTAGAAAAAATTTCCTTGGCAATCTGTTCCCTGTTGGCGGCGATAAGGCTGTTGGCGGCACCGAGGATATTGCGCGTGGAACGATAGTTCTGTTCCAGCTTGTACTCCGTCAGATTGGCGTACCACTTGCGGAGATCGAGAATATTATGAATATTGGCTCCGCGGAACGAATAGATGCTCTGGGCATCGTCACCGACAAGACAGATCGTGTCTTTACCGCCACACAGACGGCTGATGATATTGTGCTGAGCGAAATTGGTATCCTGATACTCGTCGACCAGCACATACTCAAAATAATTCTTGTAATCTTCCAGCAGCTCCGGATGGTCTCTGAAAAGGACATTAGTGTAGTACAACAGATCGTCAAAATCCATTGCACCGGCAATACGGCATCGGTCACAGTATGTCCGGTACACCTCGTCAATACGCCCGATACGCTTGTTCCTGGCGGCTGCCATAAGTTCGCCGTCGGCAGCATACGCCGATGGCGACACAAGCTGATTCTTCGCCCATGAAATCTCCGAAGCCAGCGCTCCGGGACGGTAGTATTTATCGTCCAGACCAAGATCTTTGACAATCGTGCGTATCAGCGATTTCGAATCGGACGCATCGTATACGGTAAAATTACTCTTGAAACCGAGCTTATCGGAATGTCGCCGCAGAATACGCGAGAAAATCGAATGAAAAGTACCCATCCACAGCCGCGATGCCGTCTCCTCACCAACAAGCGCCGCAATGCGTTCACGCATTTCTCGGGCAGCCTTGTTGGTGAACGTAAGAGCGAGAATATGCGACGGAAGCATTCCATTATGCAGCAGATGCACAATCTTATATGTCAGCACACGCGTCTTGCCCGAACCGGCACCGGCTATCACAAGTTCCGGAGAGCCGAGATGCTCCACAGCACGGCGCTGCGCTTCATTGAGCTGTTCAAGATAATTGCCGTCTACCATGCCTCATCTGAACTGATTAATAGCAGGGACATAGTCGAATCCCGCGTCATGAAGCTTCCGTACAAGCTCATCAGCATCAATGCCCAGAGAAGCGCACAACTCTTCAAGGGACTCATATCCATCACGCAGCTTCATGTTGACAAAACTCAGAAGCATAAACGGTTCGGTAGGAATATCTGCCATATCATTTCATAGCTTACGATTCTTTCTGCCTGCAAGAATCTTATTAATATTATCGCCCGCCCAAAGACCTCCTATAATGAGCGCTATGCCGACGTAGCCTATCGTATTGACATGTTCTCCGAGAACGATCGCCGAAACAATCAGCGTAAAGATAGACTGGAGATACATATAATTGTTCGCCTTGACAGCTCCGAGATTCTTGACCGACAACGCCCACAGCACATAAGCTATCGTCGAAGCGCCTATACCGAGGAACAACAGATTGCCAAGCACCTCAGGAGAATGGATAGCGACAAAAATATTTACTGAATCGTTCTCAAACACAAGGAAAGGCAACGCCGTCAGCAATCCGTAGAAAAAAGTCTTACGGCTTATGAACCACACATCATAATAGGCATTCAGCTGCCTGAGAATCAATGAGTATGCAGCCCAGCAGAACGCCGCAGCTATCGAAAGGAAATCGCCCAGCGGACGCACTTCAAGCGAAGAACTGCTGTTGAACACCACACAGGCAACACCGGCAATAGCAAAGGCAGAACCTACCCACGTACCGACACCAAGCTTCTCATTCTTATATATAAGTCCGACAAGAATAGCCGTTATCAGAGGCGACATCGACGTCAGCAGTGAAACATTTGTCGTAAGAGTATATTCAAGAGCCGTATTCTCGGCTATAAAGTAAATAGAACCGGCGCATACACCGCAAAGCATCAGCATACACTCCTCGCGGAAATTCGATGCCCACAACCTTTTATGCGAGATACACAGAATAAGGACATAGGCAAGGATGAAACGGCACACATATATCTGAACCGGACCAAGACCATTATCAAGAAGCACCTTCGACGACACAAATGAATATCCCCACATCGCAACTGCTATCAGCGCTGCGATATGACCTATCATTGACGCTCCTGTGGCTTTCGTTTTAAATGCCGGATTAAGCATACACTGTTATATTTTTGCTCCACAAAGGTACATATTTCTCCACTACATTCAAAAAAAAACGATCTCTTTCCGGAGCGGCACACCGCCCAGGATAAGCTTGAAAACACAGATTCAACTGATGCATAAGCCGCTTAGCCCCATAAGAAGCATTCCCGCCAGGCCTCTTCCAGAAATGCGCAAAAAAAGAACCAGAAATGTTTTTTATTAAAAAGTCACGAAAAAATTTGCACGATTCAAAAAATGCGCGTAACTTTGCACAGCAATTCAGAAATGAGCGCAACAAAAGACTCCGTAGCTCAGTTGGCTAGAGCAGCTGACTCTTAATCAGCGGGTCGTGGGTTCGAGCCCCACCGGGGTCACTAAAGGGTCTATCAGACCGACGAATTCCTCTGAAAATCATTGATTTTCAGAGGTTTTTCTTTTTACCGCAATCCCAAATCGGCGCAGAATATTGAAACTGCGGGTGTGCAAGAAGGTGGCAATAAAAATTGCACCTTGTTTTGCCACCTCGAAAGACTCTATTTCATTATTTTTCAAAGATATACGAAAGATA
Organism: uncultured Porphyromonadaceae bacterium; assembly: GCA_900555715.1. Taxonomy (GTDB): domain Bacteria; phylum Bacteroidota; class Bacteroidia; order Bacteroidales; family Muribaculaceae; genus CAG-873. Next base: position 8,831 of record USMC01000049.1, on the reverse strand, counting down.
TAGCCGTTGGATGTCTTCCACCTCGAAAGGTGGTTGCAGGTGGCAAAGAACAATCCTGAAGTTCAGTAGATACAGGCTTATGAAGCCTACTATAAGCACCCTTGTCACCATTTTTAGCTGTTGGCATAGTTAAAAAATGTTATGCAAAAGGTGGCAATTTGAGGTGGCAATTCAACATTATTCGTTGAATTGGTCGTTTTGCCACCTCGCAAACCCGGATATTTCATTTGTCCTTCGGATGTGCAGTTTGTGTACCCGAGAAAAAATTTGTATCTTTAGTTTAACCATTAAAGCCACAAGTCAAATGAAATTATCCAACGAGAGCTACTTCTCACTGAACTTCATGGTCAGGAGAAGCCGCCCCAACAAAGAGGGCGAATTTCCCATTCTGCTGCGAATAACGATGAATGGGCAGCGTGCGGAGGTATATACCAACCGGTATGTAGCTCCCAACAACTGGGATGCGTCCAAAGGTCAGTCGAAAGGCAAGACCAAAAAGGACCTTGAACTGAACCGCTATCTTGATACCATCCGTACCAAGATATGCGAAATCCACAACCAGCTCGTCATGCGCGATGAGATGGTCAATCCCGACACTCTGAAAAAGGCATTTCTCGGCAAGCTGCAAAAGCCGACGATGCTCTGCGAGGCGTTCCGCGAACTCAACAAGAAGGTAAAGGACCGCAACGAGCGTGGCGACATCTGCGAGGGTACGCGCCTGCGCTGGGAGCGATGCGTCAAGTATCTGGAGGAATTTCTCATCGACAAGCACGATGTGAAAGATATTCCGATGAATAAACTGACATCCGGAATGGTTGACGACTTCGAGCATTTCCTGCGCATAAAGAAGGGATGCGCCAACAACGCCGCCGTCCGTTATATCCGCTATCTCAAAAGCGTTATACGCACCGGTATCGCAAACAAATGGATTGAAGATGATCCATTCGTGGGCAAACGCTATGTCCGCACCAAGCCGAAGCGAGAAAAGCTCACGGAAGCTGAACTCCAGCGCATCATAGAGCTTGACCTCAGCGAACTTCCCCGCCTCGACCTCGTGCGTGACACTTTCGTGTTCTGCTGCTTTACCGGGCTGGCTTTCGCAGACATTTCCACCCTCAAGCGTGAACACGTTGTCACCGATGACAAGGGCGAGATGTGGATACGCAAGGCCCGCGAGAAAACGGATGAAATGAGCGTAATCCCGATGCTGGAGATACCGCGCAGACTGATGGAGAAATACCGCAGTCACCCACGGGTTGTGGAAAAGGATGCCGTCATACCGGTTATCTCAAACCAGCGTATGAACTCGTATCTTGATGAGATAGCAAGCAAAGCGGAGATAAAGAAGCACCTGACGACACATATCGCCCGCCATACCTTCGCCACAATGTCGCTCAACAATCATGTGCCTATCGAAACGGTATTGAAGATGCTGGGGCATAAAGACATTGCCACCACCCAAATCTACGCGACCATGCTTGACCAGACTGTATCCGAGGATATGGGCCGCATGAGAGACAAGTTCGATAGCCTGAAAGTTGACATCAAACCGTTGCCGGAGAAGCCGACAACATTTGAGCGTCCGCCACAGCCTAAGCGCGGACGACCTAAAAAGACGAAATGACCCAGCGCTAAATGAAAGAGCGACAATCGAGATTTTACTCAGTTGTCGCTCTTAAATGTTCGCCCGACATGGGCATAATCTACCGGGTGGAAGTCCCGAGCGCGCCCCGATAGCGGGAAGCGCATAGCCGAAAGCAAGGGTGTCGGTCGCGAGGCCGAATCTGAAGGAAGCCGTAGGCAAAAGTCTGGCTCCACGCACAGAAACTTGATACAAGGCTCAAAGTCAGGGGTAAGGTTGCTAGACAAACCGAAGCCCGATAGCTATCCGGACTGACGCGAGTAAATCAAGGGGGTATAAGATGGAAAGATTATGTTCTTAATCGGGGATATCTGTGGGGCGAGCCGCAAGGCAAGCAGTAACAACGAACCCACAGAAGTCAGCAGAAGCCATAGTAGCCGAGGCCTTAAAGCTCGTGGGCGTCGGTGAAGGGCAAAACCTAACCAAACGAGCAAAACTTTATTTACCCGATGAAAGGAGAAAAGCAGAAAACAATGGAAAGCTGCCCTCAGAGGAATAGCGCGGAACGCGAAAGGTATGAGGGAGCGCCTATTTTGATTGGGATAGCTGGAGACGAACTCGTAGAAGTGCAACTATCGTCAGACAGGATGTTGGAATACATCCTCACTCCCGACAACCTCAACAGAGCGTACAGACAAGTCAAGGCCAACAAGGGGAGCGGTGGAATCGACAGAATGGAGGTAGACCAACTGCTTCCGTACCTGCGTGAACACAAGGATGAACTGACAGAAAGTCTGCTTGTGGGACGCTACCGCCCCAATCCGGTAAGGAGGGTAGAGATACCCAAAGATGGAGGAAAGACGCGACATCTCGGCATCCCCACCGTGGTAGACCGCGTCATCCAGCAATCCATAGCCCAGGTTCTGAGCCTGATGTACGAGCCGAAGTTCTCGGATGCAAGCTACGGCTTCCGCCCGAGACGGAGCGCACAGCAGGCTGTGCGGAAAGCGCAGGAAATCATCAATGACGGCTATAAATACTGCGTAGACCTTGACCTTGAAAAGTTTTTCGACACGGTCAGCCACAGCAAACTGATACAATTGCTTGGCGAGACCATCAAAGACGGCAGGGTCATATCACTGATACACAAATATCTCAACGCAGGGGTCATGGTCGGACACAAGTATGAGGACACCACAGAGGGAGTGCCGCAGGGCGGACCTCTGAGCCCGATACTGAGCAACATAATGCTGACGGAGCTTGACCGCGAGCTTGAAAGGCGCGGGCTTCCGTTCGTGCGTTATGCCGATGACTGCGTCATCTTCTGCAAAAGCCCGAGAGCCGCCGAAAGAGTGTGTGAAAGCATCACGAAGTTCATAGAAGGTAAACTCTTCCTCAAGGTGAACCGCGAGAAGACACACGTCGGCAGTGTTCATGGCCAAAAGTTCCTCGGCTACTCATTCAACATGTGAAGGGGAAAGGCTCGCTTGTTCGTTCATCCGAAGACCAAAGCCAAGCTCAGAGCAAAGCTTAAAGAGCTGACCTCACGCAGTAACGGCTGGGGCAACGAGAAGCGCAAGGAGAAACAGACCTATGCAATCCGAGGGTGGGTGAACTACTTTCGGCTTGCCGAGATGCGCAACTTTCTGAAAGAAACAGATGAATGGTTGCGCAGTCGCATACGCATGTGCATATGGAAATGCTGGAAACGAGTGCGGACACGCTTCAAGAACCTGCAACGCTGTGGCATAGCCAAATGGCAGGCATGGCAGTGGGCAAATACCCGAAAGGGTTATTGGCGCACTGTCCATAGTCCCATATTGACGCGAGCCATATCAACGGAAAAGTTGAAACTGGCGCACTATCCCTCCCTTATGGAATATTACGAAAAACTGCACCCGCGTTAGGAACCGCCGTATGCCGAACGGCACGTACGGTGGTGTGAGAGGTCGGTAAACACGAAAGCAGGAGATAAACACCTGCGATTAGTGTTTACCTCCTACTCGATTGTTTAATCGTAATACGCCGGATAGAAATTCTCGTCAAGCAGTTGCTGTATTTCATGTTCCGGATAGAGGCATTTGCCGCATATCATATAATACGAGAGAATTCCCCGGTCACGGTAGTTCTGTACCGTGCGCCTCGTCACTTTGAGGCGTTCTGCCACTTCTTTGTCATCAAGGAAACAGATACCTCCCAATACAGGATGATGGCTGTCTCGGATTATACCGACGGCTTCAAATGCGTTCTGGGATTGTGTACGGGCTGCGATAATGCGTCTGTCCGATTTGGTTATAATCTCATTCCCCATAGGCGCCCCTATTATAATTGATACCGTTACGCTCCATGTAACGGATAACTTCGGTGACAGGATACCTGATGCTTCCGTCATCAATTCTGACATAACCTATCTTACCGCCGTTGCGGAGGGATTGCAGGGTTGTCATGCCTATATGGAGAAAATCGCAGACCTCGGCAGAAGTCATCATGTCGGCAGTTCCCTTTCGGCGCAAGCGATTAGCCAATACTATGACCATATTGCATAGAAGCTCATGCTCGTCAAGGATACAATCGAGAGTCTCCTTCTCAATCAATAATACTTCCATAAGTAATTTGGATTTAGTGGTGGTGTGGATAAGAGCTGTAAAAAGGCAGCGGGTATCCCTCCCGCTGCCTCACCACTAAATCCACAATCAAAAATAAAATTTATGACTGCGATTCAGTGGCAAAGTTAGCGATTTCTATCCGATTTTCGGCTATGGTTGGCCGGTTATTTTTGATAGAAATGCGATTTACAGCGGATTGCAGCGTTTTACTCTCCGGCTTCGGGGTCGATTGTCTCTATCATGCACAGCAGTGAGCCTGAAAAGTCCTCGATTACCGAGCGTCCGGACCGGTCGCCTTGGTAGAGGTCGTTGGCCTCGAACTGCCATGTGAGCAGCATTTCGGCGAACTCGCGTCCGGCAAACTCGTCATAGACATACTGGCCTTCGGGCGAGAGATACACATCGTCGCCGTCGAGTGTGACGAGTCCTTTGCGTATGAGGCTGTCCAGTACGCTGCCGTAGTCGCCGGTTTCCAGTGTGTACGGCACGTTGGTGTGCATCATTTCATCGACATTCTCCGCCTTTGAGGTCACGGCGCACATCACATCGGAGAAGGCGTTGGATTCGGCTACCGGGGCATCGCAGGGATATACCGCCGCGTCTGCGATTGTAACGCCGGTCTGGAACGTGCCCGTCTCGGTCACTTCATACGCCTCGCCGGTAAGCTCCCATTGGCGATAGAACACGGCTTCGCCTATATTGAACTCGACGGTGGCATACTTGCGGCTCGGCTGTTGCTCCACAACCGCCTTCATGCGGTTGAATATGAGCCAGTAGAGCTGCTTCTCCTTTTCAGGTAGTTCCTGGTCTATGGCGCGGAGAGTGATTATCGCATGGTGGTCGATGGTCGCGTCGTTCTCGCCCCAGCGGTAGCCGGGCGTGTCGGGGAATACCGTCTGGATATGGCCTCGGAGTTTTTCGGGCAGATGTGAGCAACGTGTCAGGGGCGACGAGATAAGACCCTTGTCATAGAGGCTCTGTGCCAGTCTGAGAGTCTGGGCGGGCATGAAGCCGAGATTGTTGAAGGCGTCCATCTGGAGCGTGAGCAGTGTGTGGAAACGGATATTGAAGCGGTCGGTCTCGTCAACCGTCAGCGTGGCCGATACCGTCTCACCGACAGGGATTTCATCGGCGACTGCGAGGGCGTCTTCCTCGGCCTCCCAGACGGCTTCGGATTCAAACCCCTCGCCGCCGTTGACATTGACACGGATTGAATGTCCGTCGGGGATACCGTTGAAACTGTCGAAACGGCTGGTAAGGTCGCCCACATAGTCAAGGGCGATTGCCTCCTGACGGGTAAGGTCGTATTCGGGCAGCCCGATGTGGAGAAATGTCTGGTTGATGTTGTATGTGAACATCAGATCCATGCCTTTCGACACAAGGCCGGTCTGTGCGAGGCGGTGCAGGTGTCGCTCGGACTCGCGAAAGTGGAAGGCACCGCGTATGGCTCCGTAGCTGAGGCGCGTGAGCCACATTCTGCTGCGGGGGCATCCGACACGGAAGTGGCGGCAGATGTTGAAGAAGCGCGCCTGTGCGTCGGCTCCGCCGTCGGAGGCGAACACCACTTCCCCGGCTTCACGGAACAGGGGCTTGAGCTGTCGCTCCAGCTCTTTCATCGTCACCGACATACGGAACTTGTCGGGAATGAAGGGATATTCTCCCTCGGCCAGTTCGCACAGCGGTGTCTGGCGGATGAAACGTGCGGGGATGTTGGCGACGGTGACAGTGTCGGATGTGTAGATGCCGTTGGCGGCTTCGGTGTTCGCGCCCAGAGAAAGGGCGACGGTCTTGGTGGCGAGAATATTCTCGCAGATAATAAGAATCATAAATTTAATGTGGGTTTAGGGGTGATTTTATGAAAGTCACGGGGACGGTCACCCATCCACGTGACTTGGGGATAGTTGTGTTCGGGTTGACACGGTTGGCCGCAGGTTGGGATACTTATAGCTTTGGTGTGGACATAGTGGTTGGAATCGCGGCTATGCGGCGGCAATCATGTCGGGTGAATCGCAGTATAAAACTGATTGTGGAATATGCGCGGTGAGTGGCGGTCAAGGCTTGGGGCCTTTCGGCTTACGCTGCTGCCTCTGCTGGTTTTCGTCCTTCGGGGCGGTCTGCCCGCGCTGGAGTGGTTCCTGCACGTTCTTGGTCGCCTCGTTGGTCGCTCCGTTATTGTTCACTGCATACTGGGTCTTGCTTTCCTCGGCGATGCCCACGACCTTGTCGCGGTCGGGATATACCCGCGTGGTCTCTGGCTGACGCTTTTCGGGATTGTACTGGAAATAGACGGTGCAGTCGTTGCCGAATTTGTCCTTGGTCTCGCCTACGAGGACTTTCTTGCCTGCGAGGTAATCGGCCTGCTGCTGTTCGTTAAGCGGCAGCTTGCACCAGTGTTCGAGGCGCTTGACGGAGCCGTCGGGATTGTGCCATGAGTCCCGGACTTGCTGTTGCTGGGAGCTGTTCTGTTCCTGCTTCTGGCGGTAAACATCGGAATTGACGAACACGATGTCGCGTTTTGCGGCGTTGTATTGCAGGTCGGCAGTGAATTTGGCACCGTTGGGCAGTTCCACGTGCTGCTCGCGTATCATGCCGCCGTTTTTGAGTATGCCGATGGCCTGCATATCGAGGCTGATGTTGGCGACTTTGGGCTTGATGTAGATTTTATCCACCGGCATGGCCTCTATCTCATTGGTGAGTCTGTCTATGCTCACGAGGCACTTCTTCATTTCCCCGGTCTTGGGGTCGGCGAGTTCAACGACTTTGCCGAGATTGCCGGTCTTGCGGAGTTCCGCCTTGTCCTCCTTCGTGAAAGTGTAGCCCTTGAATTCCTGATCGAGCTGCGGCTCATTGCGGATGAAGTGAGGCACGAGTGAGTATGAGCCGTCTGGTTTGCTGCGGAACGAGAGTTTAGCCTGAAGGGAGAATGTCTCGTCGCCGAAACGGGGCGTGACTGTGAACAGCTGCGGCGACTTGTGGTTATAGACCATCTGGTCGAGTGCCCCTGATTTTTCAAGGTCGTCGCGCTTTATGCCCCACTGCTGTTCTATTTTGACCCAGTCGATGCTGTCGCGGTCGATAGGCGGCTGCTTGATGCCGGCCGTTTCCTGTTGCTGCGGCTGTTGTGCCTGCACCGGTGCCTGTTCCTGCTTCTCTGCCTGTGCTGGGGTTTTCAGTTCCACCTCGTAAGGCTTGAGCATTTCGGCATTGTCGCCGGGATTCTTGATTATGTCTGCCATTGCGGGGCCTACGAGGTCATATTTGTCTTCCTGCAATCTGAAGAAGCTGAACAGCGTGGGGTTCCTGGCCTGCCGCATGAAATTCGACATGAACGCTTCGAGGGGGTTCTGCCCTTTGTTGAACTTTATCAGTTCGCTTAATGGCGTCGATTTGACATCAGCCATTTTGGGAGTGCCGTCGGGATTCTGCCCTACGACTGCTCCCACCTGCCCGCTTGTGTTGTCGCGGGCGATCAGCACTTCCTGCTGGTCGGGAGTTTGGTCCATAATGAATTATGATTTAGTGGTGGTGTGGTTGGCGTTTCCGCCGTTGGTTGATTTCTTCTTCACAGTCTTATAGTCTGGATGGGACGAACTGATGAAGGAGTTTTCGAGAAACCTGTCGAGATCGCATTGAAGCACAAACTTGATATTACCCTCTATACTCTCGTAAACCTTGATTTTTCCTGCGTCGCGGTAGCGTCTTATTGTTTTCTCGCTGACATCAAGCCCGGTTACGATGTCTTCGAGAAGAATAATCGGCTCTCCGTGAAAGTATAATCGCGGTCGGTTTCCCGTCGGGTACTGGCCGGGACTTCTGGCGCGCTGCTCCACAAGTGAAACGTATGCGTTTGCGGCGGTCTTGAAGTCGGCCTCGTGCGTGTCGTTCTGCTGCATAGGCTCAGTCGGTGGCTATGTTTGTTTTGCGGAGTGCCGGTACATCTAACCCGATAACAGGGCCGAGTATCTTTGCGGCGGCGATAAGAAACATCGAGCCTAACATCCATGCCTTCGCTTCGTCAGGCATTCCGGCAAGCGGATTGAAGCCGGACTTGCGGGTTGCTGACTTGCGCCCGTTGATGCGCTTTCTCTGTTTGGGCTTCCGGCTGAAGCCTGCTGCGTTTGGGGGAGTTGTTGCTTCCATACGGTTATATGTGTTTTGAGTTAGACTTGTCGAGGATTGCGCCTCGTTTGCAATTATAACCGACTGGATTTTAGAAAGGGCGATTTAAGGAGTGTTAAAGTTGTAACGCGCTGAGATAATGGAGATTTCAGTGATAGAATAATTGTGATGTTAAATCTTGACTGTTGGCGAACAACCAACCATGTTTTTCCATAGGTAAAGGATTTGAGTGTTGTCCGTAGAATGGATAGAGGCAAAAAAATAGCGTATAATATCTACGCTAACTATTGAAGGCTCTGCAATGCCTATGGTGATAGCTTGAATACTATACGCTATGCTTTAAGCATAGCATAAGCATCACGCCAAGCTCACCATTATGAATTTTGCAGATTCTCAATAGAACTTATGCGGAAGTTATGTTATCCTGTATTTTTGATGTGACTGACTCTTCAGCCACTATTCTTTGCTATTTGCGTTGCAAAGTTACGCATTTTTATCGAGGTAATCAAGCCTCAATTTCTCCG
>USMC01000048.1 GCA_900555715.1 uncultured Porphyromonadaceae bacterium | reverse complement strand
TGAACCGGGTAAGGGGAAATATACGCTTTATTTTATCTTAAATGAAAGAGCCGTGTTTAGCATCCCCTCAGGATGCCGGTGACAAAAAACGGAAATTTGCAGGTCTTCGTTTAATCGATTTTAACAACGAGATAGTTCGACAGCGACCAGAAAAGTGCCGGGTCGGTGATATTGAGCACTTTGTGTCCGTCGACGTCGGTGATGGTGTACGATTCGGCGGGCTGTTTTGTCATCACCTGTGCCTTCTTCGAGTTGAGGTTTATTGTCGTGAGGGTGCGTTTGTCGGCTTTGGTGAAGAAGTTCTTGTCGAAGTCGCCTTCGAGGATTTTTGTCTTGCGGAGAAATCCGCTTTCGAGTATGTTGTTGGCTTTGAGTTCGTCTTTGCTTCCTATGGCGTAGTAGCATGTGTTGAGCTCGTTGGTGAGTTTTTCGTTCTGTGTGCCGATGGAGTCGCGCTGTGCCGTGACATCGCCGACGGTGGTGTTGAGTGAGTCGACTTTTGCATCGAGCTTGCTGATCTGCTCGTGAGCTGAGCTGAGCTTGTTCTGCAGAGAGCTGATTTCAGCAGCCTGGGCATCTATCTGCGCTGTCAGGTTCTGTATGGTGCTGCGGAGCTGTTTGTTGTTGATGTTGCTCTGTTTGAATTTGCTTTCGAGTTCGGCGAGGCGTTCGCGGCGCTCTTTGAGTGCCTGCTGGATGGCGGCGATGTCTGCCATGATCTGCTCTTTCTGGTCTGGGGTCTCGTTTCCGCCGGGGATGTTGAGTATATTCTCAAGGTTCTTTATCTCCTGCATTCCTGAGGAAATCTCATTGACGAGTTCCAGAAGCTGATCGCGGTCGTTGACGGCAGTTTCGAGTTCTGCGCGTGTGGCGTCTGCGATAGCCTGCTGTTGCTGTTCTTTTTCTTTGTTCCCGCAGCTTGTGGCGACAAGCATTAATGCGGACAAGCACGTGATGAAAATCTTTTTCATTGTCTTGAGTTTTTTATATCTGTAAATTATCTTCGGTGCGGTATTTGTTTCTGTGTACCTTTTCCTCACTGTCGGGGCGTTCTTTGGGCGCTACAACTATAACAATTTCTCCTTTCGTTTGGTTCTTGCCGAAAGATTCGGCGAGTGCTCCGAGTGTGTCGCGCACTGTTGTTTCGTGCAGTTTTGAAATCTCGCGGCACACGGCAGCATTACGTTCGGCGCCGCATACCGCTGCGAGTTCGGCAAGCGTGCGGGCGACGCGCAGAGGCGATTCGTAGATGATGAACGTTACCGGCAGCTCCGCAAGAAATGCCAGACGGGTTGCGCGTCCTTTTTTCGGAGGCAGAAAGCCTTCGAAGAAGAAGCGGTCGCATGGCAGTCCGGAGCTCACAAGCGCCGGTACGAACGCTGTCGGACCGGGCAGTGTCTCAACGGGCAATCCGCGGCGGCGGCATTCGCGCGAGAGCATGAATCCGGGGTCGGAGATGCCGGGTGTGCCGGCGTCGGATATGAGGGCTATGTCTTCGCCGGCGGCAATCCGGTCGAGTATCGGGGACAGATCTTTATGTTCGTTGAACTTGTGATGGCTCGACATAGGTGTGCGGATGTCGAAGCGTTTCATCAGCGGCGCCGACGTGCGTGTGTCTTCAGCGAGGATGAGCGATGCTTTCTGCAGCGTCTCTATGGCTCTCGGCGACATGTCGCCGAGATTGCCGACGGGGGTGGGTACTATGTAGAGCTTTCCGGAACTCATCGCGGCATATTGTGTGATAATATATCGAGAAAATCTATGACGGCAGGCTTACTACGGTTCCACATCATGTCGTTAAGCAGATAGTCTTCCGCTTCGCTGTAGCTGCTCATATCGGAGAGGAGTGCGACAGTATCGTCGAAATCGTCGTCGTTGCCGTTGAAGAGCTCGCGCCTGAACCGTATGCGGTCGTCGTCGTTGATAGCTTCTGATAGCGGAATGCGCGTCGTCGGCTCGTCGAGCTCGATATATGCCGTCGCCGGCGATGCTGAATCTGCTGCCGGAGTGTCGACGGATGCGAGGAAGCGTTCCATCGCCTGTGCAAAACCGGTATAGGCGCTTTCGAGCCGGCGACGTGCTTCGTCGCTGGGGTGCGCGTCGAGAATGCGCAGCATACCCTCGATTTCGAGGTTGAGCTCCAGGAGGTGTTCTGTTTCTTTCATATAGACGTTTTATTTTATAAATAGTCGTTTCAGCAGGTTCTCTGATGCCTTGCGCACCGTCGTTCTTGTTCCGAAGAAACTGTTTACCATAATGACAACGACGTGTGTGGGGCGCTTGTCTTTATCAAGTTTATAGCCGGCATAACACTGCACACCTCCGACACTGCCGGTTTTCAGGACAATCTGTCCGGCAAGCGGAGTCTTGGCGAGGAATCCTTTCAGGGTACCGTCTTTGCCGGCTCGCGGGAAATATGATGCGTATTCTTCTGCCATCGGCGATTTCGACATCCATTCGAGCACCGAGGCGATGAACCGAGGCGACAGCCGGTTGTTGCGTGCCAGTCCGCTGCCGTCGGTTATAGTGGTGCATTTTGTAGGTATGCCTCGGTCGTCCCAGAGCTTTTTCATGCGCTTTATGGCTTGGCGACGCGATTTCCCCGGAGCGAGGGATCGGAGCATCCCTTCTGCGAAGAGGTTGTCGGAACGCACCATCAGGCTTTTCATGATTTTTCCGAACGCCGGTGAGCGGTGGCGGTATATTACAGTGGCGGCGGAGTCGGCAGCCGCCGGTTTTTCTCCCGTTTCGATGCCTGCTTGCGCAAGTGTCCTGCGCATCTGGCTGGTGAAAACAGCGGCAGGATCGGGGACAGATATTTTAAAACTGTATGGTTTCTCGCCCGGTTTGCGGTATATGTATACACGGTTACTGTATATTCCGCGCACAACGTCGTTATCATCGCCCGGCAGGACACATAATTCAAGTCCGGGAGCTTCCGGTCGCGTTGTTCCGGTGGAAAGATTCACTTCAACGATGTTGTCGCGCCAGTTGAATCCTTCGAGGGCGGCGCCATAAGGCCACGCTATGTCTTCTACTTCCCAGTGCAGGTTCGGTCCGGCGTCGCTGAGGTTTTGAATTATCTCGATGTCGCCTTCTATGCGGCTGATTCCGTGTTTTTTCAGTGCGGCGGCGATGCTGTCGCAGAAGCCGTGGTTTTCTTCGAAATATTCGCTCTCTACAGTAGGGTCGGCTGTGCCGCGGATAATCAGATTGCCTGTGCATATTCCGTTCTCGACAGTTCCGCTGAGAGCGACGTCGGTGGTGAAACAGGTGTCGGCTCCGCAAAGCGAAAGCACCGATGCCGTGACAATAGACTTCATTACCGATGCCGGCGTCATGGCTGTCTTAGAATTTTCTTCAGCCAGCACCTTGCCGGTTCGCAGGTCTTTGATGTATATTCCGGTGGTTGTCGCCTCGCCGAGTTTCAGAAGATTCTGAGCTTGTGCGGTTACGGCGGCGGCTGCCAGAGATAAACAGAGAAGCAGTGAGCGTAATTTCATTTTGTAGTAAAAGACACGGCACCCGGAGGCACCGTGTCTGCAAGCTGATATTTGGAAGTTATAGTGTTTATTTCGACAGGTGCTCGTATTTGAGAGTCATCGAGGGCTGGTCGCATACTTCCGGAGCACCGAAGTACTGGATGGGACCGGGGTACATGTAGCATGTGCTGTGCGCCCATTTGTCGCGCTGTTCGGCGAATTTCTGGAAGGGCTTGCCTTCGAGGTTGACAAGTGCTTTCTGTATAACGGGCTTGTCTTCGGCATTGCGGCGCTCGATGTTCATCATCATGGTGATGGGTATACCACCGGGAATCCACTGGACAGCCGGTTTTACGAGGTTGCGGATAGACGACATGTAGCCTGTCACGCCGGCGTTGATGAGTGCGGAAGCGTTGAAGCCGAGAGAGTAGCAGTAGTCGGCGTCGAAGTTCGACGGATCGGCGCAGCGACCTTCATATCCGAAGAAATGATGCAGAGGCGAGAATTTGCCGCCGCATTCTTTGAATTCCTTGTCGTTCTTGAGACGTTCTGCAACCATTTCGCTGAGGAGTTTTTCTGTCTCGATGAGCGAAACCTGCACGTTTCCGTGGGGGTCGCGGTCGAGCATGAGCTGACGTGCAACGCGCTCCGGAAGCTGCTTGAGAGCTTCGACGTTCTCTTTGGAGATGTTGCCGAGGATGAATTCAGTGAGCTGCTCGTGGTTCATGCCGGCAACTTTGTCCTTGTTAGCACCGAGAAGTTCGTTAAGTTCAGCGATAAGGCGCTTGAATTCGGGGATGAACTCGATGAGACCTTCGGGAATGAGGATGGTGCCGAAGTTGTTGCCTTCTGCGGCGCGTGCTTTGACGATGCCGGCGATATAGGTGATGATCTGGTCGAGGCTCATGTTTTTCTTCTCGATTTCCTCGCTTATGAGGCAGATGTTAGGCTGCGTCTGGAGTGCGCATTCGAGAGCAATGTGGCTTGCGGAACGACCCATGAGCTTGATGAAGTGCCAGTATTTCTTGGCGGAGTTGCAGTCGCGCTGTATGTTGCCGATAACTTCAGAATATACTTTGGTTGCGGTGTCGAAGCCGAAGGATGTTTCAATGAGGTCGTTCTTGAGGTCGCCGTCGATGGTTTTGGGGCATCCGATGACCTGTACGCCGGCTTTGTTAGCCTTGTAGTATTCGGCAAGAATAGCGGCGTTGGTGTTCGAATCGTCGCCGCCGATGATGACGAGTGCTTTGATGCCGAGTTCCTTGAGGATTTCGAGACCTTTGTCGAACTGCTCTTTCTTTTCAAGCTTGGTACGTCCGGAACCGATGATGTCGAAACCGCCGGTGTTGCGGTATTCGTCGATTATGGGAGCTGTCAGTTCGATGTATTTGTGGTCGACAAGACCGGAAGGACCCATGAGGAAGCCGAAGAGGCGGCTGTCGCGGTGAATTTTTTTGATACCGTCGAAAATGCCGCAGATGACGTTGTGTCCGCCGGGAGCCTGACCGCCTGAGAGGATTACGCCTACATTGACGGGCTTGCCGGGTGTGGCGCTTGTGTTTTTCTCAAAACGGATTTCCGGAAGACCATACGTGTTGGGGAAGAGCGAACGGATGGCGTCCTGATCGGCGACCGACTCGGTGGGACGGCCTTCTACAACTTTTACCGCACCGGCGAGAGCTATCGGGAGCTTAGGCTGATATGAGGCGCGGGCAGTCTGTAAAGCACTTTTTTTCATTGTGTTCTATATATGCGATATTGGTTATTTTTCCAAAGTGCAAAGTAAGCGAAAATTTTTGACATAGCACGCCTTTTAATGTAAATAAGTGTTGCTTAACCCTCGGTTCTTTCATTTAAGATTGTCTTGCACTTCGGAAAATGTTATAATATTGAAAAATTACCCGATTCGCAATGAACCGGGTAAGGAAAGTCATGTCATTTATCGAGTTTTAAATGAAAAAGCCTTGGATAGCCTCTGAATAATGAGTGTCAGTTCAGCAGCACAAGGTCGATGTTCACATAGTTGGGAGAGGAGAATAAGATTTCCGATTTGCCGGTGCTAAGATCTAAGGTAAGGATGCAGTTACTGCCGTCGGAGCGGCGCACACCGCGGAATACAAAATGCCCTGTCTGATAGTCCTCTTCGATCGATTCTATGTCTACACCTGCAAGGTCTACATCCACGCTGCCTGTCTGCTGTTTGTCAGGGTCTATCCACCATACTTTGCCTCCGTTAGCTCCTTCGGGTATATCGACTATCCATGCGCGGTCATTGAAAATGCTCATTGGGCTAATACCTCTATTACCATTGTTGCCGATGATCTTGATGGGGGCGCCCATATCAGTCCACTTGTCGGTGTGGGAATTATAAACAAGATAAGCTCTACCAGTTTGGTTGTCATCACTGTAATTACTGATTTCAACCAGAAGGTTGTCGCCGATGGCGCAGGCATTATAGATCGTCGTTTCACTCCATTTGGTGAAAATATGCTGCGAGGTGCGTTCGGTGAATGTGACTTGCCCGGATTGGTTGCCCACATTAATTCTTATGATGCCGATGAAGTTTTCGATAAAACTTTCGTTGGCTTCATTTCGTGTATAGTAGGATTCACGCACAAGGGTAACTGGCGAATCATTAAGCCAGATGAATCCCTTATAGTTGCCATTGGCAGAAGCTTCTGGCTGCTGATAGACAGTCTTGATCCCGGATAATGCCGGCACGGTGTGGCTTGCCATATAGTCATAGCCGCCGTTGGGGAAAATTACGCCCATGTCGGAAGCCAGACCGGGGGCAGCGGAAAAAATCAGATTCGACGGAGTGATGTGGATACTGGCGCAGCACGTTTCGCCACCGCAGAAACCTTGACCGTTGTTGATCTGAGTGAAAGTGGCTTTCCTGCCGGTGAGAGTGATACGACCCGCGGTGGCACGTTCATCCGGAGAGTAAACCAGTAATGAGCCGTCTGACATTTCATTAATTATAGGCGATGTGTTATCGAGTGCAACGAAATTTGCATAGAATTCCATAACTTCACTGAGATCGTAGATGTCGCCGGTAGAGTTGTTGAGAAGAATGTATCCGGCACCAGATGCTATGCTGCCGTCTTCGTCATAATATTGGCATTTCAACAGCAAACTGTATTTTTTCGAACATGACCTGATACCGGTTGGTCTGACAGAGAGTGTATGCTCAGTTTCGATTTTATTACCGTCTTCATCGGTGGAGCAGTAAATAGCTACCATCGAGATTTTACCATCCGGACCAATCTTGTATAGACCGGGACGTATGAATTCTTCTCCACTGGCACGAGAACCGTCGTTGCCGTAAAGTATCAGTGCGCTTGCATTTTGGATGTCGGCTTTGGCGAGTTGAGTGTAGGTCAGCTCATTACCGCCGCCCTGAGGTTCGTCGGAGGAGCAGCTTGTGCCGGTCATAATCATGCAAAGACCTGTCAGCAGAGTGAGTAATTGGAATGTCTTTAGTTTTCGCATTTTAGTAATGTTGGATTTTGTTGGATTTGAGAATCGTTAAGCTTATATTTTGCGCTCGGAAATTTGTCGTTTCAGATACTATGCAAAGGTATGAATAAAGATTTTAACCAACAAGTCAATTCTGAATTATCGCAGCATTATCTTTCCTGCACCGCGGAATAAGTCGCGGAAAATTCGTACCTTTGCCGAAAATTTGACACATGGCAGAATATCCTTTGCTTGAACGCCTCGAAGGCATGGAGGCTCGTTTCGAAGAAGTGAGCACTCTTATCACCGACCCCGCCGTTATCGCTGACATGAAGCGCTACGTGCGCCTTTCTAAAGAATATAAGGATCTTGAGAAACTTACTGTCCTCATACGGCGCTATCGCAGTCTCACCGAAAACATCGACGAGGCTCACGCAATCCTTGCCGATGAGAGCGATGCAGAGATGCGCCAGATGGCAAAAGAGCAGCTCGACGCCGCCGAGGAAGCGCTCCCTGGGCTTGAGGAGGAGATAAAGCTGCAGCTCATTCCCGCCGATCCTGAGGACAGCCGCAACGCAATCCTTGAAATACGTGGCGGTACGGGAGGCGACGAGGCTGCTATCTTTGCCGGCGATCTGTGCAAGATGTATATGAAGTACTGCGAGAGCCGAGGATGGAGTGTCGCCGTCACATCGGCGAGCGAAGGCGCCGCAGGCGGCTATAAGGAGGTTGTTCTTTCGGTGACGGGCGATGGTGTGTATGGCGTTCTGAAATATGAGAGCGGCGTGCACCGTGTGCAGCGTGTGCCCGCCACAGAGACGCAGGGCAGGGTGCACACTTCGGCGGCCACTGTCGCCGTGTTGCCCGAGGCCGAGCCTTTCGACGTGGAAATCAACGAAGGCGAAATCAAGTGGGACACTTTCCGTTCCGGCGGAGCCGGCGGACAGAATGTCAACAAAGTGGAATCGGGTGTTCGTCTGCGCTATATGTGGCGTAATCCGAATACCGGCGTGAGCGAGGAGATTCTCATCGAATGTACCGAGACGCGCGACCAGCCCAAAAACAAGGAGCGCGCTCTGAGCCGGCTGCGCACTTTCATCTACGACAAGGAACATCAGAAGTATGTCGACGACATCGCCTCGCGCCGTAAGACGCTTGTAAGTACCGGCGACCGTTCCGCAAAGATACGCACCTACAACTATCCTCAGGGGCGTATCACCGACCATCGCATCAATTATACCATCTATAATCTGCAGGCGTTTGTCGACGGTGACATACAGGATGTGATCGATCATCTCATCATCGCCGAAAATGCCGAAAAACTAAAAGCAGCAGAGTTATGAGCAGAGTACGCCGTCTGTTTTCTACAGACACCTTGCGACGCACCATTTCATGTGTCCTCCGTCGGTTTCCGTTCCCGTTCTGTCTCGCAGCGATTTTTACCGTTTGGGAAATATTTTCGCTGTATGTGTGGACTCCGGATTTCGATTTCATTTTTAAATCGGTCAGCTGGGCTGTCGCCGAGGCTTTCATGCTGACACTTGCTGTCAATCTGTGGTGCGAGTTCTCTGAAAAGCGGCGTTTCCTCAAACCGGCTCTTATCTCCGCTACTTTGCTCGCAGGAGCAGACCTTGCGCTTATGCTTGTCAGAGGAGGTACTGGCAATGACGCCGAGACTATCGGTCGTTTCGCCTTTTTTGCAGCTCTTGTATCAGCCATCCTTTTCCTCCCTGCGGTGAAGCGCTATACACGTGCCCAGCTGTGGGAATATACAGTCAGACAGTTTGAGGCAGTGGCGACTGCCGCATGCATAGCCCTTGTTCTGACGGTGGCTATGTTTATATTCTTCAATACTGTCGGGCTGCTGTTTGGTGTGAGGAACTATAAGATAACCATGACGGCAGTATGCCTCTTCGGCTTATTCCTGCCTGTGGTTTTATATCTCTGGAGAATCCCCCGCCGTCGCGCCGTGCTCATGGCGCGGCTTATGCCGAGGATCGCCGTCGGGGCTTTCTGCAGGAATGTTCTGCTGCCGCTGGTTGCGGGATATACTCTTATATTATATGTGTATGCCGCCAATATATTGTTCACCTGGACACTCCCTAAAGCTTCGGTGACATGGATGGTGACAGGGCTCATGCTTGCTACGCTGATAATGCTCTATGGCATTCAGCGCTATACTTTCGGCGGCTATGAAAGTGGCGCTTCGGAGCGCGTGGCGCTGCTGGTGCGCCGGTGGGCGCCCGTGATTCTGCTTCCGTTGCTTGTTCTCATGAGTATAGGACTCATCTACCGTGTACGCGAGTACGGCATCACGGTATCGCGTCTTTACGTGGCGGCATTCAACGTATGGGCATATTCCGTCGTGTTCTATCTTCTCCTGAAACGCAATGCCGGTCTCAATGTTGTCGCAGTGTCGTTTGCGCTGGTGTTTGCCATTGTGTCGATGATTCCGGGGCTGAATTTTACGTCGATAGCCAACCGCATAATCCGCAATGATGTGATTGCATCCTTGCAAGATGCCGGAGCAGAGCATTTTCCTCTGACGGCAGAAGAAACCCGCAGTCTGCTGGCAGGACTTGAAGAGCGCGAAGCAGAGAGTGTCGCATCGAAAATCGAATATCTCGACGGATGGGACGACCATTCGGAAATAAGCGATATAGTCGCTTCCGACAGACGTCTGTTCGATTATGAGCTGCTTCCGGAGCAATACGTGGAGGAGGTTGTGGAGGCCGTGTTTTCTTATAATCTTGAAACAGACGGCGTGGTGACTGTACCGGAAGGTTATGACAAAGTTATAAAATATGACATGTATAACAGGCCTCTCAGTTTGAGAGACAACGGATGTGCTGCTTCTGTCTTCGGCGATTATTCGATATGGCTTAATGTAGACAGTCTTTGCGATGCTGCCGAGGGAAGTTCTCCGCTGACGTCGCCCGCTGTCAGTGTGTCGGGCGACAGTGCTGTCGCCGTATTTACCCAACTGGCAATAGACGCCGACGCCGACACTGTCATCCGTCGTGCCGAATTCTATCTTTTTACCAAATAAGCAACAATTGAAAAATAACTATATATGAAACGTAACGAACTTGTTGAGAATATTTTCCGTAAAGGGTCTTTCCTCTGTGTCGGACTCGACAGCGATATCAAAAAACTTCCGGGATGCCTTGAGGGCGCTCCCGCCGAACGCGTGACCGCTTTCAACAAAGCCATAATCGACGCGACAGCACCCTATTGTGTGGCATACAAGCCCAATATCGCTTTCTACGAGGCTCTCGGAGCCGACGGATGGAAAGCCCTTGCCGACACTGTGGACTATATCCGCACTAACTATCCCGATCAGTTCATCATTGCCGACGCCAAGCGCGGCGACATAGGCAACACCGCCGCACTCTATGCCCGCACATTCTTCGAGACATACGATTTCGATGCCGTGACGCTGGCTCCGTATATGGGAGAGGACAGCGTGAAGCCTTTCCTCGCCTACAAGGGCAAATGGAGCATCATTCTTGCGCTGACATCGAACGCGTCGTCGTCCGACTTCGAGACCGTCAGAGACGAACATGGCACTCCGCTTTATGAACGTGTCATCCGCCGCTCGCGCCACTGGGGCTCGCCCGTGGATACTATGTATGTCGTAGGAGCTACAAAGGCTGAGAGTCTTACCGACATACGCCGCGTCGCCGAACGCCACTTCCTTCTCGTTCCCGGTGTGGGAGCACAGGGCGGCAGCCTTGAGGATGTGGCACGCTATGGTATGATTGACGAATGCGGTCTTCTTGTCAACAGCTCGCGCGGCATCATATACGCATCGTCCGGCGAGGATTTTGCAGCCGCCGCAGGAGTTGCCGCAAAGGAACTTGCCGTACAGATGAAGTCGCTTCTTGAGCAGTACGTCGGCTGATGTTTGGCTAAACCAAAAAAAATCACTATCTTTGCTGCCTGTTAACGAATCGTGTAGAGAAATGGATAACTGTAACCAGGACATAGATATATTGTTTGAGGTAAGTTGGGAAGTTTGCAATAAGGTAGGAGGCATCTATACGGTGCTTTCATCAAAGGCAAAAACTCTGAAAGAACAATTTAAGGACAAACTTATATTTATAGGTCCGGATGTATGGAGTGAGGATAATCCGTCGCCATATTTTGTCGAAGTTCCTTCACTATTGAAGAAAGTGGCAGGCAAAGCAATGTTGCCCGACGGCATCGACGTGCGTATCGGACGCTGGGACATCCCCGGACGTCCCGTTGCCGTGCTTGTCAGATTTCAGGGGATGGAAAAGACAAGAGACAAAGACTACGCCCGTATGTGGGAACTTTATGGTGTCGACTCTCTGCACGCTTACGGCGATTATGACGAAGGCTGTGATTTCGGACGTGCCGCGGCAGCTGTCATAGAGGCGTTTGTAAAAGCTTCCGGTGTTGAGCCCTGCCATGTGATTGCTCATTTCGACGAGTGGACCACGGCAATGGGTCTTCTTGCTCTGGAAGCCGATATGCCGGACATAGCAACCGTATTCACCACTCACGCCACAAGCATAGGACGCAGTATCTGCGGCAACGGCAAACCGCTCTACGACCAGTTGCCTAACTACAACGGCGACCAGATGGCAGCGGAGCTTAACATGCAGTCGAAGCATTCTCTTGAAAAAGCCGCCGCACACAACGCCGACTGCTTCACGACTGTGAGCGACGTCACCGCCGCCGAATGTGCCCAGCTTCTCGATCGTCGCCCAGATGTCGTGACACCTAATGGCTTTGAACTCAATTTCGTCCCCGGACGCACCAAATATCCGGCAGCGCGCAGTGCTGCCCGCACAAAGCTGCTTCAGGTAGCGCGCGCCCTCACAGGAGTGGATTTCGATGATGACACGTTTATCGTTGCCACTTCCGGGCGCCACGAATACCGAAACAAAGGCATTGATCTGTTTCTGGATTCGCTCGATGAGCTGCGCCATCGTTCGACCGGACGCCGCACGCTCGCTTATGTCCTCGTTCCTGGTTGGTGTGGCGGTCCTCGTCCTGATCTGGTGCACAATCTCGATTTTGAATTGTCAGGTCGTCTGAGCGATCCTGTGATTACGCACAGGCTGAACAACTACAACGAAGATGCCGTAAACAGCCGTATACATCAGCTCGGCTTTGCCAATGACGCGACATCCGATGTCATGGTCATCTATGTACCGTGCTATCTCGACGGTGCCGACGGCATTTTTAACATGACCTACTATGAACTTCTTCCGGGACTTGATGCAACTGTCTTTCCGTCGTACTACGAGCCGTGGGGGTATACGCCTCTCGAAAGCATAGCATTCGGCGTCCCGACAGTCACAACATGTCTCGCCGGATTCGGAATGTGGATAGAAGAGAATTTCAAGCCCGGTTTCGCAAGCTGCGGCGTCGAGGTCGTCGGGCGCACCGACAATAATTACAGCCAGTCGCGCGACGCGATAGCCGACGCTGTCGAAGCTCTTGAAAAAGAAAGCCCTGCCGAGACTGCCGCTGTGCGTAAAGCCGCCGCTGATACAGCTGCTAAAGCGCAGTGGAAAGACTTTATCAGCGATTACTATCTTGCATATTGCGAAGCATTTTCCGCACGCGACAAAAGAATTAAAAAATAAGTATTTAAAGTTATTATATGAAACTATCAGTTAGCAATACCAACGCCCCTGTATGGCGTGATATTACTGTTAAATCGGAGCTGCCCAAACAGCTTAAAGCTCTCGAAGAACTCTCCAAAAACCTCTGGTGGGTATGGAACAGCGAGGCTAAGGCTCTCTTCCGTTCCATCGATCCCGATTCGTGGCGCCGCGACGGGGAAAACCCCGTTCTCATTCTCCAGCGCCTTACTTCCGACCGTATTGCCGAGCTCATGGCAGACGACGCTTTTATGGCGGAGCTTGGCAAGGTATATGCCGATTTCAAGGAATATATGGCAAAGCCGATGCGCAAGGACATTCCTTCTGTTTCGTATTTCTCGATGGAATACGGTCTGTGCAACTGTCTTAAAATCTACTCCGGCGGTCTCGGTGTGCTCGCCGGCGACTATATCAAAGAGGCTTCCGACAGCTGTGTCGATATGACGGCAGTCGGTTTCCTGTACCGTTACGGCTATTTCACACAGACACTGAGTGTCGACGGTCAGCAGATTGCCAACTATGAACCCCAGAACTTCAACCAGCTTCCCATCGAGCAGGTGCTCGACAAAGAAGGTCATCCGATGATTCTTGAGGTTCCCTATCCCGGTCGTGTCATCTACAGCCATGTATGGCGTGTCAACGTAGGTCGTATGAAGCTGTATCTGATGGATACCGATTTCGATATGAACAGCGAGTTCGACCGTTCGATTACCCATCAGCTCTATGGCGGCGACTGGGAGAACCGTATCAAGCAGGAATATCTTCTCGGTATCGGCGGTGTGCTCATGCTCCAGAAACTTGGTGTAAAGAGCCAGCTCTATCATTGCAACGAGGGTCATGCGGCACTGCTCAATCTTCAGCGTCTTGTCGACTACGTCCAGAAAGACGGTCTGACTTTCAATGTAGCTCTGGAGCTTGTCCGCGCTTCGAGCCTCTACACTGTCCACACTCCCGTACCCGCTGGTCACGACTACTTCGATGAAGGTCTCTTCGGCAAATATATGGGTGAATATCCTGCCAAACTCGGCATCAGCTGGAACGACCTTATGAACATGGGTCGTGAGAACCCCGATACCAACGAGCGCTTCTCCATGAGCGTGTTCGCTCTCAACACTTGCCAGGAAGCTAACGGCGTAAGCTGGCTTCACGGCGAAGTGTCCAAGAAAATGTTCGCCGGCATCTGGAAAGGATACTCCTGGGAAGAAAGCCATGTCGGATATGTCACCAATGGCGTTCACATGCCGACGTGGGCTGCCTCGGAATGGAAAGAATTTTACACTCAGAAGCTCGGCGCTCAGGTGTTCGCAAACCAGAGCGATCCGGAGGCCTGGAAAGGCATTTTCGAAGTGCCCGATGAAGAAATCTGGAAGATGCGCGTGACGCTCAAGAACAAGTTCATCAACTTCCTGCGCCGCGATTTCAAGGAAAAATGGCTCGCACATCAGGGCGATCCCTCGGCTGTGCTCGATATCGTTGACAAAATCAATCCTAACGCGCTCATCATAGGTTTTGCCCGCCGTTTTGCAACGTACAAGCGTGCTCACCTTCTCTTCACTGATCTTGACCGTCTTGCACGTATCGTCAACAATCCGCAGTTCCCCGTTCAGTTCATTTTTGCCGGCAAGGCTCACCCCGCCGACGGCGCCGGTCAGGGACTGATCAAGAAAATTGTAGAAATCAGCCGCCGTCCGGAATTCCTCGGCAAGATCATCTTCCTCGAAGACTACAACATGATCGTTGCCAAGCGCCTTGTCACAGGTGTCGACATCTGGCTCAATACCCCGACACGTCCCCTTGAGGCTTCCGGCACTTCCGGTGAGAAAGCTGAGATGAACGGTGTGCTCAACTTCTCCGTCCTCGACGGATGGTGGTATGAGGGCTATCGCTTCAACGAACATGCCGGATGGGCGCTTACCGACAAGCGCACATATACCGACCAGGCACAGCAGGACAAACTCGACGCTGCCACCATCTACTCGATGCTGGAAAACGAAATCATTCCTCTCTACTTCGAAAAGAACTCCGCCGGCTATTCGCCCAAGTGGATTCAGTATATCAAGGGTTCTATCGGCGACATCGCTCCGCACTTCACTATGAAGCGCATGATCGACGACTACATCAGCCGCTTCTACGACAAGGAGGCAAACCGCAGCAAGCGTCTCGCCGCCGACAATTTTGCTCTGGCAAAGAACATCGTTTCGTGGAAAGAGCGTATCGCGCAGCTTTGGGACGGTGTTAAAGTTATCGACGTCCGCCACAGCGGTGAGATTTCCAACGGCATTACCGGCGAACCGTTCCGCGTCGAAGTCACTGTCGACACCAACGGCATCGGACGCGATCTCGGTCTTGAAATGGTCGTCTACAAGCAGGTGGACGGTCAGGAGCATCTCTCCGCCGTCGACCAGTTCAAGATTGTAAAGCAGGACGGCAATATCGTCACTTATGAACTGTCGACAGAAATCAAGGATGCCGGCGTATTCCGCTATGGTTTCCGCATCTACCCCAAGAATGCCGAGCTTCCGCACCGTCAGGACTTCGCATATACCCGCTGGATTTAAGCATTAATTCCCATATACAGCAAAATCCCCGAAGCATTGCTCCGGGGATTTTTGTTGTATATGGATGTGTATCTCTTACTTGGTGTTGAAGATTACGATACGGTTCCAGTTGTTTTCGGGATAAGGCTGTGTCGAGCTGCCTTCGCCCTGGATGGAAAGACGGTCAGGGTTGATGCCGTACTTGTTTGTGAGGGCATCGGCGACAGCCTGTGCGCGACGCTGCGACAGCTTCTGGTTGTATGTTGCGGTGCCGGTGTTCTTGTCGGCATAGCCTACTATTGCTACAGTCTGGTCGGGATTGTCCTTCATCCACTGTGCGATGTTGTAGACATTGACCTGCTCTTCGTCGCTGATCTTGGCGGAATTGATGCGGAAGCGGACGCTTGCCATAAGAGGAGTGGGAGCTACAGTTTCTACAACGGTCTGCTCTACGACTTCGGGACACGGCAGCTGAGCCTCTGCTGCTGCGAGGGCGGCGGATGTCGTAGCAAGAGCTCCGCGGAGGTCGTTGACCTGATTGTTGAGATTGTTTACATAGCCCACATAGTCGCAGGGATTGTATGCGCGGTAGTCGCGACCGCCGAAATTGATGGTGAAACCGCCGGTTGCGGTAAGGTTGATGTCGACTGGACGTCCGTAGGCGATATTATTGAAGTTGTCGCCGTAGAATCCTGCACGACCGTCGAGGAAGAAGTCGACATATTTGCAGAGGCGGAAGCGTAGCTGAATGCCTGCGGAGACAGGAAGTGTCCATGAGTTTGTCTTCGGCTTGTCGCCTGAGCGACGAACGTTCTCGTCGGTGTCGGGACGGAAATTCCATGCGTATGTGCCGCCAAGACCTACATAGGGCACGATGGAAAATACGCGCTTGCTGTTGACTCCTCCGAGAGAATTAAACATATCCCACATGAAGTCGAGGTTGCCGTTGACATAGTTGAATCGATCCATGTGTCCGTTATTATCGAAGTGAAGAGGACCTCCGTAGAACGACAGACGCCAGCCCAGATATGGAGAGAACCACTTACCGAAGCCTACGTTGTAGTTCGCTGTGACGTGACGTCCATGGATGAACTTGTCGCCGGAACCTTCGACGAATGGAACTGCGGCTCCGGCACCGATCTGCAGGAACCAGTTGTCTTTCTTATCCACGTAATAACGTGTCGTGCAGGGCACTTCACTGATTACCGCTGTTGTCTCTTCAACGATAACCTCGTCCTGAGCATTCGCTGCAAATGCTGGCAATAAGACGGCACAGCATGCGGTAGCGAGGGTTAATGCATTCTTTTTCATGTTAGTTGAGATGTTTTGTTAGACTTTTTTGTTGTTCTGAATTTTTGTTTGACAGGCGCCGGCATAATTGACGCGCTTTTTATAAGCAGCTTCATCGCCCCTTTGGGCAATTCCGTTGTTGTTTGACATTAGAACGTGCTGAATTTTGTCTTTGTTCATTATGACTCACTGCGCTGATGATGTTTTAACATTTGAAACTGGCAACGCTATTTAGACGCCGTGAAAACCCCGTTATACATCCCGAATATTAAATAAAGTTAATGGTGTAAATTTTATGCTTGAAAATTATGCTGTATAACATAAAAGTACTACCTTTGCATCAGTTTTTCATGGTATTAGATTTAAGGTGAAAAGATTATTCGTCGTGATGACGGATAATTTTTTTATTATCAAGTTTTTAAAGTGTATTTTGTATCATAAAGCATTCGCGTCCCCCGACACACGGTCAGGGGACGCGAAATTTTATGCTGTATCGGATAGTCTTTCAGGAAACTTTACGTGCGGGATCGCATGTGAGACCTACACCGAGCTTTTTGAAGATTTTGCGGTCGACTTCGCTTAACATTACCGTGCAATGCACCTGGCAGCCGTCGAGTTCCGGCAGTTTCTCCAATGCGCGACGGCAGTTTTCATCATGCTGGCTCAGAACCGAAAGCGCTACAAGAACCTCATCGGTATGGAGCCGCGGATTGTTGCTTTTGAGATAGTTTGTCTTTGTGTGCTGGATAGGTTCTATGAGCGACTGCGGGATGAGCTTTACCGCGTGGTCGATGCCGGCGAGGTGTTTGGTGGCATTGAGGATGAGCGCGGCGCTGGGTCCGAGCAAGTCGCTTGTCTCTGCCGTTATGATGGTTCCGTCCTGAAGTTCTATCGCCGAAGACGGGCGTCCGCTCTGTTCGGCGCGCTGGCGGGCGGCGGCGACAGGCTTGCGGTAGGAAGTGTCTATTTTTGCCTGTTTGAACAGCAGGGCGATCTTGCTCACCTCGCTGTCGTCGGTGTTGCCTTTGGCAAAGTTGTTGAGCGCGGTGAAATAGCGTCGTATGATTTCCATTTTGGACGCTTCGCAGCACACCTCGTCGTCGTCGATACAGAACCCTACCATGTTCACACCCATGTCGGTAGGCGATTTGTAGGGGTTCGTACCGTATATGCCTTCAAAGAGCGCGTTGAGAACCGGGAAAATCTCTATGTCGCGGTTGTAGTTGATAGCGGTCTTGCCGTATGCCTCAAGATGGAAGGGGTCTATCATGTTGACATCGTTGAGATCGGCAGTAGCGGCTTCGTATGCTATGTTGACAGGGTGTTTGAGCGGCAGGCTCCATACGGGGAAGGTCTCGAACTTGGCATATCCGGCTTCGATTCCGCGCTTGTGTTCGTTGTACAGCTGGCTGAGGCACACCGCCATCTTGCCGCTGCCCGGTCCGGGAGCGGTGACTATGACGAGGGGGCGCGAGGTGACGACATAGTCGTTCCGTCCGAATCCTTCGTCGGAATCTATCAGATCGACGTTAGTGGGATAGCCTTCTATTGTGTAGTGGTAGTAGACAGTGATGCCCATACGTCTGAGTTTCTCGCGGTAGGCGTCGGCGCTGCTCTGTCCGTTGTAGTGTGTGATGACGACCGAACCCACCATGAATCCGCGCCTGATGAATTCTTCGCGCAGGCGCAGCACATCCATGTCGTAGGTGATGCCGAGATCGTTCCTTACTTTGTTTTTTTCAATGTCGAGGGCGCTGATGACGATGACGATTTCCGCCTTGTCGCTGAGTTTCGAGAGCATCCGCAGTTTGCTGTCGGGCTGGAAGCCGGGAAGGACGCGGCTGGCGTGGTGATCGTCGAAGAGTTTGCCTCCGAGTTCGAGATATAGCTTGTTTCCGAACTGGGCGATTCGCTCCATGATGTGTTCGGACTGTATCTTGAGATACTTGTCGTTGTTAAAACCGTGTTTCATAACGGATGACAAAGATAAGCTATTTTTTCCATTTCTCTACGCTCCTCGCCCTGAAATTTTTCACTTAATCTCCGCACATTCTACAAAGAACGGCGTGGCAAAAGGATTCCGTTCCCATTGCCCATCGGTCAATGACTTCGTCCATGTGCGTTTTCCGATGACATTGCTCTTATACCAGAAAATCTCATTGCCAAGGTTCTCAAGAAATTCTATCTCCACCATCGCATCCTTTGTTAACACGATGCACTCTGGCAATTCATAGACGAACTTTCCGCTAAGCTTGTTCTTGTCGAGCACGTAGTTAAAATATACCGGTCTTGACAGAATATTGACAAACTTGGACGACGGATCGCTTTTGACCTCACTCATATCATAGACATTAACTCTGAATTTCATACGCGTCATCTGATTTCTACCTTCGCGATAGAAGAAATCGACACGCTCGAGGACAAGACGACTATCCTTCTTCGCATGGAATTCATAGCCAAAACATTCTCCTGCCATATCCTCATCTAAAAATGACAGCATCATGCCGCTACCATGTTTCTTGCCTTTTGACTTTCTCTTGATCTTTTTTGCCGGGATGACAGTCACATTTTTTAGCTCAGCCGAAGCAGGAGTCATTTTGACAGTGATCTTACCATCCTCGCCAAGAGCTGCGCTTGGTATCTCTTTTGTCTCATATCCGAGATATGAGACCGTCAGAGTGTCATGGCTTTGCGGTTTCTTTACCGAAAGCATGAACTCCCCGACGCTGTCGCCCAGAGCAGCAATACTCCTGTTTTTTATTCTCACTGTCGCGTATGGCAGCGGTTCTTTATTCTCATCCAGCACAACACCGACATAGTCCCTTGCCATCGCCTGTGCCGACATCACAACCGCCAGCACTATCAGAATTAATAAATTCCTCGCCAGTGTCATAAAAGTATGGCAATATTTATAATTCGTTCGATATGCACAAGCGAATAAATAAACAGATTTCCTTTTCATATTATTCTGGTTTTGTGATTATTATATCTTTGTTTTTTACAGAATAATTTTAATTGTTCGCGAGTAAATTCATGATAAATATTTGAAAATCAATGGATAGTAATGGAAATAATGCAAGTGTTCCACGGCTTGTCGAGGGTGTAGGACTGACCGTAGTGGCGGCATATCATGGTCAGGCATGCCACGCCGCATTGCATCGCATCATTCTGCCGGATGATGTGCCATTTCATAGCCTTACTGGAGAATACCGGATT
>USMC01000047.1 GCA_900555715.1 uncultured Porphyromonadaceae bacterium | reverse complement strand
GCGGAACAGCGCAGCAAACTCCATATAGCCGGAGTATTTTCATCTAATTTCATTGTTGAGATGCTGGATATCACCGGAAAGGTGCTCGGTGAAGAAAACTATCCGCTTGATACCGTCCGACCGCTTGTCGAGGCAACGATAGCGAAAGTTTTTGCCATCGGTCCGTTCGACGCGCTGACCGGACCCGCCCGACGAGGTGACAAAGCGGTGATAGAGCGTCAGAGCGCTTCGCTCCCCGACGACGAAAGAAAGATATACGACATTATTTCGCAATATATTATCAAGACCCACGACATCACACTCAGATGAGCAGAATAGGCTATCCCCTCGACAGAATACGCGGCATCGCCTTCGATATCGACGGAGTTCTTTCTCCGGCGCTCGTGCCGATGGACAGCAACGGAATCCCGCAGCGTATGGCTAATCTGCACGACGGCTATGCTCTTGTTCTTGCCGTCAGAGCCGGACTGCATATCGCTCTTATCTCCGGCGCCGATACTCCTGCTGTCCGTGCCCGGTTCGGCAAAATAGGCATCACCGACATGTATCTCGGCGACGGCGATAAGCTCGAATGGCTCAACACCTGGATGCGTCTGCGCGGTCTCGCGCCGGACGAAACGGCTTATTGCGGCGACGACCTGCCTGACCTTGCCCCAATGAAGACAGTCGGGCTCCCCGTCGCTCCGCGCGACGCCGCTCCGGAAGTCAAAGCTATCGCGAAGTATATAACTACAGCCGACGGCGGACATGGAGTGGCACGCGAATTAATTGAAGAAATACTAAAAGTCCGCGGATTGTGGACAGCCACCTCCTCGGCATACGGAAAATGAACACACATATTCTTGAACTCAACGCGGGAGCAGGCAAACAGACACCCGCTATCCTGCCTCCATTGCCTTCGCAATCGCTCAAAGACATAAACATCCTTCTTGCAAGCAACTCTCCGCGCCGCCGCGAGCTTCTCGGCATGATTGTTTCCTCTTTCGAAATAGCTGTTTCAAAAGACATCAGAGAAGAATACCCGGAAGACCTTGCTCCTGAAAAAGTACCCGAATTCCTGTCTAAGCTCAAAGCTGAAGCGTACAAAGACATACTCATGCCGGACGAGCTCATCATCACTGCCGATACCGTAGTGATTCTTGAGGGAAAGATTCTCGGAAAACCTGACGGGAAAGAAGGTGCGGGAAAGATGCTCAGAGACTTGCGTTCGAAAACACATACGGTCGTGACAGGCGTCACGCTGACATCACTGTCAGGAAAGAAAGAAGACACTTTCAGCGAAAGCACGGAAGTGACCTTCGGAGAGCTTTCCGACAGAGAAATTGATGTTTATGTAGAACGTTACATGCCTCTGGACAAAGCAGGAGCCTATGGAATTCAGGAATGGATAGGGGGCGCAGCCATAAAGGGCATCAACGGATGCTTCTACAATGTTATGGGGCTTCCATTACATACTCTGTATATGCACTTGAAAGACTTCTTCTGAACCGGAACAACGATATATGCGGCGCGCTCCACAAAACATTAGGAGCGCGCCGTTTGTTTTCTTGGCATAACATCACATCCTATGAAAATGAAAACTGCCAGAAAATGTCCCACATGGAAGCCAGAACCCAAGACGGCTTTTGAACACAGTATATTTTTCTCTGCCCGTCAGGCTCTCCGGCGCCACGCCACCGGCGGGAACATCCTCATCGCTGCAACGATAGTAGCATTGCTTTTCGCCAACATCCCGGGGCTCAACGACAGGTATTTCAGTATCTGGGACGAAGAAGTACGTCTGCAGATAGGCTCTTTCAATCTGTTCAGTCACGACGGGCATCCGATGACCTTGCAGTCGTTCATCAACGACGCACTCATGGCGGTTTTCTTTTTCAGTATCGGACTTGAAATCAAACGCGAGGTACTCGTCGGCGAGCTTTCGTCCATCCGGCAGGCTCTCTTGCCTATTGTGGCTGCAATAGGAGGCATGGCGGCGCCAGTAATTATCTACTGGCTGATGAGCCGCGGCACCGACTACTCCGGCGGAGCCGCAATACCTATGGCGACAGACATCGCATTTTCGCTCGGCGTCCTCGCCATGCTCGGCAAACGCGTGCCTGTATCTCTGAAAATATTCCTTACGACTCTCGCTGTTGTCGACGACATTGGCGGCATTATCGTCATCGCAGCATTCTATTCATCCGACATCGAATATACCCTTCTCATCTATGCCGCCGCCCTTCTCGTTTTTCTTCTGCTGGGCTCGGCACTGCACATCAAGAGCAAGATCTTCTACCTTACCATAGGCGGCGCCGTGTGGTTCCTCTTCCTCAATTCAGGTATACATCCGACGATTGCCGGGGTACTGGTCGCTTTCTGTGTTCCTGCCACTCCGGTCTTCGCACCGGGGAAATACATAAGTTCCATCCGAAAATCAATATCTAACTTCAAGAACTGCGAAGACCCTGAGGAACTCGACAAACTGTCAATTCTCAGCAAAGAGCAGATGAACTGGCTCAAAGAAGCCGAGAGTGCCTCCGATAAAGTCATTTCGCCGCTCCAGGACCTTGAGGATTCGCTGCATCCGGTAGTCAACTATTTCATCCTTCCGCTATTTGCATTCGCCAATGCCGGTATTTACCTTCTCGACATGAATCCGGCATCAATATTCGAAGGCGTTTCGCTCGCGATAATCCTCGGTCTGGTCTTAGGGAAATTTACCGGCATTCTGTTATTCTCGTGGCTTACTATAAAGACAGGTCTTGCCCAGATGCCGCGACATGCCAACTGGCACATGATGGCATCCATGGCGATGCTCGGAGGAATAGGCTTTACAGTTTCTATTTTCATCGCTTCCCTGAGTTTCTCTGCCGCCGACGCAGCGCAGAACGCACTTCTGTCGCAGGCAAAACTCAGCATCATCGTCGGTTCGCTGCTCGCCGGACTGACTGCATTCTTCTGGCTTCATCTCACCTTGCCAAAAGGCGTAGCACCGGATGCCGTCGATGAATAATCCAAATTTTTCAATGCCATATTTATATGGTTATGATTATTTAACGGAAAAGTTTTTTGAGATTTCACATTCAATTGTTAATTTTGACGCGAAATGTTAAATCTGCGACTAAAACGTAGCTTTGGTTTTACATCGCCTCTAACATATAATAGTTTTACTTGTTAACTTAATATAGGATAATTTATCGCAACATCGATAAATACCGGTTTCAAAATGAAGAAACAGACAATCTGGATATTAACAATAGTGATGGCAATCGCGTTCGTCGGACTGCTTTGCATACAGATATTCTACATGAGGAATATCGTCGGGATACGCTATGAGCAATTTTCTCAGGGCGTCCGCCAGAGTCTTGTGCACGTGAGCAGGCGTCTGATGCGCGATGAAGCGCGCCACTATCTCGAAGACGAGGTTCAGAACGTTGAGACATCTTCGTTCCGTACGCCAGATTTCAGCGCGTCAGCTCAAGCAGAAGGCATCAAATACAGCTTCACTACCGCCACCGGACTTGAAGCCAACCTCACCATCAAAGGCAGCGTCAACGAAATCGACAAAATACAACGCTACGGAGGCATTGCATCACATTACCAGACCGTTCAGGACGCTTACCACAACCGTTTTCTATATCAGAAGGGCGTAATCGACGACGTCATCATCAACATCATATCGAAAGCATCGACACGTCCGGTCACCGAGCGCGCAGATTCGGCACGTGTGAGCTCATATCTCCGTCAGGAGCTTGACACTATCGGTCTGAAAGTACCGTTCGAGTATGCCCTCGCCAACCATGCCGGGACAATCCTCTATAAATCGCCTGACTTCAAGGCAACAGACGCCGACCGCGACAACATGTTCGTCCAGCCACTCTTCCAACACGACGTCAATGGCGCGAACAGCTATCTGAAAGTTTACTTTCCGACAAAATCCGACTATATTTTCTCATCGATATCTTTCATGGTGCCGGCATTTGCCTTCACTTTCATATTGCTGATAGTTTTCGTCTACACCATCTTCGTGGCTTTCCGCCAGAAAAAACTCACCGAGATAAAGAACGACTTCATCAACAACATGACCCATGAATTCAAGACGCCAATATCGTCGATTTCACTTGCCGCACAGATGCTCAACGACCAGACCGTGCGCAAATCGCCGGCTATGCTGCAGCAGATTTCGACAGTAATCACCGACGAGACAAAGCGTCTTCGCTTCCAGGTAGAGAAAGTGCTGCAGCTTTCGATGTTCGACCGCAAGCAGACCACCTTGCGGCTGGCAGAAGTAGATGCAAACAGTGTGATATACAATATCGTCAATACATTCAAGCTCAAAGTCGAGAAATACGGCGGAACAATCTCAGCCGAGCTCGACGCGATGGATGCTATTGTAAATGTCGACGAAATGCATTTCACGAACGTGATTTTCAATCTGCTCGACAATGCCGTGAAATACCGCGACACCGAGCGTCCTCTGAAACTCACAGTGAGGTCGCGCGATATCGACAACGACAGACTCGAAATCACCGTCGAGGACAACGGTATAGGCATTCGCCGCGACGACCTCAAGAAAGTTTTCGAAAAATTCTACCGTGTATCCACCGGCAACCGCCACGACGTCAAAGGCTTCGGACTCGGACTGGCGTATGTACATCAGATTGTGGAAGCTCTCGGAGGCACTATAAGCGCCCAGAGCGAATTTGGTTCAGGAACAAAATTTATTATAATACTACCCCTTTCTAAAAATTGAAATTATGGAAGACAGAATGCGAATTCTTCTATGTGAAGACGACGAAAATCTGGGTATGCTTCTCCGGGAATACCTCCAGGCAAAGGGCTACAACGCCGATCTGTTTGTCGACGGTGAAGCCGGATACAAAGCATTCCTAAAAGGAAAATACGACATCTGCGTGCTCGACGTCATGATGCCTAAAAAAGACGGTTTCACCCTGGCTCAGGAAATACGTACCGTCAACTCCGACATACCCATTATTTTCCTGACAGCAAAGTCGCTTAAAGACGACATCTTCGAGGGCTTCAAAATCGGCGCAGACGATTACATCACCAAACCCTTCTCGATGGAAGAGCTTGTGTTCCGCATTGAAGCCATTCTTCGCCGCGTCAAAGGCAAGAGGGGCAAGGAAATCACGATGTACAAAATCGGTAACTTCACCTTCGACACCCAGAAGCAGGTGCTTATGATCGGCGACAAGCTTACCAAGCTCACCACCAAAGAATCGGAGCTTCTGAGCCTTCTCTGCGCTCATGTCAACGAAATTCTTGAACGCAACTACGCTCTGAAGACTATCTGGATCGACGACAATTATTTCAACGCACGTTCTATGGACGTCTACATCACCAAGCTTCGCAAGCATCTCAAAGACGACCCGTCCATCGAAATCATCAACATCCATGGCAAAGGCTATAAGCTCATTGCCCCGGAAGCCGATAACCACTGAGCAACAGCATAAAACACATAATCCGCCGGCAGCTCCCCAAAGGAAGCTGCCGGTTTCTGCAATTGTATCTTCATATTCGGTATGCAAGTTTTTAGACATACACTTGCGAGACCGGACAGAAATGCGTACTTTCGTAACGAAATAAGTGGGTGTATAATAATATCTATATATGGAAGAGAGTTTTTTCACATCTGAGGAGCGCCGCCGTCTTGCAAGCGGCTACAGGCGGCTCCGCGAGTTGCTCGGCGACAGAATGAAGTCTGACGATGCAGCCGGCATACGTCAGGCTGTGAGACAGGTGGCGGCAACAGGACAGATTGAGCGCGACCGCTTCGGGTTCAATCCCATCATTTCCGCTATGGAAACGGCAATATGCGTTTGCGAAAAGCTCGATCCCGACCGCAACATGTGCCTCGCCGTCATTCTATCGGCACTTACCCGCGCAGGACTTCCCGAAGAGGAAACCGGACGACGCTGGGGCGAGGATGTGCAGAAACTCGTTGTAGGTCTCGACAAGGTAGCATCCATCTACAACAGAAGCGCTTCTGTCGAAAGCGAGAATTTCCGCAAGCTTCTTCTGACATTCGCGCAGGACATCCGCGTGATTATTCTGATGATCGTCGACCGTCTGCGGCTGATGCGTGCCATCAACCATCATCCCGCCGAAAAATATGTGCACGACACCGCCAACGAGGCAAACTATCTCTACGCTCCCCTCGCCCACCGTCTCGGACTGTACGCCATCAAGTCGGAGCTCGAAGACATGTCGCTCAAGTACAGCAACAGAGACATATACACAAAAATAGCCCACGAGCTCAACCAGACAAAGGCGAAACGCGATGCATACATAGCCGATTTCATTGCCCCGCTGAAAGAAAAACTCCTCAAGGAGGGCTTGAAATTTGAAATCAAAGGTCGCACAAAGTCCATCTACTCCATCTGGAACAAGATGAAGAAACAGCACAACACGGTAGAAGACATCTTCGACCTTTTCGCCATACGTATCATCATCGACTGCCCTGTCGAACGCGAGAAACCGGAATGCTGGCTCGCCTACTCCGTCGTGACCGACATGTACCGCCCGAACCCGGGACGCCTCAAAGACTGGCTCAGCATACCGAAAAGCAACGGTTACGAATCGCTGCACATCACTGTCTACGGTCCCGAAGAACGATGGGTCGAAGTTCAGATAAGGACAAAGCGCATGGACGAAATAGCCGAGAAAGGTCTTGCCGCCCACTGGAAGTACAAAGGCATAAAGAGCGAGAGCAATCTCGACAGCTGGATGAACAATGTGCGCGACATCCTCGATGCCGGACAGAACGGACCGATGGAACTTATGCGCAACTTCAAGATGGATGTATATTCACGCGAAGTGTTTGTGTTCACCCCTCGCGGCGACCTCTACAAGCTGCCTCTTGGCGCTACCCTTCTCGACTTCGCGTTCAATATCCACACACGCATAGGCACACAGTGCGTCGGCGGCAAAGTGAACGGAACGAACCGCAAAATCAACTATAAGCTGCAGAGCGGCGACACCGTCGAAGTATTCACATCACCGCAGCAGGAGCCGAATGCCGGCTGGCTGTCTGTGGTGGTGACCGCCAAGGCACGCAACAAGATACGCTCTGTGCTCAAGGAAGCCGAAAACCGTTCAGCCGAAATCGGAAAAGAACTGCTGCAAAGACGTTTCAAAAACCGCAAGCTCGACTTTGACGAGGCGGCGGTCTCACGCCTTGTCGCCAAGATGGGCTACAAGACAGCTATCGCATTTTTCAGCGCCCTCGGCAGCGGGGAGATTGAAATAAACCATGTGGTCGACACATACGTCGAAATGGCTGAAAAAGCGACAAGAGCCGAAGATGGCGGCGAACGTGTCTCGGCAAGCGAATACACACTTCAGCCAACACCGGAGGAATCGGAAGCGGCAGACAGCGGCGACATCATAGTCATCGGCGACAACATCAAAGGTATCAATTTCAAGCTTTCGAAGTGCTGCAACCCCATCTATGGCGACGATGTGTTCGGCTTCATCTCCTCGGAAGGTGTCATCAAGATTCATCGCAGCGACTGCCCTAACGCATCGCACATCCGCTCACGCTATGCCAGTCGCCTCATCCGCACGCGCTGGAGCGGCAAGGGCGGAGCGCCCGGCACCTTCACCGCTGTGCTCCGCGTTGTCGGAAAAGACGATATAGGAATTGTCACCAACATCACATCTATAATAAATAAAGAAAAATCCGTATCTTTGCGGAGCATATCGATTGACTCGAACGACGGTCTTTTCCACGGTTTCATATCCGTCGGCGTATCGGACACGTCGTCGCTGAACCAGCTGATTAAAAAAATAGAAACAGTCAAAGGCGTAAAAAATGTACAAAGGAATAAGTAAGATAACTTTTGCCGTACTGCTCGCGATAAGCCTGCAAAGCTGCGGCGACAAAGACAGAGATGCAGCCGAGAGTCTCTACTCCCGAAGCGAACAGGCAATAGAGCAGAAAAACTACTCTGAAGCATTGGCTTTACTCGACAGCCTCGACACCCGCTACCCCAAACAGACCGGTGTACGCCGCGATGCTCTGCGCCTCCGTGCGTCGGCGATGGAAGGCATTGCCATTGACAGTATCGGCGCTGCCGACGCCGAACTGGCTCAGGCGACTATGGATGTCGAAAAATGGGCTCCGCTGTTCCGGCATGTCGACAGCAGTGTCGGTCTCGAAGGATATTTCATTCCTGCCAAGGCAAAAAGCAACATACTCAACTCCACGGGCATCGAGGCTCGCGTGAGCGACGAGGGTTATTTCTATGCCGTTGCCAACGTTCAGAAAAAGAGCA
This sequence comes from uncultured Porphyromonadaceae bacterium, assembly GCA_900555715.1. Classification (GTDB taxonomy): domain Bacteria; phylum Bacteroidota; class Bacteroidia; order Bacteroidales; family Muribaculaceae; genus CAG-873. The sequence continues at coordinate 11,828 of USMC01000047.1, read as the reverse complement.
TCGGGCTCCGTTCTATCGAGCTTGTCTCAGGCGACGACCGCGTGTCTTCCGCTGAAATTTCTCCTGAGCGCCTTATCAGCGTGGAAGGTTCGGAAATGGCAAGTTTCAACCCTGAAGATCTCGAAGCGCTGTCGAGATGGCTTCTTGCTCATCCCAATCCTGAGAAGCTTGTGCTCGTCGGCTCAAAATCGTCTGTTACAGTCAAGCTCTCAGCCGCTCAGGCTTCCGAACTCACCGACTGTGCAGAATACGCACGCGCCTGGCGCGCAAAATATCTTGCGTCGCTGCGCCGCGAGAAATTCGAGCGTATGCTTGCCACCGCACGCGACCAGCTCGCCAACATGCCACAGAAAAACGCCGAATGATGAACTTCGCCACATCACCGACAGATCTCCCGAGGTTTATCGATCTGCCGCGCATCTATGACCCGCGAGGCAACCTTTCCTTCACTCAGAACGGCGACGGTCTGCTGCCTTTCGACATACAGCGCGTCTACTGGGTATACGACGTGCCTGCCGGAGAAGAAAGGGGCGCGCACTCCCATCATCAGGGAAAAGAACTGATCCTGTCGCTGTCCGGCAGCTTCAACGTCAATCTTTTCAACGGCAGTGAGTGGCAGCATTATACTCTCAACAGACCGTTCAAAGGGCTATATGTCCCGCCGGGCTACTGGCGGACGCTCGACAATTTCTCGTCCGGCGCGGTGTGCATGGTGCTCACCTCGACACTTTACGATGAAGCAGACTACGTCCGCAACTTCGACGAATTCATGAAGCTGACACAAGGGCAATGAACGGAAAGAACTACACGTTTCTCAACCTCGGCGAGGTGAACCGTCCTTTTGCCGAAGAGCTGAAACAGGCTGCTGCAAGAGTTATCGACTCCGGACGATATATCGGCGGTCCGGAAGTAGATGCGTTCGAAAAAGAGCTTGCAGAAGCTACCGGCACGTCGTACTGTGTCGGCGTCAGCAACGGTCTTGACGCCTTACGGCTGATTTTCAGGGCATATATAGAGCTCGGACGCTTGGCTCCTGGCGATGAAGTACTTGTCCCGTCGAACACATACATAGCCTCCGTTCTGGCTGTTACCGACAATGGTCTCGTGCCCGTATTCGTAGAGCCGGATCCGACGACGCTCAACATGGACACGGCTCTTATCGAAAAAGCTGTCACGGAGAAGACCAAAGCCATCCTCACCGTGCATCTCTACGGACGTCCGTGCTACGACAGATTTCTTGCAGAAGCCGCATCAAGTCACGGTCTGCTTGTCGTCGAGGACAATGCCCAGGCAATAGGCGCCGATTCCGATTATCAGTCTCCTGCCGGGACAACGCGAACAGGGTCGCTCGGCGATGCAGCGGCATTCAGCTTCTATCCGACGAAGAATCTCGGAGCTCTCGGCGATGCCGGCGCTGTGACGACGTCCGATGCAGAGCTTGCCAAAACCGTCCGCGCCCTCGCAAACTACGGTTCGGATGTGCGCTATCACAATATTTATCAAGGCTTTAATTGCCGTCTCGATCCGATGCAGGCAGCCTTTATGCGGGTAAAACTTCCATATCTGGATCATGAGACAGAACATCGTCGCGCGCTTGCGAAGATTTACGATTCCCACATCGACAACCCATTCGTTGTCAGACCGCTGAGAACCGAGCCGGACAATTGCGTATGGCATCAGTATGTCGTTCTTTCGCCGTTCCGCGATGATCTGAGGGATTTCCTCGCCAAAAACGGAATCGGCACAGACATCAACTACCCTTGTCCGCCTCACCGGCAGCCATGCTACAGCAGCTACAGCCATCTCGACCTTACGATAGCCGAACGGCTGTCGCATCAGGTTCTGAGCCTTCCGATGTCGGCGTGCACATCGGAAGAAGATGCTCTGGCTATTTCAAAAATCATCAACACTTTCACTCATGAGTGATACGACAGCATTTCCACGACCTCTGAAAGCGCTCTACCATACTTTCGGCTGCAAACTGAATTTTGCCGAAACGGCATCTGTCGCCGATGAATTCGCAGCAAGAGGAGTGAGCGCCGCCGCCGAGGGAGAAACACCCGATATCATTGTGGTAAACACCTGCAGCGTAACGGCAGAAGCCGACAGGAAATGCAGAAGTGCTATACGGTCGTTCAACCGTCGTTATCCCCGTGCGCTGATTCTCGTCACCGGATGCTATGCGCAACTCAAGGCGGAAGAAGTACGAAGCCTCCCCGGAGTTCAGATAGTGGCAGGTGTCAACGGCAAACTTGCTTTAGTGAACAAAGCCCTCGAATATTTCAGCACATCGGTTCCGTCGTACGATGTGCCGGATGCCAAGGAACTCCGCGAGTTCATGCCATCGTGCTCCCGCGGCAACCGTACCCGCTTTTTTCTCAAAGTTCAGGACGGATGCAACTACTGGTGCACCTACTGCACAATTCCAAAGGCACGCGGGCGGTCGCGCTCCGGAACAATCCCCGATATCGTCGCCCAGGCAGACAAAGCGGCAGCGGCGGGAGGCAAAGAAATTGTAATTACCGGCGTAAATATCGGTGATTTCGGCTATGGACGCGACGACAGCTTCATCGACCTCTGCCGGGCTCTCGACCGTGTCGAAGGAATCGAACGTTACCGTATATCATCCATAGAGCCCAACCTGCTCACCGACGAACTCATAGAATTCGTAGGAGCGTCACGTCATTTCATGCCGCATTTCCACATACCGCTGCAGTGCGGCGACGACGAAGTGCTTGCCCTCATGCGCCGGAGATATGACACCGCTCTCTTCGCCCACAAGGTTGAACGGATACGGACAATACTGCCTGACGCATTCATCGGAGTCGACCTCATTGTAGGTGCCCGCGGCGAGACGGAAGAGCGCTTCGAATCTTCGCGTGCTTTTGTCGAAAGCCTCGACATCAGTCATCTGCATGTATTTCCATATTCGGAACGTCCGGGGACAAAAGCCCTCGAAATACCTCACACAGTCGACCAGCACGAAAAACACCGCCGGTGTGCTGTGATGATGGAAATAAGCGCGCAAAAGCATCGTCGCTTCGCCGAACGCTTTATCGGGACGAACCGTCCTGTTCTTCTTGAATACGGACATCCCGGAATGCCTGCCGGCGGATTCACCGACAACTATCTCAGAGTGGAAACCGACCTCGGAGCACAGTACGACAATACTATCCGTAACATGACGCTCGGCGGAATACTCGACGACGGAGAAACCATGACTGCCACACTTCAACGATGAGCACACATATATTATATTATACGGTTCTCTTCTTTTTCAAATCTCTCGCCATCCTTCCGCTGAGAGCACTCTATGTGCTGTCGGACTTTGCTGCGTGGTTTCTCCACAGAATTGTCCGCTACCGCAGAAAAGTAATCCGCGACAACCTCGCCCAGTGCTTTCCCGAGAAAAGCGAAGCTGAGCGGAAGAAGATAGAATGCGACTTCTACCGGAATTTCGCCGACAGCTTCGTCGAGACAGTCAAACTGCTGCATATCTCCGACAAAGAAATGTCACGCCGCATGACATTCGATAATACGGAACTTATCGACGAACTCACAGCCGCCGGAAAAAGCATAGTAGTCTACTTCTCGCACTGCGGCAACTGGGAATGGGCGCCTTCGGTGACGCTGCACACCTCTACCCCAGGCGTCGAATACTGTCAGGTATACCGTCCTTTGCGCAACAAGGTTTTCGACCGCCTGATGCTCCACGTAAGGAGTCGTTTCGGTTCTGTATCATTCCAGAAGTCGAAAGTGTTCCGCGACCTTTTCAGGCTCAAGGCAAAAGGAACCGTCACCGTCACCGGATTTATGAGCGACCAGAAGCCAAGCCACGGCGATCCTACGTTTGTCACCATGTTCCTAAACCGTCCGACAGCATTCATTACAGGAACAGAGACTCTCGCGACACGCCTCGGCATGGCGGCGATATACTGGGACATGGAACGCCTGTCGCGCGGACACTACCGCATTGTCTGTCGCCTGCTTGACGACGGAACGCACCAATGCCGCCAGGGTGAACTGACATACAAATACTCCCGTATGCTCGAACAGACGATCCGACGGAATCCTTCAATATGGCTTTGGTCGCACAAGAGATGGAAATACAAAGTTGACATCGAACAAATTACGCAAATATGAAAAGCCGGGACAAGATCGACATAATAGTACTTAACTGGAACGGCGAGAAACTTCTGAAAGAGTTTCTTCCTAAAGTTGTCGCAAACACAGATTCCGAAACATCGAGAATCGTCATTGCCGACAACGGCAGCGACGATGCATCGCTTTCTTATGTAAGGAGCACATTCCCCGACGTTGAGATACTCGAGTTCAAAAGCAACTACGGTTTCGCCGAGGGATATAACAGAGCCATCGCCGCCTCGTCTGCCAGATATGTCATTCTCCTTAACTCCGACGCATACCTTGCAAAAGGCAGCGACACCGAGCTGTGTCGCTATATGGACATGCATCCCGACGTAGGCGCATGCCAGCCGAAGCTGCTGTCGTACAAGAACCCTCAATATTTCGAATATGCAGGAGCCTGCGGAGGCTATCTCGACCGCGATGGCTATCCATATTGCCGCGGACGCATTTTCTCCTCCTGCGAGAAAGACACTGGACAGTACGACGAGCCTCAGGACGACCTTATGTGGGCAAGCGGAGCCGCACTGATGGTGCGACGCGAAATATATCTCGCCTGCGGAGGACTCGACGCCCGTTTTTTCGCACACATGGAAGAAATCGACCTGTGCTGGCGCATACGCCTTGCCGGATATAAAATAGCAGTTGTTCCTTCTGCCGTCGCCTATCACCTCGGCGGCGGGTCGCTTCCTGCCGAGAATCCTAAAAAGACATACCTGAACTTCCGGAACAATCTTCTGATGCTTCACAAAAATCTGCCTGACACATGCCGCGACAGGTTTCTGTTCCGCCGCCGACTTCTCGACACTGTCGCATGGGCAAAATATGCAGCCACATTCGATTTTGCCAATGCCGCCGCAGTGTTCAGAGCCCACCGCGATTTCGCTCGCATGAAGAAAGACTTCACAACGCATCCGACGTCGAACCTTATCGGAGCCGACGTCCATTCGCGGCTGAGCATAATCGGTCAATACTACATCAGGCGAAGAAACCGGTTTGATTTGCTTTCGAAATGAAACATAGATGTAACATTTTTATCTTCTTTAATATGATTTAACGCAAAATCAAGACTGTCGCACGAAAATACATTAAAAGCGCCTCAGGTGTCAAAAAACACAGAAAAATATTTTGCGGGATGAAAAGTATAAGTTAATTTTGCATTAGCGTTATATAATAAACACACATTTTATTCACCTTAAATGTACAAAAAGCTATACGACATAAACACTGACAACACTCCCGGACAGCTTCCCCGACGCTGCTCCGCTCCACAGATAAATTATCTTTATTACATTAACCAATACATTTTTAATTTCAGTACATTTTAAACAAATTATGGAAGCTCAAAAGCCTACAGCACAGGCAAAGGCCAGTGCTAAAAAGAATGCTCCCGGCATCAAAAACGCCGCATGGGTAATTGTAATCTGCGCTATCGTTGCAGTAAGCCTTTTCATCTTCTGGTTCGGTAACGACATGCACTTCGACGAAGACGGTCACCCGCAGAACCTCTGGGGCACTGTCTACAAGGGCGGTTTCATCGTCCCTGTTCTCCAGACCCTCTTCCTTACTGTAATCGTTCTCGCTGTTGAGCGCGGTATCGCCCTCAGCGCAGCAAAAGGCAAAGGCAACATTGCCAAATTTGTCGCAGCTGTCAAAGTATGCCTTGAGAAAAACGACATCGCCGGCGCCCGCGCCCTCTGCGCAAAGCAGAAAGGTTCTGTAGCTGCCGTTGTTGATTCCGCTCTCATCCGCTACGAAGAAATGGACAAAAACACCACTCTCAGCAAAGAGCAGAAAGTAGCCAACCTCCAGAAGCAGGTTGAAGAAGCAACAGCTCTCGAAATGCCCAGCCTCCAGCAGAACCTCCCCATCCTCGCTACCATGACAACCCTCGGTACTCTCGTCGGTCTTCTCGGTACTGTAATGGGTATGATCAAGTCCTTCCAGGCTCTTTCACAGTCTGGTGCTCCTGACTCGACAGAACTCTCGACCGGTATTTCTGAGGCACTTATCAACACCGCCTTCGGTATCGCAACCGGTGCATTCGCTGTAATCTTCTACAACTACTACACCAACAAGATCGATACACTGACCTACGCTATCGACGAAATCGGTTTCTCGATTGTGCAGACATTCACCGCTACCCACTAATCCCTATTTATCCGGTTTTAAATAATAACAAGAACAAAGACAGGTAAATATGGGAAAAGTAAAAATTAAAAAGAAAAGTACCTTCATCGACATGACGGCGATGAGCGACGTGACTGTTCTTTTGCTTACTTTCTTCATGTTGACTTCAACCTTCTTACAGAAGGAACCGACCATCGTGTACACTCCTTCTTCCGTATCGGAAGAAAAGGTGCCGATGAACAACGTGGTAACGGTTCTCGTGTCCTCCGCCGACAAATCCGGCAAGCTTCAGGACCCGACCGTGACCGAAGGTAAAATCTTCCTTTCGTTCACAGGTGACGCCGACTCGACACTGTCCAGCGAAAAAATCCGCGGCATGATTCTCGACGACGCTATCGCCACCTATAACGGATTGCATAAGAACAACACTATCGCCCTCAACGAGGCACAGAAGGAAGCTTTCCGCACAACCAACATGATGGGTGTGCCTTTCAGAGAGCTCCCCAATGTACTCTCGATGTCGATCACCGAGCGCGACAAACTGCTCGGCGACCTTCAGGACCCAAGAGTAGGTATACCTATCAACGGCAACAAAGACCGCAACGGTCAGCTCAACGATTTCCAGGTATGGCTCAAAGCCATCTACGACGTTGCTCAGAAAATCAACAACGACCAGCTCAACGACCCGGACATCACCCCCGAGCAGAAGACACAGCTCAGCAACCTCTACACCGCTCTCATGCGTAAAGGACAAGGCATCGCTGTCAAAGCCGACAAGGATACCCCCTTCACTACAGTGCAGCTCATCTTCGACAACCTTCAGACTATGAAACTGAACAAGTTCAGCCTGATGACCGCACTTAAATCAGAAAATGAACCATCGTAATGTAAAGTTATGGCACAGATAGAAGAATCCGGTGGCGGCAAAAAGAAAAAAGGCGCCCAGAAAAAGATGACCATCCGTGTGGACTTTACTCCCATGGTGGATATGAACATGCTTCTGATTACCTTCTTCATGCTCTGTACGACCATGATCAAGAGCCAGACGCTGCAGATCATTCTTCCGACTAACGAAGATGTCAAGAAGGAACAGCAGAGCCAGGCAAAGCAGTCGGAGGCAATCACAATGATCCTCGATACCGACTACGACGGCGACAAGCCCGCCATAGACGCTGAGACAGGCAAGACTCTTCACAGAATCTACTACTATGAAGGTATTGCCGACACAACGTTCACTAATCCCAAATATCTTCAGGAAGTTGAATTCAAGGGCAACGTGAACCACGAAGCACAAGGTATCCGCAAAATCCTGTTCGACAAGAACAAGGAAGTTATGGCTGAGTACGCCAAGCTCAAAGAGCAGTGGAAAAACAAGGAAATCACCAAGGAAGAGTTCCAGGAAAAGGCTAAGAAAAATGCCTCCGACTCTCTCAAGACTCGCCCTGTTGTTGTGATCAAACCCGGTCCCAACACCACTTATGAAGGTCTCATCAATGCTATCGACGAAATGAACATCAACCAGATTTCACGTTACAGCATCGAGCTTCCTACTCACACCGACACTCTCCTGCTCCAGCACTACGAGCAGACTCACGGACAGAAAATCATCAAACCTTTAGTACGTGCCAACGCTGTAGCCGCACAGGCTCCCGCCGAGGAAAGCGCACCCAACCCTTAAACATAGATTATTATGGCAAAAGACGTAGATCTTAATTCAAGAGAGTGGCGCGACATCGTATTTGAAGGCAAGAACAAGGAATTCGGCGCCTATACAATGCGCGCAGGTTCCACGGCACGCCACACAAAAGCCGTGTTCTGGGTGATTATATCGCTCGCGATTGTCGTTGTGCTTCTCATCCTCTCTGTCAACGGAGTATTCTCCAAAGCCGAAGACACCACTGTTACCTCTACCGTTCAGGAAGTGGTTTCTTATGAAGTGCCTGAGGAAATCGAGGAAGAGGAAGAAGAGCAGTTCGTAATGCCCGAAGAACCCGAAGAGATCATAGCTCCGGAAGAAGTTGCCAACCAGCAGCAGGTTACCGACCTCCTCATCGTGGAGGACGATAAGATCGAAGAGGAAAAGCAGGTGAAGAACACCGACGAAGTCCTTGAGAACGAAGCTGCTCTCGGCGCTGTGGATATCACCGAAGGTACCAATGACCTTAACAAGGTCATCGTTAAGGAAGAAGTCATCGTAGCACCTGTTGTCGAGGACGAACCCGTCAGCATCGCTATGGTAGAACAGAAGCCTGAGTTCCCCGGTGGTGAAGCTGCCATGTACAAATGGCTCGGCGACAACATCGTCTATCCTTCGGCTGCTTCTGAAGAAGGTGTTCAGGGTCGCGTAGTAGTAGAATTCGTCGTAGGCAAAGACGGCAGCATCACCAACGTTCGCGTTGTCCGCCCCCGTCACCCCGCCCTCGACAAGGAAGCACTCCGCGTTGTAAAGGCAATGCCCAACTGGGTACCCGGTCGTAACAACGGTCAGCCCGTAAAGGTAACCTACACCCTCCCCGTAACCTTCAAACTCCAGTAGAATTCGCTTTTGAATTCCATACCCGCAAAGGCCCGGCGCGACAGCGTCGGGCTTTTTCGTCGCAGAACAATTTTCTTGAAATTTTTTCGTGTATTTTCTTGCAACATTCATCTTATTGTTGATAAATTTGCAGAGTAAAATAATTCAGACAAATTTGTTCAAAGAACTTATTGAATCTACTTTATGATATTTACTTTTCGAATAGTATCAGACGAAGCCGAACATTTTAAGCGCGAAATCAAAATCGACGCTTCCGCAACGTTTCTTGACTTTAAGAAAGCTATCTGCGAATCTGTGAGCTACGATAAGAATCAGATGAGTTCCTTCTTCCTGTGCGACCGCAACTGGGAAAAGGAAAAAGAAATCACGTCTGAGGACATGGACACAGAACCGGACCAGGAAGTATGGCTGATGGACGAGTCGGTCCTCGGCGACTTCATCGACGACGAAGGTCAGAAGCTTCTATATGTTTTCGACTATCTCACCGAACGTGCCTTTTTCATCGAGATGACCGAAATGGTTACCGGAAAGACACTTCTCGAACCTGTATGCTCGCTTTCTATCGGTCAGGCACCACCCGAATTCGTCGATCTCAACGAATTCGATGCAAAGATCGACGCTAAAGCCAACAGTGCTGTCACGGCAAGCGATCTCGACGAAGATTTCTACGGACAGGATGGATTTAACGACGACGAATTCGACGCACAGGGCTTCGACGAAATGACCTTTGATGAATAAGAGGCTCGCCTGAGATTCCTGTTGACAATCATCACAGCCCGACGCCGGGATCTACGACCCTGTCGCCGGGCTTTTTAACAAACTTCTCAATATATGAGCGTCGAGACACTGAACATTATCATCAATTACGACTGGATATATACCATATTCGCCGCAATTGCCGTGTGCTCGACAATCATCATAATCTTCATCATCCTTCTTGAGAACCGCAACCCCGTCAAATCGCTCTCGTGGGTAACCGTCCTTCTGTTGCTGCCGGTTGTAGGTCTGATACTCTACCTTTTCTTCGGACGGAGCATCAAGAACAAACGCATGATTTCCAGGCGCAACCGGCGGAAACTAAAGCGCAGTAGCCCGCGAAGCAACGTCGATCCGCGTGCTCTCAGCCTCGAAAGCGGTTCCATACAGCAGATAATCCTCGGTCGGTCTCTCGCTGGAGCGCAATTCTACCCCGGAAACACCGTCAATGTCTTCTTTAACGGCAGCGACAAATTCAGAGCCTTTAAAGAAGATCTGCAAAGAGCCCAGTCGTCCATCAACATCCAGTACTATATCATAGAAGACGACGGCATAGGGCGCGAGATAGCGGATATTTTAATCGACAAGGCGAGAAACGGCGTGAAAGTGCGGCTTATCTACGACCACGTCGGTTCTCTTCATGTACCAACACGTTTCTTCCGCCGGCTGAAAGAAAATGGCGTTGACGCACAGCCCTTCTTCAAGGTTTCGTTTCCTCAATTGGGCACGCGCATCAACTGGCGCAACCACCGCAAGATGTGCATAATCGACGACACTGTCGGCTATATCGGCGGCATGAATATCGCCGACCGCTACATCGACGGCGGCAAGAAATTCGCCTCCTGGCGCGACACGCACACACGCGTCACCGGACCGATAGTGAGCGCCATGCAGTACTCTTTCGCTATCGACTGGAACTTCACCGGCGGAGAGCTTATCAAAGACCTTGCGCCGCGGCATACCGCCGGCTTCGGAACTCTTCCGGGAAAAGTCGACGGTGTGGGCATCCAGCTGCTCACCTCCGGTCCGACATCCCAGTGGTCTAATATCGCTCTTGCCTTCAATAAAGCTATCGCCTGTGCCTCCCGCAGGGTATATATACAGACGCCCTACTTCCTGCCTACCGAGTCTCTCCTCAAGGCACTTCAGGCATCGGCGCTCGCACACATTGACGTAAGGATAATGATACCGCGCCGCAGCGATTCCGTGATGCTCACCTATGCCTCGGCATCGTATATCTCGGAATGTCTGCGTGCAGGCATCAAAATCTACTTCTACGAGGCAGGCATGCTTCATTCCAAGACCTTGCTCATCGACGACGAACTCGTGAGCATAGGCTCCACAAACTTCGATTTCCGCAGCTTCGACTATAACTTCGAAGCCAACCTATTCTTTTACAGCCGGGAACTCAACGCCGCAATGCTCGAAACGTTCAACAACGATCTCAAGCAATGCACACGCGTTCTTCCCGCCAAATGGCGCCACAGGGGACTATTCCGCCGAATCTCCGAATCGCTTCTGCGGTTGCTCAGCCCAATACTCTGAACATGACAACTCCACAAAACAGCAAATCACGCGAGCGCTTCTGCTCACTCCTGCGCGACACAAAGCGCGAAAACATCGAATACGTCATCGAAGACCTCGACAGCTGGGGCTTCTTCACCGCACCGGCTTCCGCCCAGGGACACGGGGCATATCCCGGAGGTCTTGTAGAACACTCGCTGAATGTCTACGACGCCGCTATGGCAATCCGCTCCGCCATGACAGCCATGCGCCCCGATCTGGAAGCAGAACTCAAGCCCGACAGCATAGCTGTCGCTGCCCTGCTCCACGACGTATGCAAAGCCGACTTCTACCAGCTTGTCAACAAAAAGCGCCGTAACGAGATCGGCATCTACGAAGACGTGGAAGCATACGAGATACACGACGAAAACTTTCCCGTAGGACATGGCGAAAAATCTGTCATACTCCTGCTGCAGTCCGGTCTCGACCTCACCGATGAAGAGATATATGCTATCCGCTGGCACATGGGACCCTGGAATCTCAACCGCGACGACGAGAGATTCTACCGTCAGGCAGGCAAGCTCACCCCGCTTCAGAACCTCATCCACGCCGCCGACACGCTTGCGTCAGGCATCCTCGAACGTCCGGTCAAAAACGTATAATTTTGCATGACAGCACATTATAGCCTTTAATAAAAAATTTGAGAAAAAAGTGCCGTCAAAATTTGGTCGGGACGCGAAAAGTGGCTAACTTTGCATCG
>USMC01000046.1 GCA_900555715.1 uncultured Porphyromonadaceae bacterium | reverse complement strand
GAGCCTCTGCCACACTTTCGGGCGGAGAGAGCCAACGCATACGCCTTGCCACTCAGCTCGGTTCGGAACTCGTCAACGTGCTCTATATCCTCGACGAGCCGAGCATAGGACTTCACCAGCGCGACAACCACCGCCTCATTGAATCGCTCAAACGTTTGCGAGACGCTTCGAACACAATCGTCGTCGTCGAGCACGACAAGGACATAATGCTTGAAGCCGACTATATTGTCGATATCGGTCCCGGAGCCGGGCGGAAGGGCGGCGAGGTGGTCTTCGAAGGCACGCCGGCACAGATGTTGAAGAGCGACACCCTCACCGCATCGTATCTCAACGGAACGACAGAGATACCCACTCCAGCCGAGCGGCGCAAGGGCAACGGCAAACAGCTCGTTCTCAAAGGTGCAACGGGGCATAACCTGCGCGATGTCGACTTCACGCTCGACCTCGGCACGCTCACTGTCGTCGCAGGAGTCTCCGGCAGCGGCAAGTCATCGCTCGTCAACGGCACCCTGCAGGCTGCCCTGAGCAACAGATTCTATCACTCCAATGACACGCCGCTGCCTTTCCGCGAGATTGAGGGCGTGGAGAATATCGACAAGGTCGTCACCGTCGACCAGTCGCCGCTGGGAAAGACACCGCGCTCCAATCCTGCGACATATACCGGAGTGTTCTCCGATATCCGCAATCTCTACGTCAACCTTCCGGAAGCGAAAATACGCGGATATAAGCCCGGACGTTTCTCTTTCAACGTCAGCGGCGGACGATGCGACGCCTGCAAGGGCAACGGCTACAAGACCATAGAGATGAATTTCCTGCCCGACGTGCTCGTCCCGTGCGAGGAATGCCACGGCAGGCGCTACAACCGCGAGACGCTCGAAGTACGTTTCAAGGGCAAATCTATCGCCGATGTTCTCGACATGACCATCAATCAGGCGGTCGAGTTCTTCGAAGGCATACCTTCGATATATAAGAAAATCAAGGTGCTTCAGGAAATCGGACTCGGCTACATCAAGCTCGGACAGCCTTCGTCTACACTCTCCGGCGGAGAGAACCAGCGCGTCAAGCTTGCCACGGAGCTGTCCAAAAAAGACACCGGCCGCACGCTCTTCATTCTCGACGAGCCCACCACCGGTCTGCATTTCGAAGACATAAAGACGCTTATGGGCATCTTGAACCGGCTTGTCGACCGCGGCAACACCGTTCTCGTCATCGAGCACAATCTCGATGTGATCCGGCTTGCCGACAGGGTCATAGACATGGGACCCGAAGGCGGCCGCGGAGGGGGAACGATCATAGCGTCAGGAACGCCCGAAGAAATAGCCGCCGGTACATCGCCGACAGCTCCTTTCCTGCGCTCTGAGCTGCGCTGATATCAGATACTGGAAGTGATTGCGAGGGCGTTGAGCCGGTGCTCGAGCTCGGTGCTGCTGAGGCGCGTGGCGAGCTTGCCGCGGTGCGCCACGGAGATGTTGCCCGTCTCTTCGCTCACGACAATTGCCATTGCGTCAGTCGCCTGGGCTATGCCGAGGGCAGAGCGGTGGCGAAGACCGAGCGTGCGCGGAACGTCGCTGTCGTGGCTCACCGGAAGGATGCACCCCGCGGCGACTATGCGCGTGTGGGCAATTATCATTGCGCCGTCGTGCAGAGGAGAATTCTTGAAAAAGATGTTCTCGATCAGGCGTGTGTTGATGTTGGCGTCGATGACGTCACCCGATGCGGCGTAGTTGTCGAGGCTGATTCCCTGTTCAATAACGATGAGGGCGCCCGTCTTGCTCTTCGACATGCTCATGCAGGCATACACGATAGGCATCACCCACGCCAGCGACGCTGCGTTCTGCTCGTCGTTGTGGTGGTGCAGGAGATTGCGCAGGAACTTCATGCGGCGGCGCGAGCCTAATTCTACGAGAAAACGTTTGATAGGCTCCTGAAAAAGCACGACAAGGATGATGAGACCTATCGCCATGAACTTGTCCAGAATCGTGCCGATGAGCTTCATCTCGAATATCTCGGAGGCAAGAGCCCAGATGATGATGAACGACAGCACACCGTAGAAAATGTTGATGGTGCCGGACTCCTTCATCAGCCGGTAGATGTAGAAGAGCAGCGACGCCATCAGCAGGATGTCTATTATGTCTTTGACTCCGAGATTGAACATAGTCAGATATTGATGAGGTTTATCATTGCTATTGTCTGTGCGGCTTCGCGCGGGTCGTGAACGCGCAGGATGGCGGCGCCGCGTTCGAGGGCGAGAGCGCCGGCAACTGCGGTGGGAACAAGAGCTTCGTCGGCGCTGATGCCGAGAAGTTTGGTGAACATCGACTTGCGCGACATGCCGGCGAGCAACGGACGTCCCAAAAGCGCGAACTGTTCGAGCTCGGCGAGCATACGGTAGTTCTGCTCAAGCGTTTTGGCGAATCCGAAGCCGGGGTCGACAATGACGTCGGCGACACCGAGTTCTTCAAGCCGTCCGAGCTTGCGGCTCAGGTCGGCGACGACCTCGGTGGTTACGTCGCCGTAGTCTGTCATTGTCTGCATCGTCGCGGGAGTGCCGCGCATGTGCATCAGGATATATGGCACTTTCAGTTCCGCCACGGTGGAGAACATCGCCGGGTCGAGGTCGCCGCCGGAGATGTCGTTTACGATGTCGGCGCCGGCTTCTATTGCTGCGCGTGCTGCGCCGGAGCGGAAAGTGTCCACAGAAAGCGGCACGTCATTACCCACGGCATCGCGGATGGCTCTGACACCTGCGCAGAGGCGTTCTGTCTCAAGAGCTTCTTCTACAATCTCTGCACCAGGACGTGTCGAACATGCTCCGAGGTCGAGCATATCGGCTCCTTCGGCGATAAGCTGCTCGGCACGGCGACCGACCGACTTTGCGTCGACGCGTGAGCCGGAGAAGAACGAATCGCTGGTGAAATTTACAATGCCCATGACAGCCGGCTGCCGGTATTCCACCAGACGACCGCCTATGTTGAGGCTGAAAGGCTTGAAGCGTGTCATGGGCACAATGATATTATGAACGGTTGGCGCGCTTGCGCTCCGTCTCGTCGAGGATTATCTTGCGCAGACGGATATGGTGAGGCGTCACCTCTACATATTCGTCTTCCTTGATGTATTCGAGAGCTTCCTCGAGGCTGAACACAACGGGCGGTACGATGCGGGCTTTTTCGTCCGCGCCGGAAGCGCGCATGTTGGTGAGCTTCTTGCTCTTGGTGACGTTGACGGGGATGTCGTTGTCTTTGGCATTCTCGCCGACGACCTGACCGGCGTACACTTCTTCCTGCGGGAACACGAAGAAACGTCCGCGGTCCTGAAGCTTGTCGATGGCGTATGCGTAGGTAGTGCCGGATTCCACGGCAATGAGCGAGCCGTTGGTACGGCGTTCGATGTCGCCTTTCCACGGCTGGTATTCCAAGAAGCGGTGAGCCATGATAGCCTCGCCGCCGGAAGCTGTCAGCACATTGCTGCGCAGACCGATGATGCCTCGCGACGGTATCTGGAACTCCATCTGCGTGCGGTCGCCTTTAGTGCTCATCGCCACGAGATCGCCCTTGCGGCGTGTCACCATATCTATCATTTTCGATGCCGACTCCTCGTTGACGTTGATTGTCAGCAGTTCGACAGGCTCGCATTTGACGCCGTCGATTTCCTTGACGATAACCTGCGGCTGACCTACCTGAAGCTCATACCCTTCGCGGCGCATGGTCTCGATGAGTACAGACAGATGGAGAACGCCGCGTCCGTACACTGTCCAGGCATCTTCACGGTCGGTCTTTTCGACGCGGAGGGCAAGATTGCGGTCGAGTTCGGCGGTAAGGCGGTCGCCGATGTGGCGCGAGGTCACATACTTGCCGTCCTTGCCGAAGAAGGGGCTGTCGTTGATGGTGAATGTCATCGACATGGTGGGCTCGTCGATGGCTATGCGGGGAAGAGCTTCGGGATTGTCGGGCAGAGTGATGGTGTCGCCGATTTCAAAGCCTTCAAGACCCACGATAGCGCAGATGTCGCCGTTGTCGACGCTGTCCACTTTCTTGCGCCCCATGCCTTCGAATGTGTGTATTTCCTTGATGCGCTGGCGCGATACTGTGCCGTCCTTGCGGCACAGGCCTATTTCCTGACCCTGTCTGAGAGTGCCGCGGTGTACGCGTCCTATCGCGATACGTCCTACATATTTGGAGTAGTCGAGAGAGGTGATTAGCATCTGGCTCTCGCCGGGGTTATCTTCCGGACCGGGGATGACGTCTATGATGGTGTCGAGGAGAGGAAGGATGTTGTCGGTAGGCTTTTTGTAGTCGGTGCTCATCCAGCCCTGCTTGGCGGAGCCGTAGAGAGTGACGAAGTCGAGCTGGTCTTCAGTCGCGTCGAGAGAGAACATCAGGTCGAACACCATTTCCTGCACCTCTTCGGGACGGCAGTTGGGCTTGTCGACCTTGTTGATGACAACAACGGGCTTCAGACCGATTTCTATCGCTTTCTGCAGCACGAAACGTGTCTGCGGCATAGGACCTTCGAAGGCGTCCACAAGCAGGATGCATCCGTCTGCCATGTTGAGCACGCGCTCTACCTCGCCGCCGAAGTCGGCGTGTCCCGGAGTGTCTATGATGTTTATCTTATATCCCTTATAATCAATAGATACGTTCTTCGAGAGAATTGTTATTCCTCGTTCACGTTCCAGGTCATTATTGTCAAGAATCAGTTCGCCGGCATTCTGATTCTCACGAAAGAGATGACCGGCAAGAAGCATTTTATCCACCAGCGTTGTCTTTCCGTGGTCGACGTGAGCGATGATGGCGATGTTGCGTATATTCTGCATACTCTATTGGATTGTTTCAAAATGCAAAATTACTCAAAAAGCACGAAATAGTCTTCATCCGAGTCAAAAAAATAACTAAATCAGAGCCAACGCCCCTTCTGCGGCGAACTTGATAGCGGCGGACGTGTTTTTATTGATAGAATGATTTCTTAGAATCTCTAAACTACTATAATAATTTTATAATTTATGGAACGCGCATTATCTTTCTCAGACGTGCAGCGAGCAGTACTCGACGCGTATGAGCAGTTCAAATCATTGAAACAAGGAACCGTAGACCCCCGTGTGGCTGCCGAAAGCAAAGCCGGCACCTTCGGCATAAGTCTTATGCTGACCGACGGACGCACCGCCGAAAAAGGCGACACCGCCGTGAAGGCTCCTCTCGGGACGGTCATGAAAGTACCTCTGTCGGTCGTTCTGCTCACGCAGAAGGGCGCCGACGGTCTTGCCAAGAAAGCATGCTGCTGTCACTGCAAGAAAGAAGGGAAAAAATCCGATCTGCCATTCGGGCTTCACGCTCTTCGCGCTGTGAGCGCCGTTGAACCACAGGGTGATCCAGACGGTAAATTCGGAGTTGTCGCCGATACGATCGACGCACTCGCCGACACTGACCACGGATTCAGCGACAGCATCTACCGCAGGCTTGCCGAGGATGCCAAAAAAGTCGGCATGGCAAAATATATTCAGGAAATCGGCTACGAACTCTCCGACGACAAGGCTCAGGCTATGGATGTCTGCGAGCGACTACTCGCCGTGCAGCTCTCTACAGACGAGCTCGCCACACTCGGCGCAACCATCGCCGCCGACGGACGTAATCCGAAGACAGGAGAGTATGTTTTCGACGGCGCGATTGCCGCGCCGGTAGTAGCTCTGATGTCGACACGCGGAAAGCACTTCATCAAACCATGGATGGTCGCCACAGGCGTGCCTGCCAAGAAGAGTTTTACGGGAATGATGCTTGCTGTCATGCCCGGATTCGGAGCTATAGCAGCATACAGCCCCGAAGTCGACGAAAATGGTGTTCCCGTCAAGGCAGCGAAAGCTATCGCTTACATCGCACAGAAACTCGGGCTCAATGTCTTTGCGTCCTCACGAGTGAGAGTAGATAAATAGAAGTTTGCTTAACAGCTATTTATGGTTGAATGTTATATATATTTTCCGTAAATCGTGCCCCGCGGACATCCGTGCCCGACGGGGCATTTTTGAAAATGTACTACTATGAAGAAAATGTCTAAACAGCAGTCCGACGCTCTTGCCTATCACCGCTATCCGGAGCCGGGAAAAATCGAGATAGTGCCCACGAAGCCGTTCAGCACGCCCGCCGACCTTGCGCTGGCATATTCGCCCGGAGTGGCATATCCTTGCCTGAAGATAGCCGACGACCCCTCGGCAGCGGCGATTTACACCGACCGCGACAATACTCTTGCCGTCGTCTCTAACGGAACAGCCGTTCTCGGGCTGGGCAATCTGGGCGCTCTGGCATCAAAGCCTGTCATGGAAGGGAAGGCTATGCTCTTTAAAATCTTTGCGGGCATCAACGCCGTCGATATTGAAGTCGACGAGACCGATCCGGCACGCATGGCGGATGTTGTCCGTGCCATTTCCACAGGCTTCGGAGGCATAAACCTTGAGGACATCAAGGCACCGGAGTGCTTCGAAGTGGAGCGGCGCCTGATAGAGCAGTGCGACATCCCTGTGATGCACGACGACCAGCACGGCACGGCAGTCATCGTCGCCGCCGGATTCATTAACGCTACCTGCGTGCAGGGCAAGAAAATAGAAGACATACATCTTGTCGTCAACGGTGCCGGAGCGGCAGCTATTGCCTGCACGCGCCTGCTTGTCGACCTCGGAGTAAAACGCCAGAACATTATTATCTGCGACAGCAAAGGCGTTATCCGCGCCGACCGTCCCGGGCTCACACCGCAGAAAGCCGAATTCGCAACTTCACGCCCTGATGTGCATACCCTTGCGGATGCCATGTGCGGCGCCGATGCCTTCCTGGGGCTGTCGGTCGCAAATGTCGTGACGCCTGATATGCTTCTTTCTATGGCAGAAAAGCCCATCGTGTTCGCTCTTGCCAATCCCGATCCGGAGGTAGCGCGCGACGTGGCAATGGCGACGCGGTCCGACATTGTCTATGCAACCGGGCGCTCCGATTATCCTAACCAGATCAATAATGTGCTCGGTTTTCCATATATTTTCCGCGGAGCGCTCGATTGCCGTGCGCGCGTCATCAATACCGAGATGAAGCTCGCTGCGGCGAGAGCGATAGCGCGTATCGCCCGGCATAAGACGTCAGAAGATGTCTGCGCTCTCTATCCCGATGAAAATCTTGTCTTTGGTCCCGACTACATTCTTCCGAAACCCTTCGACCGCCGTCTCCTGATAATGGTGCCGCCGCTTGTCGCGAAGGCTGCAATGGACAGCAAGGTGGCGCGCCGGAAAATCAGAAATCTTGTAGATTACGGCAAGTCGCTTGCCCGGTATGTGGCAGAATCCGACCACGCTATGCAGGCTTTCGTTGCCTCGGCGAAAGCTATATGACGCTTTTGCGATGCAGAAATATCACTTTACAATGAAAAGTTTTACATTTTTGAAATAAAATACAGAATTTTTGTGTACATTTGCAATGTAAAACTTAAAATCATGAGAAAAAGATTCTATAAGCTAATTGTTACTTCATTTCTTGCATTCGGAAGCTTCTCTGCCGGAGCTTCCGTTGTGTATGTCAGAGCCGCCGGCGAGTCAGGCGACGGCAAGTCGTGGGAAACGGCGTTTACCGATCTGCACCAGGCGCTTGACGCTTCTGTAGCCGGCGACGAAATATGGATTGCGGAAGGGCTCTACAAGCCCGTGCGCATTGTCGACAGCCGCGTAGCCAACTCCCGTGGATTCACTATTAAAGACGGCGTTTCAATCTACGGAGGTTTTGCCGGTACGGAGACCGACAGGGCGCAGCGTGAACTCGCCGCCGGAGGGAAGCCCTGGGAATTCGTCCATGAAACGATACTCGACGGAAACGACGATGTTCCCGACGTATGGGAGCGCGAGATTACACCCGGTACGACCTATCGCCACACATGGAAGAAGGACGATACCAATCAGATTCCCGGTACTGATAAAAATGCGACCCATCTTCTCTATCAGTCAGCACGTATTGTCAACCATACCGTTATCGACGGTCTTACCGTGCGCGGCGGAAATGCCAATGCACACCGTGTGAAAACATGCGGAGGCGCCATATATGCAATCGGCAATGTTAGCATCAACGCATGCCGCTTCTACGAAAACTCCTGCTGGCTCCGCAATGAAGTTCTCGACGTCATCAATGCTCTCGGAGGTGCTGTATATCTCAACGGCACGGACGACGCTTCGGTCGTCAACTGCCATTTTGCCCGTAACTACTCAAACTCAAGCTATTCGCAGGGTCTCGGAGGTGGTCTCTTCGCACAGAATGCTAAGGTTGAAGGATGTCTCTTCGAGGACTGTGTCGGTGAAGATGGCGGAGGTGCCGCATATATCATCGGAGGACAGACCACCGGTTGCGAGGCATATCACAGCTATGCTTCTGCCGGAGGTGGATTCTACGTTGTAGGTGTCCTTAATGCCGCCGAGCAGGTGCTCGCGCAGGCACAGATGAGCGATGTCACTGTCGCTGACTGCCAGGGACTCAACGGAGGCGGCATATATGTCGACCTCGGAGCAACCCTGACACATGCGAAAGTTTACAGCTGCAAAGCCGATGCTACCGAATTCGGCGACCAGCTCGGCGGTCACGGAGGCGGTATCTTCGTACAGGGCGGCAGCGTGTTCGGATGCGTGGCATACAACAATATGGCATATCTTGGCGCCGGACTCTGCATCCGTGCAGGAAAAGTCGCCAACTGCACACTCCAGCATAACGCCGACCGCAACGCAGACCCCGCTGTGTCCAATCTCGCCGAGTGGCCCGATACCGGTATGCTCAGAAATGTAGTCAACACCATCGGAAACCCGGATGCCGAAATGGCGAACTTCGTTGCTCCATCGGCATTCACCGGTCTTGCCCAGGACAGCGGACAGCTTGCTCAGCTCGCGCAGGCAAGCTGGGAACTCGCGCCGGGTAGCAGCTTCATCGACGCCGGAGTATCCACCGAAGGTCAGGAAAGCACCGATATGGCAGGCAACCCGCGTGTAGCCGGTTCGTCCATAGATGTGGGAGCTTACGAGTTCCGCGACGAGAGAGAGCAGGCAAATGCTGTCCTCACTTTCGACGGACAGAAAGAAAGTATTATCCTGCGCCTGATGACTACCGACGGAAATCTTAAGTTCCGCGTAGGTTCGGCTATCTATACTGTCAGCAACGCGCAGCCCAACGTGAACAAAGCGGTAGAGATACCCCTTGAAGGTGCGAACTGCATCGAAATCCTCGCTCCGGGGCTGTCACGCCTCAATGTGTCGGAGCAGGGACTCACGAAGATTGATGTCACCGCCGCACCGCAGCTCACCATACTTCAGGCCGGCACAAACGCCCTTACAGCGCTCGATGTGAGCAAGAACACGATGCTCACTGGCATATATGCCGAAAACAACAGTATCGCATCGCTCGACCTTACGAACAACAAGGCGCTCCGCGTGCTCCAGATATTCAGCAACAAGCTTTCCGGTACGCTCGACCTGAGCGCTATGGACGACCTTTCATCGGTCGACATCGACAACAACTCTGTCGCCGCACTCATCCTGCCGCATCACGGCAAGCTTGTTGAGATCAACTGCGAAGGAAACAAGCTCACATCGCTCGACATCGCCGGACGCGCCGGGCTGCGCGACGTCAACCTGTATGACAACAATGTGACAGCGCTCGACCTCACCGGACTTGTGGCTCTTGAGGCGCTCTATGCCGGCAACAATGCCATCGCTGAGGTGAAAGGACTCGACGGTTGCAAGGTACTCGAAACGCTGAACATCAGCGGCAACAAGCTCACCGAAATAGACCTCAGCGGAGCGAAAGCGCTGACGGGTCTCTATCTCTACGACAACGAGCTTACATCGCTCGACATTTCGGCTAACAACGAGATTGCATGGATGAATGTCAACAACAATCATCTCGCTGCTCTCGACATATCGCATCTCTCGAATCTTCGTCTGCTCCATGCCTGCGGAAACGAAATCTCCGAACTCGATCTTTCCAACTCACCGTACTGCCAGCAGCTTACCGTTGCCGATAACAGGCTCGCTTCTCTCGATGTCAGCCGGCAGACTGCACTCTACTGGCTCAAAGTCGACGGTAACGAACTCTCCGATATCGATCTTTCCGCCAATACATATCTCAGCCTTCTTGAGATAGGTCGGAACAAGCTCACGACACTCGACGTCAGCAAGAACATCATGCTGCGCCGTATTGCCGCCGAGGAGAACAGCCTTTCCGCTCTCGACATCGCAGGACACGCAGAGCTCTGCGGACTTGAAATTCAGGGCAACGACATGGAGACAGACGCTATCAATGCTGTCATCGAAGCGCTCCCCGACGTCACAGGTCAGGAGCCTCTTGCCGGCAGCGAGTGGATTTCGATTCTCAATATCAGCGATATGCCCGGCACTTCGGCTGCCGATGTCGCAGCTGCTCAGCAAAAGGGATGGCGCGTCACCGCCACAAGCGGAATCGACTCTCCCGAGGCAGAAATCAATGCCGAAGTCGTGGCTGTAAGCTACTGGTCGCTTACCGGGCAACGGCTCGAACATCCTGCCGGTATATGCATCGCACGTCTCACCCTTGCCGACGGCAGCACCGTCACGCGCAAGATCTGTGTAAAATAATGAATTATTCGCCCGCGGCGCACTTCGCCGCCGCGGGCTTATTGCTAACTTTATATTCCAAATTTCTATTTTTATGAAAAAGATTTTACTTCTTTCTGCTGCAATGTGCGGAGCATTTGTGATGAATGCTATGGAAGCTCCCGCTCCGGAGGAGCTGGCAAAGTACACCGCTCAGTTCAATAACTATGTCGGGGGCGGTTTCGAACTCAGCTCCGCGGTCGGAATTGAGTATCCAGATGCTTCCAATACGAATCTCATCTCTATCAACAATTTTAATGGCACCGGCAACAAGCTCACTGTCACAGTCGACTGGGAGAACGGCACGCTCTCTGTGGCTCCGCAGAACATCGACAGTGATTACGATTATGATACCTATCAGACATATTATTATCAGATTGTCAGCGAGGAAGCCGCTAAGCTCAGCAGCCCGATGGAGGATGCATATATGAAGTCACGCGTGACCGGCACCATCACAGAAAATACGCTTAAAATCGACAACTGGTACCTCGTGAAAGTCCCTTATACTTTCAGCTCGCTCGAAGTCGCTTCTCCTGAGGCTATCGTCACCGAAGTACGTAAACCCAATGCTCTTATGACATTCCTTAAAAGAGATATCAACTGGGACGTCGAAAACGATGACTGGATCTATCCCGTAGAAGATGGAGAAACTATGAGCTTCGGCGTATATGTTGATGTTCAGCCCGAAAAAATCAAAGTTTACAACTGGGACGACCTGCCTTCCTGCTGCGAGTTTACTCTGAACAACAACGATGGCGTTTTCACATACAGCAACAGCGCAGAAGATATCGTCTACAGCGATGGCAAACGTTTCTACAGCCTCTATTCTTTTAAAGCTGAAACTGACGTTGACGTCCCCACGGAGAGCACCCCGCTCGTTTCCGAACCCGTCACCGACCCTAAGCAGCTCGACTTCGGATATTGGGTACTCTATTCCAAGGAGCGTGATAATATGCGCACAATGGGCGCATGGGCCAAACTCACCTTCGACGAGCCCCTGCCTGTACAGACAACATCTGTCTCCGCCATCGGCACTGACGAGCTCGTCTGCACCGTATACTACAACCTCCAGGGTCTCCGTGTAGACAATCCTTCCAACGGTGTCTTCGTCAAGGTAACAACCACCGCTTCCGGTGTCGCAAAAGCCACAAAGGTGCAGAAATAAGTAGATAGGTTACTTAATAATCGTACATTTATAATACAAGAGGCTGGACACAGCCTCTTTATTTTTGTTAAAAAACAACTTATGATATTTATAGCTCTAAAGAATTTTCCTTTAACAAGAAATCATATATTCCCATTGTGGTAATTCCGGCTTCATTACGGCGAATAATAATGTCGCTGCCAACAATAATTATTTTTTTAAATGAATCATCTACGTTTCTTAAGGATGCTTCTTCCTGCTGGATTTTATCTTCATCAAGCATCTGATATGCTGATTGAATATAATACTTTCTGCTGCCTTTGTTGCATACGAAATCTATTTCAAGTCGTATACGCTCTTGTTTGCCTTCTGCATTGCGCTTTACAACCGGAACAACGCCGACATCTACATTGAAGCCTCTGATTCGCAATTCATTGTAGATAATATTCTCCATCATGTGCGAGGGTTCCAGTTGTCGGAAATTCAACCGGGCATTTCTCAAGCCGAGGTCTGTGAAATAATATTTGTAGGGTGTTTCAAGATATTTCTTTCCTTTGACATCATAGCGCGAGGCTTTTTCGGCAAGAAATGCCTCGCAAATATATTCAAGATAGCTGCAAACCGTGTTCCGGCTTATTTTTTCTTTCTTTACGGTTGTAAACGTGTCTGCAAGTTTTGACGGATTCGTAAGGCTCCCTATTGATGAAGATATGAAGTCCAACAAATTCTCCATTTCTTCATCATTTTTTATCTGATATCGTTCCTTTATATCACGCAGATAGGTTTCTGTGTATAGATTCTTCAGATAATCGCTTTTCAGCTCATCGTTATTGAATTCCATTATCTGTGGCATTCCACCAAAGGTCATGTATGCGTCAAGAGCATTTTCCTGCGAGCCATTATAGACAGAAAAAAATTCGCTGAAACTCAACGGATAGACCTTTATTTCATAACTTCGACCACGAAATGTAGTTATTACGTCTTTTGAAAGGAACTTGGCATTGCTTCCTGTCGCATAAACATCCACATTCGGCACTTTAAGATAACTGTTCAGAACATCCTCAAATTCATTTACAAGCTGCACTTCGTCTATCATCACATAGTGCATGGAATCGTCTTTAACAAGCGAATCAATATGTGCCAGAAGAACATCAGGATCTCGTAGTGCCTTGTTTCGTCGATTTTCCAAATCAATCTTAATGATGTGGTCTTCAGAAATTCCCTGTTTCATCAACCATGAGGAAAACAACTGAAAAAGCAGATACGATTTACCGCATCGCCGTATGCCGGTTATGATTTTTATCATTCCGTTGTGGCGGCAGTCTATGATTTTTTGTAAATAATGAGGTCGCTGGATAATCATATATTGACAATTAGTGTCATTTGTGACACTAATTGTCAATGCAAAGTTAGCCTTTTTCAGCGGTTTTGGCAACTTTTCTCAGAAGAAAAATGAAGCTCGTATATAAAACCAAGGGCTGATCTCTCGCCGGAGGTCAGCCCTTGATTGCTTATTATGGCTTTGCTTTTACTTCACTGCAAGGCGGTAGGCGCCGGCGGGAGTGGAGAGGATATAGATTCCTGTCTGAAGTCCCGTGAACGAAGTCTCGCCTCCGTTGAGCGGCTGCGATGCTATGCGTACGCCGTTTATGCCGTAAAGCGAGACGGTCATCTCTTTGGCTGAGCGGACAGTGACAGTGCCGTCGGCGACAGCGACGATGATGTCCGATGCGTCTACCGTCTCGATGCCGCTGCCTTCGATGTCGATAGGCAGAGTGTACATGTACAGTCCCTCGAAAGCATCGTTGCTCATAAGGCAGACGAGTTCCGAAGAGCCGGAGATGAAATCGGTGACGCCGTTTTCTATTGTGTAGTTCTCGCTGCCGAAAACCTCGCCTATGATTTCACCGTTTTCGTCGAAATATGGCATACCGACATACCATGTGTATTCGGTCTCGGTTCCGTCGGCGGCAGCCTTGTTGAACGACAGGTCTACGGTGTTGCCCTCGGCGGTGACGTCGATAGCATCCTGACCGCGGTAGTTATATACCAGCCATGTGCTTTTCTTCACGGGAAGTGTGGCGAAGTTGAAGCGGTTGCGGTCGAGGTTGATGGCGGCAAGACGGGGCATGACCGTGACATCGATTGTCTCGAAGCGGTTTCCGCTCAGCGACAGCTGCTCGATAGAGGGAGCTTTGGCGAAATCAACTGCCGACAGCTCGTTCTCGTTCAGGGAAAGACCCCACAGCAACGGGTTGCCGAGGATGAGTGAGGTAAGATTGTTGACACCTAAGCTTGCTGTCTGCAGCGACTTGAACGGCGACAGATCGAACGTCTCAAGCTTGTTGCCCGAAAGGTTGACAGAGCGCAGATTAGGATATTTGGAGATGTCGATTGTGCTGAAATTGTTCTTGTCAAGACTGAGCTCTTCAAGTGCCGGCGCGTCCGGAAGTTTGATGTCGCTCATTCCGGCATTGCTGAGAGTCAGGCAGATGAGTGAGCCGAGATCATACCCTTCGAAGTCTTCAATGGTGGCATTGCTCATGCTGAATACCGACAGGGGAGAGTCATCGCTGTAGGAGTAGACTGTCACTTTCGCTCCTGCGACGGTGGTAGCGCTGAAGCGTGTGTAAGTGTCCTTGAGAGCATATTGCTCAAGATCGCCCTTGCCGCTCCAGTCGATATATACAGCCGGAGCACCGGATACTGCCGCAAGCGATAGCTCTACATTTTCGCCGCCGGTGGGAGTGGTGAAAGTCGCTACTACATTGGTCGGTGCTTCGGCGCTTTCAATAGCGGTAGTGCGGAGTGTAAGCGTGGGGAAAGCGCCGTTGTTCATTTCGCAATAGATCTTTCCGAGGTCGCCTTTGAGGAAAGTTGTCCGTCCGCCGGCGATGGTATAGTCGCTCCCTTCCTCAAGCGCTGTGCCGTCGGAGCGGTACCAGCTGTAGGTTGTCTTGTTTCCGTCGTAATCGACGTCCTGAGACGACAGGTTGACGCAGAAGCCTTTTGCGGGGACGGCTATCTCGCTCTGAGGCGAGTAGATGTAGTCTGCGCCGGAGAAGCTTGCCGGCTGCGGTAGGCTGGTGAATGTCAGCTTGTTGCCGCTCAGGTCTATCTTCTCGGGAGAGAACTCGGGAAAGACGACGCTTTCCAGAAGATTGTCCGACAGATCGAGATTTTCGAGAAGAGCGCAGTAGTTCAGGTCTATATAAGTGAGCAGATTGCCCGACAGATTGAGACTCCTGACATTGTCGGCGTCGCGGAACGACATTTTTTCAATCTTGTTGCCGCTAAGGTCAAGAGAGACCAGCGTGCGGTTGTCGCTGACTTCAAATTCTGTCAGGTTGTTGCGGGCAATTTTGATGTCGCCCAGACGGAGTTTGTTCAGACCGGCGTAGGGACCGTCGAGATTGATGGAATAGAGCTTGTTATCCGACAGGTCCAGGTGCTCCAGGCGGTAGTTGAACTGCAGATCTATATCATAGAGCCCGCAGCCGCTGAGGTCGAGGCTGGTGACGGTAGTCATATTCGAGGAATTGAAAGAGTAGAGAGGATGGTGCATTCCGAAGGAGCTGACGAATACGCCGTCGGGAACAAGAAGCGACATCAGACCGCTGCCGGCTGCCGTGCCTGTGATATTGGGTTCCGAAGGCAGATTATCGGTGTTGACAGTATATTCTTTCTGAACACCGTCGCCGAAATCTACGTACACCGTCGCAGGATTGGTCTCTGATGCGCCCGATACGCCGATGTGTAGCGCTACGGTTCTGTCGGTGTTGTAGTCGCCCGACCATGTGACGATGGCAGACGGTTGCCCGTATTCTTCTGCGCTTTTAACAACGAAACCTGTGGTGGCGAGAGGTGCGTCGGGGAACAGAGGATTGTAGAACTCGATGCGTACAGAGTCGGACAGCTCTTTCTTCAGGGTGACGACGCCGTTTTCATAGCTGAAATATTCTTCACCGAGCTCTACGACGTTGTTGGGGTCGGCAGGGTCCGGAAGAAGAAGGGTGGCGTACGTGGGAGACCCCTCGGTGATGACGCGCGAGGAAAGATCTACGGCAGCGCCGACGGGATAGGAGTAGTCAACCTTCATTGGGTTCTGCCGAGTGATGAAATCGCTCCACGTGCCCGGATCGCACGGCATCGTGGCGAAGTCCATATTGTTGTATGAGATGTTCACTTCGACAAGATCAGGATTCGAACTCAGGTCCAGACCGCTCAGTTCGTTGTGACATACGTTCAGCATCTGGAGCTTGGGGTTGTGTGTCAGGTCGAGCGATGTGAGTTTGTTGCCTGCGCAGTAAAGATAGACCAGATTAGGATTCTTCGTCACGTCGAGGCTCGTGAGCTTCACGTCAGGATTTATGGTTCCCGACTGGTGCGTACAGTAGAACTCCTGCAGTTCGGGAAGGATGCTCAGGTCGAAATCGGTTACGCGGGAGTCGCCTATGTTCAGGATGCGGAGTTTCTTGTTGTTGCTCAGGTCGAGGTGTTCTACGTCCGTGGCGTCGATCGACAGGCGCACCAGGTTAGGGCAACCTGTCGGGTCGAGCTTCTTGAGACCGCGGTTGTTCCATGCCGAGAACACCTGCAGGGAAGGATAGTCGGAGAGGTTGAAATCTTCCGACATGTGTTCGATAATGTCCAGAGTGAGGATGACGAGGTCGGACTTGTTACCGCCGACAATCAGCGGCGTTACGCCGAATTCGTTGTCGGTCAGAGAAATCGACTGCAGTTTTGTGAACGGAGTAAGGTCGAGAGATTCCAGACAGTTGTGATCCATGTTGAGAATCTCAAGATTTGTCACTTCCGGCATGTCGATAGTCCGGATATATTCGCCTTCCATGTCGAGGTAGTCGATCAGCAACGGATCGCACGATATGGTGACATAGCCGTCCGACGTCACCGGGGTGTTGATGACAGAGGCTTTGATATCCTGTGTTTCAGGATCGTACGCGGCGATGTCAACATTGAATTCTGTCGGACCGTAACCGCCGTCGATGGCGACGACGCCGGGGGTGGTCAGACCTATATGGATGGCGAAATTATTGTCCGCACCTGAAATGTTATAAATATCGGTGCGGATGGTTATTGCAACCTGGTCGGTCGAGGCAGCAAAAATCCCGGAATGGGAGCTCGCAAGGAGCAGACCCATTCCGGAAATAACTTTCAGGAGTTTGTTCATTTTACAATTTTCTTTCCGTTTACGATGTATACACCGGCAGGGAGCGCGTTGATGTCGGCGGCGCTGGCGTTTTTCAGAACGACGATACCCTGGAGGTTATAGACAGTTGACGAAGCAGCGTCGGATTCGAGGTTCTCGACGCCGGTGGTGCCGTTGCTGATGATTTCGACGGCAGTGTCACCGGTAACGGTGATGTTGTATTTTTCGGCAGGTGCGAGTTCTTCACCGTTGACACGGACGGTGTACGAATTCTCGGCATCAGCGCATGTGAGTTCTATCTCTGTGCCGCTGAGGACGCTAAGATCTTCGTCGAACGAGAATTCTTTCACGAGGTCGCGGACGCCCTTGAAGGCTGCCTTTGCTGACTCGTCGATGCCGAACTTCACATTGCAGAGCTCAGGAAGCGCAGCTGTGAAAATCTTGACAACAGAGCCGCTTGCGGGAAGCTGCACTGTGAAGGATGTGCTGCCTTCATACTCGGGGCTGAGAAGCTCGTCGTCAAGATATACCTGACATACGTCAGTGCTGTAGAGACCTACATAATAGGGCGCTTCGTCGTCGGCATATTTGAGAACGTTATAGCCGTCTTTGAAATCGCGGAAATATTCACGCTTGCTGTTCATTACACTCAGACCGTACGATGTTTCCGGTACTTTGTCGATGTAGAAGACAACGGTGCTGTTGCGTACGATTTCTGCAGTCGTGATGACAACGTTGTCGCCTTCTGCAAGGTAGAGGCTGAATTCGCCCGACCAGTTAGGCTCTACAGCTTCACCGTTGCGGGTGATGCTTTTGAGGAGACAGCCGCTGGCAGCCTTGATTTCGATGTAAGTGTTGCTGCTGTTGATTTCTACAGCATTGTCACCGTCGACAAGATCGAAAGTGTTCTCATAGTACGAGGAGCCTTTGTATACTTTCACGCGGGCGGCGCAGTCTACGTTGATGTTTGCTTTCAGCATCGCATACTTGGTGGCGTCGATGGTGATGTTGGTCTCGGATACAACGACGATGTCGTAGGAACCGTAGAAATAGCTCTGTTCATTGTCATTGTATACTAAGCTGTTGAACTTGAAATCCGACGTGTTGCCGTAGATGGTGAGTCTGTCGCCGCATTTTACGGTGAAATTGTCATCGTTATAGTTGGTGACTTCCTTCTCGGCTTCGGTGTCGCGGTTGAGCACTACTTTGCTGACGAACTCTTTGCCGTCGTTGAGATATGCGAATTTCACAGGAAGGTCGATGTCGGGATAGTCAGCGGTTATGTCGATGACAGAGCCCTCGGCGATGTAGATTTCGTATGTGCCGTAGCTGGCAGATATCTCCTCACCGTTGTGCTTGACGTTGAAGAGGGGCATTCCGTAGACTTTCGGCTCGATGCTGATGTATGATTCAGCTCCGGGAATGAATTTGACAGTATTCGCACCGTCTGTGAGCTCTACGTCCGAATATGTTCCGCCACGCAGCACATTCACTTTCGATGCGTTGTCGATGTTGATGGTGATTGTGCCGGTTCTTACTTCTTCTAAGAGAGCCGTACTGATGGTAATGTCGGTATTTCCGTTGGCATAGATATACTGCGTGCTCGCGAAGTTCCTTGCCACAACAGTTCCGTTTTGTGTCAGTTCTGTCACAATAGCCCCGGGGGTAACATCGAATGTGATCGAAGGATAATCACTCTGCGTCTCAATGGTGTTCAGCCCGGCGCTAAGCTCAACCGGATTGTAGTCGATTTTTGCAGAGATTCTCGATGGATTGTCAACTGTGATTGTCACTGTCGCGGCGTCTGCGGCGACGCTGCCGAAGAATATGGTTGCGGCAGAGAATAGCAATGAGTAGAGTTTTTTCATAATTGATATATTTATAATTCAGGAATATCGAAGAAATGATACATCTGGAAATGCGACTCTGGAAAAATCGCAAACGATTGATTTAGAATAGCGCTGCAAAATTACAATTTTTTACCCCAACCGCAAAGCAATCCCATAAAAAATCAAAAACTGGAACGCTACTTAAAAGAACGCACTTAAAAGAAAAACGCGACCGGGGCGGTCGCGTTTTCTATAAGATGAATTTTTGCACAGTTCAAACCTACTCGTAAAGGCGATTACAATGCCGATATCGCGCGTTCTTTCAGAAACAAGAAAGTAGCATACTTAAACAGCTACATCTGTCATGGCTTTTTAACGTGGGATATCCTTGATAGGTAAGGTATAAAGAGACGGATTAGCCTCGGTATCGTTTTTATCTGTCATCGCAACGATGAGGTTGTCTTCGTCAATTTTGAAAAATGGAGCCTGAGCATACCTGTCTGTAGGGTCATACAGACAAAATGTGGTTATCTTTCTGCTCTTCTCATTATATTCTGCTAAGAATGCTTTGGCATCAGATGTCATAAATGAGAAATACAGGTTGTCGCCTTTGGGCTGATAATATTTTATGAATGATGCGTAGGGAGTTTCAGATTTATTTTTGGTGTACTCTTGCACTCTCAGATGAAATTGAGGGATGGCTTGAATATCAGAAGGAAAACTATTTTTACCAAAGTCAAATGCGTAGAGTGGGCGTTGTCCGTCGGGATTGATAACGTAGAGAGTGTCGCGCAATTGATCCCAAGACAATACTCTGTTGTTTTCAAAATCTGTGATCATTCGGTCTGGTGTGAAACTGCCGTCAAGCAATTCACATCCGGGAAGATCAGTGGTCTCATGGGTTTGCAAAGAGTAAAAAGAGTACTTAGGATTGTTTTCGCTTGTGCCTCCTCTGTAGCAGTTAATAATATAGTAACCTCTTTTATCCGGTGCATCAACGATGTAGACGAATGAGGAGCCGTATCCGATTTCGGAGCCTCTGATTTTTTTGCCAATGAACGAACCGTCGACATTAAACATTAAGACATCACTTGTGCCGGAGTTTAACAAGCAAATGGTGTCATTATTGTTCCAGAAATGCATGATGCCTGTGTATTCACCGGGTCCTTGACCTACGCGTGAAATGTTATACAGATATTTACCATCGTGACTATCAAAAGCCTTGACAAAGTTTCTGGACTGAATTATTAGTGTGTCTTTTCCGTAGGCTAATGCACAGATGTCATAAATCAGAGAACTGTCGTTTGTCTCCAGCTGAAGGAGTTTTGATTTGTCGATCGGGATCAGTTTATTGTCGGCGAGGTTTATGTCGACAGTAATTGGCAGGGATGTTTCGTTGTGTTTGTTTTTTGAACACGAAGAAACAAGCAGAATGAAAATCGAGCAGACTGCTACATAATTTTTTGTGAAATGCATATTTGAGAAAAGCGAGATGTTCAATATGTGTTTACTTAGGGTTCCTTTTTACATTCGCAGTAAAAATTACAACATGCGTAATATCCATCCTTGCATTCATCCTTTTGAGGACAATTTTAAAACATAAAACACCAGCCAAAAGGATGGCTATCGTGATCAAGTGATATTTTGTACCTTAATTGACGTGATGCAAAATTAACAAAAAATTATTATTTATGCAAATATTTAGGGTCAGTGTATGGTCGGTGTTTTATATAAAGTCGGCAATAAAGTCGGCAATGAATCAAGTCTGTTGCCGAAATAATATTTATTTCATCGCCGGATAGAAAGCATTTAACAGAAAAAAAACGCGCCCGGGAAGGAGGGCACTGAAAAAGTCCCTTTATAGACTGCACCCATAATTCAATCGGCACAT
>USMC01000045.1 GCA_900555715.1 uncultured Porphyromonadaceae bacterium | reverse complement strand
GTCGATCATCGCTTTGTGGGCGAGGACAGAGGTGAACCGCTCGTCGAAGAATATGATATCTGTCCCCGGGAGTGCCTTGCGCAGCCTGTCGATGGCGGGCCGGAGGTAGCGCGTCGATTCGGAGGGGTTTCCGTGCATGTCGCGCGGCTCGCCTACAACGATGAAATCCACCGGTTCGCGCGAGCAGTAGTCCTTGACGAAATCGGTTAGCGATGCTGTTGCGACGGTAGTGACGCCGGAAGCGACAATGCGCATCGTG
The DNA here is from genome assembly GCA_900555715.1 of uncultured Porphyromonadaceae bacterium. GTDB lineage: Bacteria > Bacteroidota > Bacteroidia > Bacteroidales > Muribaculaceae > CAG-873. Next base: position 20,917 of record USMC01000045.1, on the reverse strand, counting down.
TCTGTCGCAGCGATGCCGCAGCGACGACGCCCGAAGTCGATTGCAAGTATGCGTCCCATTTCAACTGCAAAATTACAAAATTGCTGTCTTATTGCCAAATCAGGAATTATTGAGTATATTTGCAGTCTGATATAAATAAAAAGAAACTGTGATGCCGATACAGAAATGGAAGGTGCTCTCGTCGGAATATGTCTGGAAACGTCCATGGCTTACGGCGCGGCGTGACGTTGTGCAGTTGCCAAGCGGTCAGATTCACAATGAGTACTATGTTCTCGAATATCCAACGTGGGTCAATATTATTGCCATCCGCCGCGACGGTTGCTTTGTCATGGTGGAGCAGTACCGCCACGGACTTGGAGAGGTGCAGATAGAGCTGTGCGCAGGGTGTGCCGAAGCAGGAGAAGAACCGCTCGCCGCCGCCAGGCGTGAACTTGCGGAAGAAACAGGCTATACCGGCGGACGCTGGCGCCTGAACTCCGTCATAAGCGCCAATCCTGCTACATCCAATAATCTGAGCTACTGTTTTATCGCCGAAGATGTCGAGCTTACCGAAGAACAGCATCTCGACCGCACAGAAGACATTGCAGTGCACGTCTTTACGCGTGATGAAGTGCTCGACATGCTCAAAGCCGACCGTTTCAAGCAGGCTCTCATGGCGGCTTCATTGTGGAAGTATTTCTACGAGAACCGTTAGGGCACTCTTTGCGCTGATATGAACTTATGCGACAGAAAATTTGTATATCTGGCAGCAATATTATAATTTTGCCTTACCCACAAATTCAAGACAATTTTAACACATACATAACTAAGAAATGGAAAACAAAGAACTCCTCGAACAGGTAGTCGCAAAGGCTAAAACATGGCTCGGCGACGGATACGACGAAGAAACCAAGGCAGAAGTGCGCCGTATGCTCGAAGCAGACGACAAAACTGAGCTTATCGACTCCTTCTACCGCGATCTCGAATTCGGTACAGGCGGTCTGCGCGGCATCATGGGTGCCGGCTCCAACCGTATGAACATATATACAGTGGGTGCAGCGACACAGGGTCTTGCCAACTATCTCCATGAAGCTTTCGCCGATCTGCCTCAGATCAGTGTGGCTGTAGGGCACGATGTGCGCAACAATTCGCGCAAATTTGCCGAGATGGTAGCCAATATCTTCTCTGCCAACGGTATCAAGGTATATCTTTTCGATTCTTTCCGCCCGACTCCCGAACTTTCGTTCGCAATACGCCTTCTCGGCTGCCAGAGCGGTGTCAACATCACAGCCTCGCACAACCCCAAGGAGTATAACGGCTACAAGGCATACTGGAGCGACGGCGCTCAGATTATAGCTCCGCACGATGTGAATATAATCGACAACGTGAACCGCATCAAGTCGGTGCTCGACATCAAGTTCCAGGGCAATCCCGACCTTATCGAAATCATCGGTGAAGACGTCGACAACAAATTCCTTACCGCAATCAAAGGTCTGTCGCTCGACCCCGAAGTCATCAAGCGTCATGCCGATCTTAAAATCGTCTACACTCCTATCCATGGCACAGGTGTGAAGCTCGTTCCCGATTCGCTCCGCAACTATGGCTTCAAAAACATCATCCACGTTCCCGAACAGGACATCCCGTCCGGCGATTTCCCCACTGTCGATTCTCCCAATCCCGAGAATGCTTCCGCCATGGCAATGGCAGTCGCTAAGGGCAAGGAAGTGGGCGCTGACATCATAATGGCATCCGACCCCGACGCCGACCGTATCGGCTGCGTGATCCGCGACAATAACGGCGACTATCAGCTCCTCAACGGCAACCAGATAGTGATGATTCTCCTGAACTATATCATGGTCCGCAACCGCGAGCTCGGTCGTCTCACAGGCAACGAATACGTTGTCAAGACCATCGTGACGACAGAGACAATTAAGGCTATTGCCGACAATCAGAACATCAAGATGTACGACTGCTATACCGGTTTCAAATGGATAGCCAACGTCATCCGCGATCTTGAAGGCACAGCCCGCTATCTCGGCGGCGGCGAAGAAAGCTACGGTTTCCTTGCAGAAGATTTCTGCCGCGACAAGGACTCCGTGAGCGCTATTTCGCTTATGGCAGAATGCTGCGCCTGGGCTAAAGACCGTGGTCTGGACTTCAACAAGATGCTCCAGGAGATTTATCTTAAAAACGGATACAGCCACGAAGTAGGTATCAGCGTTGTCCGCCCGGGCAAGACAGGCGCCGATGAAATCCAGCAGATGATGAAGGATTTCCGTGCAAATCCGCCCAAGCAGCTTGCAGGCAGCCCGGTAGTCATCGTAAAAGACTACGCTGATCTCAACTGCACCGATCTTCGCGACGGCAAAATATCCAAGATGGATTTCCCGACGACGTCGAACGTGCTCCAGTTCTTCACCGAAGACGGTACGAAAGTTTCTATCCGTCCTTCCGGCACAGAACCGAAAATCAAGTTCTACGTCGAGGTTCACGACAAGATGAAAGACCTTGCCGACTATGCCCGCTGCAACGCGGATGCGGACGCCAAGATTTCGGCTGTGAAGAAGGACCTCGGAATCTGACAGAGAGATATTAAAATAACAGAAGCGCGGCATCGGATGTCGCGCTTCTTTGTGTTTCATGCTTCAGGGTTGGCTCTCAAGTGCAGCCCTTATCGCCTTTCTTGCCATGGCAGCTTCGGGAGTGCTGCGGTGGAGGAGGTTTATCACGCCTTTGACATATTCGTTTTTGTTGTTGTAGCCGCAAAGCAGAGCTACATTGCAGCCGATAAGCATGGATTTCTGGTTGTATACTTTCAGAATGGCGGGGTAATTTCCGGTTTCGGCATACCGTCGGAATTCGCTGCAGAAGTTTTCGTAAATCTTTCTCGGTTCTATCTGTTCCAGGAGGCTGTCGAGATGCTTTTCGAGAGTGGCGATGTCGTCGAAGCGCGCATCGACGCGATACTCAACTGTCCGTTTGACACGGTGCCGGGTATGCATAAGCGCCTGCTGGCGTATATCGGCGCTGAACATTGCTATGATAGCTTTGCGTACCTTCCCGAAGACACGTTCTGGATTCTTGCCTCGTGCGGCAGCCATAGCCTTGACAACGCCTTCGAGAATCAGCAGGTTCTCTACTTCGGCTACTTCCGGTACCATGATTTTCTTGCGGCGGAGGTATTCTACTTCCTTGTCGTCGCGCCTGTCGCGGTCGACAATACCGGAAGAGTCGAGCTTATGCATGGCGTTGAGATCGTTGAAAGTACGTGTCGCTTCGATGACTTTGTTGCAGCTGCCGAGCGAGCGGATGGTGAAGTCGGGAAAGATGAGCGGATACAGTTTGGCGTCGATGGACCGTTCGCTGTCGCCTTCGATGAATAAAACCGGTTTGCGGGCACCGGCGAGGGTCAGATACAGCTCGTTTGATATGCCGGTGTCTGCCGATAGTATGTCGTAGTCCCACGCGGCGTTGACGGGGTCGCAATCGCGTACCCATACCATCACGGCACCGTTGCGTGTCGAAACGAATTCTGTGTCGTGGGTGGTATAGCAGAATTTGCAGTCGCTCCTCTGGCTCTCAAGCCTGTTCCACAGCGAGCTGGTGATTGCGGGGTGCAGGAAAATCTCGGGAGAGTCAACGAATATCACGGCGCCATGCGGAGCGTAAAGTATGGCAGCGGCGTAGTATAGCACAGCTTTTTCGCCGTCGGACAGGCGCAGTGCGGGATGCGAGGCGGCATCGAGACCACGGCTGAAAAGCATTTTACCGCTGTCGATGAGAATACGGTTGCCGGGAAATACTTCCTGCCATATTTCTATGACGCGGTCGAGTTTTGTCTTGCTCAGCGATTGCTCGTGATGTTCGGCGACGGACAGCTTATAGCCTATAAGATTCAGCAGCTCGTCGTGCATGAGCTGCGTGAGAAGAAGATCGAAAGGTGTCGAAGGCGAGCGTCGTTCGGGCGATTCGACCTTGTCGTAGAGCGCTTTCAGGGCAGATATGGAGTATGCTTTCGGTCCGAGAGAATCGGCGGTGGCAGATGTGAAGCGTGTCTTGCCGGCACCGTTCGCTCCGACAATGACAAGGCATTGTCCGTCGGCAAGGTCGACCGACGACGATTTGCCGTTGCGCTGTGAGGGGAGAGTTATTTTCATTTTTTCTTGATTGGTCTGAATTTTTTGAGTTCCTTAAGAACTTTGTCGCGCGACATTCGCGGGTTGCTGATGGCGAGCTGCAGGAGAAAGTCGAGATATGGTTTCATATCGTCGTCGGGATTGGCTCCGATAGTTTTGCGGAGGCGCTGCATGTTCACCTGATGTTTGAAGGAGAAGAGCGCCATTCCTTCTTTCTGCAGTTCTTCGCTGCGCCGGCGCACTGCCGCTACCTGTTCGGGCTGAGGAGAGGGGTAGCTTTTATTGTCGGCGTCGATGAGCTCCATGAGCATGTCGAAGCGCCGCGGTGTGGTGCACTTGTGCTGGAGTCGGCGCAGAGCTGCATCTGTCATGTTCTCGGCTGTCGGTCCCCATGTTTTCGTGGCGAGGTGGTTTGAGGACAGGAATATGACGCGGTCGATTATTTTCCGGTCGAAGTGGAGCCGGCGCATCGCTGTGTCTATGAGCGCTTTGCCGCGGCGTTCATGCCCGGGGAAATATGCGCCTCCGTTCTTGCCTGTCTTGCGGCAGAGGGGCTTGGCGATGTCGTGAAGCAGGGCGGCAAGGCGGAGAGCGAGATCGGGACGTGTGCGGTCAAGAACAAGCATAGTGAACTGCCATGCGTCCGGGCTGCTGCCGATGCCTTGTCTGAGTCCGAAAAGACCTTCGAGCCCCGGGAAAATATATGGAACGGCACCGCAGCGGCGCATGAGGTCCATGGCGGCTGAGGGATGTGGTCCGACAAGCATCTTTTCGACTTCCGCCTGCATACGTTCGGGGCGGACAATTTTGAGCCTGTGTACATTTTTCGCCATGCCTTCGAATGTGGCGGGTTCTATTTCCCAGCCGTAGCGCGAGGCAAGACGTATGGCGCGCAGGATGCGGACGGGGTCGTCGTCGAAGGTGGTGTCGGGGTCGTCGGGGGTGCGGATGACGCAGTTGTGTATGTCGTCGATGCTGCAACCGAGTATGTCGAGCAGACGGCTGTTGGAGATGTCGTAGTAGAGTGCGTTGATGGTGAGATCGCGACGGCGGCAGTCCTGTTCGATGGGTCCGAAGACAACTGTCGGGTCGCGCCGCGTGCGGTCGGTGTACTTTTCGGCACGTGTCTGCACGATTTCTATTTCGTCGTCCGGAAACTCGCGCAGCCGGAGCATGGCGGTGCCGAACGACGGAAATGTGACAGGCTCTTTCACTGCAAGCCCGTTTTCGTAAAACCAGCAGGCAAGCCCGATGCCTCCACCGGCAAGGTCGACGGCAAGGTCGACGTCTTTGATTTCGTTGCCGAGAATTTCATCGCGGCAGCATCCGCCGACGGCAAATACGTGTCCTTGCCATTTTGTCCCTTCTATCGTCTTACGGAGATATTCGAGAATGTGGTGGTATTGATCGGTCTGCATTGTCCGGTAATGGTTATTTTCTGTTTCATGGTCTGGCTCACATGAGGTGTTTGTCGAGGAATGCCATCGTCACACCTAAGAGTGCCATCACGATGAGAATCGAAGCGATGACGCGGTTTATGATTTTCAGCGAGCGCACGTTGATGCGTCGTCCCAGGCGGCTTACGAAGAATGTTGTGGCATACCACCACAGCAGTGCGCCGGAGAATATGGTGGCGTATGCCGTTATGTGATGCGGTAGCTGGAACTCGGGCAGGATGAAGTTGAATCGGGCGAAAAGTCCTATTATAAAGAACAGAATCAGCGGGTTGGCGAATGTGAGCAGGAAGCCTGAGCCGAAGTCGCCCCAGTAGTTTGTCGCCTGTGTGTCGGCGGCTTTGAGCGCACGGGTGGGATTGTTCTGAAAAAGATAGTAGCCGAAGGCGATAAGGACGATACTGCCTATTATCTGAATCAGCAGCTGGTGGGAGTCGATGAATCCTGTGACGAAACTGAGACAGAATCCGGTGAGCAGACAGTATATGAGGTCGCTGAGGGCGGCGCCTATTCCTGTGAAGAATGCCGGCCAGCGCCCTTTGCTGAGGGTGCGCTGGATGATGAGCATACCGATGGGACCCATAGGCGCCGATATGAGGATGCCTATAGCCAGCCCGCGTGGCAATATGTATAGTATTTGCTCCATTTATTAAAAATCAAGCAAAAATAACGAATGTCCGCGAAAAAACCAAAGACGACAATGGTTAATTATCATCTGAAAAGCGTTATCTTTGCACGGTAATGGTTCCGGCATCTGATGCGGACTGTAGAAATTTCTTATAAACAATATGTTAAATACTCTCTTGGATATACGACGATTTTTTAAAGCGTTTCTTGCTTTCGCCGGGATTTTCGTGTGCTTTCAGGCCGGGGCTGCCGACGGTGAGCTCAAAGAACCGAACTATACATACTATGGCGGTGTAAGCAATGGCAAGCAGCATGGCTACGGTGTGTGCCGTTATACTAACGGCAATGTCTACTACGGCTATTGGAACATGGGCTATAAGGAAGGTCTGGGGCGCATGGAGTTTGCCGACGGAACGATGGATTTCGGCACGTGGCGCCGCGGTACGCTTGCAAAGCCTGCCGGCAGGAATTTCAAGGTGGGAAGGCAGTGTTATGGCATCGACGTGGCGAAATATCAGAAGAAAATCGACTGGACGAAGTTGCAGCTGTATGCCAATGCCAACGGCACTGTCAGTCCTTCAAAGACGAAGAAGGCGCGCTACCGGCAGCCTGTCCTCTTTGCCCTGATGAAGAGCACGGAGGGGGTGACGGTGGTAGATCCTTATTTTGAGCGTAATTTCCGCGAGGCGAAGCGTTGCGGCATCATAAGGGGCGCATATCATTATCTGAGCATCAATTCTTCTGTCGAGGAGCAGGTGCAGTATTTCATCGCCAACACTCCGCTCGAGCCGGGCGATCTGCCGCCGGTGCTCGACCTCGAGATACGCAAGAGCCTCATGGAGAACAGGCAGACGAGAGACAAGGTTGTGGCAATGGCTAAGAAATGGCTCAGGGAAGTGGAGAAATACTATGGGGTGAAACCGATAATATATACTTATAACAACTATTATATCAACTACCTCCGCGGCTGCGGGCTCGACGACTATGATTACTGGATTGCGCGCTACAGCACAGAAGAGCCGTCGGCCCGGCACTGGGAGATATGGCAGTTCACCGACAAGGGGCGCACTCCCGGTATTGCCCATAACGTCGACATCAACCGCTTCCGCGGCAGCTATGCCGAGTTAAGGAAATACGTCAGAGAGCACCCTATAAAAATCAGCAGATAAGCCGTGGCTATCTTACTTCGTCGAGACCGGCGATGTTGGATTGTATTTCCTCGTCGCTCACTTTGTAGTTGGCGAGATCGCCGGCGAAGTAGCGGTCGTATGCCGTCATGTCGATGAGTCCGTGACCCGACAGATTGAAGAGTATCGTTTTCGGTGTTCCTGCGCGGTCGGCGGCCCGTGCTTCGCGGATGGCGGCGGCGATGGCATGTGCCGATTCGGGAGCGGGGATGATTCCTTCGGCTTTGGCAAACGTCGTTGCGGCGTCGAACGATTCGAGCTGCGGTATATCTGCCGCTTCCATCTGTCCGTTGTTTTTGAGGCAGCTTATGATGGCTCCGGCGCCATGATAGCGCAGACCGCCGGCGTGTATGTTGGCGGGGGCGAAGTTATGTCCGAGCGTGAGCATGGGGATGAGCGGCGTATATCCTGCCTCGTCGCCGAAGTCGTAGCGCATGACGCCGCGGGTCAGTTTGGGGCACGATTCGGGTTCGGCGGCGATGAAGCGTGTGGTGCGCTCGCCGCTGAAGTTGTGACGCATGAAGGGAAAGGCTATTCCGGAGAAGTTGGAGCCGCCGCCGAAGCAGCCGATGACGATGTCGGGATATTCGCCTGCCATCTCCATCTGTTTCTCTGCCTCGAGACCTATGACGGTCTGATGGAGCGATACATGGTTCATGACGGATCCAAGGGCATATTTGCAGTTGGGCGTGCTCATGGCGAGTTCTACGGCTTCGCTTATGGCGGTGCCGAGCGAGCCCTGATAGTTGGGATGGTCGGTGATGATTTTGCGTCCTGCTTTGGTCGACATGCTCGGCGAGGCGATGACTTCGGCGCCGTAGGTCTGCATGATGGAGCGGCGGTAGGGCTTCTGGTTGTAGGATATCTTCACCATGTATACGGCGAGGTTGAGCCCGAACATCTTCGTTGCCATCGACAGCGCCGTGCCCCACTGCCCGGCGCCTGTCTCCGTCGTCACGTTGGTGACGCCCTGGCGTTTGCAGTAGTAGGCCTGCGGTATGGCGGAGTTGAGCTTGTGGGAGCCTACGGGGCTGACGCTTTCGTTCTTGAAATAGATGTGGCAGGCGGTGCCGAGCGCTTTTTCAAGACCGCGGGCGCGCACCAGAGGCGTCGGGCGCCATATCCTGTACAGCTCGCGCACCTCGTCGGGAATCTCTATCCATTCGTCCGTGGTGTTCATCTCCTGCCGTGCCGCTTCTTCGGAGAAGAGAGGGTAGAGGTCTTCGGCGGTGAGCGCCTTCTTTGTGGCGGGGTTGAGCATCGGCGCGGGTTTCACGGGCATAGCCGGTATGATGTTGAACCATGCGCGAGGTATGTCGTTCTCGGTCAGGAGAATTTTCTTCGATTCGTTCATTGTTGCTGTGTTTATGAGTTGACGGATGGCACAAAGTTAATGAAAACATCGCAAACACGTACAGAAATCTGCCGTAAATGTAAAAATCATGTCGGTCTGCGCGGTGTTTCTCTGCCTGCGGCGAATTACCTTCGGTGAGGTATTTGATTTTTTGCCTGCGATTGCTAATTTTGCAGGCTGAAAACAGACACTGCCCGACATGGAAAAAGAACGACACATGCCCTATACATCCGCCATGCGCATGCGGGAGCTCATCGCCGGCAATCCCGACCTTCTGCCGGCGCTCACGCGCTTCGGCATCGCCCTGGGCTTCGGCGAGGCTACCGTGGCTGAGGTATGCGCTTCCTCGGGAGTGCATACCGATACCTTCCTCGCCGTTGTCAATTTCCTTTCGGGCTTCGCCGCCGACCCGCAGAAAGTCGACGTCCGCTCGATGATTGCCTATCTCGGCAACGCCCACAGCTATTTTCTCGAATACGTCGCGCCGCGGATGCGCGTGCTGCTGCTCGAAGCCGTCAGCACCGGCGGGAGCCCGCGCCTGTCGCTTGCCCTGGTCGACTTCTTCGACCGGTATATAGCCGAAGTCCGGCGGCATACCGACTATGAGGACACCGTCGTTTTCAGCTATGTCAGTTCCCTTCTCGAGGGCGGTGCCGCGGGCGGGAAGTTCAGCATCGCCGATTTCAGAAGCTCGCACCGTCCTATGACAAGCAAGCTTGCCGAGCTCAAGGACCTTCTCGTTTGCCATTTCACTGCCGACAAGGGACGCGTCGACAAGATGAACACTCTCCTGTTCGATATCGTCACCTTCGAGCGCGACCTCCGCAGGCACTGCGAGCTCGAGGACGCGCTGTTCATCCCCGTAGTCTCCCTGCTTGAGAGCGGAGGCCCGGGAAAACCGTTCGCCGCCTGCCGCGGGCCGCTCGACGGCAACGGCGACGTGGCGCTCACCGCGCGCGAGCGCGAGATCATCGCCTGCGTGGCGGCAGGGCTGTCGAACAAGGAAATCGCAGCCAAACTCTTCCTGTCGGTCTACACTGTGGCGACGCATCGCCGCAATATATGCGCCAAGCTCAACCTGCACAGCGCCAGCGCCCTCGCGGTCTACGGCATAATGCACGGTCTCGCCGAAGTGTAAGTTTTGGGTTGTAATTATGCATTATGCATTCTTAATTCTCCATTTCTAATTATGCATTATGCATTCTTAATTCTACATTTCAGACAAATCTCCGGTGTTTGGCGTAGAAGTAGAGTAGTGCCCTGGCATGACGTCTTGCGGCTGACGAAAGCAGTTTTTTCGTTGTAGAGCGCTGCCAGTCGTGAATGATGGTGAATTGCGGACAGTAGACCACACGTTTCCATAGCGAGCGTACAGACATGCAGAAATCGGCGTCTTCAGGACCGTAGAATATTTTTTCGTCGAGCGGACCCGCCATAAGATAGACGTCGCGCGGAAACATCTGCGCCGCTCCGATGATATAGAAAGGTTCCAGCTCGCGCGTCGGCACTTTGCGCGTGACTGAGGTTTTGTTTTTTCCGGCTATGACGTTTCGGATTTTCACGGTAAGACCCGGAAAGCGCTTGAAGCTTTTTTGCGTTTCGCCCTCTGGGCTTATGAGCCGCGGCGCCACGATGCCTACTTCGGGATGGCGGCGCAGGAAGGCGGCGAGACCGAAGATGGTGTCGCGGTTGGCGATGGTGTCGTTGTCGAGAATCATCAGATACTCGCCTGTGCATATCCTCAGACCGGCATTGCGTCCGGCGGCGACACCCCTGTTGGTGTCGAGGCACAGAATGCGGACGGCAGGGAATGCCTCAGCTACGGCGTCTGCCGTGCCGTCGGTCGACCCGTTGTCGACGAGCACCAGCTCGCAGTCCTCCTCGCCGATAAAGCCGCGGAGCGACCGCAGGCAGCGCAGCGTGAGCTCCCGCTGGTTGCATGTGAGCACGACGACGGAGATATACATAGTGCGTTCTATCCGAAGAGTTTGATTTTGAGCGCACGGAATGCCGCCAGGAGCTCCGAGGGCGAGCGGAAGCGCCGCAACTGCTTGCTGATGAAGCGCCACGAGAGGAAATAGCTCAGGTTGTTGCGGAAAAGCAATCGTTCCATCTCTTTTGCCGAGAGCGACGGAAGGTTGAGAATAGATTCGCGCTGAACGTCGGTAGGCACGTATTCGTCGTTCTTTATCCAGCCGTTTTTCTTGCATATTTCGTAGTATTCCGTTCCGGGGAAGGGAGATACGATGTTGAACATCACCTGGTCGACGTCGAGTTTTTTCGCCTCGTGCAGTGTATGGCGCACGGTCTCTTTGTTTTCGAGCGGGCTGCATCCGATGAGCACATTGAGCTTTACGGGCACTTTATATTTCTTCAGCAGTGCAATGGCGCGGTAGATGTCGGCGGAAGTGATTCCCTTGTGGATATATTCGAGAATGTCGTCGTTGAACGATTCAACGCCAAGGTCGATATAACGGCATCCGCTTTCGCCGAGCATTTTCGCAATGGGTTCGGTGATGGCGTCGACGCGTGCCTGGCAGCCCCACACAATGCCGTGGCGTTTCATTATGTCGCACAGGGCGGCTGTGCGTTCTTCATTCCATATAAAATTGTCGTCCATGAATCCTATCGCTCTCACACCTTGCGAAGCGAGCATGGCGACTTCTTTTTCGACGTTTTCGGGTGAGCGGAAGCCTATGGTGGGCTTGCGGTGGTGTTCGCGGCGAAACTCCGTCTCACGTGCGAACGTGAGCGACGACGGCACGCAGTAGATGCAGCGGTAGGGGCAGTTGCGCGACGTGATGAGCGTCGTGTACGGCGACAGTTTGAGCTTCGGATTGTGATAGACAGCATCGCCCAGCAGATGACGGGCGGCAAAAGGAAGGCTGTCAAGGTCTTTTATCAGAGGACGGGGACGGTTGTTGACCACGCTGCCGTCCTGTGCGAGATATGAGAGCCCGGCGATGTCTGTTACCGGTGCTTTGTCGCGCAGTGCTCCGACAAGCTCCGCCGCCGTATCCTCGGGTTCGCCGCGGACAACGTAGACATTCGTGTCGACGAGCATTTTTTTTGCAAAATTCGTCGGACCTGGACCCATGACGATTACGGGCACTTCGGGACGCGAAGAGCGTATTGTTGCGATGGCGGCGATGTCGGTGCTGATCGACAGGTTGACGGTCCATATAATGTAGGCGTCCGATTTGTCTTCTTTAAAGAATCTTGCGAAATCATCGGCGTTTGTCTTGTGATAGACAAAATCTTTATAAGCGACTTCCACGCCGGGCAGCTGTTCGAGCACGGCGGCCACCGAAAGCTCGTAGATATTCGGAGCAAGGTATACCACGCGTGTGCAGCCCGCCGTGCGTTCTGCCGGCTGCTTATGGTCGAAGCATGGCGGTACTATGAATGTTAACTTCATCGCAACATTATTTTGTTTCTTGTATAACGCTCCCGTCCTGCCGATATTGCCCTGCTGTCACACTTTCACGACATCCATGCCGCAGCGGCGGCAGTCGAAATCGAGACGGTATGTGCCCGTACTGTTACGCAGAAACAGCGGCGACGGCAACTTCGTACCGTCCTTCGTCCGCAGGCATGCTCCAAGCTCGCGGCGCAGACAGTAGCGCGTGCACATGACCTGTGTCTCTCCCCCGGGCTTCTCCACCTCGGCGGCGTGCTGGGCTATGCGGGCGCCGTGCCGACGGTAGAATGTGGCGGCGAGGCTGTTGGCGATATTGTCGTGGTAGCCCATCGGAGGAAGCGAGGCGAAGGCATCATCGGGCAGCGTGCAACGGCGTCGGTACTCGAAAGCATATGTAGCCTCGGCAACGGTGTCGAGCATGGCGAACAGACGCCGCCGTGCTGCTGTGAGCACAGATGCGGCGATGAAACAATCGCCGCATCGGTCGGTGAAATTGCGGAGACGGTAGATCGTATCGCCGGTCTTCTCCATTACGCGGCGGTGCTGCTCCAGCTGCGGCGTGCGCGCCCGCTTTGGCTCGGTGTCGACGGTGATTTCCACCGTGCAGCCGCGTGCGTCCGTAGCGGAGATGGTGACGGTCTTGTTATCCGGTACATCCATCGTCACGTCGACGGCGATTGTGCGTGAACATGCGTTTTCCTTGTCGAGAACGTCGAAGAACGATTTATCGTTGTTGCGGTAGAGCGTTTTTCCAGCTTCCGCGCCGTATAGCTCGCGAGCAGGGTAGAGCATATTGCCCTCGGCGCGGTTGAGGCGGAAACCGCAGAAACGTCCTGTTGTGTCGAAATATCCCAGTCCGTCACCGTTGGCGAGTTTCTCAGTGAGCGATGCCCGCAGCATTCCCCGTGAGCGGTCGTAGCTCGTTATTCTGCCCACAGGCATTCCTGCCCATTTCGGCGTGAGGACAGATGCCATCGCCGAAGGTCTGCCGCAGAGAAAATAGGATGTGTAGCCGCGGTTGAAAGTGCGGTCGAGGGCGGGAGTGAAGGCATAGCGGCTTTCGCCGCACGAGCTGCGTGCATATCTGCCGTCCGACGAAGTCACGATGCTGTTCAGCCTCTCGGAATATGCCGCCGTGACGTTGGCGACATAGCGCGCGTCCTTGAGACGTCCCTCGATTTTGAAAGATGAGGCACCCGCCTCGATGAGTCGTTCAAGATTATCTATCTGGCAAAGGTCGCGCAGCGAGAGATAGTGGCGCTCCGGAGCGAGCTCATTGCCCTCGGAATCGGTCAGCCGGTATGGCAGGCGGCACATCTGAGGGCACACCCCTCGGTTGGCGCTCCGGTCCATGGCAATGCATCCTGCCTGACAGTCGCCGCTGTAGCTCACGCAGAGGGCGCCATGCACGAAGACCTCTACGGGGACGCCGGCAGCCTTGCGTGCTTCGCTGATCTCGTCCAGCGTAAACTCGCGCGGCAGAACAAGCTGCGAGAAGCCCGCCTGCGCCAGGAGCCGGGCTTTCTGCGGCGTACGTATGTCGCACTGCGTGCTGGCATGGAGCGCGATGAGAGGCAAGTCCATCATCAGATATGCCATGTCCTGAACGATGAGAGCGTCGACGCCGGCGCCATATAGCTGCCATACCAGCGCCTGTGCTTCGGCAAGCTCATTGTCGAACAGGATAGTGTTCATCGTCACGTATACGCGTGCTCGGTAGCTGTGCGCGAAACGCACGAGGGCGGCGATGTCGCTCACGCTGTTGCCTGCCGAGGCACGGGCTCCGAAGGCAGGAGCGCCTATGTATACGGCGTCGGCGCCGGCGAGAACGGCGATGCGCCCCGTCGCCGCGTCGCGGGCCGGAGCGAGAAGTTCAAGAGTTTCTGCGCTCATAGGCAGGACAGATGCTGTCGAGAATGGCAAACGCTTCGTCGCGGGAGGCTGTTATACGCTCGGGGCGGTGCGCGTCGCTGTTTACGAGGATGGTGACGCCGCTTTCGATAAGCCGCGGCAGATGCCGTACAGACGGGAAAAAATAGCCGTGCTCGCTGCGAGCTTTCGTGTTGAGCTCGACAGTGAGCCTGTGTTCGCAGATATAGTCAAGCAATGGCTCGATACAACTTCTGTACAGGTCGCTTTCGGTTATCCCGGGTGCGTATTCAGATGCGTTATGTGCTATTTTGTCGAAATGACCGATGATGTCGAATCCTCCCGCACGCACCATGTCGAGCGACTGGCGGAAGAAGGTGTCCACGACATATTCAATGTCGTTGTGGAAGTTCTCGGTCATTCTCTGGCGGAAACGGTCTGCATGACCGTCGATGTCGACATAGTCGCCGTCCTGCGTAGGAATGAAGTGGACGGAGCCGATGGAATAGTCGAGGGGCAGCGATCGGAAATACTCGTTTGCCGGTCCCCATTGCGGTCCGAGATAGTCGATTTCCATACCGGCATAGAAGCGGCACGAGGCAAGCGTCGGGTCAGCCTGAATACGGCGTACCTCGGCGAGAAAAGCATCTACGCTGTCTGCCGGCATGTTGCATGGCGATTCTATCGGCAGAGGGCTGTGCGGAGTGAAGCCGTAGTGCCTCATTCCTTCCGAGACAGCGGCGGACGCCATGACAGACATAGGGGCGCGTCCGTCGCAGAACTGCGTGTGACTGTGAAAATTGTAGTTTCTTGTTGAGGATATTATGTTTTTGAAATCCATGTCAATAAGCGACTTCGTGAACAATCCGGCCTTGGCGGCTCAGAACAAGGTAGCGTGCGAACATGCCGATACATATCATATCGGCGAGTGCGGCAACAGACAAGCCAGCCCACATGGGAAGTCCGAAACCTTCCGGAGACGGTGCGACAAGAATGTAGCTCACCACAACCAGTGTCATAAACAGCGCCGGCACGAGACAGATGACGTAGGCACGTCTGTTGCGGGCAAGATATACCGTGGCCGCCCAAAGCGTGAATGCCGCGAGAGTCTGGTTTGTCCATGCGAAATAGCGCCAGAGAACATTGAAATCAATCATCATCAGCCCGAACGTAGCAGCGAAGATGGGCACGGAGATAATGATGCGTTTGAGCAGCTTCTTCTGGTCGAAATGCAGGATGTCGGCAACTATCAGTCTCGCCGAACGGAGCGCTGTGTCGCCCGTGGTGATGGGAGCTGCAACAACGCCGAGCAGGGCAAGCAGACCTCCGAAGGTGCCGAGCCATTCAACGGATATGTCATGCACCATGTCGCCGGTGCTGTGGTTTGTCATATACTCTGTCAGTTCCGGATATCCGCCGGTAAAGGTAATGGCGGCAGCTGCCCAGATGAGTGCAACAATGCCTTCGGCTACCATGGCGCCATAAAACACCGGACGAGCCAGCTTTTCGTTTTTGAGACAGCGCACCATCATCGGGCTCTGAGTGGCATGGAAACCGGATATGGCGCCACAGGCGATGCTGACGAACATCATCGGGAATATAGGATGCGTGTCGGGCGACGAATGACGGTTGAAGAGTCCTTCGCTGAAGCCGTCGGGTATGGTATGACCGCCGAAAAGCAACACATACAGCAATCCTGCCGCCATAAAGAGCAGGGCAAAGCCGAACAGAGGATAGATGCGGCCTATAAGCTTGTCGATAGGCAGAAGCGTGGCAAGGAGATAATAGACAAAGATTGCTGCTATCCAGAACGTAGGCGTAGCCCAGTCGGGGGTCATGCCTGTCAGAAGTCCTGCCGGAGTGATGATGAACACTGCACCGACAAGGATGAGAAGCACTGTCGAGACAATGCGGCTTATCTGTTTTATTACAGGTCCGAGTTCTCTGCCGACAAGCTCAGGCAGGGAGTCGCCGCCGCTGCGGACCGACATCATGGCGGATACAAAGTCGTGGACAGCACCTGCGAATACCGTTCCGAAGACAATCCACAGGAAGGCTGCCGGACCGAACATCACACCCATGATAGCGCCGAAAATCGGACCGAGACCGGCGATGTTCAGAAACTGGATCAGGAATACTTTCCATGTCGGCATTTCTACATAATCGACACCGTCGAACTTCGTCTGTGCCGGCATGAGCCGCGCAGGGTCTATGCCGATAATCTTTTCTACGACAAGACCGTAGATAAAGTATCCTCCGACGAGGATGGCGAGAGAGATGAGGAGAGTTGTCATTCTTTGATTTCAGATATGCTGGTTGGATTCTGTCCGAGCGACTGACGCATGGTAGTGTCGGCTTCCATGTTCTTCATCCGGTAGTAGTCCATAATTCCGAGATTTCCGGATATGAAAGCCTGTGCCATTGCCTTAGGCAGCTCGCATTCCGCTTCTATCACTTTTGCACGTGCTTCCTGAGCGAGAGCTTTCATTTCCTGCTCGCGTGCTATTGCCATTGCGCGGCGCTCTTCCGCCTTTGCCTGAGCTATGTTCTTGTCGGCCTGCGCCTGGTCGATCTGCAGGGCTGCGCCGATGTTGCGGCCTATGTCGATGTCGGCGATGTCGATGGACAGGATTTCAAACGCTGTGCCTGAGTCGAGCCCTTTGCGGAGGACGAGTTTGGAAATCGAATCAGGATTTTCGAGCACCTGTTTGTGGCTTTCCGACGAACCGATGGATGATACGATGCCTTCGCCCACACGGGCGAGGACGGTGTCTTCGCCGGCGCCGCCGACAAGCTGACGGATGTTTGCGCGCACAGTGACACGGGCCTTGGCAATGAGCTGGATACCGTCTTTGGCGACTGCCGTGACGGGAGGAGTGTCTATGACTTTGGGGTTGACGCTCATCTGCACGGCCTGGAACACGTCGCGTCCGGCAAGGTCGATGGCGGTTGCCATCTTGAAGCCGAGGTCTATGTTGGCTTTCGAGGCAGATACCAGCGCATGAACGACGCGCTCGACGTTGCCGCCGGCAAGATAATGGGCTTCAAGGTCGTCGCGTGTCACGTCTTTGAGCCCGGCTTTGTGGGCTTCAATGAGCGCGCGCACGATGACGCTCGCAGGTACCTGACGTATGCGCATAAGAACAAGCTGGAGCAAGGAGATGCGAACGCCGCTCACACGTGCCGAAATCCATAGGAAGAAGGGGCAGTAGTAGAAAAACACGACAAGCAGCACTACACATGCCGCTATGATGAGTATCAGTGTCAGTTCCATGGGATTGGTTTAAGTTGATATTGTTATTTAATGTTGTTTTCGAGTTTTACGATGTTGTTGCGTACCTCAGCGAGCTCGGCACGTTTCTGCTCCGTAAGGGCTTCCGAGGCGAGTATCTGCTTCCTGAGCGCTTTCTCTCCTTTCCCGTAGCGCATTCTGAGATTGTTCTCATGTTCGATATGCTTGGAAAATTCGCGCTGGGCGGCAAGATATTTCAGCATCTCGGCGCGGGCCTTGCGGTTCTGGAAGTCCTGAAGCTGTGTGTATACTTTGCCGTTGCCGGCATCGAAGACGAAGGCGGCGTGACCGTCGTCGCCGATTTCTGCTTCCGGAAGCTTGCTCTGGAGTATGTCGGCATAGTCCTTGTCGGCATCACGGGTAATCGAAATATCGTCAAGAAGAGCATACGACAGCAGTTTCGGATCGCTCGGGTCGACATTGACCCTCATCTGTGATGGTGTGAAAATATATATAGTAACTTTCCCTTCGGAAGCGTTCCTGTCGGTGACAAGCCATCCGAGTCCTGCCGATTCGTCGATGGCGAGCATGTAGTCGTTGCCTTTGGAGTTGTACGGGAATCCCATGTTCTGAGGAGTGTAGAAGCTGCCGTCGTCGTTCTGGCGTGTCATGAAGATATCGTATCCTCCGATGCTGTTCTCGCCGTTGTTTGCAAAATAGAGTGTGGCGCCGTCGGGCATCAGGAAGGGGAACAGAGCGCTGCCGCCTTCACCGAGATTGCCGTCGAGGACAGATGCCTGCTCAATGGAGCCGTCGTCGAGGATGGATGCGCCGTGGATAGAGTAAATACCGTCGGCATCGCTTTCCGACCATATCACTCTGTTGCGGTATTCGGGTACAAAAGCGCTGGACAGACGGGCACCCGGCGTACCTACACCTAAGGCACGCATCCCTTCTTCTGGAAGGATGCTGCCGGCATTTTTGCTCAGACGGAACACTTTGAAAAAATCGGCTGAATCTGCGCTTATGGAATCAAGTATTTCTATGCGTTCGACACGGTCGAGCATGTTGCGCATGGATATGATTTTCCTCGACATTTCCGAAAAACTCGGCGGAAGGTCTTTTTTGTCTTTTTTGAGCTGTTCTTCCCACTGGTCCATGTTTTCGGAAGCTTCGTCGAGGCGGTAGTTGTCGAGTGCGTACTGGGCAAGAATGCGGGAGGCATCGGCGACGCCGCGGCTTACGGCTTTTTCAAGCGGTTTGACTGCTTCTTCGCTGCGACCGAGCGCCATGAGTGCCGCGCCAAGGTAGTAGTTGGCGGTACCGTCACGAGGGCTGCGCTTGACGATGACACGTAGTTTCTCGATGGCTTTTTCGTACTGCCCGTTTCGGTATAGCCGCCTGGCATCGTCGATAGGCGCTGCGATGGCTGCGGCGGTAAGCAGTAGGGTTATGCTGAGGATGTATTTACGGAGACGATTGGTTTTCATGCTGTATTGTCATTTTATGCCTCTTGCGGCGAGAGCGCGGTGATAGCGGGCTGCATTGATGCGGTGACGGTTGTAGTCGGTTGCAAAATCATGGTAGCCTGAGAAATCAGGTTTTGCGCACATATACAGATATTTGTGATCGGGGGCATCAAGCACAGCCTGCAGCGTGCTGCGTTCTGCGATGCTTATCGGTCCGGGCGGAAGTCCTTGGTTGGAATATGTGTTGTATGGAGATTCCACTTTCAGATGCTCGCTTGTTATTCGCCGCAGCGTAGGGTCTTTAAGGGCGAATTTCACAGTGGGATCGGCTTGTAACGGCATTCCAATGGCAAGTCTGTTCAGATATAGGCGCGCTACGACAGGGCGCTCGTCGGCTTTTGCTGTCTCACCTTCTACAATCGAGGCGAGAGTGTGGACGTCTTCGGGAGAAAGTCCGAGACGCGTTGCAGCTGCGCGTCGCTCGTCGTTCCAGAATGTCTGACGTTCGGCAAAAAGCCGGTCGACGACGTATGGCGCGTCTGCCGTCCAGTAAAATTCATATGTGTCGGGAATGAATGCCGACGGTTCCTGCTCTGCGCTGAGTCCATGTGCTTCCAGGATAGAATCTGCCGCGGCATGGAATGCCATCGAATCCAGTTCAAGAACTTCCGACACGCGGCGCGACAGGTCGCCGACGGTGCGCATGTTATTGAAAGTCAGGCGTACTGGTGTCTGCAGTCCCTGCGATAATCTCCGGGATAGCTGCAGGCTGCTCTCGCCGGGAGATACAAGATACGAGCCGTGCGCTTTCGTCGGCTTTCCGTTCTGGATACGCCACAGACGTGCGGTTTTATCGCCGAAATTTTTGCCGAGGGTGTCGCGAAGAATGTTTCCGACATCTTCGGATGTCGCGCCTGCTGGAATCTCTACCCGGACAGGCTCATATTCGTAGGAGCCAAGCAGAAGAACTTTCGCTGCAACGCCGGCGGCGATGAGCAGAAACACGATGGAAATGCCGATTATAAGAACTTTTTTCTTCATACGGCAAAAATACGAAAAATCAGTGGAAATAATGTGCTGTTGATTATAATTAAGGAAAAATTCTGTTTTTCCATGTCGTCAGGTATGCTGCAAGCTGCGGTAGCACGGGGTGTCGGTCGTCGTTGATTATCAGATGCACGTCGGCAAGAGGAGTGGCGGGATTTTCGTCGGGCTGCTGCGAGGCTATGCGGGCTTCGATGTGGTTTCGGGTCAGTCCGTTCCGGTGGATGACACGTGCGATGCGTGTCTCATCCGGCGCTATGACGCGCAATTCTCCGTCGACCTCAGCATATAAGCCGCTGGAGTAGAGGATAGCGCTTTCTACGAACACAATTTCGTGGTCTCTGACCGATGCCGCCCAACGGCGCATGTTCTCGCGGACGGCGCGGTGAACGATGGTGTTGAGACGTCTGAGTTTTTCGCTGTCGGCGAATACGATTTCGGACAGCAGCGACCGGTTGATGCGTCCGTCGACAATAACTTCGTCGGCAATTTCTGCAGCTATGCGTTGTTTTATGTTGTCGTCTTCGTCCATTATCATTTTTGCACGGCTGTCGCAATCGAACACAAGATAACCCCAGGCGCGCAGAATGTGCGCCACGGTCGATTTACCGGCGCCTATACCGCCGGTGAGAGCTATTATACGGGGCATTACAGATGTTCGATAATATACTCGGCGCTGTCGGCGGAGAGCTGGACGTTGTAGAGTTTGTCGGAGATATCGCGGACGCTGAGCTTTACTTTTCCTGAGCCGGGGCGTATGGTGTTATAGTCTGCAACAACGTGCAGCGTGGCATCTCCGCGGGTATGGACACTCATAGGCACCATGAACGAAGCTTCTATCTGTGCCGGGAATGTGATGAGTTTGGTGTTGCGCGGAACGTTTATCGGGTCGATGACAACCTTGCGCTTTTTGAAAATCATAGGTTCTACCTGAAACATTACATCGACGCTGTCAGGTATGGCGCGGGTGTTTGGAGGTGTTATGAGTTTGGCGCGTACGGTGGTGGTCTGCTTGATGTTGTCCAGAAGTATCGGTTCTGTGTTCAGGCGTCTCAGACGTGCCGGAATCTCATGCCCGTTCGCTACATATAGCTTCACGCTGTCCGGCAGCACACGCGGTTTTCCTACGAGTGCCGACTGCGGCG
>USMC01000044.1 GCA_900555715.1 uncultured Porphyromonadaceae bacterium | reverse complement strand
TTGACCGTAACTGCGTCTACCATGGTTTCACTACCGAGGAGAACATAAACTCCGACAGATTCATCGAATTTATGGAGAATTTCTCTCTTGGCATCCGCAAAGAGACTGTGGTCGTTCTGGATAACTCCACTGTCCACAAGAGCCGCAAGGTAAGGGAATGTCTTCAAAGATGGAAAGAACGAGGTCTCCATATATTCCATCTTCCTCCTTATTCCCCGCATCTCAACATCGCGGAAACGCTTTGGCGAGTTTTGAAAGGTAAATGGATACAGCCACATCACTATGGAAATAAACATGGCTTGTTCGCCATTGTAAAGGAAATCCTCTCCAAAGTTGGCAAACAATACATGATTAATTTCTGTAGACCTGCGGCTTAACATGTCAATACATTAATTTATTGTTGAGAGATACTTAAAAGAATGTGGAGAATACCATAAAAGATATTCTCCACCGTTTCCTTATTATAGTGCTCAGTCGGCTGCTTGTGCAGATGCTGGCACTGTTGTTTCACCAAGTGAGTATATTGTAACTGATTCCAATTCCAATGTACGGACCAATTTTATTACCGGTTCCATAATATCCAGCCCCGACGTGTAGACCAAGACCCCATCGTTTGGGAGGTTCACGGATATGTTGCGTAATTTTGACTGTTCTCTCAAAAATATCAATACTGTCTAAACTCACATTGAATCCGCTTACCCATGCGTGATAAGTGCTATCTTCTTGACAAGTATGACAGTGGGGCGGTGACTTTAATATGAGTTGGTCAACGAGCTGTCTGAGCCGTGGGAGCAGGTCGATGAATCTCAGCACAGCCTTCTTGCCATAGCACTCCAGACTGCCGCCGGAGGAATCCCGACACCTCATGCCGGCACTGAAGCTGTCGGTTCATCATCCGATTTGCCGTGGAACGATAATGACAAGGACAAATTCCGAAGACCGAAATCCAAAACTCGGAGATAATAATATGCTATATAAAGTTCGATATGATATTTGCCTATTCCTTTGAGACAGAACCAATAGCTTCCTTTTGTCGTTATAATCTAAAACATCCAAATTATGAAGAAATACATACTCATACTATTTGCATTGCTCTGCTATGTTCTAAACACTTATGCTATGAATTTGAGAGAGGCTTATAATGCCCTCTCAAATCTTCCGAAAATTACGACCGAGCTTAATGATACAATAACTGTGTCAATTAACAATAATGTTGTAGAAAACAACAGCGTTATGAAAGTCGCTGGGGCTCATAACTTGAATAGTGAAGATATTAAGACGGTTGGGAATTCCACATTAGCTATTCTAAATCAAATCCCATTATCATATATGATTAATGGTGGAAATAACGGATTGGTGGCAGCATTTGTATATTGCACGCCAAATGAAAGCGGATCAAATGATATGCTAATTGTCACCATGAGTGGGGAACAAGGTGATTTAACTTACCTATATGTGACAGGTGTGAGAGAAAACTCCAAGGTGTGTATTCAGGAAGGCAAACTAACCTTAAAGGGCAGTTCGCTCTCAATTATTCCAAGCAATAATAATGGCATTATTGGAGCTATAAAGATCAACTGCAAATAAAGCGTCTTTCGCACACTTCAACTGTCCATAACTTTGTGAACACCAACCACAAGTTATGGACTTTTCATTTCTACCCATTGTCGCTTAGATTATGATGTTTGCTCTCATTCAGTCTTTGTCGGTGATACTATGTATTAACCATAAAAAACACATACAAATTTCCATACAATCAAGGATACATCCCGAGAAGGGTCTGATGACAACCATTCAGGAAGAAGCAATTGTAAAACGCAGTTTTATAGAGCAAGGTGGAAACAGAGTGGCGATAGTGACATCCAACAAGCTCAATACGGCTCATCATTATCGTTTCGCCTCATTGTCAGAAATCGACTATCTGGTTGTTGAGGACGACCGTCGGGAAGAAATACTTGAAAACTGGCCCCATGTTCACTATACGGTTATGTAGCTGCATTAGGTTCTGTTCCATTTCTCAAACGATGAATTCGCCGGCATCAGGAGCGTGATTCAGAGCTACGGCGAGACCACCGGGGCAGCAGAAGGCGGACGGCACATGACTCTGCGACTGAAAGATTGAGGGTAGGCGAGGTAGTGTGATTTCTATAATTTAGTGTCGTTTTTCTTTAGATAAATCATGTCGCGGAGGAGCACTCCCTCTTCGATGATAGGATTGCTATAGTTATTTGTGAAAAAGTTGGGTACTCGGTGAGAATAACGGTAACCGCACTTTTCATAAAAACGAAGAGTCGATGGTGTTTCTCCTGTGCCAAGGATAATGGATTTGTTGGTATTCAATTTTTCTACGTGTTCAAGCATTCGGCGACCGAAACCCCGACGTTGAAAATACGGACTGACTGCAAGGTTCTTAATCTCAACCGTTGTGTCATCAATAGTCAAAGCCACGCACACTGTAATTGGGACGCCGTTTAATATACCTGCGTATAGATTGCCTTGCTGAAGATAGCGGTCAATCATCGTTTCCGATTCATCACCGATGAGTAAAAGCTGTAGAAATTGCTTTTTGTCGTTTTTGATTTCTACTATTATAAAGTTTTCAGACATGACACGTTCTGTTTAATATAAGTATTACTGTGCATCCTGTAGAGATACAGTCGTTCTTATTCATTTATAAAGATAACGAATATCTCCTAACAAGCTCTCGCTGACAGGTGAAAAACCTGCGTTTCAAGGTTCATTTGTATGGTTTTGTGCTGAAAATACTTGAAAGAACATCAATGAAGGGGAATAGTTATATTCATTCGTAATCGATGCGCTCTATTTTGAAGATGACAGGGCGTGTCCCATCATTGCAGCAGGTAATCATGGTGTTTTCGGTTTTCATCCATCCTCTCATTATCGAACCGCCTTGCAGACCGGTGTAGATATAACGAGATATGGCATCCCATGCCTCTGAGCAAAACGGCTTTTTCGGACCTCCGGCAATTTCATCGGGATTGCCGGAGGTCTTTACCAGTGTATCAAGACCACAGTGCCAGTAATCATCACGCTCATCATCACGATAGAAGACAAACTCGTCACCCTTGTTATAGACAGGACATTTGCCGTAACAGGGATTGGCGCAATACTGTTGCTGATATTCAGGATATAGTTTAGTATCGAGCACCGTAACTTTCACTTTATGCTTCATAATTCTGGAATTATTTCTTTTCTTTACGACAAAGTTAATAATAATTGTCCGATTATCAATATGCTAACGATAGAAAGATTATCCCTCGTTGCCTGCACTGATGGTAGGTTTATGGAATGTCTTAACGGTGACGTTCTTCGCTGATAAGGCAATATATACTTTCTGTTTGCGTTGTTTTAGAAAAATCTAACTTATTATGAACAAGTGTCTGTTGCTTTTTATTTTGCCACTGCTTTCATTTGTAATGGTAGCTTGTAACGATAACGAAGACGATGTCGTGTTTGCGCCGAAGTTGGAACTTTTTGATGGAACTTGGGAAGTCATCGACCAAGGCAACCAGAAGGTTTTTGAAAAAGACTGCATACTTGATATATCATCTGCTCAAATTTACGAAGGTTACGGAGGTTATCAGGGATATATCACCACTTACTTTCTCGCAGATGACGGGACTTTGAGGCATGGCAGAGTTTTTACGTTCTCTATCCGCGAAGTGGAGAATAACCGACCGTTGTTAGACGTGTCATTTCAAGGCGAACTTGACAGCGATGACATCTGGGCAGGAAATTATCCATACAAAATAATCAAGTTGACTGACACCGACATGTGGTGGCAGGTTAACACGAACGGAGATAAAAGCATAATAAAATTCAGACGCCGTAATGACATCCTGATTGAATAATCAGGCGTATTTTCGCACTACATATAACGTGATGGTGCGGTGTCCCTTCTCCGGGCACAGTGCCGATGATCCGCACAGCCACAAGGACGTTTGTGCCTCTGCCGACAGATATGTGCTGAAAAAGGGGATGAACCCGTAGGTCCATCCCCTCTGGGGAAGTTATTCAGATCGTATTATCGCATTGTCTCAGTAGTTCCACTGGCAGGCAATCATCCTGAGGTTGGGGCAGGCGATTGTTCGGAGGTCGGTAATCATGTTGTAGCGGCAGTTGATGTAGGTAAGAGCCTGATCGAAGCTGACGTCGAGCATGGTGAGCTGGTTGTTGTTGCAGAGGAGTCTCTGCAGGAAGGTCTGATTAGCCAGTGAGAGAGTTGTGAGGTCATTGTATGAGCAGTCGACGAAGACGATGTTGGGGCATTCCGAGACGGTGAAGGATGTGAGGTCGTTGTAGGAGCATACGACGTCCATCAGTGCCTGGCAGTCGCGCATTCCGAGGCTCTTCATGTTGTTGTCGGAGCAGATGAATGTGGCGAGGGAGGGCAGTCCGGAAACGATGAGGTTGTCAATGCTGTTGTCGTCCACATTGAGGTTCTGGAGGCTTGTGACACCCACGAGTGTGAAAGTGGTGAGCTTGTTGTATCCGGCGTAGAGGTTCTTGAGAGCCGTGCAGTTGGTGACGTTGAGGCTTTCGAGGTGGTTGCTCTGGCAGTTTACAGTTTCAAGTGTGGGCGAAGCCTGCAGGTCGAGCGCTACAAGATAGTTTGAAGCGATGTTGATGTTCTTGAGGGCAGGAGCGTCGGTTACTTCAAATTCGGTAAGGCGGTTGTTGTTGAGCGACAGTTTGTAGAGCTGTGTCGCGCCTGTCAGGTCGACGGAAGTAAGGCGGTTGCGCGAGGCATTGAGGTCGGTGAGCGCGGCGTCTCCGGCAACGCTGACGCTTGTCAGTTTGTTGCGTGAGACATCGACGGTCTGCAAAGCTTTGAATCCGCTGAGGTCAAGTTTGCCTGCGAGTTTTTTGTCCTTCCACTTGATAGCCGTCACGTTGTTGCCGACAATCGTGATGCCTTCCCATGTGGAAGGATCTTTGAGATTTGTAATTTTCAGAGCCTGGGCATTAGTCCCTTCTTTTTCG
This sequence comes from uncultured Porphyromonadaceae bacterium, assembly GCA_900555715.1. Classification (GTDB taxonomy): domain Bacteria; phylum Bacteroidota; class Bacteroidia; order Bacteroidales; family Muribaculaceae; genus CAG-873. The sequence goes on along the minus strand of USMC01000044.1, from coordinate 16,443 downwards.
GAAGGCTGGCTTAGAAAATTCTGAAGTTGTTTGAGTTCACCCTTGTTAATCTGGGCGAAGCAGGCTGCGCTACTTAGTGCAACAGCGAGCAGTAATGCGATCTTTTTCATATCAATCATAAATAATAGTGTGAATGTTCTTCTTGAGATTTGTATTTCTAACATATAAACTGGAGAAAAGGTTTTAAAAAATTTTGAATTTTTTATTTTGCCCCGAAAAAGCCGTATCTTTGCCGAAAAGACCGCACCATGAAATTACGCCTGACAGTATTCCTGGCATATATGCTGATTCTTTTTTCGGCTTATGCCCAACATATTAATATCGCCGTGCTCAACGATATCCACGTAGGAGCGGGCAGTGCTAACGACAAGGCTCTCCGAGAGGCTGTGCGCGAAATCAATGCGTCGCCTTACGATATGGTTGTCGTCAATGGCGACCTGGCGTACGAAGGCTCCGATGCGGAGCTGACTTACGTGAAGAGCATTCTCGACGATATTTCACATCCGCTCTACATTGTCCCCGGCAACCATGAGACGACGTGGAGCCAGAGCGCAGCCAAAACGTTCACCGACCTGTGGGGCGATGACAAATTCGTGGTTGAGAAGGATTCTCTCATTATTGTCGGAATAGCCTGCGGTCCGTTCATGAAGATGGGCAACGGGCATATCAAGCAGGAAGATCTGCACTGGCTCCGCGACACCTTGCGTGAGCGCGTAGCTCCAGGCAAGCGCGTGCTTAGCTTCAACCACTATCCTCTGCATCTGCCCGACCTTGACAATGTTCAGGATTATATCGAGATTCTGGAAGAATTTCCTGTCATAGCTCATATCAACGGTCACTACCACCGGTGGGGGACATATATGATGGGCGGCGACGACAGCGGTTCTGATCTGCCGTGCATTACCACCCGCGCTCTTGACGGTGGCAAAGGCGACTACGGATATACGGAGGTGGAAGTCGATAATGACTGGGTTCATGTCTATAACAAGACCATCGGCAAGCCCCGGGAGGCGAAGTTTGCCTTCGCCGCGCGCACCTGCCATTCAAAGGCGAAGTTTGCCGAACGTCCTGAGATTGTAGCGCCGGAAGGCTTCTCTGTTCAGAAAATCTGGACGGACAGCGCTTCGGTATTCACACGCCTCGGCATTGATGATAATAATGTTTATTTCGGCAATTCTTCAGGCTATGCCAAGGCAGTGGACAAGAAGAGCGGTGAATTGCGCTGGAGCGTGCCTGCCGGTGCGAGTCTCTATAGCCGACCTGTTGTGATGAAGGGCAGAGTTGCCGTCCCGATGTACGACGGCATTCTGTTCGTCGACGCTGTCTCCGGTAAAGTCAGGGCAAAAAAGAAGAGTGAAGAAGGACCTTATGTGGCAGACGGAATGCTGACACCCGACGGCAAGGGATATATTCAGGGCGGCTTCAAGCGCATCGAGCGCCGACGTCCTTCCGACGGAAAGCTTGTATGGCGCTATGATTCAATTTTCAATTACTGCCAGGCATCTCCCGCAATAGACGGCAACGACCTTCTTTTCGGCGCCTGGGATTCGAATCTGCGTATGCTCGATCTGCGTACGGGCAAGCTGCGCTGGGTGTGGAACAACGGCAAGCAGAACAATTTCTATGGTCCCGGCAATGTTGTGCCTGTCATTTCCGGCGAGCGGGTCTATGTAGTGGCTCCCGACCGCTACATGACTGCGATAGACCGTGCGACAGGCAAAACGTTGTGGCGCGACAATTCACACCGCTACCGTGAGAGTATGGGATGCAGCGCCGACGGCACGCGCATCTATGCAAAGACCATGGACGGCGAACTTGTAGCTGTCGATGCCACAGTGCCCGATTTTAAAAAACTCTGGACAATAAACCTCGGGCTCGGCTATGAGCATGCTCCATGCCTGATAGTTGAGAAGGATGGATATATCTATACCGGTTCGCTTGCCGGTCGTGTCACAATCACCCGTGCTTCCGACCATAAGCTTATAGCGTCGCTACCCCTTGGCGTGAGCGAGGTCAACGGCATTGACGTCGACCCGACGGACGGCGACATATACGTATCGCTCGTGGAAGGTACTGTATTTCGCATTTCAAGAAATAAATCCATATAATGAAGCTGCAAAAGCGGGTTTACCGTCGGTAGCGGCATCTCTAAACATAGATTGAACGATGATAAAGAAACTAAGTGAACTATTGGAAGCCGCCAGGAATGGCGGTCGCAAGCGTCTCGCTGTGGCTTACGGCAACGACGCCCACACTCTTCAGGCGGTCTATAACGCATGGCAGGAAGGGCTTGTCGAGCCGACAGTTTTCGGCGACAAGGCGAAGATTCTCGAAATATGCCGTGCCGAAGGACTTGATGCCACAGCCTTTGCCATAGTAGATGAGAAAAGCGATGTCCGCTGTGTCGAAATGGCAGTAGCTCTTGTTGCCGGCGGAGGCGCCGATGTGCTGATGAAGGGACTTGTGTCCACAGATAAATATATGCGCGGCATACTTAATAAAGAAGCCGGACTGTTTCCGCCCAAAGGCACTCTGAGCCATGTGTCGGTTCTCGATATCCCCGGTCGCGACAGACTTCTCTGTGTGTCGGATGTCGCTGTGATTCCTCAGCCTGATTTCAAGCAGAAGACTGTCCTTATCAAGTACCTCACTCAGATATCGCGTTCGCTGGGTGTCGAAGTGCCGCTCATAGCGTGCATAGCTCCGTCGGAGCAGGTTCTTCCGTCGGTTCAGTCGTCGACCGAAAGCGCCATCCTTGCCAAGATGGGCGATCGCGGCCAGCTCGGTAAAGTCGTCGTCGACGGTCCTCTGTCGCTCGATGTCGCTCTTTACGCCGAGGCGGCGGAGACAAAAAAAGTGCAGGGCTCGGCAGTCGCCGGTCATGCCGACTGTCTTCTTTTCCCTAACCTTGAGGCAGCCAACGTATTCTTCAAAGCCGCCACACACATGGGCGGTGCGGATGTGGCAGCTATTGTGGTAGGCACAAAGGTGCCGTGTGTTCTTACTTCGCGCGGCGATACCATGGCGACAAAGCTCTATTCTATCGCTCTTGCATGTCTTCAGACGAAATAACTATGACGTACAGGATTCTTGCCATCAATCCGGGGTCGACGTCTACTAAGATAGCCGTCTATACCGACGGGTCGCCTGATTTTACAGTGTCGATCGAACATACGCCTGAAGAACTTGCCCGGTTCGAGAATGTCGTCGATCAGTTCGACTGGCGTAAGGACCTTATCGAGAAAGAACTTCTCAACCGCGACGTCGACATAAGAAGCCTTTCAGCCGTAATAGGACGCGGCGGCATTGTAAGTCCCATCGAGAGCGGTGTGTATGAAGTGAACGAAGATCTGCGCCACGACCTTCTCCATGCGCGTATGCAGCATGCGTCGAATCTCGGCGGTCTCATAGCCCGTGAGATTGCCGACGAGATAGGCGTCAAGGCATATATCGCCGACCCTGTCGTCGTCGATGAAATGATGCCTTATGCCCGTATAAGCGGACTTCCTGAACTTCCCCGCGAGTCGGTGTTTCACGCACTCAACCAGAAAGCCGTGGCGCGTCTCTACTGCAAGGAAAGCGGTAAAAAATATGAGGAACAAAACCTTATTGTCTGTCACATGGGTGGCGGCTGCACCATCAGCGCACATCGCCGCGGGCGCGTCATCGACACTACAAACGCCCTCGACGGCTGCGGACCGTTCTCGCCCGAGCGCTCAGGTTCCCTGCCTCCGGGTCCGCTCGTACGTCTGTGTTTCTCCGGCAAATATACAGAAGAAGAACTCATCAGGAAAGTGCACGGAACGGGCGGACTTTTCGCGCATCTCGGCACGACGTCAGTGCCCGAGGTGCTCGACCGCATACAGAAGCACGATCTCCATGCCATGCTCATTCTCCGTGCCATGTGCTACACTATCTCCAAGGAGATAGGGGCGATGGCGGTGGCTCTTAAAGGCGATGTCGACGCTATCCTCATTACAGGCGGAATAGCACACAGCAAACGCATCACCGACTTCATCGCCGATCATGTGTCGTTCATCGCTCCGATATTCGTATACCCCGGCGAGAACGAGCTTCGTGCCCTTGCGGAGAATGCTTTTGCTGTCCTGCGCGGCGAGCGCGTGCCTAAAGAGTATAAGAGCGAGGACTACGACGACCCGTCGCAGATCAACGATGTGGAACGGCCGTCGAAGTTGCGCGACTGGTTGCTTATGGCAATCAAACCTCAGGTGAAGACGAAACCTATGACGGCGATACGCCAGTATCTGCGCAAGTTCCGCGACCTTCGTCGCTACGAATAGAAAAAGGCTGCCGGAGCAGCCTTTTTTCAATAGATGTATGAGTTTTTTGGAGTATGAAAACAAATTCCTAATTTTGCATCATAAACATATACTGACTGAACATTTGAAGCATGGAAGACATAGAACTCATTCTTATCAATATCTCAGGCGACGACAAACCGGGCGTGACATCGGCGCTGACTGAAATCCTCGCCCGTCACAACGCTCAGATTCTCGACATCGGACAGAGCGATATCCATCACAAGCTGTCGCTCGGCATTCTGTTCCGCACCACAGCCGACATGAGCGGCGACATTATGAAGGATCTGCTCTTTAAATGCTACGACCTTGGTGTAGGCATACATTTCACGCCTATTACAGTGGACGATTATGAGGCATGGGTGGCACGTGAAGGCAAGAGCCGATGGATTATCACGATACTCGGACGCACGCTGACAGCCAAGAATATCGCTCTTGTGTCGGCAGAGATAGCCCGTCAGGAGCTTAACATCGACAGCATCCGCCGTCTTACCGGACGCCAGCCGATATCCGACAAAGTGGAACCGCGTTCCAAGAGCTGTGTGGAGTTTTCTGTCCGCGGCAACCCCAAGGACGTCGACGCCATGCGCGGACGGTTTATGGAAATATCGCAGAACGACGGTTTCGACATATCGCTCCAGGAGGATAACGTGTTCCGTCGCAGCCGCCGCCTGATATGCTTCGATATGGATTCGACCCTCATTCAGACAGAAGTCATCGACGAACTTGCCGATCGCGCCGGCGTCGGCGAGCAGGTGCGGGCGATAACGGAAAGCGCCATGCGCGGCGAAATAGATTTCTGCGAGAGTTTCAGACGCCGTGTGGCACTTCTCAAAGGTCTCGACGAGAGCGTGATGCGCGAAATCGCCGAAAATCTGCCTATCACAGAAGGTGTAGAACGTATGATGCAGGTGCTCAAACGCACAGGCTACAAGACCGCTATCCTATCCGGCGGCTTCACCTATTTCGGGAACTATCTCCGCCAGCGCTTCGGCTTCGATTATGTATATGCCAACGAGCTTGAGATTGCCGACGGAAAACTTACCGGGCGTTACGTCGGCGATATAGTTGACGGCAAACGCAAGGCGGAGCTTCTTAAAATCATAGCACAGGTAGAGAATATCAACATAGCTCAGACAATCGCTGTCGGCGACGGCGCCAACGACCTTCCCATGCTCTCGACCGCCGGTCTGGGCATCGCTTTCCACGCCAAGCCGAAGGTAAAGGCTAATGCGCGGCAGTCGATTTCGACAATAGGGCTCGACGGCGTCCTGTATTTCCTCGGATTTAAGGACAGTCTCATTACCGCGTGAGTAACAACATCCTGATTTTAAAATGCCTGCTTGTCGGAAAATGAGGAAATGTGCTATTATCCTGCTGCTGTTCTTTCTTGGGCTCGTATCGCATGCCGCAGCGATTGCGGAGGTACACCAGTCTGTCGGGCTTGTGCTGAGCGGAGGCGGGGCAAAAGGAATAGCGCATGTGGGAGCACTGCAGGCTCTTGAAGACAACGGCATTCCTGTCGACTATGTCGCTGGAACGTCGATGGGCGCGATTGTAGGCGGTCTTTATGCCTGCGGATATAGCCCTGAAGAGATTCTTTCGCTTATGACGTCGGACTATTTCCGATGTGTCGCTGCCGGCAAGATCGATCCTGAGTATATCTATTATTTCTCGCAGGAGCCGCCGACTCCGCAGATGTTCAGTGTGCCGGTGGGTCGGCGCGATTCCACTGCTGCCGATACGTTCGACCCTCAGTCGTTCATCTCGCCGACTCCCATGCTCTTCGGGTTCATGGAGTTTTTCAGCTCCTATACGGCGCAGTGCGGCGGCGATTTCGACAAGCTATTCGTGCCTTTCCGCTGTGTGTCGTCTAATATGACCAAGCGTCGCGCCGAAGTGTTTTCACATGGGGAACTTGCCGATGCTGTCCGTGCTTCGATGAGTTTTCCGCTTGTTTTCCAGGCTGTGAAGATCGGCGGAGACGTGTTTTATGATGGTGGTATTTTCGACAACTTTCCTGTTGACGTCATGCGCCGTGAGTTCGCTCCGTCGGTGATGATCGGCTTCGATGTGAGCTCCCCGGCGAAAGGTCCGCAAAATTCATATATGGATCAGCTCGATATGCTTGTGTCGCAGCCGCAAAGCTACGACCTGCCTGAAAACGAAGGCATAAAGGTGCGTATCGACCTTTCCGATTTCAGTCTTCTCGATTTCGACGCTGCCAAAGCCATCTACAAGCGCGGCTACGACAGAACTGTCGAGATGATGGACAGCATAAAGGCTCGTGTGACAGCCCGAGTCCCTGCCGGCAGCAGAGAGCTGCGCCGGGCTGTGTTCAAATCACAGACACCGCCGCTGCGTTTCTCCGAGGTTAAAGTTACGGGCTGTTCGCCGCGTCAGAATGCCTATCTCGAATATATTTTCAAGCCGCGCAAAGGTACCGACACCATCGGTCTCGACCGCGCGCGGCTCGCTTTCTATCGCGCTGTCTCTTCCGACCGTCTGCGCACATTCCGTCCGAAGGCATCGGTAATCCCGGACAGCTCACGTCTGTTCAGACTCGATATTTCGGCGTCGGTGAAGCAGAAGTATGAACTTGGCGTGGGAGCATATCTTACGTCGTCGAACAACAGTTTTCTGTATTGCCGCGCCGGATATTCCTCGATGAGTTTCAGCTCTATCAGTGCCGGAATCGAGGCGTGGGTAGGGCAGAGCTATATGGCGGGCGCCTTGTCCGCCTCGGTGTCGCTGCCGACATCCGTGCCTTCTGCATTCCGATTTACTGCCGTTGCGTCGCGGCGCCGCTTCTATGAGAATGAAAAACTGTTTTTCCACGATAACGAACCGTCGTTTGTCGCCGGACACGATTATTTCGGGCGACTATGCTGGGCTGTGGCGGCTGGAAGGACGGGCACGCTCGAAATAGGTATCGGCGGAGGCCGGGAATATAACAGTTTCTTCCGCAACAGCAGCGGCGAAAGCTATCTGGCAGGACGCGACAATATCAAGCTGGATATGGCTCAGGCACTCGTGGCATACACTTCGTCAACGGTCGACAATATCAATTTCCCAACGTCAGGATATCACCGCCGCGGACGTCTGATGGGTGTGGCGGGGAAGTCAAGATATTTCGACGCTGCCGCCCCTTCCGGAGGAATGTCGGACGACGGTAAGTCGTGGCTTCAGTTCAACTGGCATGAGCGCGACTACCTTTCGCTCGACCGCCACTGGAGCCTCGGTCTTGAAGGACAGGCTGTTCTGAGTACGCGCGGTCTTCTGGACAGCTACTATGCCGCTATCAGTACGGCGCCGGCGTTTGTTCCGACTCCTGCCGCCAACAACTACTTTGATCCCCGGCTGCGCGCCAACAGTTTTCTTGCGGCGACAGTTGTGCCGGTCTATAAATTCAACGGACAGCTTTCCGCACGTCTTTCCGCAAGCGTTTTCGCTCCGCTGCGTGCTATTTATGAAAAGAGCGACGGCAAGGCAGTATACGGCTCATGGTTCGGCAAGGCATATTTCTTCGGCGAGGCGGATGTGGTGTATTCGCTTCCCTTTGCCGACATCAGCGCATACTGCAACTACTCCAGCTCCCGGCGTCATTTCAATGCCGGAATAAGTCTCGGCTTCTATCTTGAGGCTCCTTCGTTTTTGTAAAATATACTGTTATGAATAAAGTGATATTGCTCGGAAATGTCGGCGGCGATCCCGAGATGCGCAGCGCCGACGGACTGACAACAGCGCGATTCCGCCTCGCTACCACGGAAAGACGCCGCGGGCGCGACTCCGAGGGACGCGACATAGAGCTGCCTCCTGTCACCGAATGGCACAATGTCGTTATGACAGGCCGTGCCGCGCAGTTTGCGGAGATGTATATCCGCAAGGGCGTCAAGATAATGGTCGAGGGCAAGCTGCGTACGCGTTCATGGGACGACCGCAATGCCATCAGGCATTATATCACAGAGGTCTATGTCGACAGTTTTGAACTTCTTCCCAAAGGAGAGTAAATATGTCATTTACTTCGTCAGATATCGGATATATGCGTCGGGCGATTCAGCTTGCCCGCAACGGTCGCGGACATGTGTCGCCGAACCCTATGGTAGGGGCTGTGATAGTGTCGCCGGACGGCAGGATAATCGGTGAAGGCTGGCACCGGCGTTTCGGCGGACCTCATGCGGAGGTCAATGCAGTCAATTCTGTCGCTGAGACCGACGCGGAACTGCTTCCGCTGTCAACGATCTACGTCACGCTCGAGCCGTGTTCCCACTATGGCAAGACTCCGCCATGTGCCCGTCTTCTCATCGAGAAACGGCTCGGCAGGGTAGTGGTGGGTTCCGGTGATCCGAACCCGAAAGTCGCCGGTCGTGGCATAGCTATGCTGCGTCAGGCTGGAATAACAGTGGATGAGCATTGTCTCGAAGAAGAATGCGTCGGACTTAATAGAATGTTTATGACCGCGCATACGCTTCACCGTCCTTTTGTGACACTTAAATGGGCGTGCAGTGCCGACGGATATATGGATGTCCGGCGGGAACCCGATGCGCCGTCTTTCCGCTTTTCGAACGCTCGAGGCATCCAGACGGTGCATTGGCGCCGCGCCGTGCATGATGCGATAGCCGTGGGAGCTTCTACCGCTCTCGCCGACGATCCGGGACTCGACACGCGGTTCTTCGATGGAGCCAGCCCGCGTCCGGTGATATTCGACCGTCATGGACTTGTCGCGGACGGCAGTTGCCGCCTGACCCGCCGGAGCGATCTTCTTCGCATAGGCAGTGAGCCTCTCGGCGAGGCACTTCGGAGAATGTATGCCGACGAAGGCATCACGTCGCTTCTTGTCGAAGGTGGCGCCGGACTGCTTGGTTCGTTCATAAGTTCCGGCATGTGGGATGAGGCATGGGTAGAGGTCTGCCCTGTCTGTCTGGGCGATTCAGGAAGGGTGAGAACGCCTGCGCTGCCGCTTATGCCGATGAGCGCTGAGAATATGGGCGACAATGTGCTTCTGCACTATCTGAATAAGGGCTGTTAACATCTGTTGTCGAACCTGTTCTTAAAATTTAAACATCGACACAGCGGAGTTAAAAACATATAAATGAAAGCCGAATTAAACCGTCCGGCTTTCTTTTTTGTCATTATAAGTTGTCCCATTGCGGCAAATGCCTTAACTTTGCATCTTGTAATAACGCAAGCTAATGAAGAAATTAACAATACTGAGCCTTGCTGCGCTTGCAGCTACGACAACATTCACGGGATGCAATTCAGACTCGCCTGTCTATGAATCTGAGATTGTATACAACGTAGGAGTAAGCTCTTTCGAGCTGAAACGTAACGATAGTGTGCTGGCTAATCTTGATACGGTTTTCTTTTCCATAGACCTGGAAAAAGCTCTGATTTTCAACGCTGACTCATTGCCTTTCGGAACGCGTACGGATACTCTTGTGCCCGTTATTACACCAATGGGTATGCCCGCAAAAGCCGAGTTGCGCTTCAAGCAGGCGAACGGTCGTGACACTGTTTTCAACTATCTCGAAGACGGCACACGTGTGGTCGATTTCTCTAACGGACCTGTCTATTTCACCATTGCGGCGAGCGATACGATGATAACGCGTACGTATACCATTCAGGTCAATGTCCACAAAGTGAAAAGCGACTCGCTCGTGTGGAGCGAGACGGCGCGCACGGCTCTTCCGACAACGCTGTCTGCCCCGAAGCAGCAGAAAACTGTCAGAAACGCTGCCGGCACGTACACGCTGACAACCGACGGCTCGCAGGCGTGCATTGCCGTACGTAAGAGTGTCCTCGACGCCTGGGAAACGTATGCTGCAACCCTTCCGGCATCGGCATCGGTAAACTCTTTTGCAGCAACCGACGATGCCCTGTATATCCTTTCCGGAAACAGCCTTTATGTTTCCAAGGACGGCGGACGTACATGGACAGCGACTGGCTCGGTGATGAACCATATTTACGGCGGCTACGGCACGCGTCTGCTCGGCGCTGTGAACAAAAACAATGAATGGTATACCACCGAATATCCCGGCGGAGCACTTGCACCGCTTCCCGAGGGTATGCCCGTCTATGGTACATCGCAGATGATAAAATATTCGTTTGACCTCGGCACGGCTCCTGTTTCGACATTTGTCGGCGGTCGCGATGCCGACGATGTTCTTACCGGCGCTTCGTGGGCATTTGACGGCAGCGGATGGGCGTGCATCAGCATAGTGCCTGTCGATACACCGCTTGAAGACGCGACGCTTGTGCCTTTCTTCACCTTCAGCGTCAACGATGTTTTCGTAGTTTCGCGTCAATCTGTTTTCCTCGCTTTCGGAGGTTCCGACGGTGATGGCTACTTACGTACAGTCTATGTGTCAGGCGACTACGGACGTACGTGGAAAAAAGGCGGCGAATCGATACAGCTCCCTGACTATATACCTTCGATGTACGGCGCACAGGCTTATGTAGAGAATATTACAATGCATAGCCGCGCAGAGAACCGCTGGACGGCATTCACACCGTCGTACCGCATTCCGGGCACGGCAGTCGTGTCGCCTTTAGAACTTCCGATGTCGAGAGCTACCGAGCCTGTCTCCGAATGGGAATGTCCTTACATATATCTATATGGAGGCATGACGAGGGGTTCGGTTCTCAGCCAGTATGTATGGCGCGGAACAATCAACCGCATGACCTTCAAACCGATTCTCTGATTTAGGTTCTATGTCTGAAAGCCTTCGGTATCCTCAGAGAGTGACGCGTGGTCTCGTGGCTGCGGTGTTGCTGCTGTGCGCATGGAGTGCCGGGGCGCAGTCGGCTCCATATAAATTCGACGCCGGTGTGCAGCTCGGCATGAGCGGATATATCGGAGAAGCGAACTCGTCGAATATCTTCAAAAAAGCCGGGTTCGACGGCGAGCTGTCGTTTCGCTATATCGGTGATGCCCGATGGGCGCTGAGAACCGTGCTGGCGACGCTCGGCATAAGCGGCAGCACCGAGGGAATGGAAAACGTCCTTCCGGAGAATGCTTCATATACCTTCAAATCGCAGATCTACGATCTGGGCTTCCGCGGCGAGTTCAATTTTTTGCCGTACGGAATAGGCGAGACGTATAAGCGCCTGAGCCGATGGACGCCATATCTTACCGTAGGTGTCGGCGTGGCTCTTGCCACATCAGGCGGCAAGTCATATTTCGCTCCTACAATCCCGATGGGTATAGGAATGAAATTCAAGCTTCGCCCGCGACTCAACCTTGGCGTGGAATTTACCATGACAAAAGCTTTCAACGACCATTTCGACGGCGCCGACCTTTCGGAGCTGAACAGAATAAAAGTAGATTTTTATAAAAATACCGACTGGTATTCGCGTCTCACCATTGGCATATCCTATGAATTCGGCGAGCGCTGCGAAACCTGTCATTATGTCGACTGATATGAGCACAGAAGAAGTTCAGAATAAAGCCTTCATCCCGGAGCACGTAGCCATCATCATGGATGGCAACGGTCGTTGGGCTACAGCTCGCGGACTCGACCGTTCGGAAGGACACGTCGAGGGAGTGACGACTGTGCGCCGGATTACAGAAGAAGCCTCGGAGCTCGGACTTAAGTATCTGACTCTTTATACCTTCTCTACCGAGAACTGGAATCGTCCCAAGGAAGAGGTGGATGCTCTGATGACACTCATTGTGACTGCTATCGAGCGCGAGACTCCCGACCTTATAAAGAATAATGTGCGCCTGACGTCGATCGGAGATCTCGACCGTATGCCAGATTTCGCCGCAGAGCGTCTGCGCGCGTGTATGCGGCGTACCTCGCAGTGCAACGGTCTTACTCTTGTCCTCGCTCTCAGCTATTCTTCACGCTGGGAAATAGTCGAGGCGGCTCGCCGTCTTGTCGCGGAAGCCGCCAGAGGCGAGATAAAGCCCGAAGACGTCACCGACGAGCTTTTTGCCTCGCATCTCTCCACTGCCGGTATGCCCGACCCCGACCTGCTCATACGTACCGGCGGCGACAAGCGTATAAGCAATTTCCTCCTCTATCAGATAGCCTATACGGAGCTCATCATCACCCCGACATACTGGCCCGACTACTCCCGGGCGGATTTCCGGACTCATATAGCCGAATTCGGCAAGCGTCAGCGCCGCTTCGGTCTCACCGGCGACCAGGTGATTGCCTCCGAAACGAATAACCCCAAGCCCTAAAAGCAATACTTTTGAATATCATTTCATTATGCGATATAAGATACTCCTGCTGCCTCTCCTGATGTTCGTCGCGCTGCCTTTTGCCTTCAAGGCTGCGGCGCAGACTCCTGCCGACACAATATTCAACCCCAAGGTGACATATTCTTCCATGCCCCGCACATACGAGATTGCGGGCATAATAGTCGAAGGAGCACCGAACTACGACGACAGCCTTATTCTCGGTTATGCCGATCTCAAAGTGGGCGAACGGGTGACTATTCCCGGCGATGACATTACAAATGCCGTGAAACGTCTCATGCGCCAGACCCTTTTTGCTCAGGCACGTGTCGAGCTCGAAAAAACTGCAGGCGACAAGGCGTGGCTCAAGATTGTGCTGCGTCCGCAGCCGCGTATCGCCGAGGTTAAATACCATGGCGCAAAAAAAGGAGAGATAAAAGACCTGCAGGAGCGCCTTCAGCTCATCAAAGGCAATACGATCACACGTAATATCGTCAACCGCGCCGAAGCAATCATCAAGAAATATTACAGCGATAAGGGTTTCGGTAACGCCACCGTCAATATACGTCTGCGCGAGGACCTGTCGAAAGAAAACGAGGATATTGTCGATATTATGATCGACAAGCATTCGAAGGTCAAGGTCCATAAGATCTATATCAAAGGCAACCAGGTTCTCTCTAAACGTAAGATCAAGAATACGATGAAGAAGACCAATGAAAAATCCGACCTGCTCAAGCTCTTCAGTCAGAAGAAGTTTGTCGAATCGGACTATCAGGACGACCTCAACCGCATTCTTGATAAGTATAACGAGAAAGGCTACCGCGACGCCCGCATTGTCAGCGACAGCGTAGTGCCCTACAGCGACGGCACTGTGGACGTCTATCTCGACATCGACGAAGGAAAGCAGTATTTCATCAAGGATATCAGCTGGGTGGGCAACACGCTCTATCCCTCGAAAGTACTCGACGACTACCTCGGAATGAAGCCCGGCGACGTATACAACCAGAAGCAGATGCGCAAGCGCCTCAACGAGGACGAAGATGCCGTCAGCAACCTCTATATGGACAACGGCTATCTTTTCTTCAATCTCGTTCCTATCGAACGTCAGATCGACGGCGATTCGATTTCGATGGAAATGCACATTGTCGAAGGTCCGCAGGCGCGTATCAACAATATCGTCATCAACGGTAACGACAGGCTTTACGAGAAAGTTATCCGCCGTGAGCTCCGTGTGCGTCCCGGCGAGCTGTTCAGCAAGTCCGACCTTATGCGCTCGGCACGCGAAATCGCCCAGACGGGTCATTTCAATCCTGAAAACATGGACATACAGCCGCAGCCGAACGAAGAAAACGGAACTGTCGATATTGTTTTCAATCTCGAGACAAAATCGAACGACCAGGTGGAATTCTCGCTTGGCTGGGGTCAGACCGGTATCATCGGCAAGCTTCAGCTGAAATTCACCAACTTCTCCATCAAGAATCTTTTCTATCCGAGCACATACCGCGGCATCATTCCTCAGGGCGAAGGACAGACCTTCACCATAAGCGCCCAGACCAACGCAAGCTACTACCAGTCGTATGCCATTTCGTTCCTCGACCCGTGGTTCGGCGGCAAGCGACCCAACTCGCTTTCCGTATCGGCTTACTACAGCCGTCAGACAGGCGTCAACAGCTCGTTCTACAACAACTCATGGGCTAACTCCTCGATCTGGGGCTCAGGCTACGGCTACTATCCCGGAAGCTATGGTTACGGCAACGTTTACAACGACTACTACCAGAACACCTACAATCAGTCGCTCGACCCCAACAAATATCTCCAGATGGTAGGCGTCAACGTCGGCTTCGGCAAGCGTCTGAAATGGCCCGACGACTACTTCACCTTCACCGCCGAGCTTGGCTACAACTGGTATAACCTCAAGAACTGGGATTACCTGTACTATATGAATAACGGTACGTCGAACGCTCTTGTGCTCGGTCTCACTCTGGCGCGCAACTCAATCGACAACCCCATCTTCACCCGTTCGGGCTCGCAGTTCTCACTCAACCTGCAGGTCACTCCTCCGGCGTCGCTGTTCACAGGCAAGCGCGACTGGAAGCGTCTTTCCGAAGAGAACACCGTCGAATCTCGCAAGAAGCTCTATGAGTGGATCGAGTACTGGAAGCTGCGCTTCAAATCGCGTACGTACACTCCGCTGAGCACCAGCCAGCAGTGGACTCCCGTTCTTATGACGCGTTTCGACTTCGGTCTTATCGGCAGCTTCAACAAGTATCTCAAGACTCCGTTCGAGACATTCTATGTCGGCGGCGACGGCATGTCGGGTTCGTATGTCTATGCTCAGGAGACCATCGCCCTCCGCGGCTACGACAATGGTTCTCTCACGCAGTGGGGTCGCGACGGCTACGCCTATACGCGTATGGGCATGGAAATACACTTCCCGCTCATGCTCCAGCAGAGCACCACAATCTATGCGCTCGGCTTCCTTGAGGCAGGCAATGCGTGGACATCTGTCAGTCAGTTCGATCCTTTCTCGCTCAAGCGCAGCGCCGGCGCCGGTGTCCGTATCCAGCTTCCTATGGTCGGTCTGATGGGTATTGACTGGGCGTATGGCTTCGATGTTGTCGACGGGCGCCGCGGCGGCTCGCATTTCCACTTTATCCTCGGTCAGGAATTCTAAGCTAAACCTTTTGTGTTCTCGGATGTCTATATATTATAGTACAAACAAATATCACGAAAAATGAAAAAAATTGCCATAACCCTTCTTCTGCTCGTCGCATCTTTCGCAGCAGCCTCCGCCCAGAAGTTCGCTCTGGTTGATATGGAATATATTTTCAAGAACATCCCGTCGTACGAGATGGCAAACGAACAGCTCAACCAGCTTAGTCAGCGCTGGCAGAAGGAAGTGGAAGCTGTCGGCAAGGAAGCCGAGGAGATGTACTCAAAATATCTCGCCGACAAAGTTTTCCTCACCGAAGAGCAGGTGAAGAAACGCGAGGAGGAGATTGTCGCAAAAGAGAAAGAGGCGACAGAACTGCGCATGAAATATTTCGGTCCGGAAGGCGAGCTCTATCAGAAACGTCAGACGCTTCTCAAGCCGATTCAGGACGATGTATATAATGCCGTCAAGAAGGTTGCCGACGAGCGCGGTATACAGGCGGTGTTCGACAGGGCTTCGGCGTCCGACATTGTCTATGCTTCTCCGAGAATCGACATCAGCAACGATGTCCTTGCCAAGCTCGGCTATTCGAATTGAAGCTTATAGGCGCGAAATTTTCTACTTTCAGCAAAAATGCCTATTTTTGCAGACAGAAAAAAATTAATTAAAAATAATCATAAGAATCTATTATGTTTAAAAAGATTTTTCTCGCCCTCGCCCTCATTCTTCCTTTGAGCGGCATGGCACAGAAATTCGGTGTGGTCGACATCGACCAGGTTTTCCAGGCTATGCCTGAGACTGCGGCTATGCAGACGCAGCTTGAAGAGCTTTCGAAGAAGTACGAGGCAGAGTTTCAGAAACTCCAGGAAGAAGTCAGCAAGCTCTATACCGAATATCAGACTATCCAGAACGACCCTGCCACTCCTGAGTCTATCAAAGAACGTCGTATTCAGGAAATAACCGAAAAAGGTCAGAAAGTGGACCAGTTCCGTGTTACGGCTCAGCAGGACATCCAGCGCCAGCAGGAGACTCTTGCCGCTCCCATTCAGGCAAAGCTTACCGAAGCAGTGAAAGCTGTCGGAGCTGAAGGCGGTTATACTTTTGTATTCCCCAACGAACAGGGTCTTCTTCTCTATGTGGGCGCCGACGTGACAAACATCACCGCCGAAGTACGCAAGAAACTCGGAATCTGATAACATCCGATCACAATATTTAAAGACCGCGCTCCGAGCGAGGGCACTGAAAAAGTATTGACTTTTCAAATTGTCCTCTCCACAGGCTAAAAA
>USMC01000043.1 GCA_900555715.1 uncultured Porphyromonadaceae bacterium | reverse complement strand
CTAAGAAGGACGTGACATACGGAATAAATTTTATTGTGAGAATTTTATTTGCCGGCGTCGGAAATTATTGCTAACTTCGCTTGATATATCGAAAAAACGATGAAACTCCATATATACCTACGCTGTGGCGGTCTTGTTCTTGCATTGTTGTTCCTGATGGTTCAGGAGCGATGTCATGCCCGCACGAATGCCGAGCTTATCGACAGTCTGGAAATACGTCTCGAAGAGCTCAACAATCCCGACGACAGTATCAGGACTCTGCTCAATATCTATGATCTCGGCACAACGCGTAAGGTGCGTTACAAGGCGCTCGAAAGGCTCCGCCATACCGCCAGACTGCGTGGGCTCAACGACGTGCTCATAGAGGTGCTGACCTATACCGCCAACGAGATGCGCGACAACGATTCGGTGCTCGCCATCGTCGACGCCGAGCTCCGTGCCATTTCCGAAAGTCCGCGACAGATGGAGGCGAAGCTTTTTCTCGACATGGTGAAGATCGACAGGCGCATCAAGTCGGACACCAATGAGACGGCTGCCGATCATCTGAGGAAGCTTATGGACAAATATGAGACCGACAGCCCTCACGACGCATACGAGGAAGCGCTGCTGCTCTATTCGCTGTGCAAGCACATGCAGCTTTCGACCCGCGGAGAACTTCTTGAAAATTACATCGATAAGCTCAGCGATCTTGTCGACGACATGAATCTTCCGTCCGGTTCGGTGCGGAATCTGATCTACAACCGTGCCTCGTCAATATACGCCGTCAACGGTTCGGCGCGCAATGCCATTGCTGTCGACCGCAAAATGCTAAATATTGTCGATTCGCTCGCCACGTCCTACCGCGCGCAGGGCCGACCATTCCGCGACATGATGGTGTACCGTTACAGTATCTTCCGGCGTATGCTCATCAACTATCGCGAACTCTCTCCGGAAGAGGTGGAGATGTTCTACAAAAAGGCGCATGAAATCGCACAGACCAACGAACGGGCCGCCGGCGATCTCAGACTGAACAACAGTATCGAGATCTGCTACCTTCTGGCGCATAAAAAATACCGGGAAGCAATCAGACTCTTCAAGGAACAGAAAGACGGCGATTTTCACCGGATGTACCGTATCTATTTTCTCAACGAGATTGTCGGTGCGGCAAGGGCTGTCGACGACCGCAGGACTCTGCTTGAGGCGTCGATGGAGCTCAACGATTCGCTTCGCAGCCGTATAGAGCGGCGTGCCGACGAGCGCTGCCGCGAAATGCAGATAGTATACGATCTGTCGGAGCTGCGCAAGATGAACAGTCAGCTCATGCTCGACGACCAGCGTTCGCACCTGCGGCTGACGCGGACGGTTCTTGTTGTTGTCGCGGTGGCTCTCGCAGTCCTTGTTGTTCTCGCTCTCGTGTTCTTCAGGAGCTACCGCAGATCGCGCAGACTCGCGAAAATGCATTCAGAAACGGCGGAGCGTCTGAGAGAAGAACGTAACGAACTGCGCCGCGTGCAGAAAGAACTCATAGAGATGCGCGACAAGGCAAAACACTCCGACAAACTCAAGACGGAGTTCATCAATAATATGAGTCATGAGGTGAAGGCGCCTCTCGAAGCCATCATGGAATACTCGCAGCTCATAATGGACTGCATACCGCCTGAGAAACAGCGCTATCTCGACCGATATGCCTGCACCATGAAGCAGAACACAAAGCTGATAATGACACTTCTGAACGATGTTCTCGACATGGCGTCGCTTGAGCACGGCAGCGTCGCCGTACATAAAAAACCGGAAAGCATCTGGGATATGTGCAATCTCGCTCTTGACAATATCTTCGACAGCGATAATGCCGGCGATGTCAAGGTTGTTTTCAATCCTCAGCACAAAGCGGATGCTTTGGTAAGCACCGACAAGGTGCGTGTTTGCCAGGTGCTTATGAATCTGCTCAGCAATGCCCGCAAATTCACGGAAAAAGGAAGCATAACACTCGACTATGACATCGACCGCAAAGGCAACAAGGTGACTTTCGCTGTCAGCGACACGGGAACAGGAGTCGCCGACGGATGCGGCGAGCGCATTTTCGAACGTTATTATAAAATTGACCCGTCCTCCCAGGGCTGCGGACTCGGGCTGTACATCGCCCGTATGCTCGCTACTCTGATGCAGGGCGAGGTGAGGCACGACACGAACTATCACAATGGCGCACGCTTCATTTTTACGATACCTCTCTGAGCGCTGCCGCAGCAGTGTGGTGCCGCATCTGGCTGCCGTATGTGCGGTTCTGTGCCTTGCGGTTTCGTGCAGCACCACCAAGCACGTCCCGGACGGACAATATCTGCTCAACGACGTCAGGCTGACGGTCGACGACCGCAGCGATGTCGACACCCGTGAACTCTACAGCTTTCTGCGTCAGACACCGAATCACAAGGTGCTCGGATTCGCGCGTCTGCAGCTGAGCACATACAGCCTTTCGGGAAGCGACTCGACAAAATGGTACAACCGCTGGCTCAGGCGTCTGGGGCAGCCACCGGTGATCTACGACAGCGCGCTGACAGAAGCGTCTGGACGACAGCTGCAGCTCGCGCTGATAAACAAAGGATATCTCGACGCCACTGTCGTTGCCGATACAATAGTGAAAGGGCGCAAGCGCATGGATGTGAACTACAGGATTACCGCCGGCGAGCCGCGGAGGATTTCCGCCATTAACTATCAGGTGGAAGATCCCGTCGTGGCGCGGCTCGTCCTTTCCGACACATCTTCTTCCGCCATCAAGCCGGGAATGCTGCTCGATCGCAATATTCTTGATGCCGAACGACAGCGTATCACGCGTCAGCTGCGTAACAGCGGATATTATGATTTTAACCGCGAGTTCATCAACTATCTGGCTGATACTGTCGCCGGGAGCCGCGACACGGAGCTGACCTTGCGCGTCTATTCTCTCGACAGCAGAAAAGGACGTTCGAATACGGCTTCGGTGTCGGACACTCTCGGACTGTCCGGCGACAAGCACCACCGTTTCAGAGTCGACCGCGTGACATACATCATTGAATACGACGGGAAGAGCTCCGGAGCCGACACCGTAGTGTATAAAGGCATAAGGATGATATATCCGTCGAAAAGCCATCTCATAAAGCCGTCGGTGCTCGACGAGATGTGCTACATACAGCCGGGCTCGCTGTATTCGGCATCGAATGTCGAGCGTACCTACGAGGCTCTCGGACGCCTGAGCATCATCAAATATATCAATGTGGAGATGACGCCGTCGGGCGCCGACGGCGACACCGGACTTCTCGACGCCGTCATAAAGCTTTCGCGCAACAAGAAGCAGGCAGTCAGCATGGAACTTGAAGGAACGAACTCCGAGGGCGATTTCGGCTTCGGAGTCGGGCTAACATATCAGCACCGAAATCTTGCACATGGTTCCGAGATGCTCACCGCCAAGGTGCGCGGCTCTTACGAAAGCCTTTCGGGCAACCTCGACGGGCTCATCAATAACTGCTATACCGAATTTGCCGCCGAAGTGGGTATCACCATTCCTAAGTTCGAGTGCCCGTTCATGTCGAAGAGCTTCAAGCAGCGCCGTCTCGCCACGACGGAATTCACTTTCTCGACAAACTATCAGGAACGCCCTGAATATACGCGTGTCATTTTCGGAACGGCATGGAAATGGAAGTGGCAGCAGCGTTCCGAGTACCTTAAGAGGCATACATTCGATCTCATAGACATAAACTATGTGCGTCTTCCTCGGACAACCATCGATTTCATCGATCAGATTTCGCCTGACAATCCTCTTCTGCGCTACAGCTATGAAGACCACTTCATCATGCGTCTGGGCTACACGCTGAACCTTACCAACCGCCGTCCTCCGTCTGCCGATGTCAATGCTCTCGCCGTCCAGCCGTCGGTGACAAGCCTGCGTGTGTCGGGCGAGATGGCGGGCAACCTGCTCTACGGCATATCAAACATCATAGGGCAGAAAAAGTCGGACGGAGTATATAAAGTTCTCGGCATACAGTATGCGCAATATATAAAAGGAGAAGCTGACTATACATATACCTATAATTTCAACAGCCGTAACTCGCTCGCTCTGCACGGCGGCTTCGGCATCGCCTATCCTTACGGCAACTCGTCGATGGTGCCTTTCGAGAAACGCTTCTATGCCGGCGGCGCCAACGGTGTGCGCGGCTGGGGTGTGCGCACGCTCGGTCCGGGTTCCTACGACGCCCGCAACAGCATGACGAACTTTATCAACCAGTGCGGCGATATAAGGCTGGATCTGTCGGTGGAATACCGTGCCAAGCTGTTCTGGGTGCTGGAAGGAGCGCTGTTTATCGACGCCGGAAATGTGTGGACTATCAAAGACTATGAGACGCAGCCCGGCGGACTGTTCCGGTTCAATAAATTCTACAAGCAGATTGCCCTGGCATACGGTGCCGGCATAAGGCTTGACTTCACCTATTTCCTCCTTCGTTTCGATCTCGGCGTCAAGGCGCACAATCCTGCACAGAACCAGGAGCCGTGGCCTATTCTGCATCCGAGATGGAAACGCGATACTAACTTCCACTTTTCGGTGGGCTATCCTTTCTGATAATGAAGACATTTGTGATATTTGATCTTGACGGCACATTGCTCAATACTATCGACGACCTTGCCACAGCCACCAATCACGCGCTCACGACGCTCGGCTATCCTCCTCACGGAATGTGGGTGTACCCGACGCTGGTAGGCAACGGCGTGGCAAAACTCATCGAGCGGGCTCTTCCCGCCGAGGCGCGTGAGGAAAAGAACATCCGCGCGGCGCTCGAAGTGTTCCGCGCGTACTACGACGAGCATTGCTGCGACAAGACGGTTCCTTATCCGGGCATACCCGAGCTTCTTGAGGAACTGACGTCCCGCGGGGTAAATCTTGCCGTGACGTCGAACAAATATGAGGCCGCAGTCACGAAAATCATCAGTCATTATTTCCCGTCCGCCAATTTCCGCGCCGTGCTCGGCAACGTCGACGGCATTCCGCGCAAACCTGATCCTTCGATAGTTTTCAAGGCACTCTCCATGTGTCCCACGCCGAAGGCGGAGGTGCTCTATGTGGGTGATTCCGGTGTCGATATCGAAACAGCGCGCCGCGCCTGTGTCGATTCCGTAGGTGTCACATGGGGCTTCCGTCCGATATCAGAACTTACAGCGGCGTTTGCCGATCATATCGTGTCGACAGCGTCGCAGATTCTCGACTTGGTGGAAGAAAAAACATCCTCCCCGGAGCGTCGTGCGCGCGGGGAGGATGTGTAGTGACCGGCAGCCGGTTTTTTATTCTTTGCGGGGAGGGTAGTCGATGGTGTAGTGCAGTCCGCGCGACTCGCGGCGCTCCTTCGCCTGACGCATGATGAGGTAGCCTACATTTATAATGTTGCGGAGCTCGCATATCTCGCGTGAAGCTTTGCTGCATTTGAACAGGCGTTCGGTTTCCTCGTAAAGTATGTCGAGGCGGTTCCATGCGCGGTCGAGACGCAGGTTGCTGCGGACAATTCCGACGTAGTAGCCCATAATCTGATTCACTTCGCGGATGCTCTGGGTTATGAGAACCATTTCCTCGTTGTGCTGCGTTCCTTCGTCGTTCCATGCAGGAACGTCGCTGCGGATAGAAATGAGCGGCGCCTCCGCCATGGCGTGTCTGGCAGCGGCGTCGGCATAGACGACCGCTTCGATGAGCGAGTTCGACGCAAGGCGGTTTCCACCGTGAAGACCTGTGCATGAGCATTCGCCGAGGGCGTAGAGATGCCGGATGGACGATTCGCCGTTGAGGTCGACGCGTATGCCGCCGCAGAGGTAGTGCGCCGCCGGTGCGACTGGAATGTAGTCCTTTGTGATGTCGATGCCGAGCGAGAGGCACTTGGCGTAAATGTTCGGGAAATGCTTCTTCGTCTCCTCCGGGTCTTTGTGGGTGACGTCGAGGTATACATGGTCGTCGCCGTGGAGCTTCATCTCGGAGTCGATGGCGCGTGCCACGATATCGCGCGGAGCGAGCGACAGGCGCGGATCGTATTTCTGCATGAATTCCTCGCCCTTGAGGTTGCGGAGCACGGCGCCGTAGCCGCGCATGGCTTCGGTGATGAGGAAGGAAGGACGGTCGCCGGGATGATAGAGCGCTGTGGGATGGAACTGGATGAATTCCATGTCGCTCACAGTGCCTTTGGCGCGGTAGACCATGGCGATGCCGTCGCCGGTAGCAACGAGCGGGTTTGTCGTTGTCTGATAGACGGCTCCTGCGCCGCCTGTCGCCATGACGGTGATTTTGCTGAGGAAAGTGTCGACGACACCCTTGTCTATGTCGAGAACGTAGGCGCCGTAGCAGGTGATGTCGGGTGTGCGGCGTGTCACGATTTTGCCGAGATGATGCTGGGTGATGATTTCTATGGCGAAATGGTGCTCGTAGATGTCGATGTTCGGCGATGCCTTTACTGCTTTGATGAGGCTTTCCTGAATTTCGAATCCGGTGTTGTCGGCATGATGCAGGATGCGGAATTCGCTGTGTCCGCCTTCGCGGTGCAGGTCGAAACTGCCGTCGGATTTTTTGTCGAAGTCAACACCCCAGCCTATGAGTTCCCTGATCTGTTCAGGAGCTCCCTTGACAACTTTTTCAACGGCTTTCGGGTCGCTGAGCCAGTCGCCGGCAACCATGGTGTCGTGGATGTGTTTATCGAAATCGTCTACACTGAGGTCGGTGACGGAAGCGACGCCTCCCTGCGCAAGGGCGGTGTTGGCTTCGTCGAGAGTAGTCTTGCATACAAGGGCGACTTTGCCGCCCTCACGGGCTACTTTCAGGGCAAAGCTCATTCCCGCGATGCCCGAACCTATCACAAGATAGTCATATTCGTATGTCATTTCCTTCTTTATTTAAGGTCGGTGCAAAGTTAATAATTTTCGTGGGTATATAAACCTGATAAGATTAAAAAGGTGTAACTTTGCACTATGAAAAGAACCGGCGGCGACGCCTGACTCATTTACAGACTATGAATAAAAGCAAGAATTCTATCGACATGCTCCATGGCAGCCCTACGCGGGCGATGTTTGCTTTCGCACTGCCGCTCATAGCTACGGGAGTGCTGCAGCAATCGTTCAACTCGGTCGACATAGCTGTCGCCGGTCGCTTCGCAGGCCACGGTGCTCTTGCTGCCGTAGGATGCAACGGACCTGTGATAGGACTTGTGATAAATCTTTTTCTCGGTCTTGCAGTGGGTGTCAACGTTGTGATTGCCAATTATATCGGTCAGCGCAATCAGGAGCGTGTGAGCCGTACGGTGGGCGCTGCGATGGTGATGGCGGTGGTGTGCGGCATTATAATGCTGACAGTGGCGCTGTCGATAGCCGAGCCAATACACCGCCTGCTCGACACCCCTGCCGAGGTGATGGATCAGGCGGTGCTCTATCTGCGCGTCATGGCAATAGGAATGCCGTTTATGATCATATACAATTTCGGTGCGGCAGTTCTGCGGAGTATCGGCGACACCAGGCGTCCTTTCTTTATCCTTGTCGCCACAGGAATAGTCAACGTAGGTCTTAACTTTCTTTTTGTCATCGGATTCGGTATGGGCGTCGAAGGCGTTGCCTGGGGAACTGTCATTTCCACGTTCATCAACGCCATAGCCATAGTGATTCTTCTGCTGCGCAGCGGGCGTGAGGTGACGCTGCATCTGTCGTTGCTGCGTCCATACAGGCACGAGACCTTGAAAGTCTGCAAGATAGGCATTCCCGCCGGCATACAGACTACGGTGTTCTCGCTTTCCAATGTGTTCATTCTCAGTGCTATCAATACTTTCGGCGCCGTCGCCGCAGCCGGCTCTGCCGCGGCACTCAATTTCGAGTTCTATACCTATTTCGTCATAAGCGCTTTCGCGCAGACGGCGACGGCTTTCACCGGTCAGAACTATGGCGCGCGCCAGATAGGGCGTATACGCATCATTTTCCGCCGCAGCCTGCTGATGTCGTTTATAGGCACTGTGATTCTTGCATCCATCATCCTGTGGCAGCACAGGCTGGCTCTCAGCCTCTTCTCCGCCGATGAAGGTGTGCTGGAATACGGCGCTGTCAGGGTGATGGTTGTGCTCGGGATGCAGTTTATAGCGTGCTACTACGAATGTGCCGGCGGCGTCATGCGCGGCATGGGGCATTCGATGACTCCGGCGGTGATAACGATTGCGGGCACATGCTTTCTGCGGCTGCTGTGGGTGTTCTTCGTGCCGTACGAAGGGTCGTTCGCACTGCTGATGACAGTATATCCCGTATCCTGGATTCTTACCGACATAATGATGTGGATAGCGATGAAGCGCATCACTTCGCGTATGCCGCAATGGAAGCAGCCGACGGAAGGGACAACAGCTGCTTAATAGTAAAAAATACTTAAAATCGCTGAGCCAGAGCACGAATGACAGTGTTCTGTCGTTATCCATAAAGCAAATAGCATCAGGCATGTGCACTTTTCTTGAAAGACATGTCTGCTGTGTGGAGAAATTTTTGTAACTTTGCACGCTATTTGCAACTCAACCGTTTCTATAAAAGAATAATGAGACAACTAAAAATTACAAAATCAATCACAAACCGTGAAAGCGCATCGCTCGACAAATATCTTCAGGAGATAGGTCGTGAAGAACTGATATCCGTAGAAGAGGAAGTAGAGCTTGCACAGCGTATCCGACAGGGCGATCAGGCGGCTCTCGAAAAACTGACACGCGCCAATCTGCGTTTCGTGGTTTCGGTTGCAAAACAATATCAGAATCAGGGTCTTTCTCTCCCCGACCTTATCAACGAAGGCAACTTCGGTCTTATCAAGGCAGCCCGTAAGTTCGATGAGACGCGAGGCTTTAAATTCATCTCCTATGCCGTATGGTGGATCCGCCAGTCGATTCTGCAGGCACTTGCCGAGCAGAGCCGCATTGTCCGTCTTCCGCTCAATCAGGTTGGCTCGCTCAACAAAATCGGCAAGGCTCTTTCGAAATTCGAGCAGGAAAACGAGCGTCGTCCCTCGCCTGAGGAGCTTGCTGAAAAGCTCGATGTCCCCGTTGAGAAGATTGCCGATACGCTGAAAGTTTCCGGTCGTCATATTTCCGTCGACGCGCCTTTCGTGGAAGGAGAGGACAACAGCCTTCTCGATGTGCTCACCAACGATGACAGCCCCATGGCAGACGCCGCCCTGACGCAGGAATCGCTGTCGAACGAAGTCGACCGTGCCTTACGCCAGCTTCACGAGCGCGAGCGCGAGATTCTCAAAATGTTCTTCGGCATAGGATGCCAGGAAATGACGCTGGAGGAAATCGGTGCCAAATTCGACCTCACGCGTGAGCGTGTCCGCCAGATAAAGGAAAAGGCAATCCGCCGCCTCAAAGGACAGAAGAGCCGTTTGCTCAAGAGCTATCTCGGTTCTTAAATAGTTATATTAAATAAAGTATTCAGAAGCTGGGCTGCCTGCGGCAGTTCAGCTTTTTATGTGTGTTCAGTACAGATGGTGCTGCGCCTTAATATTATTTAACCGGAGAAAGGCAAAAAGTGCCAATAAACTTGGAGTATGGAAGAATATTGAAGAGCAAATAATTAGTAATTTTGCATTGTAAAACTATGTTGTAAAGCATCTTTTAGCAAAAAGTTCCATAAAACGCGTAAAAAAGTAACATTATAAAATACGGAAATGAAGAAAGAAACATTCAGAATTGCCGGCTGTGGTCTCCTCGCAGGTGCATTGATGTGTTCCTGCGGCAGCAAGAACGACGCACAGCAGCAGGCACAGGCTCCTGAAATCGCTGTGATGACAGTACAGCCCTCCAACGCTAATTATCAGAATTCGTATCCTACCACTCTCCGGGGTAAAACAGATATCGCTATCCGTCCGCAGGTAACAGGATTTATCACCAAAGTACACGTCGACGAAGGTCAGAAAGTGCGTAAAGGACAGACGCTTTTCACAATCGACCCCGTGCAGTTCCAGGCTGCCGTCGA
Organism: uncultured Porphyromonadaceae bacterium; assembly: GCA_900555715.1. Classification (GTDB taxonomy): domain Bacteria; phylum Bacteroidota; class Bacteroidia; order Bacteroidales; family Muribaculaceae; genus CAG-873. Next base: position 11,756 of record USMC01000043.1, on the reverse strand, counting down.
GCAGGCGGCAGCAAATGTAAACTCGGCAAAAACCGCCGTGTCGACGGCTGAGATCACAGAGAAAAACAAGAAGAACCTCCTCAACAAGAATATCATCAGCGAAACAGAGTGGCAGCTCGCCGCCAATCAGCTTGCCCAGGCTAAGGCATCTCTTGCTCAGGCACAGGCGGCCCTCGTGACGGCTAAGAAGAATCTTGCATACACCAATGTCACCGCTCCCAGCGACGGTGTTGTCGGCACTATCCCCAGCCGTGAAGGTTCTCTGGCAACTCCATCGTCGGCTCTGACGACAGTGAGCGACAACTCGCAGGTATATGCCTATTTCTCGCTCGGCGAAAAAGATCTTCTTGAACTCACCGACGGCGTCAAGGCTTTCCCGAAAGTTCTTCTTCAGCTCGCCGACGGCACGATGTACCCCCTCGAAGGTGAGGTCGCAACTGTTTCAGGCGTCATCGACAACAGCACGGGCGCTGCCTCTGCACGCGCGCTTTTCGACAATCCCGACGGAATGCTCCGCAGCGGAAATACCGGTCAGATCGTCGTTCCCCGCGTCAGCGAGGGCGCTCTGGTGATTCCGCAGAAGTCTACCTTCGAAATTCAGGATCTTCGCTACGTCTACACTCTCAACGACAGCAATATCACCGTGCCGACACATATCACTGTCGAGCCGTACAACGACGGCAAGACCTTCGTCGTCACTTCGGGTCTTAAATCCGGCGACCGCATTGTCACCGAGGGCGTCGGTACATCCGTACGCGCCAATATGCCCGTTGTACCCAAGACAGCAGAGTGATTCAAGCACTTTTTTCACATTAATTCGCACAAATGAAACTTGACAGATTTATAAACCGCCCTGTGCTATCGACGGTGATTTCCATTTTCATCGTCCTGCTCGGTCTCATCGGTCTCGTCGCTCTTCCCGTGACGCAGTACCCGGATATTGCTCCTCCTACTATATCTGTGTCGACGACGTATAGCGGCGCCAATGCTGCTGCTGTGCTCAACTCCGTTATCGCTCCTCTCGAAGAATCCATCAACGGTGCGCAGGCTATGACATATATGTCGTCGACGGCAACCAATACCGGTTCGGCAACCATCAACGTGTATTTCGAGCAGGGCTATGACCCCGACATGGCAGCCGTCGATGTGCAGAACCGCGTGGCGGCAGCATCGAACCTGCTGCCCTCAGAAGTAAATCAGGTGGGTGTCCAGACAAGGAAACGCCAGACCTCGATGCTTCTCAGTGTCGCTATCGTCGACACCAGCGCTGTGTCGAAGTACTCGCCGGAGTTCCTCGACAACTATATGAAAATCAACGTCATCCCTGAGCTGCAGCGTGTCAGCGGTGTCGGCGATGTGATGGCGTTCGGCGCCGACTATTCCATGCGTATCTGGCTCAAGCCGGAGGTCATGGCGCAGTATCACCTCATGCCTACCGATATATCGGCAGCACTTGCCGAGCAGAACATCGAGGCGGCTCCCGGTTCTTTCGGCGAGCAGGGAAAGCAGTCGTTCCAGTATATCATGCGTTACCGCGGACGTCTGACTACTCCGGAGCAGTTCGGCGATATCGTTGTCCGCACCGGCTCCAACGGCGAGGTGCTATATCTTAAGGACGTTGCCGAAATCGAGCTCGGACGCGTGACATACGGCTTCGCCAACAAAGCCAACGGCAAGCCTTCTTCTCAGGCTATCGTCTTCCAGACTCCGGGTTCTAACGCGACCAAGATTATCGAAGACTGTCTCGCGCTTGTCGACAAGCTCAAAGCCGACCTTCCGGAAGGCTGCGTCTACACAATCCCGATGAACAACAACGACTTCCTCTATGCATCCATCAACAATGTGATCCATACTCTCATCGAGGCATTCATCCTCGTGTTCCTCGTTGTGTTTGTCTTCCTTCAGGATATCCGCTCGACTCTCATTCCCGCCATCGCAATTCCTGTCGCCCTCATCGGCACATTCTTTGTGATGAACCTTATCGGCTTCTCCATCAACCTCATCACCCTCTCCGCCCTTGTGCTTGCCATCGCCATTGTGGTCGACGACGCCATTGTGGTCGTCGAAGCTGTCCATGCCAAGCTCGATCAGGGATACTCGTCGGCACGCCGTGCCTCCATCGACGCCATGAGTGAGATAGCAGGAGCGCTTATATCCATCACCCTCGTGATGATGCTCGTGTTCATCCCCGTATCATTCATGCCCGGCACGTCTGGTGTGTTCTACCGTCAGTTCGGTCTGACAATGGCAATTGCCATCGCCTTCTCCGCCGTCAACGCTCTGACGCTGTCGCCGGCTCTATGCGCCATATTCCTCAAGCCGCATAAGAAAGAAGACGGCACAGTGCCCGGGCTCGGCGAAAGAATGTCCGCTGCCTACAAGGCTGCCGGCGAGGTAGCTGCCGGACGCGCGAAAAAGGCTTTCAGCTTCGATCTCAATCCTGTCATCACCTTCTTGCTGATTATCGCCGCCGTCACCTTCATGGTTCTCGGATGGTACAGCTTCCATAATGTCCTTCTGTCCTGCATTGCCTATGCCGTGGCAATAGTGGCTGTGCTCGGACTGTTCGGAAAACGTTTCCACAAATGGTTCGAAGAACATTTCACAAAGCTCACCGAAAGCTACCGCAAAGGCGCGTCATGGTTCGCCGGACATAAGATTACATCTTTCTCGTTAGTAGTGCTTGCCGTTGCCGTGCTCGTATGGCTTATGGGCACCACGCAGTCGGCTCTTGTGCCTAACGAGGATACCGGCGTGGTGTTCGCCATGGTCGATATGCCGGCAGGTACATCGCAGGAACGCACGGGTGAGGTTCTCGATCAGGTCGACTCCATCGCTTCGAAGATTCCCGGCATCGAGACGCGAATGATGATTAACGGCTACAGCTTTATCGCCGGTCAGGGTCCGACTTATGGTGCGTTTATTATGAAACTCAAGCCCTGGGAGGAACGCGATAAGAGCCAGAGTGCCGAAAACATCATCAAGCAGCTCTACTATCTTACGGGCAAATATGTCAAGGACGGTCGTGTCATGGTGTTCGCACCGCCTATGATTACCGGTTATTCCGCTACCAACGGTTTCGAGCTGCAGATGCAGGACCGCACCGGCGGCGATATCAACCAGTTCTTCGGCGTTGTGCAGACCTTCCTTGCCAAACTCAACGAGTGCCCAGAGATTCAGGCTGCCTATACGACCTTCAACCCCTCTTTCCCGCAGTATATGATCGACATCGACGCTGCGAAGGCAAAGAAGGCTGGCATCAGCCCTCGCGATATTCTCACGACGCTCCAGGGCTACTACGGCGGTATGTATGTGTCGAACTTCAACCGCTTCGGCAAAATCTACCGTGTCATGATGCAGGCAGCTCCTGAAAGCCGAATCAACCCCGAGACCCTCAACAGCGTCAAGGTGCGCAACGGCTCCGAGATGGCTCCCATCTCCAACTTCGTCAAGCTCACCCGTGTATACGGACCTGACCTTATGAACCGTTTCAATATGTTCACCTCCATAGCAGTGTCCGGTACTCCGAATCCCGGTTTCTCCAGCGGCGACGCCATTGCCGCCATCGAGCGTGTGGCAGCCGAAACACTGCCGCAGGGCTACGGCTATGAATATGCCGGCATGACGCGTGAAGAAGCTGGAACAGGCGCCGGATCGGCGACTGCAGTCATCTTCGGCCTCTGTCTCCTGTTCGTCTACCTCCTCCTTTCGGCGCAGTACGAAAGCTATATGCTGCCTCTCGCCGTCATTCTCTCGATTCCTTTCGGTCTGGCAGGCTCGTTCATTTTTGCACGTATCTTCGGCATCTCCAATAACATCTATCTGCAGATTGCCCTTATCATGCTCATCGGTCTTCTTGCAAAGAACGCCATTCTTATCGTCGAGTTCGCTCTCGAACGCCGACAGACAGGCATGAGCATCTTCAACGCTGCTATCGCCGGCGCTGTCGCCCGTCTCCGTCCTATTCTTATGACATCGCTCGCCATGGTCATCGGTCTTCTGCCTATGATGTTCTCCACAGGTGTCGGCGCCAACGGTAACCACGCTCTCGGAGCCGGTTCGGTAGGCGGTATGCTCATAGGCATGATATGTCAGATATTTGTAGTGCCCGCGCTCTTCGTCGTCTTTGAAATCATCCAGGAGAAGATCAAGCCTATCGAATGGCACAACGAAGAAAAAGGCGGAACAATTGCCAACGAAATTGAACAATACGCAAAATAACATGAAGATCAATAAAATAGCCCATGTGGCAGTCGCTGTGGCGCTCGCCGCATCTCTTTCGGGCTGTCATATATATCAGAAATACGACACTCCAACCTCGTCGGCGATAACCCGCGCCTATGCCGAGGCACGCAGCCAGGAGCCCGATTCCACTGCGCTCGGAAATCTGCTGTGGGAGGATGTCTTCACCGACGCAAAGCTCGCTTCGCTCATCAATATGGCTCTTGAGAACAACACAAACCTCCGCAACGCCCAGCTCAACGTTGAGGTGGCGCAGGCTAATCTTCTCGGCGCCAAGCTGAGCTATCTCCCCTCGCTTGTCCTCGCGCCCAACGGCAGCGGCTCGTCGATGGCGGGAAGCGACATGTCGTGGAGCTACTCTCTGCCGGCTCAGCTGAGCTGGGAAGTCGACATTTTCGGCAAGCTCCTCAACAGCAAGCGCGGTGCCAAGGCAGCTCTGCTCAAGAGCGAGGCTTACGCACAGGCTACGCGCAGCCAGATTATCTCGGCAGTGGCAAGCACCTACTACGCCATATCCGCGACGCGTGCGCAGCTTGAGCTCTCGCGACACACCTCCGCGCTGTGGAAAGAGACCGTCAGCACAATGCGCGACCTCAAGGAAGCCGGACGTGGCGTCACCGAGGCTGCCGTGGTGCAGTCGAATGCAAACTACTACAACATCCTCGCTTCCATCACCGATCTCGAAGCTTCGCTCGACCAGCTCAACAACACCATGAGTCTCCTGCTCAACACCGCGCCGCAGGAGTGGGATATCCCCGGAAATGCTTCCCTGAGCGTGCCTCAGCAGCTGCGCGACGGCGTACCTATGTCGCAGCTCGCATGGCGCCCCGATGTTCAGGCAGCAGAGCAGACGCTCGCCGCAGCCTTCTACGGAACCAACAGCGCCCGCGCAGCATTCTATCCCGGGCTGACAATAACTGCAAACGGAGGATTCACCAATCTGCTCGGCTCAGTAATCAAGAATCCGGGCGAATGGTTCTTCTCGCTTGCCGGTTCGCTCACGGCGCCGCTGTTCATGCGCGGACAGAACATTGCCCGTCTTAAAGCAAGCAAGGCTCAGGAAAAGCAGGCTCTGAACAGCTTTGAATATGCTCTTCTCAACGCTGCCGCAGAAGTGCAGGATGCCCTTACGGTTTATGACAAGAGTCTTCAGAAGTCATCCTACCTTGCCGAGTCCGTGTCGAATCTTGAGAAGTCGGTGGAGTATACGAAGGATCTCATGCTGTATTCCACGGGCTCGACAAATTATCTCGAGGTACTGACAGCTCAGCAGAGTCTTCTCTCCGCTCAGATAAACCAGATCAACACCGAGCTCGCCCGCTCGCGTTCAGTCATCAATCTCTATCAGGCTCTCGGCGGCGGTCGCTGACCCGAGTCCTGATTTCCCCATAAAGCACCGCGCCGACTCTTCGTGAGCCGGCGCGGTGTTTTTCCGTAGATTATGTCATAGAGTTATGTGGCTGATATAATCGGCTGTGCGTCCGTGGTCATCCGGCGAGCAGGTGAAGTGCCGGAATACTTTGCCATCCTTGTCAAGGCGGAACATTACCGGCGATACCTCGCTGCCGAGGTCGGTTTCTAACCTTTCTGATGAATAAAGGGTAAAAGAAGGACCGAACTCTTTAGAGAGAACATACAGGTCGCGCACAGGTATGGCGTCGACAATCAGGTTTATGTGCCAGTCCGGATTCCGGGCGGCGAACTCTCTCAGCTGTGCGGTAAGAAAGTCGATGCACGGGCGACAGCCGGTATTGGAATATTCTGCGTAGATGCACTTTCCGCCCGGTAGCGACGATACAGCGACGGCTTTCCCCGTGCAGTCGAGGAGTGTGTCACTGCTGATGTCGAGTCCGTCGAATATGGAGCCGGAAGTGCCGTCGCTGTCTTCTGCTGACATGTCTGCTGAGGAATAGATGTTTACCACTTCCTCAAGTTTCCTGTCATAGTTCTTTTTTGTCACAAAGTGGCCTGTCTGATATCCTAAGATGAATATCAGGATGCCAACAGCAGTATATACTAAAGTCTTTTTCATTACAGATTGTTTAAGGGTATCGGACAGATGTATGGATTGGACAGCGCGTCAGTCCGGTCAAGAATCTCGACGTAGGCGCTGTCACCGTAGATTTTGAAAAATGTAGTCTGTGAGAATGTGCCGTCCTTCGTCCTGAGGTGCCTGATTTTAGTTGCGCCTGTTGCTTCGTCGAAGCTTGCGAGGAAGTTTTTTTCATCGCTGCATGCGAAAGCGAAATACAATTTGCCGTCTTTGCGCTGCACATATCTTATCAGAGAAGCGTATGGTTTGCCGGTGGCGCTGTTGAATACTTTTGCCCTGTCGGCGATATAGGGCAAGCCCTGCACCTCAGCAGGAAGTGCATTGGCACCGAAGTCGACATGATATAGCGGCTCTATGCCCCGTTCCGTTACCGAGAATATGGTGTCGCGCAGCGGTTCCCATGACAGCAGACGATGTCCGTCAATATCTGCATAAGTGCCGTCGGCGAGTGTTGTCGGCTCTATCACTTCGCGACCTGATATCGGCATGGCTTCATCACTACCGGCGTGGTAAAAGCAGTATTTCGGATTTGCAGGCGTCGTGTGGTCGGTTGAAAGACTTGTCGTGAAAGTTCCCAGACCTGAAACTACGAAACATTGACGCGGTTTCTCGCCGTCGCTGTATATTCCTTTGAAATCCTCCCTGCCGAGAAAACGTCCGTCTGTCAGATAGTACAGGGTGCTGCTGTTGTTGGGGTCGAATATGTTTACAGTGTCGCCCGATACCGAGATGTTTCCGATATGGCTGAATTGCTCCGCCGCCTTACCTTTCGTGGCGATGTCGCCTCGGAATGTTCCGTCCTGTCGGCTGTATGACCTTAGATAGTCGCGCGAATGGACGATATACAGCGAGTCTGTCAGCTCGAGGGCGTTGATGTCGTATATCATCGAGCTGTCGGATGTCTCCATCGGTACGATTCCTGAAGTGTCGATGAATACGGTGTCTGCCGTGCTCAGGTCTATGGCTATTGTGTCGACGTCACCGTGGTTTCTGCATGCTGATAAAAGAATTATCAGCATGCAGATTATTGTTAGTTTTTTCATAGAAACAGGTCTTAATCCGCTTTGTCGGGCTTGCATATGCAGCGGATACCACAGCAGGCATAGTATCCGTCGTAGCATGATACCGAGCATCCTCCACTAACGAAGTCGCCGATTTTAATACCCGGCTGTATTTTGCATTCCGCTTTACCGGGACCTCCGGTGTGGCATGTAAGTTTTTCAACGGGAATGTCCATGATATCGGTGACTCCCGATTCTTCTGCTATCGTCTCACCTTTCGGGACGCTTTGCTCATCTTGCGATGTGCAGGCGTAGATTGCGAGATTTGCAACCAACAGCGCTGCAAATAATTTTAATGTCGTTTTCATAAATAAATAATTAATAATGATAAAACGATTATTGATTATGAAACAAGTTTGCAAAAAAGAAAGTTTTTTATGGTTATGTAGTTTGCTTGAGCAGAATGCTGTCTTTGCTGACTCAGTCGAGAATGACAGAAAGCCTGATTAACAATTTATAACATGGTTGCATATAAGGGTTAAATGCCGTCTGTTCAGCTGTTTGGATGCTTGTGATTGACAGCGGCTCAGCGGCGATTGAATAAAAATTTCCGTATTTGCCGAAAAATTGTTTACTTTGCACTCCGAAACATGAAATAATTAATCAAATAATATTACACAATCATGTCAGAAATTGCAGACCGCGTGAAAAACATCGTAGTTGAAAAACTCGGTGTTGAACCTGAGAAAGTTACCCCCGAAGCAGCATTCACAACCGACCTCGCTGCCGATTCTCTCGACACAGTTGAACTTATCATGGACTTCGAAAAGGAATTCAATATCACAATTCCTGACGAGGAAGCAGAAAAGATCAAAACTGTAGGCGACGCTATCAACTACGTAGAAGCTAACATCTAAGTAGCTACTTCGCGCCAGCAAAAATACAAGCCGCCGCGAATTCCGGAAGGAATTGAACGGCGGTTTTTTAATATTTACTTCTCCACCCCTCCTCATAAAGGATTTCTCCTTTAACGGATTGTTAAGCCACATCAGTATATATGGAACTTAAAAGAGTAGTAGTGACAGGTCTCGGAACCATCAACCCTCTGGGCAACGATGTCGACACCACCTGGAAGAACGCCGTAGCAGGCGTCAGCGGTGCGGGTCCTATCACACACTTCGACGCAAGCCTGTTCAAGACACAGTTTGCCTGCGAAGTGAAAGGTTTTAATGCCGACGAGCACTTCGACCGCAAGAAAGCACGTCAGCTCGACTTGTATGCACAGTATGCCCTTGTGGCTGCCCGTCAGGCAGTCGCTGATGCCGGTCTTGAGACCGCCCCGGAAGGTGCTGTCGATAAAAACCGTGTCGGCGTTATCGTCGCTGCCGGTATCGGTGGTCTGCACACCTTCGAGGAAGAAGCAGGCTACTATGCTATGAATGCCGAAAAAGGTCCTAAATACAATCCTTTCTTCATTCCTAAAATGATTGCCGACATTGCTTCCGGACACATCTCGATGGAATACGGCTATCATGGACCTAACTACGGTGTCGTATCCGCATGTGCTTCGTCGAACAATGCCCTTATCGACGCTTTCAATTATATCCGTCTCGGTAAGGCCGACGTTTTCATCACCGGCGGCGCCGAAGCAGCTATTTTCCCCGCAGGTGTCGGAGGTTTCAACTCCATGCACGCCCTCTCGACGCGCAACGACAGCCCTGAGACGGCTTCGCGCCCGTTCAGCGGCAGCCGCGACGGATTCGTCATGGGCGAAGGTTCGGCAGTGCTCGTTCTTGAAGAGCTTGAGCATGCGCTCGCCCGCGGAGCGAAGATCTATGCGGAAGTTGCCGGCGGAGGCATGAGCGCCGACGCACACCATATCACCGCTACACATCCCGAAGGTCTCGGCGCAATCCTCGCCATGCAGGCTGCCCTCGACGATGCAGGAATGAAGCCTGAGGATATCGACTACATCAATGTTCACGGAACGTCCACACCCGTGGGCGACATCTCCGAAGTAAAGGCTATTCAGAAGCTTTTCGGCGAACATGCCAAGGAACTCAACATATCGTCGACAAAGTCGATGACAGGTCACCTTCTTGGCGCTACCGGCGCTATCGAGGCACTTTTCAGTATCCTTGCCGTACAGAACAACATCGTTCCTCCCACAATCAACCATGCAGAGGACGATCTCGACGAGAATATCGATTACAGCCTCAATTTCACATTCAACAAGGCACAGGAACGCACGGTGAACGCCGCTCTCAGCAATGCGTTCGGATTCGGCGGTCATAACGCTTCTGTCATTGTCAAGAAATTTGTGAAATAATTTTTCAGACACATCATAAAGAGTTGCAGGCACGCAGAAGTGCCGCAACTCTTTTTTGTTTAACACCCTCTAACGCGCTATCGGACTATGAAAATCGGCATAATCGTGGCTATGGATAAGGAGATGCGTCTCCTTCTGCCTCTTCTGGACGGTCATGAGACACAGACAGTCAATAACTTTGAATTTCACACCGGACAGCTCGCCGGGCACGATGTCGTGGCTGTCAAGTGCGGTATAGGAAAAGTGAATGCCGCCATAGGCACGCTGACGCTGATCGAGAAATTCTGTCCCGCGTTTGTGGTGAACTCCGGCGTCGCCGGCGGTACTGGTGAGGGAAACACAAGAGCAGAGATCCTCGACGTTGTTCTTGCAACGCGCATAGCGTATCACGACGTGTGGTGCGGGCCTGGTACTGTGCCAGGAACTGCGGCAGGTTGTCCGTCGTTCTTCACGTGTCCGCTCGATGAGGAGACGCGCAGCGCTCTCGGAGCGAAGGAAGGACTTATCGCATCCGGCGATATTTTCGTCGACAGGGCAGAGGATCTCAGCCGAATACTTTCCATGTATCCCGATGCCATAGCCGTCGACATGGAATCGGCTGCGATTGCCCAGACGTGTTATCTCAAGAATGTTCCGTTCGTATGTCTCCGAGTGGTAAGCGACACACCGGGCGAAGGTGGAAATGCCGCCGCATACGAAAACTTCTGGACCACGGCACCCGAAAAGACATTCCAGGCTGTTGAGCGTCTGCTGGAACTTCTCTGATTCTTCGCTCCGGAAACCTATGAAAGATCTTAGAGCCATCCGTGGCGGACGCATAGTCCGCGAAATGATTGCGCAGGGCGAGCATGAGACGCAGGACTTCAAGTTCGCCGTCAGCGACGCGCGCAAGATAGCACGGTCTCTGTCGGCATTCGCAAATCATCATGGCGGACGTCTTCTTATCGGAGTCAAGGACAACGGCAACATCGCCGGGGTAAGGAGCGAGGAAGACGCATGCGTCGTCGAGCTTGCTGCAGAGCGCTATTGCCGCCCGGCTCAGAAAATCGACTTCAAAGCATATAATGTCGACGGAACGGCGTGCGTCATTGTCGCTGAGATTGAGGCGTCGGTCGATCGTCCGATCTATGCTTCGGAACCCGACGGCTCATGGAGGGCATACTACCGAGTGGCAGACGAGAATATCGTCGCGCCTCCGCTGATGGTACGGGCATGGGAGATGCAAGCGTCCGGCTTGGGAAGCGCGTTCTCGCTCGACGGCATCACTACAGCCGTTCTTGCCTATATTTCTGAACGCGTAGATGTCGCCGACAGCCGGGAGCTCGCTCTTGCCCTGCATGTGTCGCAGGCTGCCGCCGACGAGGCTGTCGCAAGGCTGATGTCGATGGAACTGATCGAATTTGTTTTTGTTTCGCCAGGGTTCAGGATCAAGGCGGTTCACCGTCAGTAAACCATTCCTACATTGTCAACCCACATAGCCATGCCTTCCATACCGACATAGGCCTCGCCGCAGCCCGACGAGAACATCATCACGGCATGGGTCGGTGTGGCATCGGGCGAATCCCACCCTTCTTCGACAACAGGAACCATCTTTCCCTTGGAGTTCATGGAATAGTAGCTTTTCTCCTCGGGAATAAGTTTCATGTAATTCTTGTATTCCGGTTTTCCGGTGATGTCGCCGTAGAGTATCTCACCGCGGTGACCGTTTACCCATCCGTCGGTCGATTTGTCGAATCTCTCGCGGTAGGTCCCTACTCGTTTTGCATGGATGTTCCCTTCGGCGTCTTCCCAGCGGCGCTGCAGGAGCAGAAAGGCTTCCGCATTGTCTTTTCCTTCAAGAACCTTCTTGCTGCCGAAACCGCTGCAATAGATTAGCTTTCCGTTTTCGGGTACCAGCACCTTATAGTCGAACTGTACGGCCTTGGGGCGCTTAGTGAACGGAATGCCCATCTTCATCTTGCTGTATGGGCTTGAGGTGGAGCTGATAGGCTCCATCATCTCGCCGAGGAATATCGAACCGGACACGAGCACGTCGATGTTGATGAGCCCGATAGCTTTGCAGTGTTCCATGATGGTTGTCATCTTGACGCATCTGTCGTTCCCGCTGCGCTGAGCGGGAAAAACGGCATTG
>USMC01000042.1 GCA_900555715.1 uncultured Porphyromonadaceae bacterium | reverse complement strand
TTGCGCTTCAAGATGGACTCGAACCAACGACCCTCTGATTAACAGTCAGATGCTCTAACCGACTGAGCTATTGAAGCGATTGGCGCCGCCCCTCTGGGCTTTGCGGTTGCAAAGTTATGCGTTTTTTTTCATTCTGCAAAATTTTTCTCACTTTTTCATCAAAAAAATCTTGGAGCAGCCGGAGCGCCGGAAAGATACATCTTTACAACTTATTAAATATCCGTCATTTAGAAGCTTCGAGAGCAGGAAGAAGATAAGTCCATATACCGCTTAGCTCGGTCTGCATATTGGAGAGATTCGCAGTGACAGCTATGACTGCGTCGACATCAGGAATGACAAGAATGTACTGCCCGTATGCTCCGTCGGCGCGATATGCATTATGCCGGCAACGCCACATCTGATAGCCGTAGCCCTGTACCCAGTCGCTGTTGGCGATTTCTTCGGCTGTAGGTTCTACGCCCACACCATGCACCGATGACACCTGGCGCGACGATGCCTCTTCGACCCATTTTTCCGGAAGAACTCTTTCGCCGTTCCACATGCCTTTCTGCAGGAAAAGCTGTCCCATACGTGCAAGGTCTTCCGTCCGCAGGCTGAGACCCCAGCCGCCGGTATTTATACCCTGCGGGCTCTCCTCCCACTGCACGTTTTCGATTCCAAGCGGTCCGAAAAGACGCGGCTGGAGATAATCGGCAATCTTCTCACCCGTCACTTTCTGAACTATTGCAGAGAGCATGTATGTTCCCATACTATTATATGTATAGCACGTACCAGGCTTATGAGGTACGGAGTCGGAAAGGAATTCACGCACCCAGTCATCCTCTTTGTCGCGGATGGAGAGCCGTTCGGTTTCATGTCCGCAGTTCATCGTCAGAAGGTCGCGCACGGTGATGGCGGCAAGATTGTCGCTCACTTCTGCCGGGAGTTTGTCCGGGAAGAATGAAATCAATGTATCGGTGAGTTTCAGCTTACCCTCGTCGATTGCCAGACCGACAGCGGTGGCGGTGAACGTCTTGCTGACGGAATAGAGGGTATGCGGCTTATCGGCGCTGCCCTCGTTGAGCCATTTCTCAGCAAGTACTTTACCGTGTTGCAGCACCATGACGCTATGGAGCTCCTGACCGGCTTCTTCCATAGCTTTGAGATACGAGTCGAGCGCGGCGTTCATCTCCGGCGATTCGGCGCGCGGAAGCGCTTTGGTCTTCGGGTCGATGTTCCTTTGTCCGGAACAGCCGGCGACAAACGAAACGAGTGCCGATAAAAAGACTACGGCAACAGATTTAAGCAGGGTGTTTTTCATAAGTATTTGGATTTAGTTATTTCTGTCTCTGACGGTCGTCGAGGGCGGTGAGAAGTTCCGAAAGCTTAGCCCGCACATCTCTCAGACGCGAGATCACTTCATACCGTTTGTCGATGCCATGACGGTTCTTGCGGAGGTGTTCGCGCGCTCCGTCGAGCGTAAGCCCTTTATCCTTCACTAAAAAGCGGATAAGACGCAGGATATCTATATCGTTTGGAGTGTAGAGTCTTGTCCCTTTTTTATTCCGCTTCGGGCGGAGTTCGCTGAACTCGCTTTCCCAGAAGCGCAGCGTCGACTGCGGAAGCTCCAGAAGCTCCGCCACGTCGCCGATGCGATAATATTTTTTTGTAAGTTCGTCTGCCATCAGTCCATTACATGTCCGGCATTTTCAGCCAGCCTGATTAGTTCATCATATTGTTCAGGCGATAAATCGCCGAAATAGTAATTTACCGGATTCTGCGGCTGTCCGCGGTAGCGCACTTCATAATGAAGATGCGGACCGGTCGACTTGCCTGTATTGCCCACCTCGCCTATCAGGTCGCCGCGCTTCACTTGCTGTCCCGGACGTGCTATGAGCTTCGACAGATGTGCATAGCGCGTGGTATAGTTGAATCCATGGTCGATTTCCACCAGATTGCCGTAGGAACTGCGCCATGACGAATTTGTCACCGTTCCGTCGGCAGTGGCATAGACCGGCGTACCGACAGGAGCCGAGAAGTCGAGCCCTTCGTGGAATTTTATAGTGCCGTAGACAGGATCTATACGCGAGCCATAGCCGGAGGCGAGTGTGCGCAGAAATTTTTCGGGCACCGGTTGTATAGCGGGAGTATGGTTGACACGCGTTTTCTGGCTGTCGGTGAGCGCTGCCAGATGATCGAACGACTTTATCTGCACATACACCATCTGGTCGAGCATGTCGAGTTTAGAACCTATTCCGCGCACAAGATTCTCGTCTGACAACGCCGCTATGCTGTCGAAATTGCGCTGCCGTTCAAGCCCGGCATATCGTCTGGCGGCGTTAAGCGGCTCTGCCTGCATCATCGCACGGTAGAAATTGTTGTCGCGCTCGGCAAGGTCTTCCATTACTTCGATAGCATGGTCGGCTCGGCGTGAAAGAATTTCAACCCCTGTTTCGAGCTGCTCTGTCCGGCGTCTCAGCTCGCGTTCACGTGGCAGCTCGACAAAGCTATATAGCGCCATCGCCGCAAGAGACACCACGCACACCGCCCAGACATACGACCGCACCGCCGCCCACACCCGAGCTCGACGGTCGGGATAGACGCGGTCATAGCGGTCGGCGGCATAATTGTAGCGATAGAAAACTTTGCGGCTCATCTGCTTGGGTACTTTCTTGCAATTACCACAAAAATGAAGTAATTTTGCACTTTCAAAACGCAAAGTTAATAAAATTGCGCGAAAAACACAGCGCAAACAACGAAAAGTGCATTATGTCAAGCTCTAAAACATTAACCGCCAAAGAAATCCGCCAGTCATTCAAGGATTTCTTCGAAAAGCACGGCCACCACATCGTGCCGTCGGCACCCATGGTTATCAAGGATGACCCGACGCTCATGTTCACTAACGCCGGCATGAATCAGTTCAAAGACATCATCCTCGGCAACAAGGCGGCGGCGAGCAAGAGAGTGGCGGACTCGCAGAAGTGCCTGCGCGTGAGCGGCAAGCACAACGACCTCGAAGAAGTCGGTCTCGACACCTACCACCATACGATGTTCGAAATGCTGGGCAACTGGTCTTTCGGCGACTATTTCAAGAAGGAAGCAATCGACATGGCATGGGAATACCTCGTCGACGTTCTCGGGCTTAACCCCGAGCACCTCTACGCCACTGTCTTCGAAGGCTCACCAGCCGAAGGACTCGCCCGCGACGACGAAGCCGCAGAAATATGGCTCAAACATCTCCCTGCCGACCACATCATCAACGGCAACAAACACGACAACTTCTGGGAGATGGGCGAGACCGGACCGTGCGGACCTTGCAGCGAAATACACATCGACCTTCGCAGCGCCGAGGAACGTGCCAAGGTACCCGGAGCACAGATGGTGAACCACGACCATCCGCAGGTAATCGAAATATGGAACCTCGTCTTCATGCAGTATAACCGCAAGGCGGACGGCAGCCTCGAGCCGCTTCCCGCACGAGTCATCGACACAGGCATGGGATTCGAGCGTCTCTGCATGGCTCTTCAGGGAAAAACGTCGAACTACGACACCGACGTCTTCACCCCCCTCATCGACAAGATTGCCTCACTTTCCGGCAAGAAATACGGCGAAGACCACCACGTAGACGTCGCCATGCGCGTCATTGCCGACCACGTGCGCACGATAGCATTCTCTATCGCCGACAACCAGCTCCCGAGCAATGCCAAGGCAGGATATGTAATCCGCCGCATCCTGCGCCGCGCTGTCCGCTACGCATACACATTCCTCGACCAGAAGAAAGCGTTCATCTACCGTCTTGTCGACACGCTCATTGAAAGCATGGGCGAAGCATATCCCGAGCTCCCCGCAAACCGCGACCTCATCATGCGCGTCATAAAAGAAGAGGAAGACTCCTTCCTCCGCACGCTTGAGAACGGTATCCGCCTGCTCGACAACGCCGTCGAAGCCGCAAAAGCCGAAGGACGCACCGAAATCACAGGCACACAGGCTTTCACTCTCTACGACACCTACGGTTTCCCTCTCGACCTCACCGAGCTCATCCTCAAGGACTACGGCATGACCGTCGACCTCGAAGGCTTCCAGCGCGAGATGAACGCACAGAAAGAACGTGCACGCGCAGCAGCTGCTGTCGAGGCCGCCGACTGGGTCATTGTCAACGACGGCGAACAGGAGTTTGTAGGATACGACGAGACTGAATGCGACTGCCGCATCCTCCGCTACCGCCACGTCAAGCAGAAAAACCGCGAGTACTATCAGCTCATCCTCTCCCAAACACCGTTCTATGCCGAGATGGGCGGACAGGTAGGCGACCGCGGCACTCTCACTGACATCACCACAGATGCTGTCACTGAAATATCCGACACAAAACGCGAGAACGGTGTCGGAGTGCACATTGTAAAGACTCTGCCAGCCGACGTCAACGCCGTATTCCACGCCGCCATCGACAAGGAAGCGCGCATGGGAACATCGCGGAACCATACCGCCACTCACCTCCTCCATCACGCGCTCCGCGAAGTTCTCGGAACACATGTGGAGCAGAAAGGCTCGTTCGTATCGCCTGAAATCCTGCGCTTCGACTTCTCCCACTTCCAGAAGCTCACACCTGAAGAAATAAGAAAAGTAGAAGAAATCGCCAACAGAAGCATCCGCGACGCAATAGCACGCGACGAGCACCGCCACGTACCCATCGCAGAGGCACGCAACATGGGCGCAATGGCTCTCTTCGGCGAGAAATACGGCGACGAAGTGCGCGTCATCCGCTACGGCGACTCCATCGAACTCTGCGGCGGCACGCATGTCGACAACACCGGCAACATAGGAATGGTGAAGATCGTCTCCGAATCGAGCATCGCCGCCGGAATACGCCGTATAGAGGCGATAACAGGTCCGCAGGTCGAGAAAATGCTATATGAGGCACAGGACACCATTCACGACATCTCCGCACTCTTCAACAACGCTCCCGACATCCTCGCTACCATCCGCCGTTCCATAGAAGAAAACCACGACCTCAAGGCTCAGGTCGATGAATTCTTCAAAGAACGTATAAACAATCTTGCCAAGAAACTCATTTCCGAAGCAAAGACAAACGCTTCCGGCATCAAGGTCGTCATTCTTCGCGGCATACAGGCGCCTGAGAATGTCAAAAACACAGCATTCGCCGTGCGTGGGTTGTCGCCGGAAAAGACAGCTTTCATAGCTGCCACGGTCGACGCAGCAAAAAAACCGTTGCTTACCGTGATGTTCACCGACGACATCACAAAAGAAGGACTCAACGCTTCGGCTGTCGTACGCGAAGCCGCCAAGTGCATCAAAGGTGGCGGCGGCGGTCAGCCCGGCTTTGCACAGGCTGGCGGCAAGGACGCCGACGGTCTTCCCGCAGCTTTCGAAAAACTCGCCGAAGTACTCGCATGATATTCTGAAGTCATTCCGCATTTCGCTAAAATCCCCCGGAGACAAAACCCTCCGGGGGATTTTATTGTTTCTTCTATGAGCATGATTGCCAAAGGTCATACTCTCTCCAAACGTTTTCAACCAACAAAAACAGCATAACCATGGCAACAGACGATCTTAACAAAACGGGTAAACGTCTTTCCAGGCATCCTGAGCCTGCAAAGATAGAGGCACACGAAGAAGCGGGAAGATTAGGCTACACACCAAACTCACCCGAGAAAGAAGAAGAAATAAAAAAAGAAATAGAGGCAGTGCCCGCCGTCACCGCCGATGTGGATGAGAACCCGAAAATCATCAAGTACGGAGCCGCCGTGCTCCTCGGGCTCGCCTTCGGTGTCGGTTGTTATATATGGTATAGCGTGCCCGCCGACAATGCAATCGACAAAGCGCGTCTTGAGCAACGGCATGCCAGAGCTGCAACAGAAGCTTATTTCAACGACGAAAACACGCGCTACGACCCGTATGTCTCTCCTTTCGAGCCTACGCTTGATGGCGGATACGAGGAAACATCCTTCATGGAAGTGAGCGACGACGCGCCGGCGCCGTTGCCGGAACTTTCGGCAGACAATGTACGCACAGGCTCTTTCACTGCGCCTGACGGCACGAATGTCGATGCCGCCGTCATCGCTCCGAGCGATGGCTCGGTGGTATACCTCTTCGAATATGCGTCGGCAGACGTTCCGGAGAACAAAGAACTCACCGCCATCGCCGAACATGCGACGAAAAACGGTCTGTGTCTCGACGTCAGCGCATATACCGACGAGCAGGGCAATGCCAGGTTCAACAGAAAGCTTAGCGAGAAACGCGCCCGCGCAATAGCCGACTATCTCGTCGCTCACGGCATACCGTCGAAAGACATCTCAGTTCATGCGATGGGTCCGACGCACAAATTCGGAAGTTTCAGCCAGAACCGACGCGCAGAAGTGATAGAAATCCACAGATAAGCACTATAGAAAGACCGCCCCTGCCGCAGACTGCTGCAGGGGCGGTTTTATCTGTAAACTTACCCCGTATCATCGGGGGAAATAATCTTTGTTATTTAGCCGGGGCGGCAGCGGGAGCTGTTCCCTGATAGCGGGCATTGAGACCGGCGACAATTTCGTCTGTAATGTTAAGGTCGGGACGGAAATAGATGCCTGCCTCGCGCATCAGAATGGCGTCATAGCCTTTGACAGCGTTATACACTTCCACGAAGTTCGCGATAGAATCGTTAAGACGCTGCTGAGCGGCAGCCATCGATGCCTGTAGCTTCTGCTGCTGGGCTGCTATATATTTTTCTGCATCCTGCTGCTTCTTGTTGAAGTCCTGGACATCCTTGTCGAAGCTTGCCTGAGTGAGGTAGACATTGTTCTGCTGCTTCTGCTGGATAGAATTGCCAAGAGTCTGGAGTTCCTGCTGCTTCTGCTGGAAAAGCTGCTGCAGACGCGCTTCTTCTTTCTGCTGTTCGGCAAAAAGCTGTTGCGCGAGAACATACGACTCAAGCACGGCATTTGCATCGATATAGCGGAAATTGACAGACTGAAGAGCTGTCGAATCCATCGGCGCAGCCTTAGGTGCAGATGTTTCTTCTGACTTGCTGCCGCACGAAGCGGCACCGGCAAGCGCTAAGCAGAGGAAGAGAGTTTTTACTGTTACTGACAGTTTTTTCATTATTGTTTGATATGTATGGTATTTCGGTTAACTTTGGTGTCTTCCGACGACGAACAGCCGATTCCTCGGTCACGCATCGCTTTCGAATGTCCCACATGCCCCGACGGGAAAGACGAGCCTTTCACAAAAAGCACCTTCACTCCCAGAAGCAGCACTGAAACCAGCACCAATGCAATGGATAAAATTACTATTTTCATAAGCTTCTCTGAGCTTTGACGGTGCAAATATAGCGAAAGTAAATTGCTTTTTTTTCTCCGATTGGATTTTATTTTGTAATTTAGTGGGCGAAATGGATGTATTTTAACATTCTTTCTAAGAACGAAAACTATATTAGAATATTTAAATAGGAAAACTATGACAATCAAAGACCTCCAGCCGGCATGCGTTTTCTCGATCTTCGACGAAATCAACCATGTTCCGCGCCCATCGAAAAAAGAAGGTAAAATCCGCGAATATCTTCTTGATTTCGCAAAGAAGCACAATATTGAAGTTAAGACCGACGCCGTCGGCAACGTGCTTATGCGCAAACCGGCTACTGTTGGTCACGAAAACGCTCCCGTTGTCGCCATGCAGGCCCACATGGATATGGTATGCGAGTCCAACGACAAGAACTTCGACTTCGAAAACCAGCCCATCACCACCATCGTCGACGGAGAATGGCTCCGCGCCGACGGCACCACTCTCGGCGCAGACAACGGCATAGGCATGGCAGCAGCGCTCGCCGCACTTACCGACGACACTCTCGTGCACGGTCCTATCGAAGCACTCTTCACTGTCGACGAAGAGACAGGACTCACCGGAGCCAACAACCTCGGCGACGGCATGCTCAATGCCTCCATGCTTCTCAACCTAGACTCAGAAGACGATGCGGAAATCTTTGTAGGATGCGCCGGCGGCGTCGACACAACGTGTCTGTTCACGTACAAGCGTTCTTTCGCTCCCACCGACTTCCACTACTTCAAATTCGACATCTCCAACGGTCTTGGCGGACACTCCGGCGGCGACATACACCTCGGACGCGCCAACGCCAACAAGCTTCTCGCACGCTTCCTCTACCGTCTCAGCCTCGAACACGAAATCACCCTCGCTGAAATCGACGGCGGAAACCTCCGCAACGCTATTCCGCGCGCAGCACATGCCGTCTTCGGCGTATGCTCCGAGAGCAAGGAAAACGTCCGCGTCGCTTTCAACAAATATGTAGCAGAAATCGAAAATGAATATGCCGGCATCGAGCCCACCATCAAATTCGATCTCCAGTCTGTCGACAAACCTGAGTTCGCCGTCGATCACAGCACCACAATGGCACTCGTAGAAGCTCTCTACAGCGCGCCTCACGGTGTCATCTCCATGAGCCGCGAAATCGAAGGACTCGTAGAGACCTCGACAAACCTCGCAGCAGTAAAGATGCAGGACGGCGACAAGATTCTCGTCACAACATCGCAGCGCTCCTCCGTCGAATCACGCAAATGGGATATCGCACGCCAGGTAGAAGCTCTCTTCACCCTCGCCGGCGCAGAAGTGACACACGGAGACGGCTATCCAGGATGGCAGCCTAACATGGACTCGAAAATCATGCACATCGCATCCGACGCCTACGAAGAGCTCTACGGCGTAAAACCGGCTATCAAGGCTATACATGCCGGTCTTGAATGCGGTCTCTTCCGCGCTAAATATCCCCACCTCGACATGGTGTCGTTCGGTCCGACGCTGCAGGGTGTACACTCACCGAGCGAAAGGATGAACATTCCTGCCGTAGAACGCTTCTGGGGTCAGCTCCGCCGCATCCTCGAAAAGGTAGCAACGCTCAGCTGAAAACCGTGCGCCGTCGTCCGACACTGATAATAAGCCTCATGTATCCGGCAGCTATGGCATTTGCCGGATACGGAGGTTATATGCTGCCGGACACAATATACGTTTACGACCGGGAGAACGTCAACGTCGATTCTCTCGGCCGTACTTTTATTATTGTAGACAACGACACCTTACACACATCCTTCATTCCCCGCCCGGAACTTCTTAACGAGCATTCCGGACCACTCACCGAAGACGACATAAGCGAAATCGCCAGGCAACTCGATATCGAGACAGCCACTGTCAAAGCCATCGTCGACGTCGAGACCGGACGCACACGCCGCGGCATAAACACTCAGGGCTTCCCGCTTATCAACTTCGATCAGGTCGTCTTTAAGCGCGCGGCAGCACGCCGTGGAATCAATCTTGCCGGACACGCCGGGTCTGAAGCTCTCAACCCCGTAAACATACGTAAGTACGGCTCGCAGCAGCTCGCCCAGAAAGCGCGCCTCGATGCCGCCATGGCTATCGACAGCGTAGCCGCCATGGAAAGCACATTCTGGGGAATGTTTCAGGTCGGAGGATTCAACTGGGCTCTTTCAGGCGCAGCGTCACGCCAGGAGTTCATGGAAATGATGGGACGGTCGGAATACGACCAGCTCCTCCTCTTCGCCAACTACATCAGGAACACCGGACTTCTCCGTCACCTCAAGAACAAAAACTGGGCAGCTTTCGCTCGAATCTACAACGGACCGAGCTACGCCTCGCGCGGCTACCACACGCGCCTCGCCGCCGCCTACCGCCGCCACAAACAAAAAGAAGCTGCTAAGAAGAAATAGACGACACTCAACCGAGTGGCTTTTCCTATAAATTTGCAGATATTGCGTTTACCAATGCACGAACATGCGTGTGTTCATTCTTGCCTTGTGGATGTTCCGATACATAAAAGTAAATGTTCCCCATCTTATAAACCTTGACAGTGTATTGATTATGACTTCCCCAATTATACTTAGCTATTGACTTTGTATGCTGGTTGCCATTAAGGAAGAAAAGGAAATCCTGACACCACGCTTGTCCTGTTAATAATACGACGTGTTTAGGACTGAAAATTTCCAATTCTTTTTGCATGATTCTTCGAGCCACGGGAAGCTGAGCGTAGAATAATCCATCATTAGGATTAGAATCATCCGGAGCAATCTTACAAACATTACTCCAACATATCTGCAACAATTCATCATCAGGATAAAAATGCTTTGCAGTCTGACGGATAACTCTCCAAAATGCCGACTTATTAGAGTTGTAATAATCTTCTTGTCCACCAGCGCAGTCTTCAACCCATTGCATTTGGTCATCACGGGCGAATATACGATCACCTGAGTTTTGATCGAAAAGTTTTTCTACATCAGATTCAGAGGTAACCCATCCATTAGTGGCACGACCATAGAACATAATGCCTGTGTTAGGTTCAGATGGAAAAAATTCACCCCACTGGATACAAAAAGGAATCAGTTCTTGATATGCGTAGTCTGAGACTGCGTCCATAAGTTCCGCATACAGCGGTTTAAGCGCATCAAATGCTTTGTGAACGAATAAATCCTTAGTACTCATATTATTTTATTTGCAATGCAAGAGTATTCATTTCGTACGCACCTATTATAAGATCTCCAATAGCTCTAATAATCTGCGAATCCTCGAAATCCGCCACATTCTTTACATTAATCCAATAGTCAAGGGTGCCGGAGAAAGCATCCCAAAGTTCTCCTTCACGAAACTTGTACTCCTCAATAATATCGTTAAAACGATATTTTTCTTCGAAGGTTCTGCCTTCGACATTGCCATATTGAGTCAGACGTTTAACGACTTCGTTCATCGGCTTAATCACATTAAGGACGGCAGGATCAGATATAACTTCACTATATGGAACATCTTTAAGTCGTTCAGGGCGTTTGTTCCAAACATCAAGGAATATGCGAAGTGCAATTTTTCCAACTCCTTCATGCGGTTGGAAAACTACCTCAAAGTATGAATCATCATTAAGATAGATATAATATCCACCATTTCCTGTGTTCCTTTTGAATTGTGACTTTAAGTTTGGCAATTTGGAAGTAATATAACTCCAAACGTTATCATGAAGCTTGTAAATCAAGTCCTTCCTATCAAATTTAATTGGTTCGGAGGTAGATACATTTGTAACAGATGAACGGAATAGTAATTCTTGTATTGCTTCTCCCGGAGATTTTGGATTAAGCAGCGCTGCGTTATGATTTATAAGTGAGATTAATTCAAGAATTTCAGTATGATGCTTGTCATAAAAGATTTCCTTATCGCAAAGAGCATCAAGTATAATTTCACCATTGATTTCTTCTATGTTGCCACTCTCATTATTGCTGAGATGAAGACCCAACTTCGCAGCGATATGAGTATCCCACTTTGCAAAAAGCGGATTTACCAAAAGCATATCATAAATTTTGGGATAGCAGACCTGAAGGCTTACAATAGCAAAATTTATGATTTTATACTCTATTGTTTCGGTTGTACTCTCATTAGAAGCGCATTTAGAAATGCAGTCCAAGAGGGAGAGCGTATTGATAAGCCTCTTTATAGCACGGGGATTCTTGCCGACAGAAGATACTACAATCTTCTCAATAGACTTTTGAATGATTGGGATATTCCTTTCTGCTCGCGTAATATAGTTTATAGAGACAAGCGAATCAAACACGAATTCCATCGGTCGGTAATTGCTTACCGGCAAAGAAAACGGGACTTGAATTATCTTGTCGAAAAAGGAGCGGAACTCTCTATCATTTTCCGGCTTATAAGGACCAAATTTTGGCTCGAGACCTTTGACTACGACATCGTAATCGATTGCGAGAACAAATATACAGTTGTCAAGGGTAAAGATGTTTTTAAGTAGTTCCAAAATTTGTACCGCTAACGGAGGATTCAAACGGTCAAGGTCATCAACAAAAATTATAACTCCTTTTTTAGAGTCCCCGAGCGATTTAGAGATTGCTTGAGTAAGCGAGTCCTTTAGGTCAGAAAGAGTCACGTTTCCACGATGTCCATCGGATGAGAATATTTCGGTTGGAACATTCGCCGCTTCCATCGCGATTCCCGCACCAGGAACAATGCCCTTTCCCCATTCGCGAAGACCTCTAAGAACAAAATTAGCAGCGTTCTTCGTGAAATTTATTAGTTTTTCAGATGTATTAGGGTCATTATCAGATAGTGAATTTACAAGGTGCACTATAATCTTCACAACGGTTTCCTCCGGGGTTGCCAACATTGAGTACTCCCATGTATTAATCTTGATACCAATAAAATCTTTATCGTCAGAGCACAGGTCATTATAAAGTCGATTCATCAGCGACGTTTTCCCGCTACCCCATTCACCTTTTAAAGCAATAGTAATGGGAGCTGCGGAGTGCTCTATAAATCTTACAAGACCCTCAACATACTTTTCAGTCCCAAAATCATTGGTTGATAAAGTAAGTGGAGTATCTGATAATGAGGATCTGTGATTAATCATTTTCGGAAGAAGTTACGACCACCGTCTTTGGAAGCATAAAGCCCCTTTGATGTTTGAGCATAGAGTTCTGAACCATGAACCATGAGCAACTGAAATTCTCCATAAGCCGACGATGTACATTTAGATGTCCAGTTACGACCTCCATCTTTAGAGAAATAAATGCCTCTTGTAGTCACGGCATAAATTTCAGTTCCAAAAAGGCACAAGTCTTTGAAAGTTCCATAAGCGGAAGAAGTACATTTGGAAGTCCAGTTACGACCCCCATCTTTAGAAAACTCAATAGAGTTTTTTGAAGGATTGATACGATAGATTTCTCTACCTATTTCAATTATTTGAGGCATAGATTAAGATTTTATGATTAGGCTGTAAAGTTACGAATAAATTCGAGACTATTGCACTCGGCTGCAAAGATAATTCCGTTAGTGTTTAAAATAGCGCGAAAATGGCGCGTTAATCATTGCCATTACCGAAACCTTAGCATAAAACGGAGACACAGAAAAAGCGGCTCTTCCGTTGGGAAAAGCCGCTATATATCAGTAGTTTTGGTCTGATTATTTCAGAGCTTCTTTCACTGCGTCGTTGGGCACCATCTCCTCTTTGAAGACATATGCGCCGGTCTTGGGCGAGCGTACCATTTTGATAACCTTGCTGTAGGTGCGGCCTTCGCCTTTCTGAAGCGTTGCGACGGTTTTCTTTGCCATATCTCAGATTTTTATTTGATTTCTTTGTGAACAGTTACGCGCTTGAGGATAGGATTGTATTTCTTGAGTTCAAGACGCTCTGTGGTGTTCTTACGGTTTTTGGTAGTGATGTAACGGCTTGTGCCGGGCATACCCGAAGCCTTGTGTTCGGTGCATTCGAGGATTACCTGTACTCGGTTACCTTTTGCTTTCTTTGCCATAGTTGTAAGGAATTATTGCGATTTAGAAACCGATGATTTTGATGTCAGAGTCCTTGAGGTAGCCTTTTTCAGCTGCCTGCATCATGGCTGCGTTAAGACCGAGCTTATTGATGGTGCGCAGACCGGCTGCGGAGATTGTGAGGCTGATCCACATTTCCTGCTCAACCCAGTAGAACTTCTTGTTGAACAGGTTTACATTGAACTTGCGCTTGGTGCGGCGCTTCGAGTGCGAAACGTTGTTGCCCACCATTGCTTTCTTGCCTGTGATTTGACAAATCTTTGACATGGCTGTTAATCGTTTATCGTTATATTTTTCTTCTATTGCGTTTTGCACATGTGCTTTAAGCGTCTCATATCACACGCGGGCGCATCATTCCTGCGTGCTTTTTCGCTCGCTACACAATTCAGGGTGCAAAATAACGAATTTTTTTTCACATAAGCAAATTTTTATGCTCCGGCGCAACATTTTTCTGAAAAATGTTTCCGCTGGCGCGTTGCGCGGAGGAAAAACAGGAGATATAACGCTCCGGCAAGCATGAGACAGACGGAGAAACTGAGCACAATGCCATAGAGCCCCAGACCGAAAGGTATAGCCATCAGATATGTCAGCGGCAACCCGACAAGCATATAGCTCACGAAGGCTATCCACAGCATAGGCATGACGTGTGTGGTGCCGCGCAAGGCGTTGGCGAACGTTATCTGCGTGGCATCGCCTGCCTGATATAGCACCAGAGGCACTAAAACGCTCAATGCCATGGCAAGCACAGCATGGTCGGGTGTAAAGAGTCCCATTATCAGTCGCCCGCCGAAAAGGAAGATGGAGCACGAACACAACATGCAGATGAGAATCAGGTGATAGCCGGCGAGCGCCGTGCGCCTCATTCCTTTGTTGTCGCCGCGCCCCTGTGCGTGACTCAGAGGAATCGCCATGGCGGCGCCTATGCTGTAGTAGAGACAGAAACCGAGCATACCGCTGATGGCTATTATCTGGAAAGCGGCGAGTTCTATAGCCCCGAGCCATCCGGCGATTATCGCCGAACCGGAAAAGGATGCCGTCTCGAAGAACATCTGCATCGACACAGGGAAGCCTGTACGTACTACTACTGCCACATCGCCTTTCCTATATTCTCCTTTTCGGAAACCTGCCCTGTACGGAGCACCTGCGGCGAAACGAAAGAAAACGAGCATCATCACCACAGCGGTGAGCACACGCGATACGAGCGTGCTGATACCTGCTCCGAGGAGACCCATTTCAGGGAAGCCGAAATGACCATATATGAGCACGTAATTGCCAAGCACGTTGAGTGCGTTGCACACCAGCACTATCCACGTCGGCGTAGAAGTGTTACCGATGGCATAGCTCCACTGCGCCAGAACATTGAACACCACCACGGGAATGATTCCGGCAAGGACTATCAGATAGTACGGGCGGATGAGCGGCATAAGTTCTTCCGGCTGCCCGAAGGCGTCGAGAAAGAAGTATACCCCCAGCATAAGAGCCGAGAGAATGACAGAGAAGATGATGTTCACCCTCAT
Organism: uncultured Porphyromonadaceae bacterium; assembly: GCA_900555715.1. GTDB lineage: Bacteria > Bacteroidota > Bacteroidia > Bacteroidales > Muribaculaceae > CAG-873. The sequence continues at coordinate 7,132 of USMC01000042.1, read as the reverse complement.
GCCAGTACGCGTCAGTGCACCTATGCGGTCGCCCTCTCCACGCGAGAAAAGTGCGCCCAGAAGCGGAGTCAGCCCGTATGTGAAACCGACGCACGCGAAGATGGCAAGATTGAAAAAGTTATTGACAAACGATGCCGAGGCAAGGGCTTCCGTCGAATAGTAGCCTACCATTATATTGTCGGCGAAGGCAAGGGCTATCGTTCCCAGCTGTCCTATGAACAGCGGAAGCGCCAGTTTGCCGATCTCTTTATAATATGATGTGTATTTGCGTATATTCATTCAGACGTTGCAAAAGAAATGCCGCCGGGGATTTCCCCGACGGCACATTTATCGGGTTACGTCTCAGTCGCGGTTGCCGAAGAAACGGAGGAGGAAGAGGAAGAGGTTAATGAAGTCGAGATAGAGCGACAGCGCGCCTATTGTAGCGAGACGGCTAACAGCTTCGCCGGGCGCCATCTGCGCCATCGTCTTTACCTGCTGTGTGTCCCATGCTGTGAGACCGATAAAGATGAGAACGCCGACGAAGGAGATAATCCAGTCGAAAGTCTCGCTCTTGGCGAAGATATTAACGAGCATGGCAATCACAAGACCGAAAAGCGCCATCATCAGATATGAGCCGAAGCGCGACAGGTCGTTTTTGGTGAGATAGCCATAGACACTCATGGCGCCGAATGTGCCGGCAGTGATGAAGAATGTCTTCACTATTGCCGTGGTACTGTATGCGTACAGAAGAGTGAACAGCATCATACCGTTGACGACGGCGAAGAGATATAGCATCAGCACGGCGGTGAGGTTGCTGAGTTTCTGAATGCCTGCTCCGAGACCTATGACAATACCGAATTCAGCGATGACGAGCACCCATGAGAACCAGCGGTTATTGATGTAAAAGTTGATATATTCAGGACTTTGTGCGCAGAAAAGCGCCGTAAAGGCTGTGATGACCAGAGCAAGTGTCATGCGCAGATAGACACTGCGCATAGTCCGGCTCACCGTGCTGGCAAGCTGGACAGAACTGTTTCTTGGATCGAGATACATGTTTTTTTTCTTTTTTAGTTAAACGTATGATATTTACATTCTTTCGGGAACATTTATGCCGAGCAGCGCCATGGCGGTGCGGACAGTGCGTGCCGTGGCATCGGAGAGAGCGAGGCGCAGCGAACGTACGGCAGCATCTTCTTCGCGGAGAATAGAACAGTCGTGATAGAACTGGTTGTACTGCTTGACAAGCTCGTAGGCATAGTTGGCGATAAGCGCCGGTGAATATGAACGCCCTGCCTCGGCGACAACCGACGGGAAATCGGCGAGCTTCTGTACAAGGGCTATCTCACGCTCGTTGGGCACAACGGAAGAATAATCCGCTTTGTCGAGTCCTTGCTCGTGAGCACGGCGGAGGACAGAGCGTATACGCGCATAGGTATACTGGATGAACGGACCGGTATTGCCGTTGAAATCTATGGACTCGCGCGGATTGAAGGTCATATTCTTGCGCGGGTCTACTTTCAGAAGGAAATACTTCAGCGCCCCCATGCCGACAGTCTCTGCCACGGCATTGATTTCGTCCTCGCTGAGTCCGTCGAGCTTGCCGAGCTGCTGCGACACTTCTTTTGCCGTGGCTACCATCTCCGCCATGAGGTCGTCGGCATCAACAACAGTACCCTCACGGCTCTTCATCTTGCCTTCGGGGAGCTCTACCATGCCATAGCTGAAATGCACGAGGTCTTTGCCCCATTTGAAACCGAGACGGTCGAGCAGTATCGACAGCACCTGGAAATGATAGTTCTGTTCATTTCCGACGACATATATCATCTTGTCGATCGGATAATCGTCGAAGCGCTGCTTGGCGGTACCGATGTCCTGAGTCATATACACGGATGTTCCGTCGCTGCGGAGAAGCAGCTTTTCGTCGAGACCTTCTCCACGGAGGTCAGCCCATACCGAACCGTCGTCGCGGCGATAAAGAAGACCTTTTTCAAGTCCTTCGAGCACTTTCGCTTTGCCGTCGAGATATGTCTGCGACTCATAGTATATCTTGTCGAAACCGACGCCCATGCGCTTGTAAGTCTCGTCAAAGCCAGCATATACCCATGAGTTCATCATCTCCCACAGTTTGCGCACTTCTTCATCGCCTTCCTCCCAGCGGCGGAGCATGTCGTGAGCCTCACGCATAAGCGGCGATGCTTCTTTGGCTTCGTCCTCGCTCATGCCTTTTGCCATCAGCTCCTTCACTTCCGCTTTGAAATGCTGGTCGAACGACACGTAGCAGTCGCCGACGAGGTGGTCGCCCTTCTTGCCCGAAGTTTCAGGAGTGGCGCCGTCGAAGTATTTCTTCCATGCGAGCATCGACTTGCAGATATGAATACCGCGGTCGTTGACGATGTTTGTCTTCACCACCCTGTTGCCGCAGGCTTCGAGTATCTTCGACAGGCTGCTTCCAAGAAGGATGTTGCGGAGATGCCCCAGATGAAGAGGTTTGTTGGTGTTGGGCGATGAATACTCCACCATCACCAGCGGACTTTCTTCCGTCGGCTTTACTGTACCATAATTATCATCCGCCTCGATAGCGGAAAGGACATTGTTCCAGTATGTAGGCGTGATGGTAATATTAAGGAATCCCTTGACGACATTAAACGCCGACACAGCGGGTTCGTTGTCGACAAGCCACTGCCCTATCTCGGCGCCCACAGCTTCCGGAGCCTTGCGGGCGGCTTTCACCCACGGGAAAACCATAACCGTAAGATTGCCTTCGAATTCCTTACGGGTAGCCTGAGGCGTTATCGACGAGGCATCGGCTTCGATGCCGTACAGCGCCTTGACGGCAGCAGCCGTCGCCTGAGATATAATCTTGTCTATCGACATTTCCAATTGATATGTGTGTTATGTTTCTATAATGTTATTCATATTTTTCACCGAACTTCACGCGCGCGTCTGTCACCATCTGGCGTATTTTCTGTTCGCGCGCCTTCGGGCATATCAGCAGCACACCGTCGGCATCGGCAATGATATAGTCCTCGAGTCCGTCGACGACCACAAGCTTTTCACCACGAACGGCAAAAATGTTGCCGCGGCTGTTATATGATAGAACGTTGCAGTTCTGCGTAACGTTCGACTCATTGTTTTTCGGCGACAGATCATAGAGAGCGCTCCATGTGCCAAGATCGCTCCAGCCGAACTTCACGGTCTCGACATAGACATTCGACGCCTTTTCCATCACCGAATAGTCAATCGAGATGCTTATGCACGAAGGAAATGCTTCCGAGATAAACTTCCGCTCGGCATCCTGAGAGGTGTATACCTCGCTACCTACCGAGTCGAACACGGCGGCGATATCTGGGACAAGCTGGCGCATGGTATCGCGTATCACAGAAGCGCGCCACTGGAAAATGCCCGAATTCCAGAAAAACTCCCCTGTTGCCAGAAAGACATTGGCAAGTTCGAGATTTGGCTTTTCTGTGAAGGTCTTGACCTTGCAGAAATCGCCTTCGACGATATCGCCGACCTGAATATATCCGAAGCCGGTCTCGGGACGTGTAGGCTGTATGCCGTATGTCAGCAGGGCGTCGCGGCTTTCCACAAAGTCGAAACCGTCGCGCACCGCCTGCTGGAACAGCCTGTCGCGCGTAATAACGTGATCCGACGGCATTACAATCATTGAAGCTTCGGGGTCGCGCGCAGCTATGTGCCACGCAGCCCATGCGATGCAGGGCGCTGTATTACGGCGTGCCGGTTCGAGAAGTATCTGTCCGGCAGACAGTTCGGGCAGCTGCTCGCGGACAAGGTCGGAGTAGCGCTCATTCGTCATTATCAGTATATTTTCTACCGGGATAAGTTCGGAAATGCGGTCGAAACTCATCTGGAGCAGCGAGCGCCCCGTGCCGAGGAAATCGATGAACTGCTTCGGCAACCGCGTACGGCTATACGGCCAGAAACGGCTTCCTATGCCTCCGCACATTATCACACAGTAGCGATGATCGGTTCTTTCCATGTTAAGTACGTAGTTTTAACATTCAATCTGCTAAATTACTAAATATTTTTCATTCTTCAAAATCGCCGCCTCTGCCGTACTGCGATTTAACAAATGTCAAATCTGCTTGTCGCCTGAACCTTGCGGCACAGATTGCGTTGAATCTATACAAACAATAAAACAATATTCAGATATGCAATACGAACAACCCAAGCTTCCTTACGCTGCCGACGCTCTCGAACCCGTCATCAGCAAAGAGACCATCGGATACCATTACGGCAAACATGAGAAGGCGTATATCGACAATCTCAACAAGCTCATAAAAGGAACAGAATACGAAGACGAAGAGCTGGAGGAAATCATTGCCAAAGCCAAGGGACCGCTTTTCAACAACGCCTCCCAGGCGTGGAACCATATTTTCTATTTCTTCACCTTCTCTCCCGACGGCAGCCGCGAACCGAAAGGTAAGCTCCGCACTGCAATCGAGCGTGATTTCGGCTCGCTTGAAAACTTCAAGAAAGCGTTCGTCGATGCCGGTGTCGGCTTGTTCGGCTCGGGATGGGTATGGCTGTCGTGCGACCAGAAGGGTAAGCTCTTCATAACGCAAGGCGCCAATGCGGAGAATCCTATTACTTCAGGACTCACGCCGCTGCTCACCTTCGACGTCTGGGAACACGCATACTATCTCGACTATCAGAACCGGCGTGCCGATGCACTGACAAAACTGTGGGACATCGTTGACTGGGACGTTGTCGAAGAACGGTATGAATAGCACTACAAAAGCACTTTAATATAAGCATAATGTGATGAATGGAAAGGGAGGTACCTGTGAAGGCACCTCTTTTTCTTGTCCGGAAGCGCCCGACAATTTGGCAGTGATGCCGCTTTGGCACTGATATTGCAATTAAGCCCGCAGAATGTCAACCAAAAGCGGTCGCCGCTTGTTTGATATTTTGTACATATACAACGAAACGTTCAACCACTTACAATATGAATTTCAACAATTTCACCATCAAGTCGCAGGAAGCCATCCAGAAGGCCGTCGAGATTACGCGCGGCGCCGGGGCTCAGGCAATAGAGCCTGAATGCATCCTCAAAGGTGTTATCGACGAAGGCGAGAGTGTGGTAAACTTCATTTTCCAGAAAATAGGAGCCAACCCGGCCGTCGTCACACGCCAGGTCGAAACCGACATTTCTGCTCTCCCCAAAGTATCAGGCGCTGAGCCATATCTCAGCCATGCCTCCAACGATGTTCTTCAGAAATCGCTCGACATTTCTAAAAAGCTGGGCGACCAATACGTCACCCTCGAGGCGCTCATTATGGCGCTGTTCGAGATAAACTCCAAGGCCTCGGCAGTTCTGAAAGATGTAGGACTGACAAAAAAAGACCTCGAAGCTGCCATTCAGGAGCTCCGGAAAGGCAAGACTGCCACCGATCAGGGCGCAGAAGAAACATACAACGCCCTCGCCAAATACGCCGTCAACCTCAACGAGCGAGCACGTTCGGGCAAACTCGACCCCGTGATAGGACGAGATGAGGAAATACGCCGCGTACTGCAAATCCTCAGCCGCCGTACAAAAAACAACCCCATGCTCATCGGCGAACCAGGCACCGGCAAGACCGCAATAGCCGAAGGACTCGCACACCGCATCGTCCGTGGCGACGTGCCCGAGAACCTGCGCACAAAGCAGATCTTCTCGCTCGATATGGGCGCTCTTGTGGCGGGTGCAAAGTACAAAGGTGAATTTGAGGAACGACTCAAAGCCATCGTGAACGAGGTGACACAGGCAGAAGGAGAGATAATACTCTTCATCGACGAAATCCATACCCTTGTCGGAGCCGGCAAGGGCGAAGGCGCTATGGACGCCGCCAATATCCTCAAACCGGCGCTCGCCCGCGGTGAGCTCCGCAGCATCGGCGCCACCACACTCGACGAATATCAGAAATACTTCGAAAAAGACAAGGCCCTCGAACGCCGCTTCCAGAAAGTAATGGTCAACGAGCCCGACGAGGCATCGGCTATAGCCATACTCCGAGGTCTCAAGGAGCGCTACGAGAACCACCACAAGGTGCGTATCCGCGACGAGGCGATTATCGCCGCCGTGCAGCTGTCGGAACGCTACATCGCCGACCGTTTCCTTCCCGACAAGGCGATCGACCTCGTCGACGAAGCCGCCGCCAAGCTCAAACTTGAAATCGACTCCGTCCCGCAGGCTCTCGACGACATATCTCGCCAGATAGCGCAGAAAGAAATCGAGCGCGAGGCAATCAAACGCGAAGGCGAAAAAGAGCGAGTACGCGAAATCGAACGCCAGATTGCCGAACTGCGCGAGGAAGAGAAGCAGTACACTGCCAAGTGGACAGCCGAACGCGAGCTCATAAGCAAGATTCAGCAAAACAAAATCGACATCGAGCAGCTCAACTTCGAAGCGGAGAAGGCTCAGCGCGACGGCGACTATGCCAAAGTAGCGGAAATACGCTATGCACGCATAGCACAGAAAGAAAAGGAAATCACCGACACACAGGAACAGCTCCGCATGATGCAGGGCGACAAAGCCCTCATCAAGGAAGAAGTCGATGCCGAAGACATCGCCGACGTAGTTTCGCGCTGGACAGGCATTCCGGTAAACAAGATGGTACAGAGCGAGAAAGACAAGCTACTCCATCTCGAAGCCGAACTCCACGACCGCGTCGTCGGACAGGACGAGGCAATCAGCGCCATAGCCGACGCCGTTCGCCGCAGCCGTGCAGGCCTCAACGACCCCAAGCGACCCATCGGCAGCTTCATTTTCCTCGGAACGACAGGTGTCGGTAAGACAGAGCTGGCCAAAGCGTTGGCGGAATATCTGTTTGACGACGAGAACATGATGACGCGTATCGATATGAGCGAATATCAGGAGAAGTTCAGTGCGACTCGTCTGATCGGTGCACCTCCGGGATATGTCGGCTATGATGAAGGCGGCCAGTTGACGGAAGCTATCCGCCGTAAACCTTATTCGGTCGTTCTGTTTGATGAGATCGAAAAGGCTCATCCGGATGTTTTCAATATCCTTTTGCAGGTATTGGATGACGGACGTTTGACCGACAATAAAGGACGTGTCGTCAACTTCAAGAACACGATCATCATCATGACCAGTAACATAGGGTCGTCCTTGATTCGTGAAAACTTC
>USMC01000041.1 GCA_900555715.1 uncultured Porphyromonadaceae bacterium | reverse complement strand
AAACGTCCATACCGACCTTGTTGCGGTATTTCACGGCATCACATACGCATCGTTCTTTATTATAGATGTGGATGCGATAGCCGCTGACTATCTGTTCTTCGACACCTATGGCAAACATCGTGTCGGTGATATGATGCAGTTCTACTTTGGGGAAGAGCGGGAGCGTGACTCTCCTGCCTCTCTTCACGGCAATATGGTATGCCTGTGGCAATGAGGTGGTAAGCCCATGCACGCTCCATGCAGAGAAAAGGCACAACACTCCACCAGGGACAATGGCTTGCACATCAATCATGGTGTCCGCCAACTGTTCGGTTGTGGCATACACCCCGCGCTTGATGCGTACAGTATCACCATCACGCACACTGTCCAGCAGCTTGTAGTATGCTGCCATTCCTTCTTCCTTCACAATTCCTGAGGAGGTAAAACTGTTGCAGTATCTCTTGCCTTTCATGTCTTTATACTATATTTCGCACACAAAACTACTACATTTATTTCTATTTGTAGTATAATTGTCAAAAATATGCTCGCCTGCGATAAAATATTAACATATATTTGACAATTTACCCCCTAAGTAACTATTCAGCAGACACACTGATTTCAGCAAGCCATTCATGAACGTGGCAAACTTTTCGCTCATCTTCGACAAATTTTAGTCAATGATTTTATCCAGATGGAGCGTTTGTCGGTTCAAAACGCCGCTTGTGCCGGAAATATGTGGTAACTTTGCAATATCAAGCGGAATCAGACGTTTTCTTTTTATGAAACTGAAGAATTGCTCCTATATAATATCCATTGTTCTGGCGGCGGTGCTGGCATCGGCTTGCCGCGGTCCGAAACTCGCCACCGCCAACGAGCAGCTTGAGCGCGGCGAGTACTTCGACGCCGCCAAAACCTACCGCAAGATCTACAACAAACTCACAAAGCGCGAGGAGCGTCCTCTCCGCGGCGAAGTGGCGTTCAAGATGGCGGAGTGTCACCGGCGACTCAACCAGTTCCCGCGCGCAGCGGCAGCGTACCAGAACGCCGCCCGCTACGGCTATCCCGACAGCACTCTCTACCTCTACTTAGGACAGATGCAGGCTGCCGACGGAAAATACGCGCATGCCGTAAAGTCGTTGCAGACATATCTGGAATGGAATCCGAACGACGAGCTGGCGAAAAACACGCTTGCCGGCGCACAGTATGCCCTCGATAAAAAGGGCGGCACGCGGTATGTGGTGAGACAAGCGAAACTGTTCAACTCCAGGCGCGCCGACTATTCCCCGATGTTCCTCGACAAGTCGCTCGACCAGATATACTTCACCACCACGACAGAGAAAGTGACCGGCAATCACAAGAGCGAAGTGACCGGAATGAAAAAAGGCGACATCTGGTTTTCTGTCAAGGATGAGAAAGGCGAATGGAAACGCCCCGAGCCCGTCGAAGGAGAACTCAACACCGAACTCGACGAAGGCACACCGTCGTTTACTCCCGACGGGCAGACAATGTACCTCAGCCGCGCACGGCGCGAACCCAACGCAAACACCGGCGTCGAAATATACACCTCGCAGCGCTCCGACGCCAAATGGAGCGCACCCGTGAAATACGAAATCACACACGACACCATTTCGAGCTACGGTCATCCCGCCGTGTCGCCCGACGGCAACTGGCTCTATTTCACCTCCGACATGCCGGGCGGCGAAGGCGGACGCGACATCTGGCGTGTCAATCTCAGGGAGCGTCAGGGCTCGCTGGAAAACTTAGGCGAATGGATCAACACCCCGGGCGACGAGATGTTCCCCTTCGTCCGGTCCGACTCGGTGATATACTTCGCCTCCAACGGACATCCTGGCTACGGCGGTCTTGACATTTTCCGCGCCGAGCAGACAAAATCGGGCGGATGGAACGTCACCAACATGGGCACCCCCGTCAACTCCGCCGCCGACGATTTCGGCATCACCTTCGGAGAAGGCGAAAGCGGATTCTTCTCCTCCAACCGTGGCGACGCGCGCGGCTACGACCACATATTCTCCTTCGAGCTGCCGGAGATAAAAGTGACAATCAGCGGCTGGGTGCTCGACAAGGACGAGGAGCCTGTGCCTAACGCCGTAATACGCATCGTCGGCAACGACGGTTCCAACCAGAAACAGGTTGCGCGCAACGACGGTTCATTCTCCTTCCCCCTCGACAGGGGCATAAGCTATGTGATGCTCGCCGGCGCGAAAGGCTACCTCAATGCAAAGCAGGAATTCACCAGCGACATAGCCGAAGAAGATGCCGAGTACAGCGTCGACTTCATTCTCTCGTCGATAACCAAACCGGTGGTGATCGACAATATCTTCTACGACTTCGACAAGGCTACCCTGCGCCCCGAGTCGCAGGAAGCACTCGACGAGATGGCACAGGTGCTCCGCGACAATCCTAACGTCACCATCGAGATGGCATCGCATGCCGACCGCATAGGCACAGAAAAGTATAACATCGACCTCACCGAACGCCGTGCGCGCTCCGTCATCGACTACCTCATATCCGTCGGCATCAGTCCCGACCGACTCCAGAGCCACGGCTACGGCAAATCGCGCCCGAAGACAATCACGAAGAAGCTCGCGCGCCTCTATCCGCAGTTCAAGGAAGGAGATGTCCTCACCGAGGAATACATTCTCCAGCTGTCGCCGGAGGACCAGGAGGCTGCCGACCAGATAAACCGCAGAACCGAATTCCAGGTGCTGTCCATCGACTACCAAATGTTCTGACCATGCGCTTCCGTACAGAAATAGAGCCCGTCGCCGCATCGCTCGACATAAGCCACGACACACCGCTGCTCCTTTTAGGCTCGTGCTTCAGCGACGAAATCGGTACGAGACTCGACACCGACGGTTTCCACACTGTGCACAACCCGCTCGGACCGCTTTTCAACCCCTGTTCCATCACCCGCTGCCTGCGCCTTGCCAAAGGCATCGAAGAACCGTTCGTCGAAGTAGGTCCGCGCGGATTCCATGCCCTTGACTTCGCGTCGCGCTACTCAGGCTCCGACAAGGCGTCAATACTCGAAGATATCTCCGCAGGGCTCGGCAGAATAAGCGATATTCTCTCCGCCCGACCAGTCGCCATACTCACGCTCGGCTCAGCATTCGTCTACCGCCACAACGCCAGCAGACGGATCGTTGGCAACTGCCACAAGTTTCCGGCATCCGCTTTCACACGCGAAAGACTCGGCACAGAAGAGATATGCCGGCAGTTGCGCGACGCCATAGGCATCCTGCTCGACAGCGGCTGCCGCCACGTCCTGCTCACCATAAGCCCAATACGCCATCTCGACGACGGACTGCACGGCAACACACTATCGAAAGCAGCTCTCCATCTCGGAGCGGAAGAGGCTCTCCGGCACTTCGGCAGCGACACTGCCGGCTATTTTCCATCCTACGAGATTCTCATGGACGACCTCCGCGACTACCGTTTCTATGCTTCCGACATGAAGCATCCCTCGGAAACAGCCGCCGATTATATCTACGAAATCTTCTCAAAGACTTATTTCAGCAAGGCAACACAGGCAACGGCACTCGAATCGCGCCGCCAGAACAAGACCGCCTTGCACCGACCGATATTATGACCCACCGTTATCTTTGCGCCGACAGCCGCTCGGTATTCGCACCCTCAGACACAATCTTCGCCGCGCTCAACACGAGCCTCGGCGACGGACACCGCTTCATACCTGAACTATATGCCCGCGGAGTCCGTCATTTTATTGTCGACCACCTTCCAGCGGACACCGAAAAGATGAATGACGCCCATTTTGAGCAGACAGGAAACGTACAGGCATGGCTCGACGGCAAGGCATCCGCCTTGCTCAACGGATTCACCGGCGGTATAGCCGTCACAGGCAGCCATGGCAAGACAGTATTCAAAGAACTGCTCTACTCCGCGCTGATGCCGCTGTGCAGTGTCCGCCGGAGTCCGCGCAGCTGGAATTCTCGCATCGGCGTACCACTCTCGATATGGGAAATGACATCCGACGGGCTGCCCGAACACATAATAACAGAGATAGGCATCGACGGTCCGGGGCAGGCAGACGCCATCGCCGCTATACTCGGAAGCTCGCATACAATAGGCGTCCTCACGCCAATCAGCACAGAACACGACAATGCCTTTGCATCGCACAGCGACAAAATCGCCGAAAAAGCGCGTATCTTCGCCGGATGCAAGACAGTTGTCTACGACTGCTCCGACCCGGAAGCAGGGCTGATTCTCGAACGCGAGCTTCCCGGCGCAAAACTGATAGCTGTCCGGCAGGAGTCGTTTCCAAGCATCTACCATGCTCTCGCCGACGCCGTACTGTCGGCACTCGGATATGACGCTCACAGCCGCTCGCACATCACGTCGCTTCCGCTCGTGTCGACACGCCGCGAAATTTCATCGGCGGCGTTCGGCAATACTGTCGTCCGCGATAACTTCACTCCGGATATTCTCTCGCTCCGCATGGCACTCGATTTCATGCGCCGCCGCGCCACGCCGCGCCATCCGTCGGCGCTCATCCTCGGGCAACTGACCGACACCGACGCCACCGGCGAGGCTATTGCAATGGCAAAGCAGTTCGGTATAGAGCACATTGTCTGTCTGCCCGAAAAACCGGGGACTGAACTGTCTGCCATAATATCCGGATACATCGGCGGTTCGCTGCTGCACAACGAACAGATATTGCTTTTCGGCAGGAACGACGCCTGCTTGCGCGCCATGGCAGACGCCCTCGAATGCGCAGGACACGAGACGACTCTCGAAGTAGACCTCAACGCCGTCGTACACAATTACAATTATTACCGCTCGCTCGTACCCAAAGGTACCGGCATCGTGGCTATGGTGAAGGCAGGAGCATACGGCGCCGGAGCTGTCGAAATCGGCAAGACTCTCCAGAGCCATGGAGCCGCCGCGCTCGCCGTAGCTGTCATCGAAGAAGGAATAGAGCTGCGCGACGCCGGCATCACCATGCCGGTCATAGTGCTCAACCCTCTCACCAACCGCTATCCGGCGCTCTTCGCAAACCACCTCGAACCTACAGTTTTCTCACCCGAAGAGCTCGACCGCCTCATACGTGAAGCCGAAGCGGCAGGGGTATCAGCCTATCCCATACACATAAAACTCGACACCGGAATGCACCGCGTCGGCTTCCTGCCCGAACAGCTCGACGGCATAGGCAAGCGGCTGGCAAGAACAGGAGCCGTCCGCGTCTCTTCCGTGCTTTCACACCTCGCCACCGCCGATTGCCTCGACATGGACGACTACACCCTAAGCCAGATAGATGTCTTCCGTCAGATGACCGACCGCCTGCGCGACATTCTCGGCTACCCGTTCCGCCGCCATCTTCTCAACACCGCCGGAATGATGCGTTTCGCCGGCGCGCTCGACTATGAGATGGGACGTCTCGGTATAGGGCTGTACGGCATAAGCCCCTACCCAGGCGACGAAGCGCTGCGGCTCAAACCTGTATCATCGCTCCGGACACATATAATTTCCATAAAGCACTGGCCCGCCGGCACTCCCATAGGCTACGGCTGCAAAGGACGCACGACACGTCCGTCGGTCATAGCAACCATACCCATAGGCTATGCCGACGGCATCAACCGTCATTTTGGACGCGGCAACGCATCTTTCATCGTCAGCGGCACGGCATGTCCTACAATAGGCAACATCTGCATGGATCAATGCATGATCGACGTCACCGATGCCAAGGGAGCTGCAGTAGGAACAGAGGTGGAGATATTCGGTCCGCACCAGAGAGTAGAAGTACTCAGCGATATACTCGGAACTATACCCTACGAAATACTGACTTCCGTCAGCCCACGCGTCAAACGCGTCTACACCCTCAGATAAGACAACAGGCTTTGCCGCTGATGCGACAAAGCCTGTATTATTTCTGTAAAATACCGCGTCAATACGGGATAGATTCCAGATGCGGTATGTCTACGAGGCGTACGTTGAAACGGAGATTGGAGAACGGACGGATAGCGCCGTTGCTCGAAGTGCCATAGCCTGCCGTGTAGGGAATGATAATCTCGGCAGTGTCGCCGCAGCGCATCTGCGGAATAGCTATTCCCCAGCCGACAATCATCTCGTTGAGCCGGGCGCGGAACACGCCGGGCGCCGGAGATGTGTTGTTCACCGACGAGTCTACCGCCGTGCTGTCGCACAGATGGAGGTAGTAGCGGGTATCGACTGTGCTGGTATATATCGGCGACAGCTTGCCTTCGGTCTCGCTGCGGTCGTTGAAGTAGTGGATGAGGACACTCGTGTTCGGACTCCACGTCGGTGTAATCACTTCATAGTACGGTGTTCCGTCGGGATTGGTGCGAGCACGCATCTCGTTGAACCATGCGTTGTTGGTCTCGCGCCATGCCATATAGTCCTCCCATGTCTGGTCGTCATCATTCTTGCATGAGTACAGAACTGCGGCGGCTATCGCTATTATTGCAAAGATTTTTTTCATCAGAATTCCACTTTAGGTGCTGTCGCTGCTGCGGCGTCGGCTTTAAACTGAGGTTTGGCTGAGAACCCGAACATACCCGCCCAGAGATTAGCAGGAAAGCGCTTCACTTTCACATTATATTCCTGAACAGCTTCGGTGTAGCGTCCGCGTTCTGTGGCGATGCGGTTTTCGGTGCCTTCAAGCTGCGTCTGCAAGTCTATGAAGTTCTGATTTGCCTTCAGGTCGGGATATGCTTCGCGGACTGCGTTCACATAGATGTCGAAAGCGCTCTTAAGGCGGTCCTGGGCGGCAACGTAGTTCTCGAACTGCTGTGCGTCGGCAGGGCTTGCGCCGTTTTTGAGCTGTTCGGCGCTGTTATACGCATCAGAAAGCCCTGCGCGTGCTTTCGTCACGCTTTCGAGGGTGCTGCTCTCATGTTCGGCATAACCTTTGACGGTATTGACAAGGTTGGGAATGAGGTCGAGACGACGCTGGTACTGATTTTCAACCTGAGCCCAGCTCTTGTCGACGTTCTCGCCGAGGGTAACCATTGAGTTGTAGGTGTTACAGCCATTGAACCCCAAGAGGAGCACAAGGACAACGATAACACCAATAATAATATAGCTTTTTTTCATAAAAGGGTATTCGGATTATTTAAGCTTACGGAGGAGTGACGCGAGGCTTACACGGTCGTGGATGAGTGCGTGCAGGTCACTGATGGCTACACGTGTCTGTTCCATGCTGTCGCGTTCGCGGAGGGTGACGGTGTTGTCTTCGAGCGTCTGGTGGTCGACAGTGATGCAGAAGGGCGTGCCGATGGCATCCTGGCGGCGATAGCGCTTGCCGATGGCATCCTTCTCTTCATAGTGGGTGGCGAAATCGAATTTGAGGTCTTCGACAATTTCGTGTGCTTTCTCAGGCAGCCCGTCTTTGCGGACGAGCGGAAGCACGGCGCATTTCACCGGTGCCAGCGGTGCGGGCAGGTGAAGAACGACGCGTGTCTCGCCGTTGGGAAGGAGCTCTTCTTCATAGCTGGAGCACAGAACGCTGAGGAACATGCGGTCGACACCGATGGATGTCTCGATGACATACGGAGTATAACTCTGGTTGAGTTCGGGATCGAAATACTCGATTTTCTTGCCGGAGAATTTCTGATGCTGCGAGAGGTCGAAGTTCGTGCGGCTGTGGATACCTTCCACTTCCTTGAAGCCGAATGGCATCAGGAACTCAATGTCTGTGGCGGCATTGGCATAGTGGGCGAGCTTCTCGTGGTCGTGGTAGCGGTATTTCTCATCGCCGAGCCCGAGAGCTTTGTGCCATTTCAGACGCCACTCTTTCCACTGCTTGAACCACTTGATTTCCTCGCCGGGACGGACGAAGAACTGCATCTCCATCTGCTCGAACTCGCGCATACGGAAGATGAACTGGCGGGCGACAATCTCGTTGCGGAACGCCTTGCCGATCTGAGCGATACCGAAAGGTATGCTCATGCGACCTGTTTTCTGCACATTGAGATAGTTCACGAAGATACCCTGAGCGGTTTCGGGGCGCAGATACACTGTCATGGAGCCGTCGGCGGTGGAGCCCATTTCGGTCTTGAACATGAGGTTGAACTGACGCACCTCCGTCCAGTTCTTAGTGCCGGATATGGGGCATACAATCTCTTCGTCGAGGATAATCTGCCTCAGACCGTCGAGGTCGTTGGCATTCATGGCATCGGAGAAACGCTGATGAAGCTCGTCGCGATGTTTCTGATATTCGAGCACGCGGGCGTTCGTGGCGCGGAACTGTGCTTCGTCGAAAGCGTCGCCGAAGCGCTTGGCTGCCTTGGCGACTTCCTTTGCTATCTTGTCGTCGATTTTTGCAATCTGCTCTTCAATGAGCACATCGGCACGGTAGCGCTTCTTGCTGTCGCGGTTGTCGATAAGGGGATCGTTGAACGCGTCGACATGTCCCGAAGCTTTCCAGATTGTCGGATGCATGAAGATTGCGGAGTCGATACCTACGATATTCTCGTGGAGAAGGGTCATCGAATCCCACCAGTAACGCTTGATGTTGTTCTTAAGTTCCACGCCGTTCTGACCGTAGTCATATACGGCGGAAAGTCCATCATAGATTTCGCTTGACGGGAATACGAAGCCATATTGCTTGGCGTGTGAAACGATTTTTTTAAAAACGTCTTCCTGAGTTGCCATTGTATTTTTCTTTAGAGGGTGTTTAAATATGGCGCGTTATGCGCTTCAAGCCGCAAAGTTACGAAAAATATTCCGATAAATTTTTGCACGAATTTAAAATAGTCTTAATTTTCCTGGCGCCCGCCATTGCGCCCGCCATCGAGACCTCTCCTTTAGAGATATTGCTCTGTCAGTCTTTACTTGTCGCCGTAATGTCCTTTGAGCGATACCACATTGACAATTACTTTGTCATCTTCGATACTGTAAATCATTCGGTCGCCTTTGTTGATTTCTCGGCTCCAGTACCCTGACAGATCCCCTTTGAGCTGCTCAACATGCCCTGTACCTGTTGCAGGATGCTGCCGCAGTTCCTCGAACAAATCCACTATCTTCTTTAGCGTTTTCTTTTGCCCTGACCTGCTCCACTCCTTCAAGTGCTTCTCAGCTTCGGGCATAAGAACCAATTCATAAGTCATACGCCCAACATTTCCCGAATTTCATCCATTGAATAGGTTCTGCCCTTTCCGGCTTTCAACTCAGAGATTCCTCGATTGACGGATGCTATGTTTTCTGGGTCGTCAAACCACGGGTCGCCGGAGGGAGAGGGGTTTTCGCTTACTTCTACGGATATGGAGTTGGCTTTTGAAATAAGGATTGTTTCAATGAAGTTTTTTAAACTCTTGCCCTGAGCTACTGCCATAATGGAGAGTTTCTGCAATGTGTCAACGGGTAGATCGATATTTTTACGCTTTATGTTTAATGCTGTTGCCATATCAGAATAGTTTTATAGTTTTATAGCGCAAAGATATATAATATACATGATATACACAATTATCTATGATAAAAAGTTGAGATACATGTCTCGGAATACCAGCACTCGTACGCGATCCGGACATTAAACATTGTTAATATATTTGCCACAGAAGGAAGAATGTGTAATTTTGCACCAATTTGGGCTGATTATGGACATGCCCGAAGCATCCTGAAATGAAAAAACGAGCCAGACGCATATCCACTCTCGGCTCACGGGTAACATCGCTCGTGAGCATCTGCCTTGTGCTTATGCTGCTTGGTTCAGGTATATGCCTCGTCATCGCAGGCTATAATCTCCGTAGCAGGATTGTGGAGAAAGCCGGTTTCGTCATTGTTATGGAACGAGCATGCGACCCCGCATGCATAAAAGCGATGAAAACGCGCCTCAATGCCGACAGGGCGGTTGAGAACTACGGCTATACATCCGCCGAAGCCGTCCTGGAGCAGGAAGCGGCAAACCTCGGCGAAGACGTGCTTGCCACATCCGAGGTGAATCCCTATTCTGCCGAGTTCGACGTGCGCGTACGCCCCGGATGGGCTAATGCCGACAGCGTAGCCGCCCTTGTCGAACGCTATTACGACGGCTACGGCGTGGACGACATCGTCTACGAGAGCGATATGCTCCGGCGGGCCGACAGCGCACTGCAGCGCGCCGCCCTTGTGCTCGGAGCGCTGGCGCTTGTGCTGCTTGTTATATCCATAGGTCTGATAAACAACACGGTGAGTCTTTCTATCTACGGTCGCCGCTTCATCATACATGCTATGAAGCTTGTCGGCGCCAGAGCCGGATTCATCCGCCGTCCCTTCGTCGTGGCGGGTCTGCGCGGAGGCATTGTCGCAGGTCTTGTCGCAGGCGCCATCCTCGCCGGAGCAAGATGGTATGCCTCGACAGTCTCGCCGCTCGCCGACGCACTTCTGCCATGGGAATGGTGTGCTGCCGTAGTGGCGGCAATGATATTGCTCGGGGGGCTGATATGTTGCCTGACAGCATATTCCGCAGCCTGCCGCTATCTCCGCTCGTCCTACGACGAAATGTTCATGAAATAGAAATTTCTAAGGTAAAGAATGAAACAATCGCAAGAAAACCAGTTTGAGCGCGCTCCCGGTTCGGAGATGCCTCTTGAGAAAAACAATTTCATAGCTATGGCAATCGCCGGCGCGCTGATCGTCATCGGCTTCCTGCTGATGCTCGGAGGCAGTTCGGGCGCCGAGGAATTCAACCCCGACATATTCAGCACCCGCCGCATCGTCGTCGGACCCTGCATAGCATTCATCGGCTTCATAGCCATGGGAGCGGCAATAATCATCGACCCGAAACGTCTGAGCATCAAAAAGAAATAAGCCATGGATACACTCGACGCACTCATCATGGGTCTTGTCCAGGGATTGTCGGAATATCTTCCCATCAGCTCATCCGGACATCTTGAAATTTTCCGCGAGATATTAGGCATCGACCTCAGCGGGGCCGACAGCCTCGAATTCGATGTCATGCTGCATGTGGCGACTGTGCTGAGCACAATTGTCGTGCTATGGAAGCAATTCCTGCCGCTCTGCAAGTCGTTCTTCACATTTAAGCGCGACGACAATTTCTACTACGTCTGCAAGATTCTCGTTTCCTGCATCCCCGTCGGCATAGTCGGCATCTTCTTCAAGGACAGCATCGAGCAGTTCTTCGGCAACGGTCTTTTCACCGTAGGTATCTGCCTGTGTATCACCGCCCTTCTGCTCGCATTCAGCTACTTCTTCCGCACGCTGCCTTTTGAAAGCAGCAAAGGCGCCAAGCCCTACCAGCCGCACGACATAACTTTCCTCGACGCATTCATCATCGGCTGCTCGCAGGCTGTCGCAGTGCTGCCCGGACTCTCGCGCTCAGGCACCACAATCGCCACAGGTCTTATCATCGGCGACAAGCGCGACCAGGTAGCGCAGTTCTCCTTCTTCATGGTCATCATACCCATCCTCGGCGAAGCACTGCTCGACATCAAGGACATGATCGCCCCGGCTGCCGACGCTGTGGCAAGCCCAATCGGCTTCGTGCCGATGCTCGTCGGCTTCCTCGCAGCATTCCTCTCCGGATGCGCCGCCTGCAAGTGGATGATAGAGCTCGTCAAGAAAGGCAAGCTCATCTGGTTTGCAGTCTACTGCCTCATAGCAGGTCTGGTCTGCATATTTTTCTAAAAATCAATAACATCGGATTATTTTGAACTTTCTCGACGGAGAAATACTGTATATAGACAAGCCCCTGGAGTGGACATCGTTCGACGCGGTGAAACGCATCCGAGGCGCTCTTGTGCGCCGGCTCAAAGTGAAGAAAATCAAGGTAGGTCATGCCGGTACGCTCGACCCTCTCGCAACAGGCGTGATGATAGTGTGCACCGGACGAGCTACAAAGCGCATCGACGAACTTCAGGCCGGAGTAAAGGAATATGTGGCTACCATGGCTCTGGGAGCGACTACGCCGTCGTTCGACAAAGAGACAGAAATCGACGCCACCTATCCCACCGCACACATAACGCGTGAGCTCACAGAAGAGACTCTCTCGCATTTCCTCGGACGCATAGAGCAGATTCCGCCCGACTACTCGGCATGCAAGATCGACGGCGTGCGCGCCTACGACCTCGCCCGCACCGGGCAGACGGTGGAACTGAAACCCAAAGTGCTCGTCATCGACGAACTGGAGCTTCTGGCATTCTCGCCGACAGAAATCACCGTCCGCGTGGTATGCAGCAAAGGCACATATATCCGCGCACTTGCACGCGACATCGGACAGGCACTCGGCAGCGGTGCACATCTGACAGCCCTGCGCCGCACGCGCGTCGGCGACATTACTGTCGACAGATGCCTCACAATCGAACAGGCAGCCGAACTCATCAGGACAGTAGAGATCGAAATGCCGCAGGACAACAAGTAAATAACTGATATAAGACGATATACGACGATGAAACTATCGCAATTCAAATTCAATCTTCCGAAAGAACTCATAGCCCAGCACCCTCTGCCCGACCGCGACGAAGCGCGGCTGATGGTGGTGAACCGTAAGACTGGCGAGATTTCCCATCATATTTTCAAGGATCTGCCATCATTCTTCGACGACGGCGACGTGATGGTGTTCAACGACACTCAGGTTTTCCCCGCGCTCCTCTACGGCAACAAAGAGAAGACCGGCGCGCAGATTGAGGTATTCCTCCTCCGCGAGCTATCGGCGGAGAACAAATTCTGGGACGTGCTCGTAGAGCCCGCACGCAAAATTCGCATAGGCAACAAGCTCTACTTCGGCGAAGACGACGGCATGGTTGCCGAAGTGATCGACAACACCACCTCGCGCGGACGTACACTGCGCTTCCTCTACGACGGACCGCACGATGAGTTCAAGAAACAGCTCTTCTCGCTTGGCATGACGCCTCTGCCGCCCTACCTCAACCGCCAGCCCGAGCCATGCGACGCCGAGGACTATCAGACTATCTTCGCCAGCAAGGAAGGCGCTGTCGTAGCTCCTGCCGCAGGGCTCCATTTCTCCCGCAGCCTCATCACACGGCTCAAGATACGCGGCATAAAGGAAGCATTCATCACCATACACAGCGGTCTGGGAGCATTCCGTGTCATCGACGTCGAAGACCTCACAAAGCACCGCATGGACAGCGAGCAGATGGAAGCCAGCGAGGAACTTGTCAGCACCGTCAACGCCGCCAAGGATGCCGGTAAGAACGTATGCGCCGTCGGCACGTCCACACTCCGCGCAATAGCCACCGCCGACAGCATGGGCGGACACATGAAGGTCTACTCCGGGTGGACCAACAAGTTCATCTTCCCGCCCTACGACTTCTCCGTTGCAAACAGTCTCGTGACAAATTTCCACACCCCATATTCAACAATGCTGATGATGGTGTGTGCCTTCGGCGGTTACGAGCTCGTCATGAAAGCCTACAACGAAGCCGTCAAGGAAGGATACCGTTTCGGCTGCTACGGCGACGCGATGCTCATCCTCTGACATACACACGAATACATAGCAAAACGCCTGCCGGAAACACAGCCGGCAGGCGTTTTTTCGTTATGTCCCGCTCACCATTCGTAGCTGATGGTAGCGCCGAAAGCATTGAGCGAAAGAGAGTTGTCGTAGTAGTTGTAGAAGTTGTTGGATGTTATCAGCTGATAGGTGACGCCGATGTTCAGAGCACGCCTCGTGTCGGTGCTTACAGGGATTCGCACACCCAGACTCGGACGGAGATAGAACTGTGTGCCGTGCGTCATCGCGATGTCGTCTACAACAAGGTCGCCGTTGCCGACAAGCCACGTGGCACCGGCTTTGACATCGATGAAAACATTGGTGCCCGCGCCTCCGATGTTGAAGCGGAAATCGGAAAAAACCGGAATCATCGCTTTCGTGGTGTTTCCGTCGTAAGGTCTGCCGTCCTCCGTGCGGACAGCTCCGTTCTTTGCCGTGGCTACATCGACGCCCAAACCGACGCCCATATAGAACCACGAGGCATATTTGAAGCCCTGGGTAGTCGATACGCCGAAGAAATTCACCTTTTTGTCGCCTGTGCCTCCAAGCGCGGAGACGTCGACGAAACCTTTATAGTTGAACGAACCCGACAGAGCTTTGCCAAGCATATTCTGAACCTGGTTGGCTATCTCATAGTACTGTGCGCGGGCAGCGGCTCCGCCGAGCAGCAGCGCCACGATAACGAGGAGGCTTTTGATGCGTTTCATGTTTCTTTATCTTTACTATTCTAACAGCGGCACAGACAGATTGTTGGCGCCGGAGCTGACTTGACGTCAAAAATACGAATTTTACAGCTCACTCCATCAATATTAAGCAGAAAAATAGGTAACTTTGCACTGTTATGAGCACAGAAGACAGCCGATTTCGACAAACGGTAGAAAAATACATCCAAAAACACCAGCTGCTGCACCGATCTGCGCCCGTGCTTGTGGCACTGAGCGGAGGCGCCGATTCTGTCGCACTTCTGGCTGTGCTCGTAGAACTGGGCTATGACTGCCGGGCTGCACACTGCAATTTTCATCTCCGCGGCGAGGAGTCGCAGCGCGACATGCGCCACTGCTCCGACATCTGCAAGAACCTCGGCATCGACCTTACCGTGCGCCACTTCGACGTTGCCGCATACATCGGCGGACACGGCGGCTCTGTCGAGATGGCGTGCCGCGAGCTGCGCTACCGGTGGTTCGGCGAGCTCCTGCACAGTCTGGGAGCGCAGGCGGTGGCGGTAGGGCATCACTCGGAAGACCGTGCCGAGACGTTCCTGCTCAACCTCATGCGCGGAACTGGCATAGCAGGACTGACGTCGATGCGCCCGCGGAGCGGCGATATCGTCCGCCCCTTGCTGTCGCTCACGCGGGCAGACATAGAGACGTATCTTGCCGAAAAAGGACTCGCCTTCATCACCGACAGCTCCAACGCCTCAGATGCTCACAGGCGTAACCGCCTGCGCAACACCATCATCCCGGCGCTCGACGCCGCCTTTCCTGGCGCTGTTTCTGCCATAGTGCGCACAATCGACAATCTCGAGAAGACGGAGTCGGTCTACCGGTCTGCTGTCGCCGGAATCATCGCCGGACACCTGTCGGAAGGAACAGTTCCCGTTCTCGACATCGCCGGGCTTGCTCGGCATAAAGACGCCGAAACCGCGCTATACGAATTTCTGAGCACTAAAGGCTTCACCGCCACACAGGCGGCGAACATCCTCGCCAATCCGCTTGCATCAGGCACGCATTTCACGTCGGCAGACGGAATATACACCGCCGAACTCGACCGCGGCACACTCACCGTAATGCCCTCCTGTGCCGTCGGCGTCTCGGAAGAAACATATCCGGTAGATCTCCACAGCGACATCACCGAGCCAGTACATATCGAAGTGACTCTTCACCCGGCAGCAGACTTCGCCCCGGAAAACGCAGGTGCCGGCGTAGCATATTTCGATGCCGCCGCCAAAGACTGCCGCTGGATTCTCCGCCATCCCCGCACTGGCGACAGGATGATACCCTTCGGAGCAAAAAAATCGAAGCTCCTCAGCGACATCTTCAGCAACGCCAAGCTCAGCGCCGCCGAAAAGCGACGTCAGTGGGTGCTTGAATGCGACGGCGAGATAGCATGGCTGCCCGGACTGAAAAACTCAGCACTGTGGAGCATACGCCACGGAGCGACAGAACAATACATCAGATTATATTTCAAATAAACCACATAAAAAACATGAAGACACAACTTACCGCACTCGTTGCCGTAGCTCTGTCGGCAAGCGCAGGCGTACACGCGTCCGACATTGTAGCTACATCGGCATACCGCTGGCATGGCGACACCATCACTCAGGGAGAATTCTTCGCCACAGCGCCGAACCCTTACGAGATAAACTCCACCTACCGGGCACAGCCTGGCTACCGTATGCCCGTCAGTCAGCACTGGAAAGTAAAGAACGACATCAGCGCATATCCGCAGCTGCGCACGTCCAACACTCTCCACGCCGCAATCTATAACTTAGGGCTCGACGAGATGGTAAACGCCGTCGAACCCGACACCACCCTCCGCACAGGCAAGGAATGGGCGGGGGTATGGACACGCGACGTCAGCTATTCCATACTTCTCTCGATGGCATACATGCAGACAGAAGCTTCGAAAGTGTCGCTGATGAAGAAAGTGAACGCCAACGGCGAAATCATACAGGACACCGGCTCGGGAGGTGCATGGCCCGTCAGCACCGACCGCCTCGTCTGGGCGCTCGCCGCTTACGAAATCTATAAGGTGACCGGCGACCGCGCATGGCTCGAAAAGATATACCCCATCATCAAAAAATCGCTCGACACCGATGCCTTTGTCAGCGAGACTGGCGGACTCGTCAAAGGCGAGACATCTTTCATCGACTGGCGCACCCAGAGCTACCCCGTCTGGATGGAAATGACCGACATATACAACTCCGAAGCCCTCAGCACATCCGTTGTCCACGCCCAGGCACTCCGCGTGCTCGCCGAGATCGCCACCGAGCTCGGACACAAGAAAGAGGCAAAGGATGCGACAGCACGCGCTCAGAAAATCGAAGACGCCGTCAACACCGAACTGTGGATGGACGACAAAGGCTATTATGCGATGTACAACTACGGCCGCAACTTCAACATCCTCAATCCGCGTGCCGAGACCCTCGGCGAATCACTCGCCATACTCTACGACGTCGCATCGCCCGAGCGTGCCCGCACCATCACCGAGAGCAACCCCACCACACCTTTCGGAACCGCCATCTTCTTCCCGCAGATCGAAGACAAGCGCCCCTACCACAACAATGCTCTCTGGCCCTGGGTAGGCGCCTATTGGGCAATGGCGAATGCCAAAGTGCGCAACGATGCCGGAACGATGGAAGCTATAGGCGCCGTCTTCCGCCCCGCGGCGCTCTTCACCACCAACAAAGAAAACTTCGTTCTCGACAACGGCGACATCGCCACAGAGCTCAACTCATCGAACATGCTCTGGTGCCTCGCCGGAAACATCGCCATCACACATAAAATCCTCTTCGGCATACACTTCGAGAAAGACGGGCTCACCTTCAGCCCATTCGTGCCCAAGGCGCTCGCCGGCGAACGCACGCTGGAGAATTTCCCCTACCGCAACGCCTCGCTCGACATCACCGTGCGCGGTTTCGGCAGCGAAATCAAATCGTTCACCCTCAACGGCAAAGAGCACAAACCGTTCATCCCCGCCAATATCAGAGGTAAGAACACCATCGTCATAACCATGGCAGACAACGAGCCCGAGCCGATGAAAGTGAACAGAACCCACAACAAGAAAGCCCCCTGGACACCGCAGACATGGATATCCGACGGACACCTCTGCTGGCGACCCATAGAGGACTGCCGCTATTACATCGTCCTCCGCGACGGCAAGCCCGTGGCAGAAACACGCGAAGTATCCTATAAGCTCGACGGCAAGGGCGAATGGCAGGTCATAGCCGTACAGGAAAGCGAATCGTTTGCCTCCGAGCCGCGCAGCAACCGCGACAGACTCACATTCCAGTTCCCCGGCGAGAAAACATCCATGACCTCGCCCGAAGTGTCATATCAACCCGAGACGCCCGTGGCAGGATATACCGGCAACGGATTCGTTGAAGTCGACCACAACACAAAACCCGTCACCGTCACCATCGACGTACCCGAAGACGGAGAATATGCTGTCGCCGCACGCTATACCAACGGCAACGGTCCAATATCGACCGAAAACAAATGCGCCCTCCGCACACTCAGCGTCGACGGCAAGCGACTCGGCACCATCATCCTGCCGCAGCGCGGAACCGCCAACTGGAACGACTGGGGAATGAGCAACTACCTCCGCGTACACCTCACCAAAGGACAGCACACCCTCACCGTCGACTTCCGCCCCGCCGACGAAAACATGAACCTCCGCACCAACCACGCCCTCCTCGACGCCATCACCCTCGAAAAACTCTGATCCTCAAAAACTCCTGCACAGTACAGAAAACTTTTGCACTGCGCAGGAGTTTTTTGCACTGTGCAGGAGTTTTTTGCACTGTGCAGGAGTTTTTTGCACTGTGCAGGAGGCTTGCCTCCCTATCTTCATTTCCGCTGGGACAACCTGTATTGTGCTCTCTATCCGCAGCTCCTTGACATACTGATATTCGCACTGCGCTCCGGAAGTTAAAATGACGTGAGGGATTGGATATTAGCGGGGATTTTTGTATTTTTGTGGTGTAATATGGCGTAGTGTGTCTATACATACACACAGCCATCCTGATTTTGTATATTAAAACACCACATATATGACACGTAAATGGAACTATCCGACGCTTTCGAGCGAGGAACAGCGGCTGGGAGCCGAGCTGGCGCGACGTTTCGCCAACTGTGCTTCCGTCGCCGACCTGCTCGTCCAGCGCGGAATAACGACCATCGACGCTGCCGAGAAATTCTTCCACCCGTCGCTACGCGACCTATACGACCCCTTCCTCATGCCCGATATGGACAAGGCTGTCGAACGCCTCAACCGCGCCATGGGCAGCAAGGAAAAGATTATGGTCTACGGCGACTATGACGTCGACGGCACCACCGCCGTGGCGCTCGTCTACCGATACCTGCAGAATTTCTATTCGGAGCTCGATTTCTATATCCCCACGCGCTACGACGAAGGATATGGAATATCGCGCAAAAACGTCGACTACATCGCCGACCAGGGCGTAAAGCTGGTAATCATCCTCGACTGCGGCATCAAGGCGAACGACGAAATAGCCTACGCCAAGGAAAAAGGCATCGACTTCATCATCTGCGACCACCACATGCCCGACGACGAGCTGCCGCCCGCCGTTGCCATCCTCAATCCCAAGCTGGAAAACTCCACATACCCGTGCCCTCACCTCTCGGGCTGCGGAGTCGGGTATAAGTTCATGCAGGCTTTCTCGATCAGCAACGGCATCGCCACCGCCGAGCTCGAAAGCATGCTCGACCTCGTGGCAGTAAGCATCGCCGCCGACATCGTTCCTATGATCGACGAAAACCGAGTGATGGCATACATGGGGCTCAAACGCCTCAACTCCAATCCCAACATGGGTCTCCGCGCCATCATCCGCACATGCGGACTCGGCGGAAAGGAAATAACGATCAACGACGTCATCTTCAAAATCGGACCGCGCATCAACGCGTCAGGACGCATGCAGTGCGGCAGCGAGGCTGTCGAGCTCCTTGTGGCACGCGACGCCAAGGAGGCGGCGCGCCGCAGCCTCGAAATCGACAAATACAACCAGGACCGCAAAGAACTCGACAAGCGCATCACCGAAGAGGCGAACGCCATCCTTGAACAACGCGGCGAAATGCACTCGCCCAAAAAGTCGATTGTCATATACAACAAAGACTGGCACAAAGGCATCATCGGCATCGTCGCATCGCGCCTCACAGAGCTGTACTACAAGCCGTCGGTGGTGCTCACGCTAAGCAACGGACTGGCGACAGGCTCGTCGCGCTCGGTGCAGGCCTTCGACATCTACAAGGCTGTCGAATCGACGCGCGATCTTCTCGAGAACTTCGGCGGACATGCCTACGCCGTCGGTCTCTCGCTGCGCGAAGAGAACATACCCGAGTTCACCCGGCGCTTCGAGGAATATGTCGCCGCCAACATCCTGCCGGAACAGCTCACGCCGCAGATCGACATCGACGCCTTCCTGTCCTTCGCCGACATAACGCCCGAATTCGTGTCCATCCTCCGGCTGTTCAACCCCTTCGGACCCGGCAACCGCAAGCCTACATTCTGCACGCGCCGCGTCAAGGATTTCGGCACAAGCAAGCTCGTAGGTCGCAACATGGAGCATATCAAGCTTGAGCTTGTCGACGATACGTCGGGACGCGTCATCAACGGCATAGCGTTCAACATGGCGTCATACTTCGAACATATCCACTCGGGACGTCCGTTCAACATCTGCTATACCATTGAGGAAAACAAGCATCAGAATGCGACGTCGCTCCAGCTGCTTGTGAAGCAGATCAGAGTCAGCGACATCTGATGGACGACATCTCGGGCTACTACGATTTCTCCGACGACGACGGACCGTTTCTTCCTGACGATAAGCCGGAGAGCGACGCGCTGTCGGTGCTGAAGCGCTACTGGGACTACGATTCCTTCCGCCCCATGCAGGCGGAGATTGTGGAGTCGGTACTCGCCGGACACGACACTCTCGGATTGCTGCCTACGGGCGGAGGTAAATCGGTTTGCTTTCAGGTACCGGCGATGATGTTGCCGGGGCTTACTCTTGTAGTGACGCCTCTTGTGTCGCTGATGAAAGATCAGGTCGACAACCTGAAAAAACGGCGGATAGCGGCGTCGTGCCTCTACATGGGCATGTCACGCGCCGAAACCGACTACACCATCGAACGCTGCTACGCCGGACGGCTGAAAATACTCTACATAGCGCCCGAACGGCTCGCCCGCGACAGTTTCATCGCGCAGCTGAAGCGCTGGAACCTCAGCCTCTTCGTCGTCGACGAAGCACACTGCATCTCGCAGTGGGGCTACGACTTCCGCCCCTCCTATCTCAACATCTCCGTTCTCCGGCAGGAATTCCCGGAGGTTCCCATGCTTGCCCTGACAGCATCGGCGACGCCCGAAGTCGCCGATGACATCACGCGCAAGCTGGAGATGAGGAACGTGCAGCGCTTCTCGCTGAGTTTCACCCGCGACAACATCTCATTTCTTGTCCGCCACACCGACTCCAAGTTCCCCAAGCTGCTGCAGGTGCTTACGAACCGCCCGGGCGCGGCGATAGTCTACGTACGCTCGCGCAAGCGCTGCCGTGAATTGTCGGCGGCGCTCAACGAAGCCGGCATAGCATCCGCTTTCTATCACGCCGGACTCGACAGCCACGAGAAAGCCGACCGGCAAGACGCATGGCAGGCCGGCAACCCGCGCGTAATCGTCGCCACAACAGCATTCGGCATGGGCATCGATAAACCGGATGTGCGCACTGTCGTCCACTACGACATGCCGTCCACATTGGAAGAATACTACCAGGAGGCAGGGCGTGCCGGACGCGACGGACTGCCGTCGGTTGCTGTGCTCATCTGCAACAGCCACGACAAGGCATTGATGTCGAGAAGACTCAACGACGCCTTTCCGCCAAAAGAGTTCCTGCGGAAAGTATACGACGAGGTATGCCGCTTCCTGAACGTGCCGATGGGCGAGGGATTCGGAGCGCTCTTCGAGTTCAAGCCCGAAGCCATGTGCGCCAGGTACGACATGCCGCTTGCAAAGGTGATGAACGCCATTGCCATAATAGGGCGCTCGGCATACTGGGAGTTCACCGAAGAAATAGAGACATCGTCGCGCGTGATGATTCAGGTGCGTCGGCATGAGCTCTACGACGCCGAACTCACCGACGAGCAGGAGAAGGTGCTCAACTACATGCTGCGCACCTACCCCGGACTGTTCGCCGACTTTGTGTTCATCGACGAAGTACGCATAGCATACGACACACACACGACGGCAGACAAGGTGTATGAAACTCTCGTAAGTCTCCGGCGCGAGCACATCATCAGATACGTTCCGCGCACCCGCACACCTTATATATATTTCACCGCCAACCGCCGTTCCTCCGAAGAACTCACCTTCCCGCGCTCCGTCTATGAAGACCGGCGCGAACGCATGGCGCAACGGCTTGAAGCGATGAAAAATTTCGCCTTCGACGATTCGTCGTGCCGCGTCCGCAGAATGCTTGAATATTTCGGCGAGCACAGCACCGACGACTGCGGGAAATGCGACGTATGCCGGGCAAAAGCCTCGCACCCGTTCGACGCTCAGCTTTTTGAAGCACGTCTCGGCGTCCTGCTTGACGAATACGGACAGCTCGACATGCTTTGGCTCTCCAACCAGTTCGGACCGCAGGCGCCGCTCGCACTTGCCCATCTGCGCCGGATGGCGGAAGACGGAAAACTTATATTCGACGGAACCACGATACGCAATGTTAAACAGCGTTAAACCAATAACTCATATTAAACCATCGCGTCGTTTCCCAGTCTCATAAACATACAGCACAGCTTAAACTAACTTTTTCATAGCAGGAAGCCCCGACTCGTGAAGAATCGGGGCTTACGATTTCCGTATATAAGAGCGGTCAGCATCAATTGTCGAACCGGCACAAAAAAAAAGCCTCGCGTTAGCGAGGCAAAAGTGGGCGCTGAGGGATTCGAACCCCCGACCCTCTGCTTGTAAGGCAGACGCTCTGAACCAG
>USMC01000040.1 GCA_900555715.1 uncultured Porphyromonadaceae bacterium | reverse complement strand
GACAGCATGGGGCTCGACAGAAAAGGAATCACAGGCGTGACAATGCCGGGATTCGGCACCACGGGACGCACACACTCCAATGCCGTCGCACTGATGGAAGCCCTTGGCGTTACTGTCCGCGAAATTTCAATAGTTCCGGCTGTTCTCCAGCATTTTTCCGACATCGGACACAATCCCGAAGTGCACGACGTCACCTATGAGAACAGTCAGGCCCGCGAGCGCACGCAGCTGCTGATGGATATAGCCAATCAGACCGGCGGCATGGTTCTCGGCACGGGTGACCTGTCAGAACTCGCGCTCGGATGGGCGACATATAACGGCGATCACATGTCGATGTACGGCATCAACGCCAGTGTTCCGAAAACGCTCGTAAAATACGTCACACTATATTTCGCACAGTTGGCGGATTCGGAGAAAGAACGTGCGGCGCTTCTCGACATAATAGACACCCCTATAAGCCCGGAGCTCATTCCTGCAAAAACCGACGGTTCGATACAGCAGATTACCGAAGATCTCGTCGGTCCGTACGAGCTGCACGACTTCTTTCTGTATTATACCCTGCGCTATGGCTTCGGACCCGAACGGATATTCTATATGGCATGTCACGCCTTCGGCGACGAATACGACAAAGAAACCATCC
Source organism: uncultured Porphyromonadaceae bacterium (assembly GCA_900555715.1). Classification (GTDB taxonomy): domain Bacteria; phylum Bacteroidota; class Bacteroidia; order Bacteroidales; family Muribaculaceae; genus CAG-873. The sequence goes on along the minus strand of USMC01000040.1, from coordinate 21,737 downwards.
TACGCTGGGAGCGCACCTTTTTCCGCCGTTTCTTCGCACAGCAGTTCAAGCGTTCGTGCCTCCCCGACGGTCCTAAAGTGGGCAGTGTGTGCCTGAGCCCGCGCGGCGACTGGCGTATGCCCTCCGACGCATCGGCGGCGGCATGGCTGTCGGAAATCGACTGAAACGGCATAAGCTGAATAATACTTGAGATATACAAAACGCCCCGCGGCAAAATGCCTGCGGGGCGCTGTATTATCCAATATGCCAGAGCGTCAGAGAGCTTTCATACGGTTTTCAACGTCGTTGAGCTTAGCCTCATCGCGCAGATTGTAATAAAGGTCTTTGAGGTAACGGAGCGAATCCATGTTTTCAGGATCGAGATTGTATGCCTTTTCAAATACATCGACAGCCTGAACAAAGAGAGGTTTGATTTTATCCGTAAAGAACTTGTCGTAAGCCTCCTGTGTTGTGGGAGCCTGATCGTTGAGCTTGAAAGCATCTTCATAAAGCATACGTCCGTAGTTGAAGAATGCCTGAGAATTCTTGTCGTCGAGCTGCATAGCCTTCTGATAGTCGGCAACGGCATCCGGACGTTTGTCGGAATACTCGTTGAGAATACCGCGGATTACGTAATACTGCGAATTAGCCGGCTCTTCCTGAATTGCCTGATTGATATATGTGAAAGCATCGCTGTACTCTTTCTTCTGGAGATAGTAGTTTACAATCTGGCTGATGTACATGGGGTCTTCCTTGCCGTAGAGAGGAAGGGCTTCCTTAGAGTAGTTAAGAATGGCAAGAGAATCGTTCATCTCGCTGGCGACAGCGATAGAAAAATCGTAGAGCTGCTTTTTGTTATAGCCATGAGCGCGTGCATAGTCGAATGCCTTGAGCGACTCGGGAAGTTTTTTGCTCTGCCATGCGGCAAGCGCCTGATTAAATGATATTTCCCCGATGATTGTGTCGTTGGGAAGCTGTTTATTCTTTATAAGCTGCTCACGCACAGCGGGAATCTCGGGAATGGCGCAGAACATAGCCCATAGCTTGTAGGCAGCATCATAGTCCTGTGCTGTCTGATATTTGTCGACTCCCGCCTGAGAATAGTCGGTAAGGTGTCCTACGAGAGTGCCGACAATGTCTTTGGAATATTTTGTCTTAACCTTGCCTTTGGCATCAACGACGGTGTCGAGTGGCAGAGCCTTTACGAAATATTCATATCCCTGAATAAGAAGATCGCCCATTCTGAGATTGTCTTCCGGTTTGATCTGATTGAACTGTTTGAGACCGAGAAGCTTGTCATATTCGCTGAATGAAGCTTTTCCGGGAACATACCATGTCTGTGCAAGACCGGATGTTTCAGAATTTGTCTGTGCCGGTTTCATCATATTAGCGACCTCGGCGGCGGGTTTGCCGGCTTTCATCGCCCGTTCGGCATCTTTGACAACGTTCATCTGCGCCGAAGCGGCGAAGACTGTTGCCAGTGAAAGTGCGATTACTGAAATGTTCTTTTTCATTTCTCTTAATATTAGTTAGTTATTCATTATCTTCGTTTGTATTATCCGTTTCTTCGATTTCTTCGGCATCATCGATGTCGTCTGCCTCAATATCGTCGTCGGGTTCGACTGTATCAGTAAGTCCGGGTAGCGTCTCCGGATTCTGCTCTACCTGTACAGCCTCTTCCTCGGGGTCGGCTTCCACGCAGCATACAGAAGCAATTGCGTCGGAACGTTTCTGGAGATTTATGATACGCACTCCCTGTGTGGCTCGACCCATCACACGAATATCTGCCACATGGACGCGGATAACGACGCCAGACTTGTTGATAATCATAAGGTCGTTATCATCGTTGACGCTTTCGAAGCCTACAAGCTCACCGGTCTTGTCGGTGACGTTCATTGTCTTGACACCCTTGCTTGCACGGCGGGTTATGCGGTAGTCTTCCACAAGCGACCGCTTGCCATAGCCCTCCTGCGAGAGCACAAGGACATTGTTGGTCGTATTGACCGGCATTGCAATAAGTCCGACAACGGCATCATCGCCCGTTTCGTCGATGCGCATACCGCGTACACCGGCAGACACACGTCCCATAGCACGCAGCTCGCTTTCGTGGAAACGGATAGCGCGTCCGTGGCGGTTTGCCATGAGGATCTCGCTGTTGCCGTCGGTGAGTTCTACTCCTATGAGTTTGTCGCCCGGACGGATAACGATAGCTTTCTTGCCCTTGGCGAGAACACGGACATACTCGGAAAGAAGTGTTTTTTTGACGACACCTTGTTTAGTCGCAAAAACGAGATAGTGCGACGACGCGAATTCTGCGTCGAGCTGCGGGCAGCGGATATAGGCGCGCACCTTGTCGCCGGGTTCGATGTTGAGCAGATTCTGAAGAGCACGACCCTTGCTGTTCTTTCCGAATTCGGGAAGTTCGTATACGCGCATTTTGTAGACGAGACCCTTGTCGGTGAAGAAGAACATATAGTTGTGCATCGACGCTGTGTAGATGTGCTCGATGAAGTCGCTGTCGCGGGTCACAGAACCGCGTGAACCTACGCCGCCGCGGTTCTGGGCGCGGAAATCGACAAGAGGAGTGCGCTTGATATATCCAAGATGACTGATGGTGATTACCATGTCGTCGTCGGCATAGAAATCCTCGGCGTTGAAATCGCCTGCCTGATAGTCGATTTTCGTGCGGCGGGCGTCGCCGTATTTGTCGGCGATTTCGCGAAGCTCGCTTTCGATGAGCGCACGCTTGACATTGGGGTCGCTGAGAATGAGTTCAAGCTCGGCGATGCGCTTGTGGATATCGTCGATATCTTTCTGCAGCTCTTCAACAGCAAGGTTTGTAAGAGCACGCAGGCGCATGTCGACGATAGCCTGAGTCTGGGGTTCGGAAAGTCCGAAACGTTCGCTCAGACCGGCTTTCGCTTCATCGGCGTTTTTAGAGCGGCGGATTATGGCAATGACTTCGTCGATATTCTGCACTGCAATCATTAGACCTTCGAGTATATGTGCGCGCTCGCGTGCTTTGCCAAGCTGGTACTCGGTGCGGCGTGTCACAACCTCATAGCGGTGGTCGTTGAATGCCTGGATGATTTCTTTGAGATTCAGAGTGCGCGGACGTCCGTGAACAAGCGCAACGTTGTTGACGCTGAACGACGACTGCATAGCCGTAAGCTTGTAGAGCTTGTTGAGGACAACGTTGGCGTTGGCATCCGTTTTCAGCTGAATAACGATGCGCATACCGTCGCGGTCGGACTCGTCGTTGATATTTGCGATACCGTCGATTTTCTTCTCAACGACAAGGTCGGCTATGTTTTTGATGAGTTCCGCACGGTTTACGCCGTAAGGAATCTCATTGACAACGATGAGCTCATGGTCGGCTTTCTGCTCGATTTCGGCATTGGCGCGGATGATGATACGTCCGCGTCCGGTGGTATATGCTTCCCTGACGCCTTCATAGCCATAGATTGTACCGCCCGTGGGGAAGTCGGGAGCTATGACGTATTTCATGAGGTCGGCGACCTCAAGGTCGGGATTGTCGAGAAGGGCGATGCATGCGTTGATGCACTCTTTCAGGTTATGGGTCGGCATATTGGTCGCCATACCCACGGCGATACCTGACGCACCGTTGACAAGCAGGTTAGGAAAGCGTGTCGGAAGCACGACAGGCTCCTTGCGTGAGTTATCGTAGTTCGGCTGGAAATCGACTGTATCTTCGTCGATGTCGCGCAGCATTTCTTCGCCGAGCGGGTCGAGGCGCACCTCTGTGTAACGCATGGCTGCGGGAGAGTCGCCGTCGATGGAGCCGAAGTTACCATGACCGTCGATGAGCGTGTGGCGGAGCGACCACCACTGGGCCATGCGGCATACAGTACCGTAGATCGACGAGTCGCCATGAGGGTGATACTTACCCATGACTTCGCCGACGCAGTTCGCCGATTTCTTATGTGGTTTATTACTTGTATTGCCCATCTCGTTCATTCCGAAAAGCACACGCCTGTGGACAGGCTTCATGCCGTCGCGGACATCCGGAAGGGCACGCGACACTATCACCGACATTGAATAGTCGATGTATGCCGTCTTCATTTCGTTTTCAATATTGATCTTAAAAATACGATCTTCTTCCAACATGCTAAATAACAATGTTTGTTAAGACATTCCCCACAGAGCGCGTCAGAACGCAGGACAAGCGTGAGGCACATGTCTAAAAATTCATACAAAGGTACGGTTTTTTTTTGAATTTTTCTTTATCCCGCGAACAAAGAATCACACTTTTTACTTAATTAAATATAACATAATGTTTCTATCGTGTCAAGCTGCCGCCTATCGACATTTTGGCACGGTTATTGCAAACAACACACTGCATAGAAAGTCTTCTCATTATAGTTTATATGGAAAATAGCCAGAAATACACTCCAGCCGCGCAGACGATGATAGACAATCTGCGCCAGCAGTGTACCAACCACAACAACCCCACCATCATGCCGGCTCACCTGATGCTGGAACTGACGGCTCCGGGTACGCCCACAGCGTCGATCATCGAGGACATAATCGGGGCTTCCCGTCTCGCCGATCTGCGTTCGGAACTCGACGTCGCCCTCTATGAGCCCTCTGCCACAGAAGACCGCGACTCCGACTATTTCAACCGCACCATAACGCTGATAATCAAGCTCGCAATCATAGAAGCACGCTACATGAAATCGACCCTCGTCGACACCGAACATCTCCTTCTGTCGCTTCTGCACAACAAGGAAGTCCGCAGCATGGCGCTCATGGCGCCCTTCTTCAACGCCGGGCTCGACTACGAAAGCGTTGTCCGTCGGCTGAAAGCCGATCTGATGCCGGAAGGCGCCGAACCGGAAGGCGAAGACAAACGTCAGCAGCCATCCGACGAAGGAGAAAAACGTCAGGAAAACAGTGAGAACGCGGGAGCAAAACAGAAATTCCGCCGTCAGCAAGGACGCGGCGACACACCGATGCTTGACAAATTCGGCAATGACATGACACGTGCCGCTCAGGAAGGACGCCTCGACCCCGTTGTAGGACGCGAAACCGAGATTGAGCGACTTGCGCAGATTCTCAGCCGGCGAAAGAAAAACAACCCGGTGCTCATAGGCGAACCAGGCGTGGGAAAATCTGCCATCGTCGAAGGTCTTGCCCTCCGCATTATCCAGCACAAGGTTTCGCGCATTCTCTTCAACAAGCGCGTCGTGTCGCTCGACATGGCATCTATCGTCGCCGGCACGAAATACAGGGGCGAGTTCGAGGAGCGCATCAAGGCGATACTCAACGAACTGACAAAGAATCCTGACGTCATTCTTTTTATCGACGAAATACACACCATCGTCGGTGCCGGTAACGCTCAGGGTTCCATGGATGCGGCAAACATGCTCAAGCCGGCTCTCGCGCGTGGCGAAATACAATGTATCGGCGCGACGACGCTCGACGAATACCGCACCAATATCGAAAAGGACGGTGCGCTCGAACGACGCTTCCAGAAAGTAATGGTAGAACCGACAACAGCCGAACAGACACTTACCATTCTGCGGAATATCAAGCCGAAATACGAAGAGCACCACTGCGTTGTCTATTCCGACGACGCCCTCGAAGCATGCGTAAAACTCACCGACAGATATATCAGCGACCGCAACTTCCCCGATAAAGCTATCGACGCCCTCGACGAAGCGGGCTCACGCGTGAAAGTCATCAACATCGCAGTGCCGTCAGGAATCGAGGAAATGGAAAAGCATCTCGATGAGCTAAACACCGAAAAACTCGCCGCCGCACAGCGCCACGACTTCGCTCAGGCAACAATCCTGCGCGACGAAGCTGCTGAATTAAGCAAAAAACTCGAAAGTGCGCGTGCCGACTGGGACCGCGCAATGCGCGAGAACCGTGAAGTAGTCAACGCCGACAAAGTCGCCGAAGTGGTGGCAATGATGACGGGTGTGCCCGTACAGCGCATCGCTCAGGCAGAAGGCATAAGGCTCCGCGAGATGACGCCCGCACTCAAAAAGGCAATAGTAGGACAGGACGAGGCTATTGCAAAGATCGTCAAAGCGATACAGCGCAACCGCCTCGGTCTAAAGAACCCCAACAAGCCGATAGGCTCGTTCATGTTCCTCGGTCCGACAGGCGTCGGCAAGACACATCTGGCGAAAAAACTCGCCGAATACCTCTTTGACTCCGCCGACACCCTCATCCGCATCGACATGAGCGAATATATGGAAAAATTCAGCGTGTCGAGGCTCATCGGCGCGCCTCCGGGATATGTAGGCTACGAGGAAGGCGGACAGCTCACCGAACGGGTGCGCCGTCACCCCTACTCCGTCGTCCTGCTCGATGAAATAGAGAAAGCACATCCCGATGTGTTCAACCTGCTGCTGCAGGTGATGGACGAAGGACGTCTCACCGACAGCCTCGGCAGACGGATCGACTTCAAGAACACCATCATCATTATGACGTCGAACATCGGTACGCGCCAGCTCAAGGAATTCGGAACGGGAGTGGGCTTCAACACCCGCGAAATGGACAGGGAATACAGCCACGGAGTACTGACGAAGGCGCTCAACAAAGCCTTCTCACCTGAGTTCCTCAACCGTATCGACGACATCATCATCTTCGAGACTCTCGACAAGGAAGCCATCTACAAAATCATCGACATTGAGCTCGCCGATTTCTACAAGCGACTCGAAGCTCTCGGCTACAGCGTCACACTCAGCGACGAAGCGAAGAATTTCATCGCATCGAAAGGCTGTGACGTACAGTACGGCGCCCGTCCTCTCAAACGAGCCATTCAGAAGTACCTCGAAGACGAACTTGCCGAACTGCTGCTGAACACACAGATCAGCGAAGGCGACGAAATCATTGTCGGATTCGACGAGGACAACCAGAAAATTGTCACTCAGGTCATTTCTTCCGCCTCACAGCCCAAGCTCACAGAATAAATCCAGATACAGACAGAAAGAACCGGCCACGCTTCAGCGCAGCCGGTTCTTTTAATTTTTTTCTATGAATTACTTAACGAGAACCCGCGAGGTCTTTCCTGCCAGAGTGTAGATGTAGACGCCCTTTGAAAGGTGCGAGAGATCTACGGAGCCTGTACCGCTGACGGTGCGCGACAAAACCTTGCTGCCGGTGATAGAATATACAGCAAGCTCAGACGGCGCTGCAAGGCTGTAGCTGACGGCATTGTTGGCGAACGACACCTGCGACGCTGCGTCGACATTGCCGACACCGGCAGCTTCCGTGTCCACTTCTATCACGAAAGCAAAAAAGTCGTCACCCTGGCTGAGCTGCACTGACATATAGCATTGCGACTTCGGCAGCGACGGCTGCATTACATATTCCTTATGGATAGAAACTGTGTTTTCTTTCTTCGTAAGCTCACCGCTGTTTGTGTATGTGTCACCACGCAGCTCAGGCGCATAGCATACATCGGGACAGAAGCCGAAGCCGGTTCCGTTATCGGAGAGGAGCGTAAACTGAATGGGAGCTGCATCAGCACTGATTACAAACTCTTTTTCAGCTATAAAGCGGAATACAGGTCCCATCGGCGACGACTTGAAATCATCGGCGGTGAACTTCACCGTCGCTTCGTTTTCGATCGGCTTGCCGTCGACCGTGACGGTGATTGCTGCCGACGAGGCGAAAGCACAGAATATTGCTAATGCTGCAGAAGTAAAAATTTTCTTCATATATTATCGTTTTTAATTTCTTAGAACATTATTGATGGCAAAAGGTTTAATCGACACTTATGGAAAGTGGCGCTTCGACTGCCTGGGCAACTCCGCTGCCATTATAGAAGAAGGCAACTACCGCTACATTTTCCGGAACCCACTTTTCTTTGAGCTCGTAAGTATAGTCGAGTGTCTTGAACACATTGGCAGTTACGGCAGTCTCCTCGCCATGCAGACCGTTGACGACACCGCGGAGGATGTGGTTATGCGTATAGTCCATTATGAACTCGTCGCCGTCCTGCTGAACCGATACAATACCGCTTTCAACAATCCATACTTGCAGACTTCCCTTGACATCGGACGACGATTTCAGCGTCACTTCAATATCGACAGTCCTGCTGCCCTGCTCCGCAGGAGCTGCGACAACCTCGATATCTAAAGTCGACGGCTTTTTAAGCTCCGATTCTACTACCGCAGTCCATTGCGCTATGTTGAGCGTGCCGGAATTGCGGTTGACAATGGCATTCGGCAGCGGATTGGAACCGTTTTCCCTATAATAGCTATCGCCTTCGGGAATCTTGAAGCCTTGGTAGTCCGGTCCGAGCTCACCGTCGGCGTAGGCAAGACCGCTCGCATGAATCGACACCGGAATGACAGACTTGCCATATTGCTGGCGGAGTCCGGCAATGGCGCGGTGACCGCCAGGGCAATTCTTGCACGACTGACCTGTAAATTCCTCGATGAGGACACCACGGACAGGGTTGACAGCTTCGACGGGGATATAGCGTTCATCTTCGCTTATCTCTTCGCAGCCGACGAAAGCAGCACTGAGACAGAGCGCCGAGATTACTGGAATGATTTTCACTGACAGTTTCATTTGGGAGAGAGATTAGAATGTATAATTATAGGAGAGCTGGAAACCTCGGCTGGCAGGGACATAACGGCAGACACCGCCCGAGCAGTTGTAGCCTGCACGGGTGCGACCGTAGCCAAGCATGAGGCGGTTTGCCTTATAAGTGCCCGTAACAGTTCCCATGTAGTAATGCGTTCCTTCGCCGCCGTTGTTCCACATATCGCTTACGGAGAACATCAGATAGGGGAGCACCGAAAGTTCAACAAGCCCGTAGCACCAGTCTTTCTTGTCCTGTTTCGTGGCGAGGTACTGAAGTTCGGCACGAAGAGTGAAACGCTTGTCGAACTTATACTTGCCTTCGAGAACAGCGATGTGGGCATTCACCATGCCTCCGTGACCTTCGATAACCTGCTGGTTGTAGCGCTGGTACATATACATCGCGTTGAAGTTGAAATCCTTGGTAACTTTTTTCTCCAGCTGCAGGTTAAGGTCGGTGTAATAGACATCTCCCACACCGAAGAAATGTGTCTTGCCGCCGTCGGTGCCATATACGGAACCGTTGACCGGAACCGGATTGTCGCGCTTGATGCCACGGATATAGCTCACATTTGCCTTCACTTTAGTGCCGTACTTGCCTCCGAGAGCCGTCTTGCGCCTGAAGTTATATGAGAACGCACCCTGCCATGCCCATTCGCCGGGGGCTGCCTGAGTGGCGTAGGGGTACATCGCAGCAAGAGCATAGGTGTGCTGATAGGCAAAGGCGGGCATATTGTTGAGGAACGCTCCGGTAAGAATCTGCGAGCGGCGCGAACGGAAAGCCATGTTTTCGCTGCGCTTTGCCTGAACAAGGGCGCTGAGTCCTTTCTTTGAGAACGAACCGCTGAGCATGACAGCATTACCTTTGCCATAGGTATAGTCGTTATCTGCCGACGGGTCGGCGCTCTTCCACGCATATTCGGCGAGGAAATCCCACGCGCCTTTGTTGAAATGTGTGCGAGCGTCGACGGCGCTCACACCGAGGGGGAGATTAAGGCGGAGATTTGTCGACGGGACACGTATCTCCTGATCGCGCTCATGCTTGAAAACATACGATACGCCGACTGTCCATATTATATTGTAGTTGCGCAGACCGGAGAAATATGTCTCGAGATTGGCTTCTGCATCGGCACCGGCAATCTTGGAGTGCATGTTCCAGTTCCAGAAGCAACGCTGCACACCGCCGAGAGCGGTGAGACGCATTCCGGGAATGTTATTGAATTTCAGCCTCGCGCCGCGGATAGAGTTATCGATACCCAGCGAGCGCTCTTCGTACGTACGGAGGATAAATCCGCTTCCGAACTGCTCGTAGAAGTCACCGAGAGTGAGTTCCATGTTACGGAACTTGCCTTTGACAAAAATGTTAGCCAGACCCCAGCCTTTGAAACTGTTCTCAAAGCCCGGCAACGGGTGTTCGAGATACTCTATTCGGGCACCTCCGTCGACATATTTGCTGAACACACCGGCATTGGCATAGAAATTGCCGAGAATCTTGTCGGTGTAATGCTCTGTGCCGATAGAATAGTCATCTTCAGGAAAGAGCACGTCTGCCTGAACGCTGCCATGGACACTGACACGGTCGGGTGTACCGTCGCCGGAATGCTGCGCCGATGCAACACAAGGAAGCAAGAACACGGCAGCAAGAAGAAGGCTTTTACAGAATGGTCTATACATTTTCACAAGATTTCAAGCCGGTGATTACTTGGCAAGTAATTCACGGATTTTTTCGATGATGTGCTGCTCGCTGCCTTCGGTGTATCCGCTGCGCGAATCCACAATCTTCCCCTCTCCGTCGATGATGAGCACATGCGGTATCATCTGAATGCCGAGCGCACGAAGAAAATCGCTGTTCTGGTCAAGAAGAATCTCATATTCCCAGCTGTTTTCGTCGACGAGGGGTTTGACTTTATTAATATTCTGCGCCTGGTCTGTCGAGATGGCGATCAGTTTCATTCCTGTTTCTTCCTGCCAGTCGGGATATACCTCACTGATGGCTTTTAGCTCGCGGTTGCAGGGCTTGCACCATGTGGCGAAGAAACTGATGACAAAAGGCTTGCCGTCGTTGGACAGCGTTGAAGTATCTACAGTCTTGCCGTCGAGCGTCTTGAGCTGAACCGATGGAAGCTGGGCCTGCACGAACAGAGAGCAAAGGGCGACAGCGGCAAGTAGAAGTGTACGACGTATTTTCATATTCCAGATTATCTTTTTAAGCAATGAAATGCGTTTGATGTGCAAAGGTAAACATATTTGGCGAATTTTTTACAAAAATGCCACTTAAAAAAACATATTATGCCGCATAATTCAATTTTTTTCCTACTTTTACGGCGAAAAAAAACATCTGCCGGCTTCATTTATCCAGAAAATGAAAGCAGGTGCGCACGTACATTTCCAAATCAGTAACAATCAGAATAAACGGTATTACCTATCTTACAATGAACTTGAAAACCAAACTTATCACCTTGGCAGCAGCGTCTGTTCTGCCTGTATTAGCCTTTGCCCAAGAAAAACCGGAATTCAAGATTATGCCCGAAATTGCTGAACAACTGTCCGACAACGGACAATGGGCTATTTCTCAGAAAGCCAGTGAAGTCGATGGCAGCCTTGCACCGGCAGGCGGCGCTATCTATAATCTTGCTACAGGCGAGATAACCAATATATCCGACAAGTCAGGACTTTCGGGCGTGTCGGACATCACCGACGACGGCAACATAGTCGTAGGCGAATGCCAGGGCAAACCCGCGTTCTGGAATCGTGAGAAAAACGCATGGCAGTTTCTTCCCATGCCGGACGGATATAAACAGGGGCGCCTCACCAACGTGACGCCCGACGGCAAAACTGCCATCGGCTACGTGATACCGCCGTCGTTCTCCTGGGGCGCATACCCAGTTGCATACGATCTGTCCACATCCGAACTGCTCTCTATCGAAGGCATCCCGACGCTCGACATGGAGAACGAAGATAAGCTCCAGAACTGTTTCCATGAAATATCTGCCGACGGTCGTTATGTGCTCGGCTCACTTTCGATGAGCTACCTCATGCCGGCGGCTCTGTGCCAGTATATCTACGACATGCAGAACCACACATATAAAATGTTAGGTTTCATCGAGAACCGCAACGGAGCCTGGAAGCCGCTCGTCAACGGTCTGCACTTCGTCGACGGATGTTCCATGAGCCACAGCGGCAAATTCGTGACAGGATGCGCATACATGGTGGAAAATTCCGGCGGCGAATATCCACGCGAATATCGTTCAGCTTTCCTTTACGACATCGAAAATGACACTTTCACAGTATATAATAAGGAAGGTGAAAGCGATATTGTCGGCATGGCAGTCCTCGACAACGGCTATGTTTACGCCATTACCCCTGCCCAGAACCCGTATGCCTCGTGCCTCGTCCGCAGCGGCGACTATTACGTTCCGCTCGAAAAGATATTCAGCCAGGTCTACGGCATCGACTATCAGGCTGCGACTGGCTTCTCCGTCACCGGAAAACCGCTTTCGGTATCGAAGGACGGCATGACGATGCTCATGCTCCCGTCTACCAGCGACACCTATCTGCTCAGGCTGAAAGAACCGCTGGCAGATGCCGCTGCAAAAGTCAACCTGCTCGACAGCTATACTGCAAAACCCGCATCCGGCTCGATAATGTCGAAGCTCAGCACCGTCACACTCACTTTCGAGCGCCAGGTAGAGACCAACTGCCCCTCATCGCGTATAAAGATGGTGTCGTCTGACGGCAAAGACGAACTGACCCCGCTGTCGAACAACGGCTTCACCGCTACAGGCAACACAGTGAACATCTCATTCCGCGCCACACAGCTCCGCAAAGGTATAGAATACACCCTCACACTTCCCAAAGGAGCCATACGCATCAAAGGCGACCGCAATGTCACCACGGAGGAAATAAAACTCACATTCCACGGTCGCGGCACGGATGCTGTGGTAATGACAGAAGTCTATCCTGCCGACGGCTCTGCCGTAAGCTCGGTCGACATCAGCAACAACCCTGTCATCATAACTTTCGACGCCACTATCAATATCGCCGACGGTGCCGCTGCATCGCTCTTCCGTGAAGGAGAAAGCGAGCCTTTCGCAACACTCAACATCCTCGCCTCAGGCAACCGTATTCTCCTCTACCCCTTCGCAGAACAATATCTTTTCAGCGGAACAGACTACAGAATTGTAATTCCAGCCGGATCTGTCACCGACATTTCCGGAGAAGGCGGCAATGAGGAAATCTCCATTCTCTATCATGGCTCATACATCCGTCAGGTATCGTCAGACGAACGCATCATCTTCGCCTCGAACTGCAACGACATGAACGACTTCATCCTCTTTGACGGCGACCATCTCAAGCCCGTCGGCGCTCCTGCCGCCTGGGGATTCACTGCCGACTATCCCTGGTATTTCGTACGTTCTTCGGAGACATCCTCCGACATGGCGATGGCTTCACACTCGATGTATAGCGGCGGCGGCAAATCCGACGACTGGATGTCGACTCCGCAGCTCTTCATCCCCGACGAAGACTGCTATCTGACATTCGACGCGCAGAGCTATCTCAAAGGCAAAAACGACCGCCTGAAAATCTACATCTACGAAAGCGGCAAAGTATACAACACATTCACGAAAGCAGTCGTCGACGACATACGCGCCAACGGTGATCTCGTTTTCGACACTCAGCTCGACCCGGGCAAGGAAGAGGAAACACTCGAAGACGACTGGACAAACTACACCGTGTCGCTCGCCAAATACGCCGGCAAGGACGTATATGTAGTCTTCTACAACGACAATCAGGACCAGAGCGCCGTCTTCGTGGACAACATCCAGGTGTTACGCGACCTCAAATATCTCGTGACAGTGCTCAGCAGCTCGCGCGTAGTGGCACAGAACAACGCCACCATACGAGGAAACATAACCGTTGCTTCCGACATCGAGACTTACGACAGCGCACACCTCGTCCTCAAAGACAAGGACGGCACCGTCATATCCGAAATCAGCGAAAACGGACTCAGTCTGAAGAAAGACGATATCTACAATTTCAGCTTCGACACACCTCTGAGCCTCACTATCGGCGAAGTAAACCCCTACACTATTGAAGTAAGCCTCGGCACCAGAAGCACCGTTGTCAGCGGCGAAGTGCGCGATCTGTCGTTCGAACCCACAAAACGCATCGTCATCGAGGAATACTCCGGTTCGAGCTGTGCCAACTGCCCTCTCGGTTTTCAGGCGGTGGAACACATCGGAGAACTATATCCCGGACATCTCATCCCCGTTGTTCTCCGCGCATACGGCGGTGACTTACACGGCACAGGCATAGGCGGATACGTCAGCGCTCTCGGATTTACGGCAGCACCTTCCGGCCGCATCAACCGCGGCGACATTCTCTTCCCAATGGTCAGCAACGACACCGACTATCTCTTCAGCGGCGAAGGACTCAAGGATTCCACCACCGGAGAAGATATCATCTGCTGGCTCGATGCTTTCCGCAAGGAGCTCGCGCAGCCGGCCGACATGGATCTTGACATCAGTTCGGCTTTCGATGAAAGTACTCGCACCATCAATGCCACCTGCACAGTACGCAATGCTCTTAATCTCGACAACGCCAGCATCAACGTCTTCGCTGTCGTTACAGAGAACAGCCTCGAAACATATCAGGACAACAACTTCACAAGTATCGAAGACCCCGATCTCGGCGAATGGGGTAAAGGCGGCAAATACGGTTCGACAGTATATCCGTTCATTGTCAACGATGTTGCCCGCGCAACATACGGCGCCTCCTACAACGGCACTGCCGGTCTGATTCCCTCTACAATAGAAGCCGGCAAGGAATATACCGTAAATCTCTCCGTTCCTCTGACGAACAAAGACATCAACCCCAACAACTGCGAGCTCACAGTCATGCTCATCGACTCCGGACGCCGCACCATCCTAAATGCCAACCGCGTAGCTCTCAACGGCTCCACCGGCGCTGTCGAGGACATTGCCGGTGGGAACTCTGACATCGACGTTTCCTATTCCGACGGCACAGTCTATATCAAATCAGACTCGCAGACAAGCGCCCGGGCATACGCTGCCGACGGTCGTCTCATCTCGACAGCATCCGGTACCGGAGCGCTGACACTCAGTCTCGACGGCTACAACGGCACTGTCATTGTAAAAGTCGCTTCAGAAAAGGCTTCTAAAGCTTTCAAAATTATGGCAAAATGACATTTAAGCAAAAATTTCAACAAACAATATTATTAATCTAATTCTTACAGCAATGAGAAAAAACTTAATTTCCAGATTGAGTAGCTTTTCGCTCTTTTCTGTCCTCATGGCGCTGATAGCTTTCGGCAGCCCCCGCGCTGCCGCCGCTACCGTAGACCTCGGAGAGATAGAATTCGGCAAAACCTACAGTATTCCCAATTTCAGTTCCGTCACAGGAACACTGACTGCCGTATCGACAGGCAAAATGCAACAGGTAGGTTGCCAGGATATTCATCTCTTCGCAGATGCAGAGCTGAATAATGAGGTAAAATCCAATTTTGAAGGCTATCTTGCAGGCGGAGCGACCTTAAGCTATGAGCTTACCAAGGGACAGACATACTACATCTATGCCGGCTTCACCATGTCGGGAACAGAAGTAACCTTCTACATGGATGGTGCTTCCGAGCAGCCTCTTGAGGCACAGTTCAACGTAAGCCCCGGCACAACCCTCAACTTCGCCAACTATCCCGTCCTCCAGCTCTACCTGAGCCGCGAGGCAACTGCCGACACCAATGGCAGCGCCATTGTCTACACCAACGCCAAAACCGGCGCAAGCGCCATTGCGACTCCCCGCACCACTCTGAACGGCACAACACTGAGCGTCTACGTCTACGACGTTCTCAAACCGCTCATTGCCGACGGCAGCCTTCTTCCCGGCAGCGAAGTCACAGTGATGCTCAAAGACGTCAAGACCTCTACTGGCACACCTATTGTAGGCACCGACGACAACGGCTATGTTTCCTACAAATACCTCTGCGGCTCCATCCCCACCGCCAGCACAGGCAGCAAAGTGCCCTCGAAATTCCTGTCTTACTGGACACCAGGCAACGAAGACGGCATCATCTCCATGACTTTCTCTGATGAACTTTCCGTAGGAGAAAAAACATGTGCCAAGATGATCTACGGCAATATCGAAAGCGAAACAGGCGCATACGTTGAAGTCGTTCCGGTCACTCTGTCGGAAGATGCAAAAACCATCTATGCAGATTTCACCGGCAAGCTCCGCACACCGCAGATTATGACTCCGCAGGAAATCGGCACTGTCTACGACTTCGTGTCTGTAATCATCGTCAACGTTCTCGACAAATACGGCAATCCCGTCCAAAGCGAAGGCCAGGGTACCGTTGGCACATACTCCTGGAGCATTCCTTACAGCCTCATCGAACGCACACCCATAACAGCTGAATTCACTCCCGCCAACGGCAAGAGCCTCAATGGCTTCGACGAAATCAGCGTTTACCTCTCGCCTCTGAAATCATTCACTTTCACAGGCTTCAAGCTGACATACGCCGACGGTGACGCCACCAAGACCGTCGTTGTCGACAAAGCGGCAGCCAAAGCTGAAATCGCTTCCGACGGCAATAGCGCCGACTACACATTCGCTGTTCCCGCCGAAGTAAAAGGCAAGAAAAACATCACTGTCTCTCTCGACAACCTCGTCACTTCCGACGGCTACGACCATACTCTCGACGTGCAAGCCTTCTACGATTCATTCGTCATCACCTATGCAGATCCTGCCAACGGCAGCGAGATGGCAAAAATTGAAAGCGGCACTATCTTCACCGTTGAGACAAACTACTCCGAACAGTATCCAGAGATGTATATGGTTTACGAAATCGAGGATATGAATCCGGTAGATCCCGATCAGGCCATTATCAAATCCGAATCATGGTTCAACCGTCAGGAAGACGGGACATATGCTACAGAAATCCACGGCAACTACAAGCTCCTCCTCGGTCATGAATACCGTGTCAACTTCACAGCATGGGAAAATGAAATGGCAAAGAACTACCGTCAGGATCCCGTCGGCACGACATTCATCACATGGTATGGCACAACACCCGAGTATCAGTACAGCTCAATCGTTCTCGAAAGCATCACACCCGATCCCAGCACTGTTCTCACAGCTTCCGACAACGTCATCACCCTTCAGTTCGACGGTCTTGTTATCATGGATAGCTCCACTACATTCATCAATCTCGGTTTCGGCTCAACAGCGCCTTTCGAATCCATCACACCGATTGATCCGCAGGACAACGACGGCATAATCTTTTCAAATATATGGGAGCTCAAGATTTCCGATAGTTTCCTTGCTACCCTCACTGCACAGCTCGACATTTCCTTCAAGGCAACCGACATGGACGGACGACTTGTCAAAGGCAACGAAGGCACCGATGAGAATACATATTTCTATTATGTCTACGACTTCGCCGGACGCTACGCAAGCTACGACGTGACAGCAGTAGGCGAAGAGCCCTTCAAAAGCGTCAAGGAGTTCACCGCAAGCTCCAGCCGCGGCATCAACTTCTCCTATTATAAAGCTTACTCCGACGCATACGTTGTCGACCGCTCGCGCGCTGTCGTCGCATACGTAAGCGATGTCATTGCCAAAGACACTGAATTAGGCGAAAAATGCACAGAACAGACTCTCGTTCTCGACAACGCCATCACCGATGAAGGCACCTACACTCTCGTCATTCCGCGCGAATATTTCGTCATCGACGAAGAATTCAGCTCACAGAACAGCGATGAAGTGATGTATACATTCGAAGTCATCGGCGATAACGACCCTGACAAGTGCCGCGTATCGCTCACTCCCGAAGAGGGCGAAGTTGGCTCTCTGCCCGAGGATATCAATATGTACTTCATCGACACAAACTCAATCGGCATAGGGTCGGGCTATCCGACACTGACAATCGACGGCGGTGAACCGATCCGTCTTGACGACGTTGAACTCGATTGGGATGTCCTCAACCTTGCCATTCTGCACCTCCCGCAGACATACACCGAAGCAGGCACATACGTCATCAGCTTCCCCGCCGGTTATTTCACCCTCGGCGATGACGGCAAAGAAGCTCCCGCTCTTGAATTCACCTACATCATCAAGAGCGTCGCACAGCTCAACGTAACAGCAGACCCCGCAGAAGGCAACGTAGAAAGTCTGCCCACACAGATTCTGCTCACTTTCAACGACTATATGGAAGCAGGTATCGGCGCCGGTTTCCCGACTCTCACCATCGACGATGCAGAACCGTTCAACCTTCCGGACGCTGAATACGGTCCAGGCTGGAACCAGATTTATGTCAACGTAGTCAAGCCCTACAATGCTGCCGGCACATACGTATTCAGCTTCCCCGCCGGATACTTCATCCTCGACGGCACAGACTCTCCCGCGTTCACACTCACCTACACCATCGGCGGCACAACCGGCATCAACGGTGTAGCAGTTGCAGAGGATGGTCTCTATCATGTCTACAACGTAGCAGGCGTTCAGGTTCTTGAGACTACGAACTTCGCAGAAGTCCTCAGCCTCAACCCGGGTCTCTATATCGTCAACGGCGCAAAGCTCCTTGTCAAATAATTGTCAACCCTAAATAGCCGAATCCCCGGAACTTCACGGTCCCGGGGATTTTTTTGCCCGAATACGGTTCTTCCATTGGATAATTTTGTGTAATTTTGTAGACGTGCAGGGAGCGGTCCTTGCCAGTATAAGCATTCATTACTCAAATAATTAATATTCAACACTTACAACCTTAAATTATGAATCCAGTCTTTTGGCTTGTGCCGGTATCGGCGCTCGTTGCTCTTGCTCTGGCATGGTATTTCTACCGCCAGATGATGAAAGAAAGCGAAGGCACCGACACAATGAAAAAAATTGCGTCGCATGTCCGCAAAGGAGCGATGTCCTATCTCAAACAACAGTACAAAATCGTAGGAATAGTATTCCTCTGCCTTGTGGTGCTCTTCTCCGTAATGGCGTACGGCTTCCAGCTGCAGAACGCATGGGTACCCGTAGCATTCCTCACCGGCGGTTTCTTCTCCGGTCTGTCGGGCTTCCTCGGCATGAAGACGGCGACCTATGCGTCGGCACGCACGGCAAACGCCGCCCGCAACTCACTCAACTCGGGACTGCGTGTAGCTTTCCGTTCCGGTGCTGTCATGGGTCTTGTGGTTGTCGGTCTTGGTCTGATCGACATATCCTTCTGGTTCCTGCTCCTCGACTGGCTTGTTGACGACCTCAGCGGCGTTGCCAAAGGAGCCATGATAACAACCACTATGCTCACCTTCGGCATGGGCGCGTCCACTCAGGCGCTCTTCGCCCGTGTCGGCGGCGGCATATACACCAAGGCTGCCGACGTAGGTGCCGATCTTGTCGGCAAAGTTGAGGCAGGCATTCCCGAAGACGACCCCCGCAATCCCGCCACTATCGCCGATAACGTAGGCGACAACGTAGGCGACGTAGCCGGCATGGGCGCCGACCTCTACGAGTCATACTGCGGTTCTATCCTCGCCACATCAGCCCTCGGCGCTGCCGCATATCTCCTCACAGGCGACGAAGTGATGCAGTTCAAGGCAATAATAGCTCCGATGCTCATTGCTGCCGTCGGCATTCTGCTGTCGATTCTCGGCATCTTCTCTGTCCGCACAAAAGAAGACGCATCAATGAAGAACCTGCTCGGCGCACTGTCGTTCGGCACGAACCTGAGTTCTGTTCTCATTGTGGGTGCCACATTCCTCATCCTGTGGCTTCTGGGTCTTGACAACTGGCAGTGGATCAGCTGTTCCGTCATCGTCGGTCTTCTTGTAGGCATCATCATCGGACGCTCCACCGAATACTACACCTCGCAGTCGTACACACCAACCAAGAAACTTGCCGAAAGCGGCAAGACAGGACCTGCTACTGTAATCATCTCCGGCGTCGGTCTCGGAATGGTATCGACAGCCATTCCCGTCATCGCCGTCGTCGCCGGCATCATCCTCAGCTACTGGTTTGCCTCCGGCTTCGACTTCAGCAATGTCGCCATGGGTCTCTACGGCATCGGCATCGCCGCTGTCGGTATGCTTTCCACACTCGGCATCACACTCGCAACGGACGCCTATGGTCCTATCGCCGACAATGCCGGCGGCAACGCCGAAATGAGCGGACTCGGCGAGGCTGTGCGCCGCCGTACTGACGCTCTCGACTCCCTCGGCAACACCACCGCCGCCACGGGCAAAGGTTTCGCCATCGGTTCGGCTGCTCTTACCGGTCTGGCACTTCTTGCATCATATATCGAAGAAATCCGCATCGGTCTCGGACGACTCGGCGAGACCACCATACAGCTCGGCGATAAGTGCATCGACCTCCACCAGGCAACCTTCGTCGACTTCATGAACTATTATGAAGTGAACCTGATGAGCCCGAAGGTGCTTTCCGGTATGTTTATCGGTGCCATGATGGCGTTCCTCTTCTGCGGTCTGACAATGAACGCTGTCGGTCGTGCCGCATCGCACATGGTCGATGAAGTACGCCGTCAGTTCCGTGAAATCAAAGGTATCCTCGAAGGCAAGGCTGAACCCGACTACGCACGCTGCGTGTCTATTTCCACTAAGGGCGCACAACGCGAAATGATATTCCCGTCGGTACTCGCCATCATAGCCCCCATCGCCACCGGTCTCGTCTTCGGCGTTCCCGGCGTGCTCGGTCTTCTCGTCGGCGGTCTCTCGGCAGGCTTCGTCCTCGCTATCTTCATGGCTAACTCGGGCGGCGCATGGGACAATGCCAAGAAGTATATCGAGGAAGGCAACTTCGGAGGCAAAGGCAGCGAAGTCCACAAAGCTACCGTTGTCGGCGATACCGTCGGCGATCCCTTCAAGGACACATCCGGTCCGTCGCTCAACATCCTCATCAAACTCATGTCGATGGTATCCATCGTAATGGCAGGTCTCACAGTCAGCTGGAGTCTGTTCTAAAAGCAAAAGGCAATAGAAAACAGCCGGGAATCAGTTTCCCGGCTGTTTTTATATATCTGCATTAAAAGTTACTCGGAATAACTGAACTCAACGATACCTTCGGTATGGTCGGACGACGATGCTACGATAGCCGCATATTCTCCGGGGCTCGCCATCCAGCAGTGTCTGTCTTCGTCGTAGTGGGCGAGAGAAGCCGGCGTGATGCGGAAAGTCACTGCTGTGGTTTCGCCCGGATTAAGAGAAACTTTCCGGAAACCCTTTAGCTCCTTGGCAGGACGGAGGACAGCCGGATTTTTCTCGGCTACATAGAGCTGCACAGTCTCTTTTCCGGCGACAGTGCCGGTGTTTGTCACGTCTACTGTCACTGCGAGTTCTCCGGCTGCGCAGAGACTGTCGGCAGAAAGAACGGGCTGCCCGTATCTGAATGAAGTATAGCTCAAGCCATGTCCGAAGGCAAAGAGTGCCGGCACGCCTTTGCTGTCGTGCCATCTGTAGCCAACGAAGATGTCGTCGGTATATGTTACCTGCGGGTCGCGACCTACGTTGACGTCGGCTCCGGCAAGGTCTGCGGCGGCATTTCCCTCGACGACGTCTGCCTCGATACCCGGATATGCTTCTTCTCCGAAGCTGTGCGCCCCGCAATCGCCGAGCCGCACAGGAATAGAGAACGGCAGCTTTCCGCTCGGGTTCACTGCGCCTGAAATCACATCTGCCATCGCCGGACCTGTCATTGTCCCCAAGTACCAGCTCTGAAGCACCGCTCTGGCAGAGGCTATCCACGGCATTGCAAAGGCATTGCCGGAGATATTGGCTATAACGGTGCAGGGGTTAGCCGCCAGAAGTCCGGCAATGAGCTCGTCCTGACCGAACGGTAGACCATAACTATAGCGGTCGGACGATTCGCAGTCCTGAAAGGCGTTTTTGTTGAGTCCGCCTATATAAATCACGGCATCGGCATCTTTTGCCATTCTTATAGCCTCGTCGCGCAGCTGTGACTGAATAGCTTCATCAATCTGTTCCTCATAGTTGTATGCGAACTTACCGGATTTATAGCCGGGTGCGAACATCACTTCATCGTATATCCTGCCGAGGGCGTCAAGCGGCGAGAACATATCCTTTGCCTTGAGTTCCGACGATCCTCCGCCTTCGTTGAGCCGCTTGACAGCATTCTCTCCGACAACGAGCACACGCCGGTATTTTTGCGGCGAAAGCGGC
>USMC01000039.1 GCA_900555715.1 uncultured Porphyromonadaceae bacterium | reverse complement strand
TCTTAGAAATAATTTTAGCAAGTTAATAATTTAATATTAATTTATTCTTAATTTATTTTGAAATTAGAGAAAATTTGTTTTACTTTGCACGTCACAATACAAAATAACAACTCTTTTATAAAATTTTTTAATAGAATCCAAACATCAGAATCAAATCATCCTTACCTTAAACAATCAGAACCAGCTAAACCAACAATACCAATTAATTAGCACATGCACAAACCACAACATTACCTCAACATTTGTAGCTTGGCAGCCATCCTGTGCATCTCGCCTGCTGTCACCATGCATGCAGCCGGTAGCCCGGAGCCACAAAGCACAAATAAGGTTCAGAAGCAGACTGTCAAAGTCAGCGGTAAAATCACCGACGACACGCACGAAGGCGTGCCCGGAGCTTTGGTAAAAGTCAAAAACGGTACTAAAGGCGTCATGACCGACGTCGACGGTATGTACTCCATCGAAGTACCGTTCGGTAGCGAACTCGAAGTCAGCTTCATCGGCATGACTACGCAGACCATCAAAGCCGACCAGCCCGAAATCAACGTTGAACTTCGCCCGCAGAGTGAGGAGCTGGGTGAGGTAACCGTAGTTGCCTACGGTAAGCAGAAGAAAGAGAGCATCGTAGGTGCTATCTCCACCATCGACGCCGCATCGCTCAAGGTGCCCGTCGCAAACCTTTCGTCAGCCATCGCCGGTAAGATCGCAGGTGCTGTCGTCATGCAGCGCAACGCCGAACCCGGTGCAGGTGCCGACTTCTGGATCCGCGGTATTTCGTCGTTCGGCGCAAACAACCGTCCTCTTATCCTCGTCGACGGTGTCGAGCGTTCGATGGACCTTGTCGACCCCGAAGACATCCAGTCATTCTCCATCCTCAAGGACGCTACAGCAACAGCGCTCTACGGTGTGCGCGGTGCTAACGGTATCGTCCTCATCACCACAAAACGAGGCACCGAGTCCAAGCCCAAAGTATCGGCTAAGGTAGAATACGGCTTCACCAACCCCGTGAAGATGCCTGAACTCGCCAGCGCTGAGCAGTGGCTCAAATACTACAACGACATCAACCTCGACGCCAGCGGCGCCCTCGCCGTGCAGCCCGAGACTGTCCAGAAGTATCTCAACGGTTCCGACCCCGACCTTTATCCTAACGTCGACTGGATGAAGACCATCTTCAAGGACCACGCCAGCACAACACGCGTCAACCTGAGCGTCACCGGCGGTACGCCCTCCGTGCGCTACTATGTGGGCGGCTCGTTCTACACCGAGAGCTCAATCTTCAACATCGCCGACAACGACCGCTACGACGCACAGATGCGCTACACCAAATTCAACTTCCGTGCCAACGTCGACATCAACATCACCCGCACGACTGAATTAGGTCTGTCCATCGCCAACCTCTACGCCACCAAGAACCGTCCCGGCGGCGCACTCAACGACATCTATACATGGACCATCCTCACAACTCCTGTATCGACGCCTACAATCTTCTCCGACGGCTCCGCTGCCGTTCCTTACGGAGGCTACAACCCGTACTACCTCCTCAACCAGTGCGGCTACTGCCAGGACTTCTCCAACACATCGCAGTCGCTCGCAACACTCACACAGGACTTCTCCGACATCATCACCCCCGGACTCAAGGCTAACGTGAAATTCTCCTGGGACGCACAGAACGGTTCTACCGTCGACCGTCGCCTCACTCCCGAGAGCTTCTACGTGATGCCAAACATGGACGGCGGACGCGACGAGGAAGGCAACCTCATCCTGCATCAGAAAGCTGCCGGTAACGACTACATGACCCTCGCACGCTCCAACTGGGGTAACCGCAACTGGAACTTCGAGGCAGCCGCTACCTACGACCGCACCTTCGCCAACAAGCACGCCGTAAGCGCAATGATCAACTTCAACATGCGCAGCTACACCAACAACTTCCCCGGCGACTACATCTCCGCATTCTCCAATAAGAACATCGGTATAGCCGGTCGTGCGACATACTCCTTCGACAGCCGCTACTTCGCCGAGTTCAACTTCGGCTACAACGGCTCCGAGAACTTCGCGCCGAACAAACGCTTCGGTTTCTTCCCGTCGTTCGCCGTCGGTTACATCATCAGCAACGAAAAATTCTGGGAAAAACTCACACCGAAGTGGAACCTCCTCAAAATAAAGGCATCGTACGGCGAAATCGGTAACGACCAGATCGGCGGTAACCGTCGTTTCGCCTTCAACTCCACAATGCTCCAGGGGCAGTACGGCTTCTATTTCGGCAAGAACCCGAATACCCTCAACGTCAACAACGGTATCGCCACCGGCGACCCCGGCAACGCTAACGTAAGCTGGGAAAAAGCCATCAAGAAAAACATCGGTATAGAGCTCGCATTCTTCAACAATGCCCTCCAGCTCAACGCCGACTACTTCTATGAGAAACGTTCGGGCATCTTCATCCTCCAGCAGTCCGTTCCCTCCGTCGTCGGCAACAACGTCGCACAGTATGTCAACCTCGGCAAGATGCGCAACCAGGGTGTCGACCTGAGCCTCGAAGGCAACCGCCAGTTCGGCGATTTCTTCGTCAGCCTCCGCGGTACCTTCACCTACAACCGCAACCGCAAGGAATACGACGACAAGCCCACTCCCGTATGGCCCTACCAGAGCGACGCCGGCTTCGAATACCTCCAGCAGCGTGGTCTCGTAGCCCTCGGACTCTTCGAATCAGAGGAAGACATCGCCAACAGCCCCAAACAGACATTCGGCATGGTGCGCCCCGGCGATATCAAATATAAGGACATCAACGGCGACAACATCATCGACGCATACGACCGCATAGCCATCGGCTACACATACATCCCTGAGATAAGCTACGGCTTCGGCGCCAGCGCCAGCTGGAAAGGCATCGACATATCGGTATTCTTCCAGGGCACAGGCCACATCACCCGTATGCTCAGCGGTGCTTCCTTCTACGGCGCCTCCGAAAACGTATGGGACAAAGGTCAGCTCTACTCAGAAGTAGCCGACCAGCGCTGGACACTCGACAATCCCGACCCCAACGCAACATACCCGCGTCTTGCCATCAACAAGATATCGAACAACCAGGAAGCGTCGACCTACTGGCAGCGCGACTGCTCCTTCCTCCGTCTCAAGAACGCCGAAGTGGGCTACACATTCCCGAAGAAATGGTTCGCAAAGGCCGGTATCTCAAACGTACGTCTCTACCTTCAGGGCGTCAACCTCCTCACCTGGAGCAAATTCAAACTCTGGGACCCCGAAATCGAAACTTCCAACGGTATGAGGTATCCGCAGATGCGTACCGGTTCCGTCGGTCTTAACGTTAACTTCTAATCAAGGACTTCACATGAAAAGACTCAAATATATCGGTATCGCGTTAATTGGCGCAGGAATGTCCCTTACGTCCTGCAACGACTACCTCGACGTACAGCTCAACGACCAGATGACTATACAGGAGGTATTCAACAAACGCAACACCACTCTCAACTACCTGTCGGCAGTGTACTCCTACATGCCTAAAGAGGCCGAGTACCTCGGAGCCAACGGCGGTTCGGACGTCAACTTCGGCGGCGACGGCTTCGCGACTTCCATCAGCGACGAAGCCAACTTCGGCTGGACACAGTGGGTTACCTACCTCAACATACGTACTGGCGACTTCGGTCCTACATACGCATGGTTCAACAACTGGAACTACCTCTACAAAGGCATAGAGCAGGCTTCGATCTTCATGGAGAACGTAATGTCCTGCCCGGACATGCCGCAGAGCGAAAAAGTGCAGGCTCTTGCCGAAGCACGCTTCATCCGCGCATACGACTACTTCCAGCTCTTCCGCCGCTTCGGTCCGGTGTTCATCTGGGGCGACCGCCGCGCAGAGCAGACCATCAAGCCTGAAGACATCGACCGCAACACCGTGGACGAAAACATCGACTTCATCATTTCCGAAATCGACAAGGCATGCGAAGACCTTCCGCTTGTTCCCGAGGACTTGAACGCCAGCGCATCGCGCGTCACCAAAGGAGCCGCCATGGCTGCCAAAGCCCGCATACTCCTCTACGCCGCAAGCCCGCTCTTCAACGGCTGCGACCTCTACAAGGGTAAACTCATGAACAAGGACGGCAAATACCTCTTCCCCCAGGAGCCCGACCCGCAGAAATGGGAAAAGGCCGCAAAGGCTGCCAAGGACGTCATCGACCTCGGGCTTTACAGCCTCTATGTGGACAACAGCGAAAGCGATCCCTTCCTCCGCGCAATCAAATCGTACCAGGGCGTTCAGTTCGAACCCTGGAACAGCGAGATCATCTGGGGCTACTGGCCGCGCTACTCAAACACTTACTACAATATCCCTGCCTTCAACAAGCAGCGTATGATACCGCACACTCTTACTCAGGGCGCTGTCGGCGGTTACTGTCCTTCGCTCAAGCTCGTGGACTCCTATCCTATGGCTGTTACGGGACGCTATCCCGTCAAAGGCTATGAAGGCGGCGACTTCAACAAGCCCATCGTCGACGAAAAGTCCGAATACCAGTACGAAGGTTTCACTAACGCATGGGTTCACCCCATCGAAGGCGAAAAATACGGTGCCGTCAAGGCTCACAACTCATGCGTAGGCCGCGACGCACGCTACTATGCATCCGTCTTCGCCAACGGCTTCCACTGGATCAACGAGTACACAGCTGCAGGCAAGAGCGTCATCGTCACCTACTACACCGGCGGCAGCTGCGGTCTCACATCAGAAACTTCCGACCGCTGCGGATTCAACTGGCGCCGCTGGCTCGATGCCGGCAACAACTACCACAAAGGTGAGTACGGCAACTACTTCTATTTCTACTTCCGTCTTGCAGAAGTATACCTCAACTACGCCGAGGCATGCAACGAGAAGCCTAACCGCGACGTAAACGAAGCCCTCAAGTATGTCAACCTCGTCCGCGAACGCGCCGGTCTGAACACTCTTCAGGAAGCCTATCCCGAAATCAACTTCGACACCGACAAAGAGCAGCTCCGCTACTTCATCCGCAAGGAACGTCAGGTCGAACTTGCATTCGAAAACCACCGCTACTACGACTGCCGCCGCTGGATGACAGCTGTCGACGAGTTCAACACCCCCAACTGGTCGCTCAACCTCAACGCTACCAACTACGATCAGTCATGGGAACGCGTCACAAACATCTGGCAGGGTTCCAACCCCAAATTCGAGGAGAAGAACTACTTCTTCCCCATCTATCAGGCACAGCTCAGCGAGATGAAGAACATCACACAGAACTACGGCTGGTAATATATCCTTAAAATTTTTAGAAATATGAAGAAAACATTATATACAGTTCTCTGCGCCGCCTCCGTTGCGATGCTCAGCTCCTGCGAGAGCGACATCGACAACTTCATGGTGAACGACACCGTAGGTCTTCTCACACCCGGTCTGGTGAATGCCGAAGTATTCGCCGGTCTCGACGATCCCTACGACGTATACGTCCTCAAAAGCGGCAAGGGCTTCAACAGCGCCGAGGTTTCAATCAGCGTCGACGACAACGTCCTCACAAGCTACAACGAGGAAAACGGCACGAAATACACCGCAATTCCCACCGACTGCTATAGCGTCACCGTCAGCTCGCTGAGCCTCACGCCCGATTCTTACAAAGAACCCTTCGTAATTACATGGAACCGCGACAAGCTCTCCGAGGCGCTTGAAAAAGCGACCGAAGACAAAACTCCTATCGCTCTGCCGCTGCGACTGACTGTCAAAGGCGACCCCGAACTCAACATCGATGAGGACAGGCTCACCACCATCATCGTGCCGCAGATAGAGACTCCCCTGATTTCACTTGAACGGTCGGGACGCGTCACAGGCGTCATGCCCACACGCCGCTCGGCGCTCGAAGAAGTCGTGTACATGAACATCGTCAGCAACTTCATCGCCAAGGAAGACATCGACCTCACCCTCTCTATCGACGAAAGCCTCATCGAAGAGTACAACGACAACAACGATACCAACTTCAAGCTTCTTCCTCCCGAAGCTTACGACCTCAGTCTTGACAACTGGAAGATAAAGAAGTATCTCGACAACTGTCTGTTCAACTTCACCTTCAAGCGCGAAGCCCTCATCCCCGAACATGCCGCTTCGAAATTCGGCGAGTACATGCTTCCGATTCGTATCAGCAAGACGTCTGCCGCCACAGTCGACGAAAACAAATCGTACGTCCTCTATACCGTTTCTGTCATCGCTTCCGAACTGAGCAAGACCGGCATGTCGATAGTATCGTGCAGCAACACTATTCAGGACGACCCCGATCAGAGCCTGGCTAAGGGCGACTACAAGCCTGAGTACCTCCTCGACGGAACAACTCAGACATCATGGCGCTCCACATGGTCCAACAAACCCGAGCTGCCCTACGAGTTCGTCGTCGACCTCGGCAAGGACTGCTACCTCAGCAAAGTAGGTTTTGAGAACCCTGTCGGCACAAACGCCACCAACTCCAACACCAAAGAATTCTATTATGAATTCAGCACCGACGGAGAAAACTGGACAAACAAAGTAGAAGGAAAGGTTGCATTCAAAACATCCGCCGTCACTGAAGTGGATATCGAAACAGTACGTGCCCGCTACGTGAAATTCGTTGTAACCTCTGTCTACAACACACGCCAGACCCGCAACTCCATAGCCGAGTTCAACTTCTGGGGCGAAGCCACATTCGACTGATAATCCCGTTCCATCATCACAAAAAATCCTCCGGCTCGATTGAACCGGAGGATTTTTTTCGTATGTCGTATGCCGTATGAGGCGGCAAGTACAAAGTGCTTATTTGACAAATTTGGCTTTGGAAAGATAATTGTAGCTCTTTGTGGCGGCGTCGAAAAGAGCGTCGTTAATCTGGTCGGCGGTATACTTGCTTCCGTCGGCATTCGTTTTCTCGCGCAGCCAACGAGGTGTCTCTATCTCGACAAGATAATCGGACATCCCGTTCTTGCGGAACTGCTTGAAAATCCCTTCGAAATCGATGGTGCCGCTTTCGCCGATAACAAAATCATCCTTGATGTGCAGGATAGGAATGCGCTTGGGATATTTCCTGAGGTATTCCACCGGCGACTGTCCGCCCTTGGTGCACCAGTACACGTCGAGCTCGAAGCATACGAGGTCCGGGTCGGTGTGCGCGGCAAGATAGTCCCACATGAGCTCGTCGCTGTCGTTGAGTTTGGCGAACTCGGCGGCATGGTTGTGATAGCCGAGTTTGAGACCATATTCCTTGGCTATGCGTCCGACGCGGTTGAAGTAGTCGCACATGCGCTGCACATCGGCAACGTTATAGTCTACCCGATAGCTCGGAATGACGAAATAGCGGCCTCCGCAGGCACGCTGAATCTCAAAAAGGCTGCGCCAGCGCTTCATAACCTCTGCTTCGTTGCCGGGCTCTTCCTGAATGCTCGAATGGGTTGACACGATGTCGGCGCCGGACTCGTTGCAGAGCGCCTTGAAGTCGGCGGCAGGCATACCGAACACATTCGGGTCGCCGCCCCACTGGACAAGCTCAAAAACGTTATACCCGATGCCTGTAAGCCATTTCACCGACTCTGTCGGGTTCTTCTGCATGGCATCCATAACGGAATACAACTGGATGCCTATTTTCTTTTCTTTTGCCAGGGCACTGTCCGGACACATAACCATCATGGCGGCAACAGCGCCAGCCATGACGCCTAAAAATTTACGTTTTTTCATTGTTCTCGGTATTAGCGTTGTGATAAAATTCAGGTAAAGAATATGACAAACACAACAGTTCCCATGGCGACAAAGAGGAGCGAGTCGATGCGGTCGAGAATACCGCCGTGCCCGGGAATGAGGTTGCCGGAATCCTTGATGGAATGGCTGCGTTTGAGAAGCGACTCAAAGAGGTCGCCCCACGTCGAGAGAACGCACACAAGAGCGCCGTAGACTATCCATTCGGCAAGACCCATGCCTTCCGGAACAAGATAGTATGCCGCGACGCCGGCAGCGAGGCAGAAGACGAAACCGCCAGCCCAGCCCTCCCACGATTTCTTAGGCGACAGGCGCGAAAACATCTTGTGTCTGCCGATGAGCGAGCCAACGCAATATGCACCCGTATCGTTGAGCCATATCATTATAAACATCGTCAGAACCATTCCTTTGCTGCCTACAAGCTGCAGCATCGACAGCGGAAGGGCAATATACATCAGCGACATCACCGACCACGCACAGTCGGCGTAGGCTGTCGGCGTCCTGTCGTAAAGCGCTGCAGTAAATCTTATCAGCGTGTAGAATGGAATGAATATTCCCAACAAGATATAGGCTGCATTTGCCATAGGACTCGCCATGCCTACAATCGCCATAGCGGCGGCGACATCGAGTGCCGCTATCCATTGCTTTGTTCCTGTCTGTGATCCCGTAGTGATTTTTCTGAACTCAAGAACGGCAAGAACGGCGAGCACGAGAAGGAGCGATGTGAACCACCACCCTCCGGCAAGCACAGCCGCGACTATCAGGGCAACATATACGACTCCGCTGAGAGCGCGTGTAATAAGATTTTTCATTTAATGTTCAATTTTCTTACAAAGGTAAGAATTATCCGCGGATTATCGGCAAAAAGCATGTCTGACAGGACGCATGATGAATGTGAACGAACGGTCCTGAACCGGCACCAGATACTGCGGCAGAGGCCACGCGCCCCATGAGTCGACGCATCCGACACCCTGCTGCACTTTGTCGATGACGAGGTCTGTAAAGCCGGCTTCGGGCACCTCGGGCGAATGGCGTTGCACCTTCACGGGACCTTCGTCGAGGCTTTCGATGGTATAGCCGAGCGCGGAGGCGGAGAAAGGCGCTTCGGCAACAAACTCAAGTCCGTCGCCGGCGCTGTCGGTCTGGCGCCACCAGCGCACATCGGTCTTCGTGCCGGTTTCCTGAGGGCGGATATAGGGATAGAACTGCTCGCTGACAGTCTGCCGCCACAGCCCGACGGGAGTGCAGTGATTGCGGTCGGAGTAGTTTTCGCCAGGACCGCGTCCGTAGTACTCTATCTCGTCATATCCGGCAGGCATAGGCATCCTCATACCGTAGCGGAACATAAAGGCATCCTCCTTGCCTTCGGCTTTCATGTCTTCGGTCACGCGGACGGCGCCTTCGTTGTTGATAAGGTATTCCATCGTCAGCGATGCTTCTACGCCCGGCATGTCGTATTCGGCGGTGACGAACGCCATACCGTCTTTGCGGGCGGCGCCGAGTGACTTGAGGTTCATCTGCGGATTCTTCCATGCGGCAAATCTGTTCTGCAGATTTGCGCCCATATCATTATCCGTCGGAGCGCGCCAGAAGTTAGGACGCAACTCTCCGCCGGCGTTGATGAACTGCTTGCCGTCGGCGACATAGCTGTACATGAAGCCCGTGGCACGGCTGAACTCTATGCTGAAATCCCCGCCCTTGACAATAAGGCAGTTCTTCTGGTTTTCGATAATCTCAGGCTCATCGGCGGTGGTGTTGACGTCAGCCGCGGCATTGGCAAGCTTCATGTCGGGCACGACAGGCTCTGTGAGCGCTATCTGCTCGCTTGCAACGACATGTCCCGCCGGCAGAAGACCGTCGGCATGCTTGAGCCTGTAGTCTACATTGAGCATATACTCACAGCCCTCGTCGAGTCTTCCCAAGGGGATAATCACACTCCCCGACTGCTGAGGCGCTGCGGCAAGCTTGCAGATATCGCCTGATTCCACTGCCTCACCGTCGCACAATAGCGTCCACGACAGGCACACATCCGAAAGGTCTTTGAAGAAATTCTCGTTGAACACCTTGAGGGTAGCAGTGTTATGCTTCACCTGAACAAGACTGGTCCATATATTCTGATAGAAATGCGCAGCCTCATAGGCATGAGGGTTAGGCATTCGGTCGGGGCTTATGAGACCGTTGTCGCAGAAGTTGACGTCAGAAGCGTCGTAGGGATTGAAATCGCCGCCGTAGGCATAGATTTCTACTCCGTCCTTGCCTTTCCAACGCAGACTCTGGTCCACAAAGTCCCAGATGAAGCCGCCCTGCAGGCGAGGATATTTGCGGATAAGATCCCAGTACTCCTTGAAACCGCCTACGGAGTTACCCATCGCATGAGCATACTCGCACTGGATAAGAGGCTTGTCGACAGGCGGGTTCACGGCATATTTCTCCATATCGCCGTAAGTATAGTACATCGGGCAGAAAATGTCGGTGTTGTCTTCCATCTGCGCGCGCTCATACTGCACGGGGCGGCTCGGGTCGGTGTTCTTCACCCAGGCATAAGCTTCGTAGAAGTTAGGACCGTTGCCGGCTTCATTGCCGAGCGACCAGAAAATGATGGCGGGATGGTTGAAGTTGCGGCGTACGTTGCGCTCGTTGCGCTCCATGTGTGCCTTGGCATAGCCGGGCACTTTCGCGAGTGTCGTTTCGTCATATCCCATGCCGTGACTCTCGATATTCGCCTCGGCGACCATATAGAGACCATACCTGTCGCAGAGCTCATACCAGTATTCGTCGTCGGGATAGTGGCATGTGCGCACCGCATTGATGTTCAGCTTCTTCATCAGGGCAGCATCCTGAAGCATACGCTCCGGCGAGACTACATATCCGCCGTCGGGATCAAGCTCGTGGCGGTTGGCGCCTTTGAAAAGCACCGGCTGACCGTTGACAAGCACCTGACCGGCTACAAGCTCAATCTTGCGGAAACCGACACTCACGGGCACCACTTCGTCGGTGCCTTCCATCGTGGCGATGAGTCGGTAGAGATACGGCGCCTCTGCGCTCCACTTACGCGGATTGTCGATGTCGATGCTGACGCGTCCCGAC
Organism: uncultured Porphyromonadaceae bacterium; assembly: GCA_900555715.1. Classification (GTDB taxonomy): domain Bacteria; phylum Bacteroidota; class Bacteroidia; order Bacteroidales; family Muribaculaceae; genus CAG-873. The sequence goes on along the minus strand of USMC01000039.1, from coordinate 12,261 downwards.
TTTGTCGCCGTAGCTTCCGCTACCTTCTTGCCGTCGGCGTCGAGGAGCTCGATACTCACCTTTCCGCTGCCTTTGAGTTCGAGGTCGACGTCAAGGCGTCCGTCCTTATAATCATTCACAAGGTCGGGAGTCACCCGTATGTCGGCAATGCGTTTCTTCGAACGCGCGTAGAGATAGCTGTCGCGTGCCACGCCGCTGAGACGGAAGAAATCCTGATCTTCGAGATATGTCCCGTCACACCAGCGGAACACCTGGAAAGCGAAAAGATTCTTCTTGCCCGGCACGACGTATGGTGTGATGTCGAATTCTGCGGCAAGCTTGCTGTCCTCGCTATATCCGACAAAGCGACCGTTGATCCACAGATAGATATTCGACGTCACCGAACCGAAATGTGCGAATATGTCCTTGCCCTTCCAGTCGGCGGGCACGAAAATCTCGCGTCTGTAGCTGCCGACGTGGTTTTCCTCCGTCGGCACTATTGGCGGATTGTTGACATAGGAATTGCGCCAGCAATAGCCGATGTTGACATACTGCGGATCGCCGTAGCCGTTTAGCTCCCAGATGCCGGGAACGGGCATCTCAGCCCAGCCGCGGTCGTTGAAATCCTTCTTCCAGAAATCGACGGGACGCGCCGAAGCATCGTTCACCCAGTTGAACTTCCATTTGCCGTTGAGGCTGACATAGTTTTTCGACGTCTGCCGATCGAGAACGCTGCCGTTGCGTTCTCCCTTCTGCCATGCGAACGATGCCGAACGCATAGGAGCGCGGTTGATCTGATTTATTTCCGGATCTTGCCATTCCGTGAACGACTGTGCCGCCGCGGTCAAACCCGTCAGCAATGCCAGCCCGAGCAAAATAGATTTATTCATGATATTATGCGGTTATTTGAATTAAATGCAAATTTACAAAATATTTTCGGTTTTTGTGTTTTATGCTTAACTTTGCCGTATGGGACAGGATAAAGACTATATTTTTGAACTGACGATAAAAGTACGCGACTACGAGGTGGACGCCGAGGGCATTGTCAACAATGCCGTCTATCTCCACTACCTCGAACACACCCGCCATGAATTCTGCGATCAGGCTGGCATATCCTTCCGGCAGATGCATGCCGAAGGTCTCGACCCCGTCGCCACACATATCGACATACGGTATATCCGTTCGCTCGGACTCGGCGACACTATGGTGAGCAAACTGCGCCTTCACCGCCGCGGTCCGGTGTTCGTTTTCACGCAGGACATCTTCACTCCTGCCGGCGAGCCTGTGGTGCGCGCGACAGTCGACATAGTGTCATTCGAGAACGGGCGCATCTCCCGCGGCGACCGCCTCGCCAAAGCATTCGAAAAATACCTTGACTGATGGATTCTTTCGAGAAACTCGTCCTCCGCATCGCCTTCTCCGGATATAACAACATAAATCTGGGGACAGCGCGCCATTTCCGCGCCTTAGGCATCGACGAGGAGAGTTTTTTCAGAAAAGAAGCGTCGCTGCTCTCCGCCGTGAGCGGTCTGCGCTCGTCGTACTTCGACGACAACCGCCGCCACGACGCACTCGAACGCGCGCGCCGCGAGGCAAACTTCGTGCTCAACAACAATATCGGCACGCACTACTTCACTGATGATGACTCCTACCCTACCCGGCTGAACGACTGCGACGACGCTCCCGCCATGCTCTACAGCCTCGGCACGGCGGGGCGGCAGGTGGCACATACCGTCGCCATCGTCGGCACGCGCCACTGCACAGCCTACGGCGCCGAATTCACGCGCCGGCTTGTCGTCGAGCTCGGCGAAGCGCTCGACAGCCTCGCCATCGTCAGCGGTCTTGCCTACGGCATCGACATCGCCGCACACCGCGCCGCCCTCGGCGCCGGCGTGGCAACAGGCGCAGTCGTCGCCCACGGACTCAACACCCTCTACCCCGCCGAGCACCGCGACGACGCCCAGCGCATGATCCGCGAGGGCGGATTCCTGATGACGGAATATACGTCGCAGGCTGTCATTCACCGCGGCAACTTTCTGTCGCGCAACAGGATAGTGGCGGCTCTCGCCGACGTGACGATAGTCGTCGAATCGGACATCAAAGGCGGAGCAATGACTACTGCGCGCATGGCCGGAGCCTACAACCGGGAGGTCATGGCTCTTCCCGGACGCGTCACCGACACATACAGCCGGGGATGCAACGAGCTCATAGCCCGCAATGAAGCATCTGTCGTCCGCAGCGCGCAGGATGTCATCGACCTTATGGGCTGGGCAGCACGCCCCGTAGAGGAAAAGCAGGGCACTCTGCCACTGCTCTCGCCGGAACAGACGCAGGTGTGCGACTTCCTCAAAGCGAAACCCGACTCCACCGTCAACGACCTCTGTGCAGGTCTCTCAATGCCCTACGCCCGCCTGAGCTCCATGCTTTTCGAAATGGAGATGGACAACATCGTCTGCTCCCTGCCCGGCGGCAGATACTGCTTAATAAATCCCGACGTCTGAGAACCGGATACCGCCGGTTCTACGTTATATATTATATACATCACATAACTGACAACATATCATGGCAGAAAGAATCATTCCCGCTTCCGAGCTTATCATCAATCCCGACGGCAGTGTATTCCACATCCATCTGCGTCCCGAACAACTCACCGACAACATCATACTGGTAGGCGATCCCGGTCGTGTCGACTTAGTCGCCGGCTTCTTCGAAAGGAAGACCTTCGAAGTGAGCTCACGCGAGTTCCACACCGTCGGCGGCACATATAACGGCAAGCCCGTCATGTGTATCAGCCACGGCATAGGTCCCGACAATATCGACATTGTCGTCACCGAGCTCGACGCTCTCGCCAATGTCGACTTCGAGACACGCGAGGTGCGCAGCACGCTGCGTAGCCTCAATATGGTGCGCATCGGCACATCAGGCTCACTGCGCCCTGAGATCACCATAGGCACTCCTGTCATCGCCGAACGCTCCATAGGCTTCGACGGCGTGCTCAACTACTACGCCGGGCGCAACGACGTAGCCGACCTCTACTTCGAGAAAGCACTCATAGAGCACACCGACTGGAATCCCCTCTGGGCAAAGCCCTACGTCGTGGCAGCCGATCAGGGACTCGTAGCCCGCATAGGCGGCGACGACATGGTGCGCGGCGTCACTATCTCGGCAGTAGGATTCTACGGACCGCAAGGACGCGAAGTGCGCCTGCCGCTCGCCAATCCCGACCTTAACCGCAAATTAGAGGAATTCGAGTACAACGGACGAGTCATCACCAACTACGAAATGGAGAGCGCTCCGCTCGCCGGCATGGGCAAGCTGATGGGACACCGCTGCATGACAGTATGCTCCATCATCGCCAACCGCTTCAACAACAAGGCGAATCCCAACTACAAATCCGGCATCGCCGACCTCATAAAAGTAGTTCTCGACCGCATCTGACATGGAGAACCTACGCGAGCGACTCGACATCCTTGCCGAAAGATATAACACCCCGGGCTTTTTCACCGACGACCCCATCAGCTTTCCGCGCCGCTACTCCGACCTGCGCGACATCGAGATTTCCGCCTTCGTCACCTCAGTCATCTCATGGGGCCGGCGTCCGATGATTCTGCGCAACGCCGAACGCCTCGACGCGCTGATGAACCACGAGCCCTACCGCTTTGTCACGGAAGGCGACATCGACGCCATCGGCGAAGACAACATACACCGTACCTTCTTCGGACGGCATCTGCGCTATATGCTCCGCGGACTCCGCTGCATCTATCGCCGCTACGGCAGCCTCGAAGGCTTCGCCACCGCCATAGGCGCTCCGGCCGACGAAGCGCCGGCATGGAAGATTGCCGAAGCGATGAACGCCGTGTTCGACGACGAGAACAGGCAGTGCAGCCGTCCGCTCGACGGTCCGTCGCGCTGCCTGCCGGCAGATGCAGCAGGCTCGGCGCTGAAACGCTTCAACATGATGCTCCGCTGGCTCGTGCGCAACGACGGTATCGTCGACTTAGGCGTATGGAGCGCACTGTCGCCGGCGCAGCTCTATATTCCGTTAGACGTGCATTCAGCACGCACGGCAAGGGCACTCGGACTGCTTCAGCGCAAGGCTAACGACCGTCGCGCTGTAGAAGAGCTTACCGCCGCTCTGCGCCGCCTGCGGCCCGACGACCCCGTCGTCTACGACTTCGCACTCTTCGGAGCCGGAGAAGCCGGAGAATTCTGACAATCACACACAGACAATGAGGACCGCGCGACACACGTCGCACGGTCCTCTTCTTCATCAATACAAATTATGTCTAACTTCGTCAGCGTTCACCGCCGAAGAGCCATACATTTTCCGTGAACAGATAGTTGCCGGCATCGTTGCCGCTGCCGAAAGCCGCAGCGACGTTCGGGTTGGAGACAACATCGCTGTTGCCGTAGGGCAGACGCAGGGGCCACTGGTTCTTGCCGCCCTGAGTGTTGTTGGGGTTTTTGAGGGTGACATAATCCTTGCCCTCTGCCTTGAAGCGGCGTATGTCGTTGTAGGTCTGCAGAATCTCGTCGCGTGCGCCTGCGAGATATTTCTGCACCATGATTTCCTTGAGGTCGGCACCGGCAAGCGAGGCGATATAGTCGTCGACACCGTCGAATGCTGCTCCTGTAGCGGCGGCATAATCGTCGAAGGATGCAGCGACAGCTGTAGCGAGATCGGAGGAAGCATCCTCACCCGCGCGGGCTTTGGTCTCGGCGAGTATGAAATAGAGTTCGCTCTTGCTGAAAAGGTGGATTGTAGCAGCGCCGTTGTCGAGCCATGCGGGGAATCCTACTTTTTCTGTCTCTTTCGCGAGGGTTGCATCTCCGGCGGGAGCGCTCGTCACTCCTGTCTCGAAGGCATCCCAGGCATAGACGTCGAGGCGCGGGTCGTTGCGCTCGGCGAAGAGATCGGCTGTGGTTCCGTTGGCTCCGGTGTAATAGCGACTCCACTGGTATGCTGTCCATGAGTTGTCACAGTCGACACCGTTGAAAATACCGAGCTCGGCGCCTTCAAAACCGGCTGCTACAGCTTCTTCGGCTGCACTCTTGGCAGCAGCGTATGCCGAAGCATCGCGGAAACCGAGGTTGAGGTTCAGACGCGCCTTGACTGCATATGCCAGTCCGAGCCACTTCGAGGCGTCACCTCCGAAAAGAAGATCCTGAGCGCCGGTATTGTTCTCTCCTGCTTCGACAGCAACTTTGAGAAGGTCGATGGCTTTGTCGGTGTGTTTTGCAAGGTCGGCGTAGATATCTGCCTGCTTGTCGAGCTTCGGCGTTTTTACAACGCCGAGAGCCTCACTGTAGGGGATGTCGCCGTGCAGGTCGGTAAGGGCTCCGAAGTTGAGCACCCACAGGACATGAGCCATACCCTCGATGTCTGCCTGCCCAGCATTGATGCCGCCGTCGGCACACTTTTCGAGAATCGACTTGATATTATACAGGTTGGCGTATGTGCCGTTCCATTCGTTGTTGAACGAAGTGCTGGCGGCAGTCTCCGTACGGTTGCGAAGTTCTGTCTTCATCAGCTGGTTGTTGCCCGTTCCGAAGGTCTGCTCGGTGTAGGAGCTGACCGACCAGGCATATTGTCCGGCATAGGTGGTAAAAGCCGTTGAGACGATGACGTCGGTGATCTGGAACTTGGCGTTTACGATACCGACAGGGGGATTTGCCTCATCTTTGTTGATGTCATCCATGGTGCTCTCGGAGCACGAAGCGAGAACTGTCGCAAGAAGGGATGTATATAATAGTTTCTTCAACATTGTCGTATGTGTGAAAATAAAGTTGATGAATCAGAAAGTGAATTTAAGACCGCCGCCGTAGGAGGAGGTGTTTGGAATAGAGAAGCGTTCGAAGTATCCGCCCATATTGGTGTTGCCCTGCGACGATTCGGGATCGAAGTTGGGAAGCTTAGTCCACAGGAGGATGTTGCGTCCGAAAGCGAAAACGTCGATGTCGACACCTGCTATTCTGGGAAGTTTGTATGTGAGGGTGATATCGCGCAGCTTCCAGAAGCTCATGTCATAGACGCCGGCTTCGGTGATGTCGTTGTATGCCATCCAGTAGTCCTGCCTGTCGACCTCGACGGTGTTGGGCTGCCCTGTAGCCTCGTCGATACCTTCGACAACCATAGTGCCCTCATGGTAAGGAAGTGACTCCTTGGTTGCGCCGAAGTAGTTCATTGTCATGTTTGTGCCGTGGTACATGCGTCCGCCTTTCTGCCAGCTCCATGTGGTGCTGAGGCTAAGGTTTTTGTAACGTCCCGAAAGAGTGAAGCCCATGAGGAAGTCGGGCGAGCAGTTACCGAGGTCCTGACTGTCGGCAGTGCCCTGGGGCAGACCGTCGGAAAGGAGGAGCTGTCCGTTGTCGGCGCGCTTGAAAGCTGTGCCGTAGATGTTGGGATAGGTGCAGCCTGCCTGTGCGCGTATCTGAGGCTCCACGAAGCCGCCGAGGAAGATGGATTCCACGCCTTCTGCAAGTTCTACGACCTTGTTGTTGACCTTGGTGAAGTTCACTCCGAGGTTGACGTCGTAGTCACGGTGCTGGAGGACAGCTACGCTGGCGCTGAGCTCATGCGACCATGTGCGCATCTTACCGGCGTTGCGCATCTCATACTGAACGCCTGTCGAGCCGGCGGTGGGCACCGTGAAAATCTGATCGCTCACATTCTGATAAGAGAGAGTGTACTCGAGACGCAGGCGGTCCTTGAACAGACGGAGATCGACGCCGGTCTCTATATTCTCAGTGTTCTGCGGCTTGAGATTGGGGTCGTAGCTCACGTAATAGGGAACATAGCTCGACACTCCTGCGGTAGGATAGGTCACGGGGTAGTACTGGTACATGCCGCTGCCGTATTCAGGGACGTAGCAGTAGTTGTTATAGAAATGCCCTGCCTGACCCACCTGCGCGTAGCTTGCACGCAGCTTGCCGAAGGTGAGGATATCGTTGCCTTTGAGAGCTTCAAGTTCGGTGAACACCCAGCCGAGCGACACGGAAGGATAGAAAAACGAGCGGTTGCCGCGCGGCATGGTGGAGACATAGTCGTTGCGCCCTGTGACGGTGAGGAAGAGCATGCTCCTCCAGCTCAGACCGAGGCTGCCGAAGAAGCCGACGGTGCGGCTCTGCAAGTTGTATTCCGAGCTTGTGAAGCTTGTGGCGTTGCCGATGACGGGCATGCCGTAGAAGTTGAAGTTGGAGCCATAGTAGTCCCATTTACGCGAATTGTCCTGGTTGACTTCGTTGCCGAGCATGGCGTCGAAGTTGAACTCGCCCCATTCAGCAGTGAAGTTGGCGGTGAAGAGGTTGTTGAACACATTGCGCGAAACACCGTAGTTCTCGATGTCGCCGCCCGTCTGACCGGCAGCGCCCACTTCCTGAATATTCGAGTAGTTGGAGGTATAAACGTCCAGACCTGCCTGCTCGCGGAACCAGAGTTTCATATTGTCGGCGCCGAGGCTGGGAGCGAACTCCACGTATGCGTTGCCGAAGAAGCGGTTTGTGTGCTGGAGGTACTGGTTGTTCTCAGCCCACCAGTAGGGGTTGTTGAAGCTTGTGCTGCGGAAGCTCGTCTGCACTGTCGGGTCGCCGGGCACGTGATAGGGAATGCCGCGGAGGTCATATTCGGACGGTGCTGAGTAAACGACGTTGACAATACCTGAATTGGCGCCTGGAGCACCGGTGATTTTCGTAGAACTGTAGTTGGCGGAGAATCCCGTCTTCCATAATTTGTTGATTTCCCAGTCGACAAGACCGCGTGCGCTCCAGCGATTCATGCCAGTAGAGGGTATGACACCTTTCTGATACGAGTTGTTGATGCCGAATGAATAGTTGGCATGCTCGGTGCGCTGGCTGATGCTGAAATTGGTGTTCTCAGTGAAACCGGTGCGGAAGAAATCGCCTACATTGTCGTAGATCTGCGGAGTAGTCCATCCGTCGAGTCCTGCGAGCTCACGCTTAGGATTGTAGTACATACCGGGGTGTCCGTTGGCGTCGCCGCCATAGGTGGCATCCTTGGGCAGATCGGCGATTTTCGGACCCCAGCTCATCGAGCTTGCCGGGCTGTATGCGCCTACATAGTTGCCCTGGGCATATACGCTCTGATGCTCGAACTTGCGCGAGAGCACCTCAGCGCTGAGATTTGTCGAAACAGTCACCAGCGGCTTGTTGGAATTGAACTTCCCGCGTTTGGTGGTGATGACGATGACACCGTTGGAAGCACGTATACCGTAGAGCGCCGATGCTGCCTGACCTTTGAGAACGTTGATACTCTCAATGTCCTCGGGGTTGATGTCGATGGAACGGTCGGCGATGTTGGCACCGGATGTGCCCTGACCGGTGGAATAGTCGGCTGTTGAGGCTATAGGCATACCGTCGACCACATAGAGCGGCTGGTTATTGCCGTCGAAGGAACGCGCGCCGCGGATCACTATCTGCGCCGAAGCGCCGGGGGCACCCGACGAAGGCCGGATGTCAACTCCGGTAAGCTTACCCTGCATGGCGCTGGCAAGTGATGTTGTTCCATCGGTATTGAGTTCTTCTGCGGTAAGGTCCTGGACAGCATAGCCGAGACCTTTGCGCTCGCGCTTCATGCCGAGGGCGGTGACAACGACTTCATTGAGAGCGTTATCGGCACTGCTGAGCTTGATGAGCAGCGGTTTGTCGCCGATAGTGACTTCCTTTGTCACCATACCTACGTACGACACTCGCAGATTCTTTACTGACAAGGGAAGACTGATTGAGAACTGACCGTTAACGTCTGTGATGACGCCTGTGTTACGGTCTGCAGGTATGACAGTAGCGCCGGGCAACGGTTCATCGTCGCCGGCGAAGACAACTGTACCTGTCACTGTACGGGTACTTTGCGCGCTCGCGCCAATAAGTACCAAAGCAAATAGCATTAAAACAAGTAGCTTTTTCATAACACTTAGAAATTATAATAAAGGAATAGACGGCAATTTGCCAATAATATTTCAATATTTCTAACCTATTGCTGGAATTGACGCCACAAATATAAGCACCAATGAGGATATATTGTTTTCACCCTTCCCGATTTTTAACTTACTTTTATATAAATTCATCTTAAATTTCTAATCGTTTACACAAATTAAGATTCACGACTTATAGTATATAATAAAAACCGGAACGCTCTTCTGGGCATTCCGGCTTACTATATATCTTGATGACTGACTTTTTCTATTTCCTGAAAAGGGAGCGCAGACGCTCCATCAGCGTCGGCGGCTCAGTGCGTATATGGACGCTCACCTTCGACGACTTGCGGTTGAGAAAAATTATCGACGAATGAAGAACAATCGCTATCCACTCCTCGAACGGCACTATCGCATGAATATGATTGAGAGGTATGCTGTGAAACGGCGACGACGGGTCGATGCTCCGGATCTGAAGAGTGTCTACGGCACCGTCCATGTCGATGGCAATGTTATGGTGTTCCGACGCGCCGTCGAAAAGAAGAACCATATCAAGGCAATCAGGACTCGCAGGCAGCTTGCGATACTTGTTATATAATGTCTGGATGACTTTCCTGGTAATCATTTATGTGGTCGTAATTGATGTTATTACCCGCCGTTTTTGAAGCGGTCATTATTTATAACTGATAATTGCCTTTTTAGTTGATGCAAAAATATACAATTTTTGCCATATAACCATATTGTAACTGCATTGTCACAACATTGTCTCACTATTGAAAGAACAATGATACAAACCGTTTGCTCAACCATTTTCAGGCATGATTGTTTTGATATAAAATCAACAGCATGACAACTCCGAGTCCATCACAGTCTAAACCGCAGCCCGGCAGAGGCGCACGCTACGTGAGAAGAACGATGAATTTAATCGTTCTGGCTCTCTCGGTGCTTCTTATAGTGTGGATTTCCATCGACACGTTCAACCGCACCGACCTTCTTACAAGCCATTCCTATATGACCTTTCAGTTCTGGGTATGTATTGTGTTTATACTCGATTTCTTTGTAGAACTCGGTTTCAGCGACGACAAAGGCCGCTTTTTCCGTCACCGGCTGCTGTTCCTCCTGCTTTCCATACCCTACCTCAACATCATCAATATGCTCGATATGCACCTGAGCAGCGAAGCGCTCTACTTCATCCGCTTCGTGCCTCTTGCGCGCGGAGCGCTGGCACTGGCGATAGTCATAGGGTATGTGTCGTCAAACGCAATCACAAGTCTTTTCATAAGCTACCTGTCCATAATGGTGCTTGTGGGGTATTTCTGCTCGCTCATCTTCTACCAGCGCGAGGCGGGAGTCAACCCCGACGTCGACACTTACTGGACGGCGCTGTGGTGGTCGGCGATGAATATGACAACCGTAGGGTGCAGCATAGCGCCGATGACAGTGGCAGGCAAGATCGTCGCAGTGGTTCTTCCAGTGTGCGGCATGGTCGTGTTCCCGCTCTTCACCGTCTATCTCACCGACTACGTAACTCGCGCCGTCAAGCGCGCGAAAGACAGGACAGAAGACCAAGATTCTACCTCTTAGTCTGTTGCGTCAGCTCTCTGATCTGTTCCGGAGTAAAGGTAATGCTGAATGCGCCGCCGGAGTACAGACCGCTGAAATCGAACTTCAACGCAGCACCCCCGTCGGCAATCATCTGCAGGAACACGGACGAATCTTCGCTCATAAGTCTGTCGGCTATAGCCTTGCGGAGCTGCGGCTTGGCACGTTTCATTTCTGCAACATCAATATGTTCAAAGTCATTTACAGAGTACCATAGCTCGACAGTCGCTTCGTCTTCATTGTATACGACCCTACTTATAATCATTAAATCGTCGGCAGGAATGGGACAAAGGCGGTCCTGCCGCGCTATATAGTCTGCAAGAGCGCGGTTGCCCTTACCCCCGCACCCCACAGCGAGGAAAGCTGCAAGAAGAAATATGAAAAAAGTTCTCGTCATTGTCCCGGCATGAAAATTAGCGAAGAAGGATTGGAAAGGCGTTCGGCGAGGAGACATATATCGTCGGGCTCGACATTCATAATACGCTGCGTCACTTCATCGTCGCCGGGAAGAGTATCGAGATAGAGCATTGTGCGCGCAAGCGACATGATGCGGTTCTCGCGGTTCTCCGACGCCACTCTGAACTGTCCGAGATACTGACGTTTTGCTCTGTCGAGCCTGCGGCGCAGCACGTCGGCATCCATAGACGACAGACGCCGCATGGTGTCTGCGCAGATATCTATACAGCGCTGCGTATCCTCAGCGTCACAGCCGAAATACACTGTCAGAAAACCTGTCGACGACAGATGGTTTGCCGAAGACTCGACATTATAGACAAGTCCGCGGCGCTCGCGCAGCTCGACATTGAGCAGCGAGTTCATGCCAGGCCCGCCTATCATGTTGGAAAACAGAGAGTCGGCATATCTCCCGGGGTCGTACAGACTTGCCGACGGCACTCCGATAACGACGTGAGACTGATGAAGTCCGCCGAGTTCCACAATTCTGTTGGCGCCTACGAAGTCCGACCGGAGCCGGCGTCCTCCGTCGGAGCCTTGCGGAATAGCCGCGAAATATTTACCGACAAGCGCCGATATACGGCTGAGACTGTCGGGTCCGCTGTAGAAAACAACAATACGTCCCGATGTATAGTAACGGTCGAGAAAGCGGCGGCAGTCGTCGCTGCCGAGATGACGCACCGACTCGGGAGTGCCTAATATATTATGTCCGAGCGGGCTCCCGGCATACACCATATCCTCGAAGTCGTCGAAAACCGCATCTGCGGGAGTATCGCGGTATGATTCGATTTCATCAAGAACCACTTCGCGCTCTTTCTCAAGCTCTCCGGCAGGAAACGACGAATTGAGCGCGAGATCGGCTATCAGCTCTACGGCACGGGCGGCATTGCCGGACGGAAAAATGCTGTAGACAGTCGTTTCTTCCTTGGTGGTGAAAGCATTCAGTTCACCGCCTACAGCTTCCATGCGGTTTATGATATGCCACGAGGAGCGGCGGCGCGTACCCTTGAAGATGGTGTGCTCCACAAAGTGCGCCAGCCCGTATTCGCCATCGGTCTCGTCGGCGCTGCCGGCAAGGACGGCAATGCCGAAAATACCGGCTCCGACACTGCTGTGACGGACGTGGACGAGCCTCAGACCGCTGTCGAGAGTAAGAGATGTGGCCTGCGGCAGCTTCACGGACGTTCTATCCATTGTCCGTCGCTTCTGATGAGTTCCTCAAGACGTGCGACGGCATCGTCCTGAGGTATATTCTTGACAACACATTCGGTGCCGCGGTAGAGGCTTATCCTGTCGGGAC
>USMC01000038.1 GCA_900555715.1 uncultured Porphyromonadaceae bacterium | reverse complement strand
GAATCGCTCAGGAGGGGGTCCGTGCAGACTTTCACAAGTCTTTACCGGGTCTTCGTTCCGCGTCTGCTGAACTTTATGTATAAAGCCACGCAAAACAAAGAAGACGCAGAAGAGATTGTCAACGACATCATGATGAACCTCTGGAATATCCGCAGTTCGCTCAGAAGTGATTCAAATATCGCTGCCCTACTCTTTGCGATAGCTTACCGACGGCGCATCGACTACTTCCGAAGCCATCTTAAAGCTCCCATATATAAGGACTATATGGATTTTCAGGATTTATTGCCAAGCCACGACAGCCACAGAATCGAATATAAGGATTTCTGTAAGATTGTGAACCGTGCAATCGACAAGCTTCCACAGCGTATCAGGGATGTAGTTATCCTGTCGCGAATCAAGGGTCTCGATAATCAGGAAATTGCCAAAAGGCTTGATATTTCCATAAAGACTGTCAATAACAGCATCTCAATAGGGCTGAAACTGCTGTACGAGCAGCTCGGCATGAAAAAAACTAACATAAGCTCCACGATTACTAATGAACGAAGAACTGAATAAACTATATAACGGAAAAATGGACAAGGAGCAACTTGAATCCTTCATCGACAAGGTTGACAGCATGAACGACCGTGAGCTCAGTGCGATGCTCGACAGGTCGGAAGAATCGGACGTTTTTACGCAAAATGATGTCGACCGCATGCTCCATAGTTCTCTGAACACGATAAAGAAAGAACGTCGGAATGCCGGATACCGCTATTGGAGCATCCGCGTAGCTGCTGTTCTGATTCCGCTGCTGATAGTCGGAGCGATACTCTCAATTGGCAATTTCAGGCGTTTAAAAGAGTATGAAGCGGTAATAGCCCGCAACATCACCATCTCTACCGGCATGGGAGAGCACTCACTCACCGTTCTGCCGGACGGTACCAAAGTACACATGGGACCGGAGTCGGAACTCACTTACAGTCTGGAATCGTTCAACGATAAATTCCGGCGCGTCAGCTATAACGGAGAAGGTACTTTTGAAGTATCCCGCGACGACAACGCGACCTTTTTAATGAAAGCGCAGGACTTAGAGGTGCGGGTGCTCGGTACAGTTTTCTCAGTTTATGACCGCAAGAACAAACAGGAATCAGAAGTGTATCTTGAAAAAGGATCGGTAGAACTCACCGCCACTGTCTCCGGTGAAATGCATAAGCTGACTCCGGGCACCACGGCTCTGATAAATAACGCCACCGGCAAGATGGAATTATACAACGACCGCGATGGTTTCCACCGCAAGGCCGGTCAGAACAGAATATTCTTCAGCTCGGCAGTAATGGATGAAATAGCCGAAGAAATAGAACTTTATTATGGTTACAAGATAGAAAACGGTCAGAACATATCATTATCGTTCACCGGTTCGCTGCCGACCGACAACCTTTCAGAGGCTATTTACATTCTTGAAAGCACCCTTGATATTACACTTGTAATAGATTCGAACCACAAAAAAATCGTAATCGAGCACAGACAATCCTGAACTGGGAGTAGAGACGACAAGCAGAATCTACATTTCCAACCGCAAACCGGCAACCGCCGCGGAGGCGAGTTTGTTTTCTCTTCCACGAATACGCACTATCTATTTTTGCGCAACATTTTTATTAAAAGAATTTGGAACGAATGTAAAAATTCGTAATTTTGCAACGCAGACCGCATCTCAGAAGCCATGCACAATGGTCTGAGGGTCGGGTCGGCAGACATAATTAAAATGCGTTTACTCGACGCTCTTTCTTGACAAGCAGAAATCTGGTAAATTTCAACGGTATAGTCAGGATTGCAGCAAACAGTAGATGCCTTTGGGAATATGTTATCTCCGCCAAAAGCAAGCGCATGTGCGCAGCTTTTTAGTGTATTGGCATATTCGGCGTGAGGCTTCTGCGAGTTTGCTCGTTCTACTGTACCGGGCAATACCAGAGCCTCTGCTTGTGGAACGGGCAACAGGTAAGGACCTTGCGCTTTTTTGTTCCATTATTGCCAATGAGGAGGTCCCGGAGGCAGGAAGTTCTTTATGAGATTTTTTAGATTTCTAATTGCGTCCGTATTGTATGCAATTATGTCAACGCTGAGCGTATCCGCAGCGGATTACAACTTAGCTGTCGGAGAGAGCTGTACAGTGAAAGTAGATCAAAGCAATGGCGCCGGGTATACATATATTGGCATAGAATCTGTCACCTGTACCAACCCAAGCGTTTATGTTGAAAAAATAGGTTTATCTGTAAAAGCAACTGTTAAAGCCTATTTTTCAGGAGATGCTACCGTAACTTCCACTATCCGTTATAAGCTTTATTCCGGACAGTCATATCAATATCGTTATCATAGATTTACTGTAGCCTGCAGAGGAAACGGCGGTGGCACCGGAGGCGGAGGCACCACAGAACACGGATTTAAACTGGATCATAATGCGATAACAGTAAATCAAGGAGAAATGAGCACCGGCATAAATGTTACTTGGTCAGAAATAAGTAACTGTAAATGCAAGTGGTCAATAGATGATCCAGACATTGCAATGGTTGATGAGAATTATAGTGCACACTGCTATGTAATTGGTGGAGAAAAGCCAGGCACAACATATTTGAGAGCACGGAATGAGCAGGGATATACTCAAACAGTGAAAATAACCGTCACGCCCAAAACTTATAATGTTGGAGATGGATTTTTTGGACTGACAATTGATTCCGACAAATCGTACCTGATTTGTAAAGTCTTAAATGCAGAGGATAAAACATGTAGTGTAAGTTTAGGCGCCACAACGTACCCAAATATTACTATACCGTATAATGTTATGGGCTATACTGTAACTGCGATTGCAGATAAAGCATTCGCAAATAAGACTATTGAATCATTATCGTTACCAATTGGAATAAAAAGAATTGGTTCGCGAGCTTTCTATCAGACAAAAGGGAAAGGGTTGGAAGAATTCGTAATTCCAAGAAAAATTGAACAAATTGATTCATATGCATTTGAAGGAAGCGAAATATCTAAAATTGTAATGCATAGCTACTACAAAACATGCAATATAGGATCGGAGATATTTAAAAATTGCAGTAAGCTTAAAGAAGTAAAAATAGCACGGTTAAAGAAACTTCCTTCTCGTACATTTGTCAACTGTCCTTTTCTGCAAAAAGTAATTTTAGGAGTTCCTATGATTGATATTGATAAGGATGCTTTTGTCGAATGCCTTTCGCTTCAGGAAATTAGATTACCTCGGACAATGAGAAGATTCTCTGGAAACTTTCTTGGCAACTTAAACATAAAAGATATTTATGTAAAATATGCTACACCTCCTTCTTCAGGGAATCTGAAATCGTTCGTAAACTGCAAAAATGTCACATTACATGTGCCATTAGGATGCAAAGATAAGTATATTAACAGTCCTGACTGGAATGTATTCTCAGATATTGTGGAGAATGATTTAATCATCACATATACCTATCAGAATAAGACATATTCAAGAGATGTAGATGATAAGGGATCAAGCGTATTGAGAATTACGGAAAGAGAGGACAGTATTATAAAATTTGGGAGATTAGATTATTATGACGGCGTTATTTTTGGTTTAAGTAACTATTCTTTGGCGAATAACAAATTTAAATCTATAATTTTACCACCGGTTCTTGTGTATATTGAAGAATACGCGCTTTCTAACTCATATAACATTTCAAAAATTGTCATTCCCAAAGATGTTGATTATATTGCTTCAACAGCATTCAATGATTGCCAAAATCTGAGCAACTTTTCAGTTGAAGAGGGAAACACAAGATATATATCTGTTGACGGTGTTTTACGCTCAGCTTTTAGTCCCGCAACTTTATTTAGAGTTCCTTGCGCTAAGAATGGTAAATTAGTATTTGAAAAGGGGATATATCAGATAAACGAGCATGCTTTCGGAAATTGCAATAAAATTTCTGAAATAATTCTTCCGGTATCACTCTATACGATAAAAAGCAACGCTTTTTATGGCTGTGAATCGCTCAAAACTCTATCTCTTCCTAAAAATTTAAAAGTTATTGAAAAAAAAGCCTTTTCTTCAATGAATCTGGAATCGCTTCATGTTAATTGGGAAACTCCTATAGAAATTGATGAAGAGTCTTTCGATAATGGTATCTACGACAACACAATTCTTTTTGTGCCCAAAGGTACAAAAAAGATATATCAACGAAGTTCCCATTGGAATTTGTTCCGCACAATCAAAGAAGAAGGAGAAACAAGTTCCGATGATGAAGTTGAAACTGTGCTGTACGAAGGGTTGAATGAGGATGATGCGACGTGCGACTGGACGTTTGAGACATTGCATGATGATGACTTCGACATAGTACCAGAAGGTTATGAAGTTTGGATGTGGACAGAATATAATGGTAAACACTTTTTGAAAGCAAATGCGCACGAATTCCCCGCTCCATTCAGAGTTCGGTCAATGGCATTATCTCCGACTATCAATCTAAACGGGTGTAAAAAATTCAGAATCAGCTTTGACCATGCTGCCAAATACCAGACAACTGTTTTCCAATGGATGTACAACGTACGGCTTTGCATAAACCACATGAGTGATTTTATCGCATTAGAAAACATTCCTACTCTTCCGACACCCGGCACATGGGAATTTGTAAATTCAGGCGAAATTGAATTGGAGTTACCGGAAAATGCTGATTTGAAAAAAGTGAATATCGGACTATATTATTACGGAGACAGCGAAGATGGAGCTGATGCGTGGGAAATCAAAAACATCAGGATGGTTGGCATTGGTCCGGCTTCGGCGATTGATGAGGTGACTGTTGACTCACCGGAAGCGAACTATCCCACCGAGGTCTACAACCTCAGCGGAATCAAGGTTGCCGACAGCACCGACAATCTGCCTGCGGGAATCTACATTGTGCGCCGCGGTCCATCTGTCAAGAAAATCTCAATACGATAAAAACCACACACTATAAAATCAAGCAGGAGATAAACACTCATCGCGGGTGTTTATCTCCTGCTTTGATGTATATCGGCTTCTCACACTGCATCCGATTGCTTCGGCGGGAAGATGGTGTCGATGATCTGGGCGATGGCGCCGTCGCCGGTGATGTTGCAGGCGGTGCCGAAGCTGTCCATGGCGATGTAGAGGGCTATCATCATGGCGTTGTCGGAATCGGAGAAGCCGAGTATGCTCGTGAGCAAGCCGAGTGATGCCATGATTGCGCCTCCGGGCACTCCGGGAGCTGCGACTATTGTGACGCCGAGCATAGCCACGAATCCCATCATGGTGACGGTATCGAAGGGGATGCCCTTAACTATCATAAGCGCTACGGCGCATGCCACTATCTTGAGAGTAGAGCCTGACATGTGTATGGTGGCGCAGAGGGGGATGACAAATCCTGCTGTATCGCGGCTGACTCCCATGCGGACAGTGCGCTCGAGCGTCACGGGGATTGTCGCTGCCGACGACTGAGTGCCGAGTGCGGTCATATATGCGGGCATCATGGTCCAAAGTGCCTTGAAAGGATTGCGGCGCGAAAAGATGCTTGCTATCAGATATTGCAGCACGAGGATTCCGACATGGAGCACGAAGATGACGACAATAATCTTTATGAACGTCGTCAGCACGGGAGCCACGGCGCCTTCCACTGTCATCGACAGGAATATGCCGAATATATAGAGCGGAAGCAACGGCACTATCGCCTTGTTGATGATGAGCCGTATGAGCCCGCAGAAGTCATCGAGTATTCCTTTGAGACGCACGGTGCTGTCGGGAAGAGAGGCACATCCGAAGCCGAGAACGAAAGCGAGCACAAGTGCCGACGTGACTCCCATGAGCGGCGGCATGGGAAGTTCGAAAAAGGGCACAGGCGCACCTTTGGCGGTCGAAACATCTGTATAGACAGTATCGCCGATAAGCGAGGGGAATGTTTCTACAGAAGTAAAATATGAAATCATTCCTGCGAAGAATGTCATGGCGAAGGCGATAGCTACCGTCACAATGAGCATCTTTCCTGCCCGCGCGCCGATATCTGCGATAGCGGGTGCCACAAAACCGACGATAAGCAGCGGAATGATGAAGTTGAGAAATGAGCTGAAAACGGCATTGAATGTTGCAAACGCCCGGCAAAGGACATCCGGGAAAAAGAATCCGCATCCTATGCCGAGCGCTATGGCGAGCACGATGCGCCCGAGCAGCCCTATTCTCAGCTTACTCTTCTTCATCGTCGCTGTCAGACCTCGAGAGCGGCACAAGGCGTGCCGAAGCTTCCCAAAGCGTGTAGATAGGAATGAAAACGATGAAGAGCGTGAAGGGATCGCCTGTCGGGGTGATGAGAGCAGCGACGATCAAGAGCACCACAATGGCATGGCGCCTATAAGTGCTGAAAAATCCTCGCGTGAGCATTCCCATCTTTCCGAGCACCCAGGCGAGCAAGGGCAGTTCGAACACGGCTCCCATCATCAGCAGGAGTGTGAAGAAATTGTCCATATACGAGTCGAGCGACACAATAGGACGGATGTTCTCGCTGAGCTGGTAAGTAGAGAGAAAACGGACCGCGAGGGGGAAGACGAGCAAGTAGCCTACGGCGACACCGAGATAGAACATCAGGTTGCCGAAAAGGAACGCCCGCCGTATTCCGCGCCGTTCTTCAGGATAAAGTGCGGGCGAGACGAAGCCCCAGAGAAGATATATGACAATAGGAAAACCGGCAATCAGCGCCAGCCAGCATGCCGACGACAGATGCACGAACATCTGCGAGGCAAGCTCGATACTCACCACGTCGACTTTGAACTCGCCGGCAGCTCCGCCGGTGAGCGAGGCTATGCTATTGAACAGAGCGTAGGTAGGGAAAGTGCTGTCGCACGGCGCCATTATGACATTGTCGAAAATCCATGGCATTCCGATGAAAGCGGCGATAGCGAGTACTCCCTCGACGAGGATAATACGCATCAGCACAGCCCGGAGAGCATCCAGATGTTCCCAGAAGCTCGCCGATTGGGCATTAGCGGTCGCCATCGCTTATTCCTTCGCCTTAGCCTGCTCGCTGTCGTCCTCTTCGATCATTTCCATCTCGCGCTTGGCTTCCTGCATTCCTTTCTTGAAGGAGCTGATGCCTTTGCCAAGCCCGCGCATGAGTTCGGGAATCTTCTTGCCGCCGAACAGAAGGAGAACAACAATCAGAATTACAATCCACTCCCAGCCTCGAAGGTTGCCGAGAAACAAGGGGATAATGATGGTATTTATCATAAGAAATAACAGTGTTTTAATATTTGACAATGTAAAATTACAAATAATTTCCGAGAATTCCGTAACTTTGCAGAAAAATTAATGGAAATTATAAATCAGTAAGTACAATTCTTCAATCCAAATATATGAAAGCATACGTTTTCCCCGGTCAGGGAGCACAGTTTGTCGGCATGGGCAAAGACCTCTACGACAACAACCCCAAAGCTCACGAACTGTTCGAAAAAGCCAATGATATTCTCGGCTTCCGCATCACCGACCTTATGTTTGCAGGAACTGACGAAGACCTCCGCCAGACAGCGGTGACCCAGCCCGCCATTTTCCTCCATTCCGTACTTCTTGCCATCAGCCTGGGCGACGAATTCAAGCCCGACATGGTAGCCGGTCATTCTCTCGGCGAATTCTCCGCTCTCGTAGCAGCCGGAGCGCTCAGCTTTGAAGACGGTCTGCGTCTTGTGGCAGCCCGTGCCAACGCCATGCAGAAAGCGTGCGAGCTCACAGAATCGACAATGGCAGCCGTCATCGCCCTTCCCGACGAGAAAGTCGAGGAAATATGCGCCGGCATCGACGGTGTTGTCGTCTGCGCGAACTACAACTGCCCCGGTCAGCTCGTCATATCCGGCGAAGTAGCCGCCATCGACAAAGCATGCGAGCTTCTCAAAGCAGCAGGAGCCAAGCGCGCCCTCAAGCTCAAAGTGGGCGGTGCGTTCCACTCGCCCTGCATGGAGCCCGCCCGTGCCGAGCTTGCCGCAGCCATCGAGAATACGGAGTTCCACACACCCGTATGCCCTGTCTATCAGAACGTCGACGCTCTGCCCCACACCGACCCCGCCGAAATCAAAGCCAACCTCGTGGCACAGCTCACCGCTCCGGTACGCTGGACGCAGACCGTCCGCAACATGATTGCCGACGGCGCCACAGAGTTCGTCGAACTCGGTCCGGGCAAGGTTCTTCAGGGTCTTGTCGCAAAAATCGATCCGTCCGTGGCTGTCAGCGGCATGAACTGACACACGAAACCTACAAAAAAATGCAAAGCCGCTTTTCCTCACCAGAAAGCGGCTTTTTATATAGAAACATCACATATATGAAAATATTCACCTTTGCCTGCATGCTGACATGCATCGGCGCCATTTCCGTAAAAGCACAGCCACCGCAAGGCGGTGCCACTGAGACCACCCCGTCGCACTCTCAATATTTTACATGGATCAACAACACCAACGAAGGAGCTACGGATGAACAGACACGTATCAATCTGGACTTTTTCCGTTGGTTACATGACCGTTACGGTCTGGAACTCGACATATACGCATTTGATGCCGGTGCAATAGATGGCGCAAACTTTTACGGAACTACGAAATCAGACCGTTTCAGGAAACAATTTCCACAAGGCTTCGGACCGTTAAGCCGGCAGGCCGCAGAGATGAATACCAGACTTGGCTTATGGGGCGGTCCGGACGGCTTTGGCGAGACGGATACGGAAGCCGCAGAACGAATCGACATGTTGGTCGGACTCGTCAAAAATTTCAATTTCGGCCTGTTTAAGATGGATGCCGTATGCGGACAGCTGAGAACGGAAAAATATTGTTATTTCGACAGTATGATGTCCGAGATACGGCGATTATCACCAGACTTCGTACTTCTAAACCATCGCCTTGAACTTGGTTCAGGCGCAAAGCATTCCACCACCACTCTGCTCGGCGGCGACGAAACCTACATCGACGTACACATGACCAATACGGTCACAGCACCTCATCACCGCGCACAAGCTATCAGCCGTAAATCGCCGGACAATCTTACCCGACTCACCGAGGACCATGGAGTATGCCTGTCATCAGCACTCGATTATTGGGAAGACGACCTCATACTGCAGGCATTCGGGCGAGAACTGATTCTCGCGCCCGAGATATATGGCAATCCCTGGTTGCTGCGCGATGACGAATTCCCCTATCTGGCATTCATTTTCAACCTACACCGCAATTACCGCGACATTCTCGTTCACGCGATGCGTTTATCCGAAGATCAGTACGGACCGGAGGCGTTGAGCCGTGGCGACGACAGCACACGGTTCATCACCCTGCGCAACCTTAGCTGGAATCCGGTGAAATACACTGTTTCGCTTGATGAGTCGACCGGACTGACAGACAATGGGAAAAGTGTGAGAGCTCGACTGTACCACCCATATATCTACGATTTTGGACAGCACAAATTCGGTGATAAATTAGAAGTCGAAGTTCTTCCGTTCCGTGCCGCACTTGTAAAATTGACTAACGAGCCGGAAAAAGACAAAGTGACACTGAGTGGCATTCCATACCATATAATCAACGATAAAGCAGGTGACGATGTAGAGATTGAACTGCTGGGTATGCCGGGCAAGAGTTACAAAGTGACTATGGAGAATGGGAAAGGTGATTTTTCAAATGCGACTATCGATGACCGCAACTCAAAAAAGCTTGCCCGCGGCGGCTCCGTAAAAGTCGGTTTTTCAGGCACACCCTTCAAAGAAAACTACCACCGCCATCTGGCGACAATGACCCCATGTGAGGTGCCGGCTGATGCCTCCTCGCTTTATTACGCCACCTGCTACGCCGCAGACAACAATGCCCTCGAAGTACGGTCGCTTCGTCGTTCGGGCGAAACAGCCATTCCACAAGTACAGGCAGCCCGCGATGCTTTTTTCAAACAGCCGATTTTCGTCAGCCGGGAGTTGTGGGACGCATATCTTTTCGACGGCGACCCTGACACCAGGTTTTCGATACGCTTACGCCACGGTGACAACCGTATCGGTGCTTCATCGGCTTTCTATCTCGACCTTGGAGAAGAAACAAAGCTCGACAGGCTCGAACTTGATTTCCCTGATGAATACTCCATCTCTCCATACACACTTGAAGAAGGAGTCTGGGCTGCCATCTCAAGCGACCTGCTGAACTGGCGCTATGTGCCTTTCATTTCCGGCCTGAAGACATCTATTGATTTAACAGATGCCGGGTCGTTCAGGTATATGCGGCTGAACAATTCGCCACTCCGCATAAGCGAAATCACCGGATTCAGAGACGGACAGCAGCTCGACCGAAGTAAATGGCGCGCCAACAACCTGTTCCGCGACTATGGACAGGCAGGATGCACTGCACGGTACGCCTGGAAAAGCCAGTTTACGATCGATGATTTTGCCGACGGCGCATACTTATGCGTGGCAATAAATGGTCATCACGGGCGCGAAGGAGCATTCGCGGCTATGAAAGTAGACGGGAAATACGTAGGATGCCCTGACCGTGCCCCAGGCTATGCGATCAACCCGTGGGAATTCCGAAATGCGGAGACCGACCATGACTATACCTACTATCTGCCCCTTACCTCCGACATGAAGAATAAGAAGATTGAGGTATATACCATTTCGACTGACAGCGACGAACTGAAACCGGAGATATGGATTACCAACTATCCCATTCCATTCAGCAAGAAATCGCTTATCATCAAGAAATAGAAAAAGCCGTTTTTATATGTTTTACGGCAGTTTTCATTGCCGAACGAGAATAATAGCTTACCTTCGCAGAATAAACATTAAGTGACCTAAAACATATCCTAATAACCACATAACCACAATGAGTTATCTCAAGTTTGACAAAAACCTGCTCATCAATCTTGACCAGTCGCTCACCAAGGAGATACTGCGTACCAATCAGGCAGGTGCCTATCACTGCACCAGCCTTGTGGGATGCAACACGCGCAAGCAGCACGGTCTGCTGGTGATACCGATCGACGAGATGGGAGGTAAGTCACATGTAATGCTGTCGTCGCTCGACGAGACAGTGATACAGCACGGTGCACCGTTCAATCTCGGCATTCACCGTTACAAAGGAGGTGCAATCAGCCCGGCAGGACATAAGTATATCCGCGAGTTCGACTGCGAAGGTGTTCCCCGCACGACATTCCGCGTCGGCGGCGTAGTCCTCACAAAGGAAAAAATCTTCATCAGCCAGGAAAACCGCATCCTGATCCGCTACACCCTTCTCGAAGCCCATTCGGCAACGACACTCCGCTTCCGTCCGTTCCTCGCATTCCGTGAAGTCAACGAACTGTGCATAGCCAACAATGCCATAAACCGCGAAATCACAGAAGTGAACAACGGCATCGCCACATGCCTTTACAAAGGTTTCCCGACGCTCTACATGCAGTTCAACCGCAAACCCGTCTGGGTCAACGACGCCAACTGGTATAAAGACATCGAATATGTGAAAGACCTCGAACGCGGCGTGCCCTACTGCGAAGACCTCTGGGTGCCGGGATATTTCGAAGTACCCATCAAGAAGGGCGAGTCTCTCATATTCTCGGCAGGCATAAGCGAGGTAAGTCCCCGCAGCCTCAGCAAGATGTACGACACCGAGATTGCAAGCCGCACACCACGCTCGTCGTTCTTCAACTGCCTGAAGAACTCCGCCAAGCAGTTCTATATCCGTCGCGGCGAAGGCATGTACATCATCTCCGGCTTCCCCTGGGGCGTAGTTCTCGCCCGCAACACGTTCATGGCAGTTCCCGGTCTGACGCTCGCCATCGACCATCGCGCCGACTACGAGGCGATAATGAGCACAGCTCTCAAAGCCCTCACGCGCTTTGCCGACACCGGAGAACTTTCCAAGCACATCCGAGGCATAGACCTTCCCGACATTCCTCTGTGGGCTATCTGGGCAATACAGCAGTATGCCAAGACAGTCGGCACCGACGCTGCGCGCGAACTATATATGGAGAACGTCGCACAGCTTGTCGACTATATCCTCCGCGGCGGTCATCCCAACCTCTTTGTCGACAAGGAATCGGGGCTCCTGTCGACCGACGGGCATCTTCATCCGGCATCGTGGATGAACTCGGAACTCAACGGTGCGCCGGTAGTGCGCCGCACGGGCAAACTCGTCGAATTCAACGCTCTGTGGTACAATGCCCTGATGTTTGCAGCAGCGCTTGCCGAAGGCAACGACACCCTCTCCGAGCGCCGTCAGGCATGGCTTGAGCAGGCAGAGAAGATGAAGCAGCCTTTTGTCGATACCTTCCTCAACGAAAGCGGATATCTCTACGACTTTGTCGACGGCGCCTATGCCGAGCCGTCTGTCCGCCCGAACATGGCTATCGCGATAGGTCTGGACTACTCTCCCCTCGACCGCCGTCAGCGCAAGAGCGTTCTCGACGTTGTCACTCGCGAACTCCTCACTCCGAAAGGACTGCGCACGCTTTCTCCGAAGAGCTACGGCTACCGTCCCAGCTATCTCGGCACTCCCGAAGAACGCGAGTTCGCCATGCACAACGGTCCCGCGCGTCCGTGGCTCATCGGCTTCTACGCCGACGCCTATCTGCGTGTTTTCGGTCTGAGCGGTGTAGGATATATCGACCGTATGCTCATCGGCTTCGAGGATGAGATGCCCAACGGATGCGTAGGCTCATTGTCTCAACTCTACGACGGCAACCCGCCGTACACCGGCCGCGGTGCTGTCAGCCACGCAACGAACGTTGCGGAGGTTCTGCGCACTGTCCGCTCGCTAAAACGTTTCGACAACAATTAATTCCCATTATTCTATGAAAGCATTAATGTTCGGTTGGGAATTTCCCCCTCACATCCTCGGAGGCCTCGGCACAGCAAGCTACGGACTGACACGCGGAATGTGGGAGTGCGGCGACATGGACATAACATTTGTCATTCCCAAGCCATTCGGCGACGAAGACAAGAGCTTCGCCCGCATCATAGGCACGTCGCAAGTGCCCGTGGCATGGCGCGACGTAAGCCGCGACTATGTCGAGAGCCGCATAGGCAACGTCATGGATCCCGACCTCTACTACCGTCTCCGCGACCATATATACTCCGACTTCAACTATCTTCGAACCAACGACCTGGGGTGCATCGAATTCTCAGGCAAATATCCTTCGAATCTTCTCGAAGAGATCAACAACTACTCCATCACAGCCGGCGTAATAGCACGCACGCTCGATTTCGACATCATCCACAGCCACGACTGGCTCACCTACCCTGCCGGCATACACGCCAAGCAGGTAACGGGCAAACCGCTCGTCGTCCACGTCCATGCCACGGAATACGACCGCTCACGCGGGAAGCCCAATCCTACGGTTTACGGCATCGAGCGCGACGGCATGACGCATGCCGACCACATCATCACCGTCAGCAATCTCACCCGTCAGACGGTCATCGACCACTACGGCATCGACCCATCGAAGGTAACGACAGTACACAACGCCGTGGTTCCTCTGAGTCAGGATCTGCTCGACATCGAGATGCCGCGCGCCACAAAGGAGAAAGTTGTCACCTTCCTCGGACGCATCACGATGCAGAAAGGTCCGGAATATTTTGTCGAAGCCGCCGCCAAGGTTCTTCAGAACAACAAGAACGTGCGCTTCGTCATGGCAGGCTCCGGCGACATGATGGACAAGATGATTCTGCTTGCCGCCGAACGCGGCATCGCCGACCGTTTCCATTTCCCTGGCTTCCAGAAAGGACGTCAGGTCTACGAAATGCTCAAGGCGAGCGACGTATACATCATGCCGTCTGTCTCCGAGCCCTTCGGCATATCGCCGCTTGAAGCCATGCAGATGGGCGTGCCGTCCATCATCTCCAAGCAGAGCGGATGCGCCGAGATCCTCGACAACGTCATAAAGACCGACTACTGGGACATCGACGCCATGGCAGACGCCATCCATGCAATCATCTCATATCCCGCGCTCTACAAGCAGATGCGCGAAGGCGGCCTTGCCGAAGTTGCCCAGATAACCTGGGACAAAGCCGGACAGAAGGTCATTGATATTTACAATAAAGTTTTAGCACGTTAACATCCACAGATATGAAATCCATCTGTTTCAACTTCGAGATACATCAGCCCTTCCGTCTCAAACGTTACCGTTTCTTCGACATAGGACGCGACCATTACTACTTCGACGATTTCCTCAACGACGACATCGTCACCCGTGTGGCGCACAACTCATACATACCCGCCGCCGAAACCCTCCTGCGCATGATAGAGCAGAACGACGGACGTTTCCGCTGCTCCATCGCCATCTCCGGCATGGCGCTCGAACAGTTCGAGCAGTATGTTCCTGAATTTCTCGACCTTCTTGAGAAACTCGCCAAGACAGGCTGCTGCGAGTTCGTCGCCCAGCCCTACGCCTACTCTCTGGCATCGCTCAGCGAACCGGAGGAATTTGCACGTCAGGTGAAAATGACATGCGACCGCCTTAAAGAACGTTTCGGCGTCAAACCCACCGTCATCCGCAACACCGAACTCATCTATTTCGACGATCTCGCTCCGCAGCTCGTAGCACTCGGCTTCAAAGGCGCACTCACCGAGGGCGCCAAGCACATCCTCGGCTGGAAATCTCCCAACTACGTCTATAACGCAGCATCCGCTCCCAAACTCAAACTGCTGCTGCGCAACGTCAAGCTCAGCGACGACATAGCCAAGCGGTTCTCCGACACGTCGTGGTCCGAATTCCCGCTCACAGCCGACAAATACATCGGCTGGATAGCCGCCACACCGCAGGAAGAGCAGATTGTGAATCTGTTCCTCAATCTCGAGACATTCGGCGAGATGCAGCCTGCCACCACCGGTATCTTCCAGTTCCTCGAAGCCCTGCCGCGATTTGCCGCCGAAAACGGCATAGAGTTCGTCACCCCGTCGCAGGCGATATCAAAGATCAAGCCGGTCGACACACTGTCGGTAGGACATCCTATCTCGAGTTCCGACGAAGCCGCCGACACATCGGTATGGCTCGGCAACCGCCTGCAGAATGAAGCATTCGAAAAACTCTACGCGCAGACCGAACGCATCGAGAAGAGCGAGAACCGCGCCCTCAAAGAAGACTGGGCACGCCTGCAGACATGCGACCATTTCTACTACATGAACACCAAACGCGACTTCGCCGGCTTCAGCCCCTACGACAGCCCGTTCGCCGCGTTCACCAATTACATGAATGTTCTCGCCGACTTCCTCATGCGTGTCAAGGCAGAGTTCCCCTCGTCGGTAGGCAACGAAGAGCTCAACGCGCTTCTTCTCACCATCTCCAATCAGGGTGCCGAAATCGAGGCGCTTAACAAAGAGCTGGCGTCCATGCGCAAGAACGTCGAGCAGTATAACATCGAGCACAAGAACCGCGAAGAGGCAGCTGCCAAGGATGCGGCACCCGCCGCCAAGCCCAAAGGCAAGCCCGGAAGGAAGCCCAAAGCAGCAGCAGAGAAAACCGAAAAGACGGCAAAGCCCAAGAAAACAGCCAAGTAATGCTTCCTAAGGTATATACCATCACCATCGGACGCAGTTTCGGCAGCGGCGGCAGAGCTGTAGGCAAAATGATTGCCGACCGCCTCGGTATAGGATTCTACGACAAGCAGCTGCTCGTCAAGGCTGCCGAAAAGGCTGGCTGCGACCTTGAGTTTTTCAAGAGCGCCGACGAGCGCGCCCCGAAAATCGTTGGCGGCATCATTCCGTTTTCGATGGGGTTCTACCCGATGTCGTGGCTCGGCGACACATCGACAGCCGGCGGCGACAGAGTGTACAAGGCGCAGTGCGAATTCATCCATGAGCTCGCCGCCACCGAGGCATGTGTCATCGTCGGCAGAAGCGCCGACTACGTGCTGCGCGATCTTCCGAATGTGATAAATATCTTCATCCACGCCCCGCTGGAAGAATGCGCCCGACGCATAGTGGAACGCTGCGACTGCAAGGACATAGAAGAAGCAAAAGCTCTTGCCACGCGCACAAACAAGCTGCGTGCCAACTTCTATAATTTCTACACCGACAAACGGTGGGGCGACGCGCAGAGCTACGACCTCACATTCGATTCGTCGCTCCTTCCGCTGGAGGATATCGCAGACATTGTCATCGACTATGTCCGGCGCCGTCTGAGCAAGTAACGCAAGTAACACAACTGTCTGCTGCCGGCATCCGCACAGATGCCGGCAGTTATTTTGTTGTCGTCCTGTCATTTTGCGACAGTTTAAACAAATCAAGTTGCTTTTGTTTGCATATTTCATGAAAACATTGTAATTTTGCCACGAAATTCAAATTCCTACGAATGAAAACAACAGAAGTAGTGGCAGATCTGATGCGCCGCTTTCCCAACGAGCCTGAATATATCCAGGCGGTAGAAGAAGTTCTATCATCCATAGAAGACGTGTACAACAAGCACCCTGAGTTCGAGCGTGTGAATCTCGTAGAACGTCTCTGCATCCCCGACCGCATTTTTTCTTTCCGCGTATCATGGGTCGACGACTCCGGCAAGGTGCGCACCAATATGGGCTACCGCGTGCAGCACAACAACGCCATCGGTCCGTATAAAGGCGGCATCCGCTTCCATTCTTCCGTCAATCTCTCCATCCTCAAGTTCCTCGCTTTCGAACAGACATTCAAAAACTCTCTCACCACGCTCGCCATGGGCGGCGGCAAAGGCGGCAGCGACTTTTCGCCGCGCGGCAAGAGCAACATGGAAATCATGCGCTTCTGTCAGGCTTTCATCGCCGAGCTGTGGCGGCATATCGGCGCCGACACCGACGTTCCGGCAGGCGACATCGGCGTGGGTGCGCGCGAGGTAGGATACATGTTCGGCTACTATAAAAAAATGGCCCGCGAGTTCACCGGCACATTCACCGGCAAAGGTCTCACCTTCGGAGGCTCCCTCATCCGCCCGGAAGCCACGGGCTACGGCAACTGCTACTTCCTCCTCAACATGCTCGCCACAAAGAACATCGACATCAAGGACAAACGCGTGGCTATATCCGGCTCCGGCAACGTCGCCACCTATACCGCCCAGAAACTGCTCCAGCTCGGCGCCAAGGTTGTATCTATGAGTGACTCGGAAGGCGCCATCATCGCTCCCGACGGACTGACTCAGGAACAGTTCGACTATATCTTCGAACTCAAGACCTATATGCGCGGCCGCCTCTACGAAGTTCCCGACCGCTTCCCCGAACTCAAATACTATGCCGGTCAGCGCCCGTGGAAACTCGTGCAGTGCGACATCGCCATGCCTTCCGCCACTCAGAACGAACTCGACGGCAGCGACGCCGACGCACTCCTTGCCAACGGATGCTTTGCCGTCAGCGAAGGCGCAAACATGCCTTCGACTCCCGACGCAGTCCACAAATTCGTTGCTGCAAAGATTCTCTACGCTCCCGGCAAAGCCGCCAACGCCGGCGGCGTCGCCACTTCCGGTCTGGAGATGGCACAGAACTCCGAACGCCTCAGCTGGACAGCCGAAGAAGTAGACAGCAAGCTCAGCCGCATCATGGCGGACATACACGCGCAGTGCGTGCGCTATGGAATGGAAAAGGACGGCTACGTCAACTACGTCCGCGGCGCCAACATCGCCGGATTTATGAAGGTAGCCGAGGCAATGATGGCACAGGGCGTGCTCTGAATCAGCGTCCGGCGTTATAATCGTCGATAGCAGAGCGTATCGACTGCCACAACCCGTTTTTGTGAACCTGCGAGATGTCGAACACCCGCAGGTTCCCTGTTTTTGTAAGCGACATGAGAGCCGCGTTATACATGTTGTTCGGATTAGACGCCACCGTATCATGGTTCACAGCATAGAGCGAGCCGACGAGGCGGCAGTCGCCGTGCAGAAGCGAATCGGCGCGCGTAAGGGCATATTCGACCGATTCGTTGTCGTCGGCGCCGTGCACTCTTTCCAGATATGCACCCGCAGCGAACACGTCGAGCCAGGGAGCGAATCCCGCCGCCTGATACTCAGGAGTGCCATAAGAATATGCCATAGGCCACGACGAACGAGGCGACGCCCAGTTCTGCCCGTTGACGTTAAGGGCGTGAATCCATGTCGCCGCCCAATATTCCACGTCCACATCCGGCTTGATATCATGTATCGACTCCGAGGCACGGCGCACGAAATCCGCCACTACCGTCGCGCGCCACGCCCACCATTGCGGCGCCAGCGGTCCGTCGATGCGCGAACCGTCGGCGGCAAAAGACACCACATCGCCGGGCCAATGTTCCACCTCGCGCCCGAGATATTCCTCAAAGGCTTTCCGCGAAAAATCCGAGAAATCGCTTTGCGCATCCGGATAGCGACAGTAGTCGAGCGAGAAGCCGTCGATGTCGTAGTTCCTGACAAGCTCCAGAATCAGCGACAGGGCATAGTCCTGCACATCCTTGCGCGCAGGGTTGAGGAATGCGGCAGCCTTACGCGTCTGCCGCATGTCGCCGAGCGTTCCGTCGGGAAGAAGCTCTTTGCACAGCCAGCGGTCATAAACCGTATCCTGATAGCATAGACCGCGCTTCCAGTAAGGAGATCCTACGGGAAGAATGGAGAACGATGCCGACAGACGCATGTCGCGCCGGTGGCATTCGTCGATAAAAGTCTGAAGATAATCCCACCGTCGCCCGAGCGGTTCCGGCGTGATGCCCTCGATATAGTCGAGATACGGAAGGATAGCGCTGCGGTAGAGCACTTTGCCGTAGTTTGGCTTCACATCGAGAACAACATGGTTGAAACCCGCCTCCACGCAGCGGTCGAGATACCAGCAGATGCTGTCGCGGCTGCTGAAGCGCAGAAAATTAGCATCGGCTCCAATGGTGACATACACTTCCGGGCTACGCCGGGGCTGCGAGGCGGAACAAAGCACCGCCGCGGCAAGGAGGACTAAAAGAATAATTTTTTTCATGGCAAGAATCAATATCTGTGCAAATATAGCGCATTTCTTCCAGGCTGCAAAACGCGGCAAATTGCAAAACTTTGTTAATTCATAGTACTATGTATTGCATAGTACTATAAGAATATATAACTTTGCCGGTGAAAAGGACAACCCTCCTGAAAATCTACAATCTTTCATCCTGAAAATGAACATAGATAACCTGAAATCGCAGATGCGCAAGGGCATGCTCGAATTCTGCGTGCTTCTTCTGCTAAAGAACGGCGACGCCTACGCCTCCGGGATAATATCCCGGATGAAAGAGGCGCACCTGATCGTAGTGGAAGGCACGCTCTACCCGCTGCTCACACGCCTGAAAAACGACGGACTCCTCACCTACCGGTGGGAGGAATCGCCGTCAGGACCGCCACGTAAATACTATGGCATCACCGCCTTAGGTCTCAAAGCCCTGGAACAGCTCGATGCCTCCTGGGCAGAAATCAACAACACCGTCAACCATCTTATTAACAATATCTCAGAACCCACGGCAGAACAACAATGAAAAAAGCATACCCCGCAAACATCGACGGACAGATATTCTACATCGACGACGATGCATTCCAGCTCCTGAACAGCTACCTCGACCAGCTCCGCGCAACCTTCCGCGGCGAGGAAGGCGAAGAAATAGTGAACGACATCGAAAGCCGCATCCGTGAGCTCTTTGCCGCACGCACCAGCACGGGCGCCAATGTGATTGTCCTCTCCGACGTCAACAACGTCATAGCGACCATGGGACGTCCCGAAGATCTATCACAGGAAGATAAATCCGAAGAATCCCCGCAGAAAGAAAAAGAAGAAGGCAAAGCGCCGGAAAGCGGAAAGGACGAGCAGCGCCAGGAACAACAGGAAAAGCCATTCATATCCTTCAACCTTCCGACGAAGAAAAAACTCTACCGCAGCGACAGCGACAAGATTTTCGGAGGTGTTTTCGGCGGTCTTGCCGTCTATCTGGGCTGGAACGCCAACATAATGCGTATCCTCTACTCCGTCCTGACGATATTCACATATTGCATTCCGCTTGTGGTGCTCTATCTGATCGCATGGATGATAATACCGGTCGCGAGCAGCCCACGTCAGATAATGGAGATGACAGGCACTCCTCTGAGCGTGGGCAACATCGGTAAAGCCGTCATCGAGCACTCCCCAACTCCTCCGCCCTACTACGAAAACAGCGGCAAAGGTTTCTGGAAGACGTTCTTCACCATCTTAGGCAAAAGCATCATGGCGTTCTTCGGAATTATCAGCGGTTGCATCGCATTCGCCTGCGGCATAGGTCTGGTATGCCTCATCATCGGTCTTATAGCCGCGAAGCTATTCTACTTCCCGGACATCCTTAACGGCATGCACCTATACATCACAAGAGATACATCCATGTTGATTTCTGCAATATCATCCGTAATCCTCGCGCTCTGCATTTTCGGCAGCATTACCTGGGGAGCGATAGCTGTTATCTTCAACCGCAAAGGCATGTCCACATCCGCAATACTGACGGCACTCATCATATCCTTCATCTGCATCTGCACCGTCATCATCTGCAATCTTATCTGAACCACAGAACTCGCTCTCAAACTCTCGGCATATTTTGGAAAAACTGTCAACGAATTGTTCTGGCTCTGATGAGCCAATCATTTAAACGACAGCCGAAAAGATATCAAGAGATTGCCCTCTGATAATCTCTACAATGTATAAATATTTAAGGTAATTTGTTATGACTGAATACTCGGGCCTCGTGATGAAGCCTGAGTATTTATTTTACCGGGAGGCAAGCCTCCCGCACAGGACAAAATTTTTCCTTCCGCACAGACCATTTTTTTGCTGCCTGCACAGGGGAAATTGATGGTGTTGTGGCTGAAAATTAGCGGAATTTTAGGATATGTCGCGGAAAAAGCTTATCTTTGCGGCTGATTTTGAAGCAGGGTGTGCTATGCCCTGCGGATTGAACTTGCTTAGTAAGATAAACATCATGATAAAGATCACTTTTCCCGACAACAGCGTCAAGGAGTTTGAAGCAGGTGTGACGCCTCTTCAGATTGCTGAATCTATCTCGCCCCGCCTTGCGCGCGAGGTGCTTGCCGCAAGTGTCAACGACAAGGAATGGGACCTTACGCGCCCCATCGACAGCGACGCTGCCGTAAAACTTTTCAAATGGGAAGACCCGGAAGGCAAACATGCTTTCTGGCACAGCTCCGCCCACCTGCTCGCCGAAGCGCTGCAGGAACTCTATCCGGGTGTCCGTTTCGGCATCGGTCCGGCTATCGAAAACGGATTCTACTACGACATCGACCCGGGAGACAACAAGCTCACGAGCGACGATTTTGCAAAAATCGAAGCCAAGATGCTTGAACTCGCCAAACAGAATCAGGCTATTGTCCGCGCCGACATCAGCAAGGAGGACGCGCTGAAATTCTTCGGCGACAAAAATGAGGAATACAAATGCGAGCTAATCAGCGAGCTTGAGGACGGACATATCACCACTTATACCCAGGGCAATTTCACCGACCTCTGCCGCGGTCCGCATATCCCGACGACAGCTCCCATCAAGGCTGCGAAGATAATGTCGCTTGCCGGCGCATTCTGGCGCGGCGACGAAAAACGCAAGCAGCTTGTACGCGTCTACGGCATCACCTTCCCCAAGAAGTCGATGCTCGACGAATACCTTGCTCTGCTTGAAGAAGCCAAGAAACGCGACCACCGCAAGCTCGGCAAGGAGATGGAACTCTTCGCCTTCTCGCCCAAGGTAGGTGCCGGTCTGCCCCTCTGGCTTCCCAAAGGCGCCGCCCTGCGCGACCGTCTGGAGCAGTTCCTCCGCAAGATTCAGAAGAAATACGGATATCTGCAGGTTATCACCCCGCACATCGGCAACAAGCAGCTCTACGTCACTTCGGGTCACTACGCAAAATACGGCAAGGACTCTTTCCAGCCCATCCACACACCCGAAGAAGGCGAGGAATACCTCCTCAAGCCGATGAACTGCCCTCACCACTGCGAGATTTTCCGCGCGCTGCCCCGCTCATACCGCGACCTGCCTCTGCGTCTGGCAGAATTCGGCACAGTATACCGCTATGAACAGAGCGGTGAGCTCCACGGTCTGACACGTGTGCGCGGCTTCACGCAGGACGACGCACACATCTTCTGCGCTCCGGAACAGATAAAGGATGAGTTCCTCAAAGTGATGGACATCATTCTCTACATCTTCAAGGCTCTGAAATTCGACAACTACGAAGCACAGATTTCGCTCCGCGACCCGGAACACAAAGAAAAGTATATCGGCTCAGACGAGAACTGGCACAAGGCAGAACAGGCTATCATAGAAGCCTGCGCCGAAAAAGGCATCAATGCCCGCACAGAACTCGGAGAAGCAGCTTTCTACGGTCCGAAGCTCGACTTTATGGTACGCGACGCCATCGGTCGCCGCTGGCAGCTTGGCACCATTCAGGTAGACTATAACCTTCCGGAACGCTTCGAGCTGGAATATACCGGCAGCGACAACGCCAAGCACCGCCCCGTGATGATACACCGCGCGCCCTTCGGCTCGATGGAGCGCTTCGTGGCAGTGCTTCTGGAGCACACCGCCGGTCACTTCCCTCTGTGGCTTGCTCCCGAACAGGCTGTCATCATCCCTGTCAGCGACAAATATCTCGACTACGCCAAGAAGGTTGCCGAAGAACTCGAGGAGAGCGACATCCGCGTTGAAATCGACTCGCGCAACGAGACTCTCGGACGCAAGATCCGCGACAATCAGCTCAAAAAAGTGCCTTATATGCTTGTCGTAGGTGAAAAAGAAGAGCAAAATGGCGAAGTTTCTGTAAGAAAACCGGGTCAAGGCGACTTAGGTTCGATGAAAATCGCTAACTTTGCAGAACTTCTGAACACAGAAGTCAAAGAAATGATAAACTAACAAACCCTCTGAATGGAGAAAAAACCACCTTTCAACCCCTCGTCGCGCCCAGCACCCGGCGCCGGTCCACGCAAACCCAATGCCGCCCCCGTGCAGCGGCGCGACCCACGCCAGGCAAAACAGGCGCCCAACAACATCAACGAGCTCATCCGCGCCCGCGAAGTAAGACTTGTTGGCGACAATGTCACCCCCGGCATCTACTCCATTCAGGAAGCCCGGCGTATAGCCGAAGAGCTTGAACTCGACTTAGTCGAGATTTCCGCTCAGGCCGATCCTCCTGTATGCAAGGTACTCGACTATCAGAAGTACCTCTACCAGCAGAAGAAAAAGGCCAAGGAAATCAAAGCCAAATCGACAAAAGTGGTAGTGAAGGAAATCCGTTTCGGTCCTCAGACGGACGACCACGACTATAACTTCAAGCTCAAGCACGCCATAGGCTTCCTTCAGGAAGGTGCGAAAGTGAAAGCTTACGTATTCTTCAAAGGACGCTCCATCCTCTTCAAAGAGCAGGGCGAAGTTCTTCTCCTCCGCTTTGCGAACGACCTCGAAGAATATGGCAAAGTAGAGCAGATGCCGATCCTCGAAGGCAAGAGAATGACCATCATGCTCTCACCGAAAAAGAAATAACCAGGGCGCTACGTGCGGCGCCATGATTATACAACTCGAATTAACTAATTAACAAACAAAGCAATGCCCAAGATTAAAACTAACTCCGGTGCCAAAAAGAGGTTCGCCCTTACCGGATCAGGAAAAATCAAAAGAAAACACGCATTCAAGAGCCACATCTTGACCAAGAAAACCAAAAAGCAGAAACGCAACCTCAC
>USMC01000037.1 GCA_900555715.1 uncultured Porphyromonadaceae bacterium | reverse complement strand
GAGGTGTGACCCTCAACGGTTTTCAAGACCGCCGCAATCGACCACTCTGCCATCTTTCCAGTCTTACGGGATGCAAAGTTAGGGCTTTTCAGTGGCTTTTGCAAGGCTTGACGTAATTTTTGATTAAAATTCCTCTGCCAAAGTTGCAAAAACGCCGGCACGAACGATATAATTAAATATTTTTAACACGCATAAAACGGTAATAATTTTTAACTTTGCATTGAAATAAGAAGAACACAAAACATTGTCAGACAATTATTCGTTTGAATTATAAACAATCCGATTGTAACAATAATAAACAGACTCACAACCCTTAACCTGCAAACCTAAACAGACCCCGTTCGCCGAGAGGCGGCAACTTTTAAAACATATTTCTATGGACTCCAATTCGTCAGAAAAAAAGCCTAAACGCCCGCGCATCGGGCAGACATTCCACGCTCCTGAGGACGGCGACAGCCGCCAGCGCTACGAGCGTCCTTCGTTCAACAACACTCCTGCCGGCGAATCTTCTGCCGACAGCGAAAATGCAGGCGCCTTCCACAGCAGACGCCCATATCAGCCGCGGCCCTACCAGCCGCGCCAGGGCGGATATAACAACGGCGGTTATAGAAACAACTACAATAACGGCGGATACAACCGTCCGTACCAGCCGCGCCCGCAGCAGGATTTCCAGAACAAGCCCGAAGGCGAAACTGCCGAAGGCGAGACAGCTCAGAGCAACACCGGCTACACTCCGCGCCCGCAGCGCCCCTACAACAATCGTCAGGGCGGATATAACAACGGCGGATACAACCGTCAGGGGAATTACAATCAGGGCGGATACAACCGTCAGGGCGGATATAACAACGGCGGTCAGCGCCCATACGGAAACCGCACCAATCAGGGCGGATACAACAACGGCGGACAACGCCCCTACGGGAACCGTCCCAATCAGGGCGGATACAACAACGGCGGACAGCGCCCATACGGAAACCGTCCTAATCAGGGCGGATACAACAAGCGCCAGAACCAGAACAACAACGGTTTCCCCGGTCGTGGCAAGAGCTTCACTCCGCGCCCGAAACGCATCGAGTACGAAGTGACGGTACCCGATCCTAACGAACAGATACGTCTTAACAAATATATGAGCAACGCCGGCATCTGCTCACGCCGCGAAGCCGACGAATTCATCCAGCAGGGACTCGTAAAGGTCAACGGACAGGTAGTGACCGAACTCGGCACAAAAATCAGCTACAACGACGTTGTCGAATACGATGAAAAGGTAGTGACACCGGAAAGCAAGTGCTACATCCTTCTCAACAAGCCCAAAGACTGCGTCACCACCAGCGACGACCCCAACGGACGCACCACTGTCATGGACCTCGTCAAAGGCGCATGTTCAGAACGCATCTATCCTGTCGGACGACTTGACCGCAACACGACAGGCGTGCTCCTCCTCACCAACGACGGCGACCTCGCGTCGAAACTCACACATCCCAAGTTCGTGAAGAAAAAAATCTATCATGTGTGGTGCGACCACGACATCAGCGAGGACGACATGCAGGCCATCGCCGACGGCATCGAGCTTGAAGACGGTCCTATCCATGCCGACGCCATCAGCTACGCCACAGAAACCGACCGCAACCAGGCGGGCATAGAGATTCACTCCGGACGCAACCGCATCGTACGCCGCATCTTCGAATCGCTCGGCTACCATGTGACGAAACTCGACCGTGTCTACTTCGCAGGACTGACAAAGAAAAACCTGCCGCGCGGACGCTGGCGCTACCTCACACAGGAAGAAGTGAACTACCTCAAGATGGGTTCATTCGAATAATATCAACCGACCAAATATCAGGAGAGCTGCCCCCGCAGCTCTCTTTTTTGTAGCCCTATGTTCGATTTTTTTATTCAAATAGGCAATATATGCCAAAAAAACACTAAATTAGCACTCGCAATCTAAACCAGCCAATTATCAAAGCTTAAAAATATGTTCAAAAATCATCCGTCGGGGCTCATCCCCGCAGCCCTGAGCAACATGGGCGAGCGTTTCGGCTACTACATCATGAATGCCGTGCTCGTGCTCTTCCTCTGCTCTAAATTCGGCTTGTCCGGCGAGACAAGCACTATGATCTACTCCGTCTTCTATGCCGGCATCTACATTCTCAGCCTCGTAGGCGGCATAATAGCCGACCGCACACAGAACTACAAAGGCACAATCATCAACGGTCTCATCGTGATGACTCTCGGATATGTCCTCCTTGCAATACCTATCCTGCACTCGGCAGGCAACCATGTATGGCTTCTGGCACTGACATGTTTCGCGCTCTTCCTCATCGCTTTCGGCAACGGTCTCTTCAAAGGCAACCTGCAGGCCATAGTCGGTCAGCTGTACGACAATCCCCGCTACAGCGACAAACGTGACTCCGGATTCCAGATATTCTATGTATTCATCAACATCGGCGGTCTCATAGCGCCGTTCGTCGCCCCCCTGCTCCGCAGCTGGTGGCTCGACGTGCACAACATGGTATATAATGCCGACTTCCCCGAAATGTGCCACAACTACCTCAACGACGCCAGTGCAATGTCTGCCGAGAACATGGAAAACCTCTATGCCGTCGCCACAGCCGCCGGACATCAGGCGGGCGCCGACCTCCAGGCTTTCTGCTCGCAGTATCTCGATGTTTTCAACACCGGCATCCACTACTCTTTCATCGCCTCAATCGCCGCAATGGTTATCTCGCTGCTCATATTCATCTTCACCAAGAGCATGCTTCCCACACCTGCTGCACGCGTAAAGACTGAAAACGCAACTGTCAGCAAAGAAGAAATCAAAGCGCAGGCAAAGGAAATCAAACAGCGCATGGCAGCACTCTTCGCCGTGCTCGGAGTCGTGATTTTCTTCTGGTTCTCCTTCCACCAGAACGGCACATCGCTGTCGCTCTTCGCCCGCGACTTCATACAGACCGACAAAATAGCTCCCGAGATATGGCAGGCCGTCAACCCCTTCTTCGTCATTGTCCTTACTCCTGTCATCATGTTCATCTTCGGCTGGCTGAGCCGCCGCGGACATGAAATCTCAACACCCAAGAAAATTGGCATAGGCATGGGTCTTGCCGGTCTCGCCTACCTTTTCCTCGCTGTCTTCTGCGCCATCCAGGGCTATCCTTCGGGCGATGAATTCCGCGAAATGTCAAGCGTCGCCAAGGAAGGTCTGAAAGCAGGTCCGTGGGTTCTCGTAGCGCTCTATTTCTTCCTCACAGTCGCAGAGCTGTTCATTTCTCCGCTGGGTCTTTCGTTCGTTTCGAAAGTCGCTCCCAAGCATCTCCAGGGTCTGTGCCAGGGTCTGTGGCTCGGTGCTACCGCCGTCGGCAACCTCCTTCTGTGGATCGGTCCGCTGATGTACAACAAATGGCCTCTTTCGTACGCATGGGGCGTGTTCCTCGCCGTCTGCCTCGTATCTATGGGTGTCATGTTCGGCATGGTCAAGTGGCTTGAACGCGTCACATCCGACACCCCCGTAAAAGAAGCTCCCAAACCTCTCAAGACAGAAGAAAAAGACGTAATCTGATCTTATCATAAAGAAAACGGCTTCCGCACTCAATGTGACGGAAGCCGTTTTTTATGCAGTATCAGAAAGTTTTAAGCCAGTCGGAAAGGTCGAGAAGCATGGCGTCGTGGAAGGGGAAAGACGTGCGGAATCCCCAGCCGTGATTGCCCGAGGGGTAGATGTGCATCGTCACAGGCACGTGCGCTTTGTTAAGTGCAGTGTAGTAGCGGACGGAGTTCTCAGGCACTACGCAGTCGTCATCGTTGGAGAGGAGCATGATAGCGCGCGGAGAATCGGCGGTGACGGCGTTCTCGTTGCTGAATTTCTCCTGAATACCTGCCGCCGGTGCCGCACCGAGGAAATTGTCGTGTGTAACCTGATGGGTGACAGCCGGATCGAGCGAAATGACAGGATAGAACAGAATCTGGAACGCCGGGCGGTCGGCGCCTTCGAAATGGTTGGCGACTGTTGCAGCAAGGTGTCCTCCGGCAGAAGAGCCCATAATGCCTATCTGAGCTGGATCTATCCCCCACTCCGCGGCATTCTCACGCAAGAGTGATATTGCCTTGCGGACATCGTTCATAGGCTTGTTGCGGTCGCCTTCGGGAAGAGTATACCTCAGTACAAGAGTAGCGATGCCGCGTTCGTTGAAGAACGGAGCCCAGTCGGTACCTTCATGTTCCATAGCGTGCATGACGTAAGCTCCGCCGGGAAGAATGACAACGGCGCGTCCCGTTGCTGAATCGGGCAGAGAGACATGCATTTCGGGGTTTTCGAAATCAATAGTACGCGCTGCCATAGCGTCCACAGGAGCCAGCACGGCGGCGAGAGAGAGAATTGCAAGTAGTTTTTTCATAGTTTATGGTATTTTTGAAAAAACTCGGAGACGGACATCCGCCCCCGAGTTA
The DNA here is from genome assembly GCA_900555715.1 of uncultured Porphyromonadaceae bacterium. Taxonomy (GTDB): domain Bacteria; phylum Bacteroidota; class Bacteroidia; order Bacteroidales; family Muribaculaceae; genus CAG-873. The sequence goes on along the minus strand of USMC01000037.1, from coordinate 20,445 downwards.
TAAATGATTCTATATATCGTTCATCATATCGACGTACGGGCGACTTCTTTCTCTTCGAAGCCTTCGACCATATCTCCGACTTTGATATCGTTGTATCCGGCGATGGAAAGACCGCAGTCGAAACCGGCAAGGACTTCCTTAGCGTCGTCCTTAAAGCGCTTGAGCGAACCGAGCTCGCCCGTATAGCGGACAATACCGTCGCGGATGAGGCGCACCTTGCTGCCGCGCTTGAGCTTACCTTCACGCACCATGGCGCCGGCAATGGTGCCGACCTTGCTGACATGGAATGTTTCAAGCACTTCGGCAGTACCGGTGATCTCTTCCTTTATTTCAGGCGCGAGCATACCCGCCATAGCGTCCTTGACATCCTCGATAGCCTGATATATGATGGAATAGAGACGTATCTGAACACCGTCGCGCTCCGCAGCACGCCGGGCGGCAAGGCTCGGGCGCACCTGGAAACCGATGATGATGGCATCGGAAGCTGCGGCAAGGGTGACGTCGCTTTCGGAAATTTCGCCGACAGCCTTATGCAGCACGTTGATCTGGATTTCGTCGGTGGAGAGCTTGATGAGCGAATCGGAAAGCGCCTCGATGGAGCCGTCGACGTCGCCTTTGACAATGATGTTGAGCTCCTGGAAGTTACCGATAGCACGGCGGCGTCCGATATCTTCGAGGGTAAGCATCTTCGTCGTGCGCAGACCCTGCTCGCGGGCAAGCTGCTCACGCTTGGTGGCTATTTCGCGTGCTTCCTGCTCTGTCTCAAGCACATTGAACGTATCGCCTGCCTGAGGCGCGCCGTTCAGACCGAGGATGAGCGCCGGTGTGGCAGGACCGGCTTCCTTGATGCGCTGGTTGCGTTCGTTGAACATAGCGCGCACACGACCGTAGTGGTTGCCGGCGAGCACGATGTCGCCTACGTGGAGCGTACCGTTCTGCACGAGGACGTTTGCCACATATCCGCGTCCTTTGTCGAGCGACGACTCTATGATGGTACCGACAGCGTTGCGCTTCGGGTTTGCCTTCAGATCAAGAAGTTCGGCTTCGAGAAGCACCTTGTCCATGAGTTCGTCGACACCGGTGCCTTTTTTAGCCGATATGTCCTGGCTCTGATATTTGCCGCCCCATTCCTCTACGAGGTAGTTCATTCCGGCAAGTTCTTCCTTGATTTTGTCGGGATTTGCATGAGGCTTGTCGATTTTGTTGATGGCGAAGACAATGGGAACGCCTGCAGCCGATGCATGGTTGATAGCCTCGACAGTCTGCGGCATGACGTTGTCGTCGGCGGCGACGATGATGATAACAATATCTGTCACCTGTGCGCCACGGGCACGCATAGCGGTAAATGCCTCGTGACCCGGAGTGTCCAGGAAGGTGATATGACGTCCGTCAGCCATTTTGACGCTGTAGGAGCCGATGTGCTGCGTGATGCCGCCGGCCTCGCCGGCTATGACGTTGGCGTTGCGGATATAGTCGAGCAGCGACGTCTTACCGTGGTCGACATGACCCATGACCGTAACGATAGGCGGACGGGCCACGAGGTCTTCTTCCTTGTCTTCTTCCTGATGAATGGCATCCGCTACCTCAGCCGACACATATTCGGTACTGAAACCGAACTCATCCGCAACAATGTTGATGGTTTCGGCATCGAGACGCTGGTTGATCGACACCATGACACCGAGATTCATACACGTGGCGATGACATTGTTGACAGGCACGTCCATCATCAGAGCCAGGTCGTTGGCAGTGACAAACTCCGTGATTTTGAGCACACGGCTCTCCGCCATTTCAGCCTGCATGGCCTCGCGCTCGCGGTTGGCGTTCGCCTCGCGTTTCTCCTTACGCCACTTGACACCTTTTTTCAGACCTTTGTCTTTGGCGGTGAGACGTGCGAGGGTCTCTTTCACCTGCTTCTGTACGTCCTCTTCGCTTACTTCAGGCTGTACCTGACGTTTGGACGGTTTAGAAGCGTTGGCGCGACGGCTCTCGTTGCGGCTTTGTCCTCCCTGACGGTTCTGTCCGCCGCCCTGGCGGCTGTCCTGTGCGTCGCCGCCGCGACGCCGACCCTCGCCGGAGCCCTGACGGTTGTCGGCGAGCTGCTTGCCGGCCTTTTCAATATCTACTTTTTCTTTGCCCGCTATACGGCGGCGTTTCTTGCGGTCGCCCGATGCTGCACCGGCTGCACCGGCTGCGGCGGCACGGGCGTTGCGACGCTCCTCTTTGGTCTTTTTCTTGGGACGGACACTGAGGTTCATCGCATCGAGGTCGATTTTGCCTACGATGTTAAGCGACGGTGCCGGAGCGGAACGCTGGAGTGTGAATACCTCCGGTTCCTGCTTTGCCGGAGCTTCCGGTTCGGCAGGTTTCTGCGGCTGCTCTTCCTTTGGAGCGGGCTTAGGCTGCGGCTTCTGTTCGGGAGCGGCAGGAGCGGGCTTGGGAGCCTCTGCTTTTGCCGGCGCCGGCTTGGGAGTCTCAGCCTTGGCGGGTGCGGGCTTGGGAGCTTCCTGTTTGGGAGCTTCCTGTTTGGGAGCTTCCTGCTTCGGTGCCTCTGCCTTAGGTGCTTCCACCTTGGGCTTTTCCGTCTTAACAGCCTCCGCTTTAGGAGGCTCAGGCTTGTGTTCCTGCGGTTTTGCGACTTCTGCCTTTGGAGCTTCGGGCTTCGGAGCCTCTGCGCGCGGTGCCTCGGAACGGACTACGGGCATACCGTTCTTGTCGAGTTCCAGCTTGCCGAGAATGCGCGGTTTCTGCGTTGTCGCGCCGAGTTTAATCTCCTCCGCCTTGCGGTCGGTCGCCGCCGGTTTCTGACGGCTTTCCTTACGTTCGGAACTCATCTGAGCCGAACGATTCTTGAGGTCCTTGTCGCTGGCAAAGGCGTTCATGAGCATATTCACTACATCGTCTTCTACACGAGCGTTAGGATTTTCCTCGATACTTATATTTTTCTTCTGCAGGAAATCTATCACTGTCGACACCGACACGTTCAAGTCTTTCGCTACCTTACTTATTTTTGTTTTCGCCATATATATTTTAAAACTCTTTTGATGTTGAGGGATTAAACTGATTAAAAACCGACCTTAGCCGTTATGTGCCTTCGGCAGCGCTATTTCTGATCGTCGTTTTTATCTGTTTCCTGTCCCTCCGCCGAAGCTTCTGCGGCATTTTCGTTGTCGTCGTCTTCGTATTCGCTGCGCAGGATTTCGAGAACTTCGTCGATAGTGTTTTCTTCAAGATCGGACTTGTCGAGCAGCTCCTTGCGCGGGGTGTTGAGGACGCTTTTCGCTGTTACGCAGCCGATATTTTTGAGTGCTTCGATGACCCATGCGTCGATTTCATCGCGGAAATCGTCAAGGAAGATATCGTCTTCATAGATCATCTCCGTGTCGCGGTAAACGTCGATTTCATACCCCGTGAGCATGGTCGCGAGCTTGATGTTGTGTCCGTTCTTACCGATGGCAAGCGACACTTCCTCGGGACGGAGGAACACCTCGGCTTTCTTGGCGTCCTCGTCGAGACGTATTGTGGAGATGCGTGCCGGCGAGAGGGCACGCTGAATGAAAAGCGACGGATTGCTGGTGAAGCTGATGACATCGATATTCTCGTTGCGGAGCTCACGGACGATGCCGTGGATGCGCGAGCCTTTGACACCGACACAGGCGCCTACGGGGTCGATGCGTTCGTCGTAGCTTTCGACGGCTATCTTGGCGCGCTCTCCGGGAATGCGGGCAACGGCGCGGATGTTGATGAGTCCGTCGTGAATCTCGGGTACTTCGAGTTCGAAAAGACGGATAAGGAAATCGTTGCTCGTGCGCGAGACGGTGATTTTAGGATTATTATTCTTGTTGTCTACGTTAGAGATGACTGCACGGACAGTCTCGCCCTTGCGGAAGAAGTCGCCGGGAATCGACTCGCTCTTGGGAAGAAGCAGCTCATTGTTGTCGCTGTCGACAAGCAGTGTCTCGCGCGACCATGTCTGGTACACCTCGCCGCTGACAAGCTGACCTTCAAGTTCCTTGAATTTCTGATAGACAGCCTCTTTCTGAAGGTCGAGAATGCGGCTCTGAAGAGTCTGACGCAGATTGAGGATAGCGCGGCGACCGAATTTCTCAAAAATAATCTCACGCGTGTGCTCTTCGCCGACCTCTGCCTCAGGGTCGTCGTCGGCGCGCGCGTCGGTGAGCGAAATCTGTAGATTTGGATTCTCGACCTCACCGTCGGGAACCACTTCAAGGTTCTGGAAAATCTGAACGTCGCCTTTGTCAGGGTTCAGGATAACGTCGAGATTTTCATCTGTTCCGAACATCTTTGCCAGCACGTTGCGGAACGATTCTTCCAGCACGCTGATCATTGTTGTCTTGTCGATGTTCTTTAGCTCTTTGAATTCGGCGAATTGCTCCACCATATTCGGTGTTTCCTCTTTCTTTGCCATTGCTTTTAGGGGATTTATGCTGATTTTTAATATTTTACTTAAAATTTCAGGTCGTAGCGCACATATTTGCACTGTCCCGACGAAAGTTCGACAGACTGACGGCGCATCTCGGCTTTCTTCATGCCCGGTTCCTTGACGCGGACAAGCACTTCGACCGTAAAATCGACATCGCGGTCCGCCGGATCGCCGGGAGCGACAGCGGTAAGGACACCGTGAAGCTTACGACCGTCGCGCGTGAGAATCTCGACATCGTTGCCGACATTTTTTGCGAACTGCGCACGTACTGTCATGGGCGACGTTATGCCTGCGGAGCCTACCTCAAGCTCGTAGTCCTCGACATCGCGGTCGAAAACAGCCTCGATTGCACGAGTGACTGCCACACACCGGTCAATATCCACACCAGTGGGACTGTCAACCGTAACCGTGATCTCATTAGCCGGCGAGACATTGATATCCACAATAAAAAGATCTGTTCCGTCGATAGCCTGCGCAACTGTATCTTTCAGTAATTCCTTATCTATCATATATGTCTGATACCTTTAAACGAAGAGGAGAAGGCCAGCGCCCTCTCCTCCTCCCGAAGATGTGATGCAAAATTAATAATTATTTTCCGTATATACAATTGAAAAGCCTCAAAAAGACCACAAAAGATGAAAGCGCTCAATTTAATTTGCATAATTTAAAATCGAAAAACTTTATTTAACTATCAAAACAACCAGACTCCATGATTCCCGACAAAATACTTTGCTGTTCTGTTGCAATTTTGTAACTTTGCTGTAAAATATGATAATATGTACAGAAGCGTATATTCAGTACTTTCAGGAGCTTTTCTGTCTATTATACTATCTTGCTCATGTACAGGTCGTTCCGGCACTGCCGGAACAGCCGTGACAGCAGAGAAGCCCGCTGCGTTGCTTCTCGGTGCATTCAACGCCGACAGCGCTTACAATTTCATCAGCAGACAGGTTGCTTTCGGTCCGCGCGTGCCAGGGACCGAGAGTCACGAGAGATGTGCGGAATATCTCATCGGCGAACTCAAGCGTATCGGCGTCGACACTATGTACGTGCAGCGCGGCAAAGTAACAGCATTCAACGGCGACGTGCTGCCGATAACGAATATCATCGCAGGTTTTAATTCCACATCACTCAAGCGCGTTCTCTTAGTAGCCCACTGGGACACACGTCCATGGGCGGACAATGAAACCGACCCCGAGAAACGCAACACCCCTATCCCCGGCGCGAACGACGGTGCCAGCGGTGTCGGCGTCATTCTGGAAATAGCACGGAATCTCAGCCATACGCCTGCCAACATCGGTGTCGACATCCTTCTTGTCGACGCGGAAGACTACGGCGACAGCTCGTTCTTCGAAGACACGACCGAGTCGTGGTGCTTAGGATCTCAGTACTGGGTTGAAAACATGGTACCGTACAGTATCCGGAATCTGCCCGGCTACGGCATACTGCTTGACATGGTCGGCGGCAAAGGCGCACGCTTCCATCAGGAAAGCTTCTCACGCCAGAACGCTTCCGATGCCACCATCAAAATATGGAACGAGGCCAAAAAACTCGGTCACGACAATGTGTTCATCGACGCAATGGGCGGAGCCATCACCGACGACCACATCTTCCTTACGCACGCCGGTATACCTACAGTCGACATCATCGAATCTGTCAATCACATCACCGGCTCGTTCCCGCCTACATGGCACACACTGAGCGACGACATGTCCGGAATATCCCGAAGCACACTGAAAGCTGTCGGAGAGACCGTTCTGAACGTTATATATAAAGAAAAAGGATACTGACATGACAATAGAACAAGCGCAACAGAATATTATAGACGAATTCGCCGACATCGACGACTGGATGGACCGCTACGCCTGCATAATCGACATGGGCAACGAGCTCGAACCTCTGCCGGAAGAGCTGAAAACGCCCGACCGTCTCATCGAAGGCTGCCAGAGCCGCGTATGGCTGGACGCAGAGAAACAGACCGACGGCACACTTACCTACCGGGCCGACTCAGATGCCATCATCGTCAAAGGGATAATATCAATGCTCGTCAACGTCCTTTCCGGGCATACTCCCGAAGAAATTCTTGACTCCGACCTGCATTTTATCGACGCCATCGGGCTTTCCGAACACCTCTCACCCACACGCAGCAACGGTCTGCTGGCAATGGTGAAACAGATGCGCGCCTACGCAGCAGCGCTGAAATAACAAATGTCCATGAACCGCCGGCGCATCGTTTTTCTTACAAGGAACTACAAAACTACTCTCAGCGGAGGAGCAAAAGCACGCATCGACGTCGAAGACATCCTTGAGTCGGAAGGCGCCGTCAACCTCGGGCTTTCACGCACATTCAGGCGCGACAAGGCATACGACTATCTGCGCAATCTCGCCGGGCTGGTCTGTTGTACGCGTCGGTTGCGCCGCGGCGACGTGCTTGTGGTTCAATATCCGCTGAAAAAATACTACAGCATTCTCTGCCGTATGGCTAAACGACGCGGTGCGTCGGTCGTAACCCTCGTGCACGATCTGGGTTCTTTCCGGCGTCACCGCCTGACACCGGAAGAAGAAATCGCCAGACTATCCCTGACCGATGTGGCGGTTGTTGCCAACACCAACACAAAAACGTGGCTTGAAGAGCACGGCTACCGTAAGCCGACAGTGATTCAGCAAGCATGGGATTATCTGTCGGACGCCGAAGCTTCGGGAAAAGAGCAGCCGCCGATGTCGTGTGTGTTTGTCGGGAACTGCAATCCGTCGCGCAACGGCTATCTCTATAAGATTTCGCCGGAAATAGAGTTGCATCTCTACGGCGGAGGAATCCCCGACGATGTAGCTCCGAACATCCGTTCCCACGGGCTGACCGAGCCCGACAGAATCATATCCACGTGCGAAGGCAGGTTCAGCCTCATCTGGTACGACAGCGAGCTGAAGCATTCCCGCGAAGGATATATAGGCGACTACATCATATACGCCAACTCTCACAAACTTGCTCTCTATATTCTCGCCGGCAAGCCGGTGATAGTATGGAGCGGCTCCGGAATGGCACAGTTTGTAAAGCAGGAAGGAATAGGGCTGTGCGTCGACAGTCTGGAGAATCTGCCGGCGACGCTTGCTGCCGTCAGCGACAACGAATATGAAGAGATGCGCAGGAATGTGCGCCGGATTGCCGGTTCGATGCGCAAGGGAGAGTTCGCCCGCAGATGGCTCAGGGAGGCTATGGAAAAAGTCAGTGAGTCAGCCGCAGATAATAGCAGACAGCAGTCATCCAGTGTTTGAGCCGGAGCTCGACACGCCGTCCCAGCTTGCGCTTCCTCCAGCTGCCGTAGATACGGTGCTCGCCAAAGGCATCGGCATCGTCCCTGTAAGTGTTGGCAGGTCTGAGATAGCGCGTCGGATACACTGTAAGACCTTCTAAAACCTGCTTTTCGTCTGCCTGGCGGTAGCCGAGCAAAAGCGCCTTGTCGCGCATCACCTTAGGCGAAATATACTTGTTTGCCGTGCCGTCAGGATTTATGAATTGCGACGAACGGTAATAATCAAGGACCGTGCGGCAGAATTCATTCCCTGGAGCCGCCATGAAAAACGCCGCCTGAAGACCGAAGTCGGTTTCGTCGGCATGTATTTTCTCATTGAATGTCACAAATTCGCCCTTCTCAGGGATAAAATTATCGAAACGCCTGCGGAGAAAAATGTCGCTGTCCATATAGACGCCGCCTTCCTTCCAAACCGCGTAGAAACGGACGACGTCGGCAGCGAAAGCCCACGCACGTGCATCGAGCGCCTGCTGGAGGAAAGGTATGGGAATGGCACGCGCATCTTTCATTGCCCAGAGTTTTACCTCATAGTCGGGTAAAACGCGTTTCCACGAGTTAAGGCACATCTTTATTTCCACCGGGAATTTACTTTCCCCAAACCAGCAGAGATGTATGACTTTCGGCAACATAGGGCTTGCGGATGCGCTCTAAGAATCAAAAGAATAGCCACCTATCAGCCGGAAGAATCCTGCCGGCAGCGGGGCGCTGAAGTTCATATCGCGGCGTGTTACCGGATGGACGAAGCGAAGAGTCTGCGCATGGAGGCACAGGCGGTGTATAGGAGATGGCGCGGCACCGTAGCGGCGGTCGCCTACAATAGGATGTCCCTTTTCTTTAAGATGAACACGGATCTGATTCTTACGTCCAGTAGCAAGGCTAAGCTCCACAAGAGAATAAGGCTGACGCACTTTCAGCGTGCGGTAATATGTCACGGCAAGCTGTCCTTCGCCGGGGCGCGTCGTCGAGTATACCTCATGTGCTGAATTCTCGGTGAGATACGAACGTATTTCCCCGTCGGCAGGCTCCAGCGCGCCCTCGGTGACGGCGATGTAGCGGCGTTCCAGAACCATATTGTTCCAGTTGTGCTGCATGGTCTCCTTTGCCTGCATGTTCTTGGCGAACATCATCAGACCTGTGGTGTCGCGGTCGAGACGATGGACAATGAAAAGCTTATTGCGGGGGTCTTTGCGCTTGAGATATTCGCGGACAATGGAGTAAGCCGTCTGCTCGCCGGGCTTGTCGGTGCCCATGGAAAGAAGACCGTATCCCTTGTTGATAACGATTATATCGTCGTCTTCATACACAAGCTTCAGGCGCGGATGCGAAAAAACCTGAAACTCGCGCGTGGTGTTGACGCTCACCTTATCACCGGGCGACAACGGTGCATCGAACTGTGTCGTTACGGTCTGTCCCAGCATCACCTGACGATGCTTGAGCATCTCTTTCACCGTTGTGCGTTTCCTGTCGGGCATGACAGCGATGAGAAAATCGAGCAAACCGTTGGGCATCCCTTCGGCAACGGTAAAGACTATTATGTTGTCCGGGCGGAAAGTACCGGGTTTCGTTCCCGGTTTTGCAGCGAGTTGTCTTGCCATTATTTCTTGCGTTTGGTCGGTGTGCGCTTCTTAGCGGGAGCGGCATCGGCTTCTTCAATGATTTTCTTAGCCTGTTCGTAGGTCAGTTCTGCTGGGTCGGTCAATGTCCTCGGAAGCTTGTAGTTTTTCTTGTTATATGCCAGATATGGACCGAAGCGACCGTTGAGGACAAGCATTCCTGGTTCCTCACTGAACTCCTTGATGGTTTTGTTTGCGTCGGACGAGCGCTTCGCCTCTATCAGCCCTATCGCCTCTTCGAGCGACACCTCGGCGGGAGCCATTGTCTTGGGGATAGACACGAATTTGCCGTCGTGGCGGACATACGGACCGAAACGACCTATCGACACAGTCACATCCTTGCCTTCGAAAGAACCGAGATTGCGGGGGAACTCAAAAAGGCGCAGAGCCTCTTCGAGAGTGATATCCGACATTGTCTGCCCTTTGAGCAAAGAAGCAAACTGCGGTTTTTCCTCAGAATCGGTGCTTCCTACCTGCACCACAGGACCGAAACGACCTATCTTGACACTAACAGGTCGTCCCTGCGGATCTTCGCCAAGCATACGCTCGCCGAACTTGAGACCCTGACGGATGGTCAGAGCAGCATCGACCGACGGGTGGAAGAGTGTGTAGAAATCTGCTATTTCCTTCTCCCAGCCAATCTTTCCGGCGGCAATTTCATCGAACTTCTCCTCTATGCGGGCGGTGAAGTTATAGTCGAGGATGTCGGGGAAATACTCTGTAAGGAATTCGTTTACTATCATTCCCGTGTCGGTCGGCACAAGACGTCCCTTGTCGCCGCCGGCGAGAATAGTGCTTTTGCTCTCGGTGATATCATTTCCGCGTAAAGTAAGAACAGCATACTCACGGGGCGTCCCTTCTTTTTCTCCGCGCTCCACATATCCGCGGTTCTGGATGGTTGTGACAGTCGGCGAGTATGTCGACGGACGTCCGATTCCGAGCTCTTCCATTTTCTTGACGAGCGAAGCCTCGGTATATCGCGGAGGCTGCTGGGTAAAGCGTTCGGTGGCTTCTATCTCGCGGTAGCACAGCGGCGTGCCTGTTGTGAGCGCCATGTCCTGCGATGCCGCTGCCTCCTGCTCCTCATCGAAGCTCTCGGTGTACATGCGGAGGAAGCCATCGAAAACGACAGTCTCGTCTGTTGCCATGAAGGCATTGTCGAGCGAAGGCGACACAATGTCGACAGTCGTCCGCTTGATTCTCGCGTCTTCCATCTGCGACGCTATCGTGCGCCGGCGTATAAGAGTGTAGAGCTTCTGCTCCTGAGGGCTCAGATCTGCCGGAGTCTCGACGCTAACGTCGGTAGGACGTATCGCCTCGTGGGCTTCCTGAGCACCTTTCGACGACGTGTGGTAGTGCCGGAGCTTGTAATACTCTGCTCCGAGATTTGTCTCTATCTGCTTTCTGATTGCGGCGAGAGCGTCGTCAGAGAGATTGACAGAGTCGGTACGCATATATGTGATGTGTCCGTTCTCGTAGAGGCGCTGGGCGACAGACATTGTCTGCGTCACAGAAAAACTGAGCTTGCGCGCCGCCTCCTGCTGGAGTGTGGATGTTGTGAAGGGCGGTGCCGGCATTTTGGTAAGCGGCTTGACATCAATGTCGCCGACAGTATAGACAGCACCGGCGCACTTCTCCAGGAAGGTACGCGCCTCGTCTTCGGTGTTGAACCGTACGGGCAGCTCGGCGCGGACGAGGTGCGAGGGCTGATCCTGCGGAGTGAACACCGCCGACACGCGGAAATATGGCTTGCTTACGAACGCTCTGATTTCATTTTCACGTTCCACTATGAGCCTTACGGCAACGGACTGTACACGCCCTGCCGACAACGACGGCTTGAGCCTCTTCCAGAGCACCGGCGACAGCTCGAAGCCGACGATACGGTCGAGCACACGGCGCGCCTGCTGGGCGTCGACACGCGGCATGTCGATCTGCCTCGGATTGGCGATAGCGCCGAGAATCGCTTTTTTGGTGATTTCGTGGAAAGCGATGCGGCGTGTATTCTCCGGTTTTAGCTTGAGCACTTCATACAGATGCCAGGCGATAGCCTCTCCCTCGCGGTCTTCATCGGAAGCGAGCCATACGATATCGGCTTTGGAAGCCGCTTTTTTCAGGTCGGCGACAAGCTGCGCGTGATCTTCGGGAATTTCATAGATAGGCTTGAAACCATGGTCTACGTCAATGCTGAATTTCTTTTTCTGAAGATCACGGATATGTCCTTTGCTCGGCAGAACGACATAGTCGCTGCCGAGAAACTTCTGTATAGTCTTAGCCTTTGCCGGAGACTCGACAATGACAAGGTTCTTAGGAGTGCTCATAATGGTCCTTTCTGTATCAGTCGGCAAAATTAAGCAAATACCACCAATAAAACAAATTCACAGCATTTCGCCGCCGCCAATTCTGCCAATAATACCGATGCTATGTCCGATTTTTTCGCGACAAGCGCCGGCGCGGTTTTTCGACAACAATCTGCAAGCGCTAAAAAATCGAGGAGACCGCAGCGCAAAGGCACGGTTCTCCCCGGTGTATACTGTCAGGAAATGAGTCAGATTCTTACTTTTTCTACACTTGTGCCGCGTCGGACGATGTAGATACCTGCGGGCAGCGCGTCGACAGCCTGCCGGGTGGCGGCTTTGAGGACGCAGATGCCGTCGAGTGTGTAGACGTCGACGGTATCAGTGGCTGCGGTGATATCGGTTACGGCTGAGTTTCCGGTCACGGTATAGCTGAAGGGTATCTTGGCGGTGAAGTTGTAGCGACCTGCAAAGGTAAGGTCCACGAGACCGGTGTGATCGCCTTCGGAGGTCTCGAGCGCCGAGGTGTCGACACCCGTAATCTCGCACTCGGGAATATTGCAGGTGAAGGTGACACCTCCTTCTGCAATTTCGCTTTCTGTGAAGCTACTCTTTACTGGCGTCGCCATCGCCTTGATGTTGGGAGTATAGGACGACCAGGTGGATGACCTATAGGATGCCTCGTCGGGTACGTATACTATGAATCCTTTTGGCGCGTCGACAAAAATACTTGTCTGACGCGGTGCTTCGAGAGGAATTGCGATAACATCAGCCAAAGTGAGGGTACCTAAGGCCCATGCCTTGATCTCAGTCACATTCTCAGGCAGAATGAAGGAGCTGACACTGGTCTTGTAGAAGGCGTATTCGCCAATGCTCTCCAACGACTCGGGAAGCGTTACTGCGGTCAGGTTCGCGCAGCCGCGGAAAGCGGCGTCACCGATTTTCTTCACTGAGCTGCCAAAGGTGACGTCGGTGAGCTTGGAGGCGTTCCAGAATAGCTGTCCGGGCACGTATTCAACGGCGTCGCCGAAAATTAGAGTCTCGACCGGAGCAGCGCAATGATCGGAGCCGTGGTAGGCGTCGAACTTCTTCTCTTCTGTTGCTACAGCATTCCATTCGAGGGTCTTGAGGGCGCTGCAGCCATTGAGGAAGTAATAGTAGTCGAAGGTCTTGAGACCTTTGCCGACTGTTAGTTTCTCAATTGCGGGACAGTTGTCGATAGCGAGGCGTCCGAGAGTTTCCACTGCATCGGGAAGCACCAGCTCGGTGAGACCATCGCAGTGAGAGATTGCTTCTGTGCTTATAGTCTTGAGTGAAGCAGGAAGATTGAGCTCGGTGAGTCCGGTACAGCCGTCGAGGAAGTTTGCGGGCAGCATAGTCACTTTGTTGCCGAATTCAATCTTCCTGAGTGTCGGACCAAAGAGTTTCGAGGCGTTGTAATTTTTAATATCCTGTATTTCGACGGGATTCCAGACCACGGTCTCGAGTGCGGTACAACCACTGAAAGCATGGTTGCCTATGCGGTCGACGGTTTCGGGGATGGTGATTTTCTTAAAGAAAGTCTTATTCTCGAAGAGATAGTCGGTGATGCCGCGCGTGCCGTCGCGTAGTGTGATTTCCTCAGGTGCGGGACCGAAATCGTCTTCGGGAATCCAGGCGGAGTATTTGAAGAGGTAGGCGGCATTGTCAACGTAGATAAGCTCGTTGATTTTGCGGCTGTTCTGCCATACGGTGCCGAGGAACGCCGAGTGACCCACATAGTCAATCGATCCTTTAGTGTTTACGTTAGTGAGACCCTCAGCGCCGCGGAACGCCTGCGCAGGCACAGCTTTGACATCAGGTCCGAAATTGACGGTGAAGACACCGCTTCCGGCGAAGATACCGCAGAAACGGTTTACGGGGTCGATTACGTCTGCCACACAGTCGGTGGCGTTCCAGTTGACAGTAGTCAGCTGAGTGCAATTACTGAATGCCTCGCCGCCTATGAGCTTCAGATTTTTGGGCAGCGTGATTTCCGTAAGGCTGCGGCAGTCGCGGAAAGAGAATCCGTATTTGCAGTAATTAGCCTGAGCGTCACCTATAATCTCAACCGTGGAGGGGATGTTTATCGAGCTGAGGCTCCAGCATTCGGCGAAGGTGTAGTTACCGATTTTTGTGATACCCTCGGGCAGGCTCACCGATTCAAGGAATTTGTATTGATAGAAGCTGTAATCGCCCACGTTTGTGATACCGTCGGTGATGACAACCTTCTTGATTTCGTCTTTGTACTCATACCAGCCCGGAAAGGTTGCGTAGATACTGTTAGGGCTTATGTAATTAGTGAGTGTACCGGTACCCGAGATTGTAAGGGTGTTGCCATCGAGCGTCCAGGTGGCATTGTCGCCGCACTCTCCGCTCTGGGCCGTGGCACCAAGCGGAATGATGAGTGCAAGAAGAGTTGCAGAAATAGTAGAGATCAGTCTCATAGTTTTTTGGTTTAACAGATGGTTTTAGAGCTTTTTGATAATATTTGGCGTTCAGTCTCGTCGTGTGATGTGTGCTCCGATGGCGCGGAGCCGGGCGTCGATGTATTCGTAGCCGCGGTCGATCTGGCTTATGTTTCCTATTTCGCTGGTGCCTTTTGCCGACATCGCGGCGATGAGCATCGCTATGCCGGCGCGTATGTCGGGCGAAAGCATTTTGTTAGCTCTCAGCGGCAGTCGGTGGTCGAGTCCGATGACAACGGCGCGGTGTGGGTCGCAGAGCATTATCTGCGCGCCCATCTCTATCAGGTGGTCGACGAAGAAAAGGCGGCTCTCAAACATTTTCTGATGTATGAGGACGCTTCCGCGGCACTGCGTCGCCACTACGAGCATGACGCTCAGCAGGTCGGGCGTAAGTCCGGGCCATGGAGCGTCGGCGATGTTGAGTATGGCGCCGTCGAGCGCCGTCTCTATCTCGTAAGTTTCCTGTTCGGGAACATATATGTCGTCGCCCCGGCGCTCCAGCTCTATGCCGAGCCGGCGGAAACTGTCGGGTATTATGCCGAGGTCGTCAAATCCTACATTCTTAATAGTCAGCGAGCTGCGGTTTAGCGCCGCCATACCGATGAAGCTGCCCACCTCTATCATGTCGGGGAGAATGACATGAGAAGCGCCGTGGAGATGTGTCGCACCGTATATTTTGAGGAGATTGGAGCCCTGACCGTCTATAATGAGCCCCATACGCGTGAGAAGGCGGCAGAGCTGCTGCACATACGGCTCACAGGCGGCGTTGTAGATTGTCGTGACACCTTCGGCGAGAGCCGCCGCCATGATTATGTTTGCAGTGCCGGTCACCGAAGCCTCATCGAGAAGCATATACGCCCCGTGGAGGCGTCCGGACGAAGGCTTTTCAAGACGGTATGCCTTCATTTCCTCGTCGTATGCTATGACAGCACCGAGTTTCTCGAAGCCGAGGATATGCGTGTCGATTCTGCGGCGTCCTATCTTGTCTCCGCCGGGCTTGGCAAAGAAAGCTTTGCCGAAACGTGTCAGAAGCGGTCCGACGACAAGAACAGAGCCACGCAAAGCGGCACAGCGCTCCACGAAGTCGCGGCTGAGGACATATTCCTCATTCACGTCGTCGGCCTGGAAGGTATAGTCGCCTTTGCTGTGGCGCGTCACCTTAACGCCCGCAGCTTGCAGGAGCTCTATGAGATTCCTGACGTCGAGAATTTCGGGCACGTTGGAAATGCTCACGGGTTCTGACGTCAGAAGAGTCGCCGCGATAACCTGCAAAGCCTCGTTTTTCGCGCCCTGCGGTTCTATCTCGCCGCTGAGCTTATGACCGCCTTCGATGATAAAAGTACTCATAAGTTAAATCATAAGTTAAATATGTTCCACTTCCGGCGAGAGCCTTACGCCGAATTTATTATATACTGTATCAATTATATGACGCTCCAGAGCACATATTTCCTCCGGCATGGCGTTCCCTGAAGCGTTCACTATGACAAGCGGCTGCAGATGCCACGTCGCGGCACCGCCCATCGCATATCCTTTGAGACCTGATTTTTCGATGAGCCATGCCGCCGGCACCTTATATCCGTCGCCGGCGCGGTAGAACGGCGGTTCGGCATTTCCGGACAGTGCTGCCAGCTCGCGCAGACGTGTGAAAGCGCCGGCATCCATCACCGGATTCTTGAAGAAGCTGCCGGCGCTGCCTGTCACGGCTACGTCAGGTAACTTTGCACTGCGTACTGACAGCACTGTGGCACGTACATCCGACGGCGACAGACTGCCGGCCTGCGGCAGATGAGAACGGAGATTGCCGTAGTCGAGCACCGGATGCGGCTCACGCCACAGACGGAAAGTAACAGCGG
This sequence comes from uncultured Porphyromonadaceae bacterium, assembly GCA_900555715.1. GTDB lineage: Bacteria > Bacteroidota > Bacteroidia > Bacteroidales > Muribaculaceae > CAG-873. Next base: position 4,447 of record USMC01000037.1, on the reverse strand, counting down.
TGATGACATAGCGGTCCTTGTCAGGCGCGCTTTTAAAACGTGACGTGCGGTAGGCATAGGCACAGTCTTCAGCGCCGAAAGTCACAAAACGTTCAGCGGCGGTGTCGTATGCCTCGACGAGGACGATGACATCTTTAGCCTCGACGCCATACGCCCCGACATTCTGCACGGCGGCGGCGCCCGCCTCGCCCGGTATTCCGGAAAGATTTTCAAGCCCCCACAGCCCTTCGGCGGCAGTGCGTGCGGCAAGCTCATCCATGACGACGCCGGCGCCGGCACGCACGAGAACGCAGCCGTCGGGAGCGTCGGAGTATTCGGTTCCGCCTATCGCCGGATGAATGAGCGCACCCCGATAATCGCCCGTAAAAAGCATGTTGCTGCATGCACCGACTATCTTGCGCGGCAAAGTGCCCGTCTGCGCGAGCACCTGCGGAATCTCAGCTGCCTCAGTGAATTCTATCCACTGCGAGCAACAGACATTCATGCGGAATGTATTAAGATGTCGGATATTATAATTGTTGTAAGTCGTAATCATATTTGCCGGCAGCAAAATTAGACAAATACATCCAAATAACAAAATATCGCCCCGGAGCGTTCAGCCGTGGAAATCAGCGCAGAGCGAAGATTTTTCTTAATTGCCCTCTCTCTCGGAGGCGTGGGCAGCACTTTCAGCATCACGGATGCGGTGAAACTGACGGCGTGAAATTCCTAAAAGGCAATCTCCTGAATGGACAGATTGTGTATAATTGTATCTAGCTACGATACAATTTTTACGTAGAATGGAGGATCGTCAAAATCCTTTCCTCTATCTAGTGCCGGAAGATACGCGATTGCTGTATCTTCCGCGTCAACGACCTCGAAGTATTTTTTTAGGTCTCTGATAGCCAAAGTCTCGCAAAAAAATGTGTAACTTTGCGATATAGTAACAGAATATTAATCCTATGAAAAAAGTATTATTTTTTCTAATGCTCTGCCTTTTCGCCTCTTTTGGCGTGGCAAAAGCACAGGCACAAGACTCACCAACAACCATGAAGGTTTACTGTGAGGTTATGTGTGTTCAGTACAATCTTTTTAAAGACGATGTCAATGCCGTTGTTGATTTTGGTATTGCAGATAAGGCAAAAAATGCGGATGGCTGGATTTATAACACCGAAACTAACAAAAAGATGTCATTCGCTTCTCCAATGAGCGTTTTTACCTATATGGCAAAAAATGGTTGGGAATACAAAGATGCTATCATTATTACTGAAGCAGTTGGAATGAAAGGCACACAAAATGTTTGGCATTTTATTCTGACAAAAGAAATGCCTATCGATTGTACCCCTGAAGATATTATCGGAAATATTGATTATCGAAAAGAATAGGCGTCTTTTCGCGCAACTCATACCGTCCGTAACTTTGCGGAAAACAACCACAAGTTATGGACTTTTTCTGAACTCAACTACAATTCTATCGAGACGTTGCTAGGCTTTCAGACCTACGCCGCATATACCGTCAATTCCGCGTCCGTGTTAAGCCGTGCCATATTTTTCGGGGTTACTCGTCAAAATTTATGTACTGTTTATCACAAAATGCGGAATGCAAAGACATACAGGGTTATTCAAGCTCCATCATGTCGAAAAACATAAGGCGTGTGTGGTCATTCTGTATATTCTCAGACAGCAATTTAAAATTGTTTTTCAGATAGAAGTCTATGGCAGACAGGTAAGCATCAACAGTCAGATAGCGGAACGCTGAATAATTGGGATTCCCATTTAGCATGTCTTTCAGAAGATTCATCAGGTCTGTACCTATATTGCGACCCTTGTATTTTGATGAAACAGCAAATCTACCAATCTTGACTGCCGGGTAACTTCCGAACTGCTTACGCTCGGGGAAGCAACCCTTGATTTTCTTCCATTGACTATTGGTTACATCCTGACGGCTGATTTTGTCGTTCAAGAGACAGAAATACGCTACTATACTGCCGCAATCCTCAAGTATATAGGAGTTGGCAATTTTCTTGTCGAGGAAACCTTTGGCATCCTCGACAAGAAAATTGTTCAAATCTTCGTCACCGCAATCAAATCCGTCAAGCACAGTTTCCGGCGTAAGTCTTACAAGTTTCATCTTTTACAAGCAGATGGTAATGTATTCCTTTGCTTTCTTGACCGCTTCTTTGAGCTTTCTTGAATTCTCGGCGCGCTGTTCCTTGGTCAGACTCTCGACCTCCATTCTGAGTTTCTCAAAACGGATTGCGTCTTCGCCTGTCAGAACCGGGGTTTCCGCTATTGGTCGTGCCATAATCTTGTCTCTTGTTATTAAGTGGATTACAAAGTTACAACAAATTTCTGACACTTTTGGCTTATCTGCCGATTTTTATTCCAGATCTTCGCGCGCAAGACCCTAAGAAGTGATCTTATAGATATGCTGCCCTCTTGCTGTCAATAATCCCCAAATCTGTCTGAAGTGATATGTCAATAATCCCCGAATCTTCTTGCCGCGATGTCGCGCAGGTGAAATCGGGTTGTGTAATTCGCGGAAAATCGCTATTTTTGCAATAAGTAAAGAATGGGCGCTTTGAGAGAGCCGAAACTGTTAAAATTGGAGGTGCGAACCTCTCAAAATATGGTTTTGTATTCTAAAAGCGCAACAACCTCACTATCAAATCTATGCTATAATTGCATCGGAAAATAATTAGTTGATTGTCAATGATTTGCATTGATTGTAATTGACTATTACTGAGCGATAAAACTTAACTCTTACAAGAACGCCTGATGCTGATAACTGTCAGTGTCGGGCGTTTTTATGCACTATTTTGTACGGATTTTGTACGACAGCGACTCATTTCACCCCAAGCGTCAGCAAGGTGGTGGAGGTTTGCGAACGTAGACGGACGTCAACGGACGCGCACGAACAAATTAAGGCGAAATTAACACCAACGGAATGAGTAGCAATATTAAAATTGAAAGAATCTGCGAGTGGTGCGGCAACCGTTTTATGGCTCAGACAACGGTAACCCGATTCTGCTCAAAAAGATGTTCCGAACACTCCTATAAAGAGCGTATGAGGCAGAAGAAGATGGCTCTCTCCAATCAGGAGACCAGCCAATGTAATCCGGACCGTAAAAGTCGGGATAAGGATTTCTTGACACCGACCGAAACGTCCCAATATCTCGGTGTGTGCAGGACATATATTTATGACAGCATCAACCGAGGTAAAATCAAGGTGACGAGAATCGGAAGAAAGACTCTCATCAGCAAAGCCGATATTCAGGCGATGTTCGATTTTCTCTCACCGAAAGAAAGTGAGTCGAAAGAATCCACTGAGAAAAAAGGAAAGTCCCTTTCCGATTTTTACACCCGTGCCGAGATTCGGGAGAAATTTGGGGTCAAGGATTCGTGGATTTACAAAGTGGTCGCCGAGAATAATGTGCCTAAGACCATTCTTCGTGGCAAGGCTTATTTCAGCAAGAGCCATATCGACCGGCTTTTCTCAACGAGAAAAGAGAATCTGGAGATTACGGAATGGTATTCGGTCGAAGATATTCAGGAAAAATATGGAATGACTCTATCGGCAATTTATTCGCTGGTCTCCAAAATTGGAATCCCGAAGCGCAAGGAGGGACCTAAGGTCTATTACTCCAAATATCATTTCGATGTGGCTAAGGGTGTCAAGTCTGCCGAAGATGTGGAGTTTATCTCAGTGCCCGAAGCCATGGAAAAATACTCGCTGACACGCGACCAGCTGTATCACTACGTCAAGACATACAAGATAACCAAGCTCCGTTGCGGCAAGTATGTAAAGCTGAACGCCAAGGAGTTAGAGGCGTTGTTCAACCCCGAGATTCGGTTATAATCCGGTGATTTTTCTCACTGCGTAACCACCTTCTACCTTTGCACATTATAATTCTAAAACAGCATAATATGGAATCAGCAACCATCACCAAAGTGACACTCCGTCAAGAAAAACTGCGTAGCGGCAAATTGTCGCTCTACCTCGACTATTACCCACCCATCTGGAATCCGCACATCAAGAAGATGTCGCGGCGTGAGTTCCTCAGTCTCTATCTCTTCTGCAATCCGAAAGACAAATTCGAGCTTGATTACAATGAAGAAATCATGCTCAAAGCCCGTGGCATACGTGCCACCCGTGAGCTTGCAATCATCAATGAGGAGTTCGGCTTCCTCGACCGCACCAAGAAACAGGCGGATTTTCTGGAATATTTCGAGAGCAAGACCAAAGAGAAATATCAGAAATGGGAAAATCGTGTATAAGCACTTCAAAGACTTCTGTAATGGCAGATGTCTGATGAAAGACGTGACCATTGGCCTGTGCAACGACTTCCGAACATACATTCTCAAAATCCGTGTCAAGCAGTCCGGCAACATCATATCCCGCAATTCTGCCGCCGGATATTGGTCAACATTCCGCGCCCTTCTGAAACTGGCATATAAGGAAGGTTGGC
>USMC01000036.1 GCA_900555715.1 uncultured Porphyromonadaceae bacterium | reverse complement strand
ATGACAGCACGGGTCTTGCCTTTGGCGCTGCCGGCTGTAAATGTCGTTCCGTCGACAGTACCGAGTGAGGGAGCGACAGTGAGAGTATAACCGCTGACGCTGTTGTCGACAATGACGCCGTATTTATTGTAAGCGTAGACAAACGGAGTGTAAGTTTCGCCTTCTGCGAGGCATACGTCCTTCACGACAACTTCAAGCGATGCTATTTCGTTGTCTTCGGGAGTATTGGATACTGCGAAGAGACCGTTCGCTACCCAACGGAGATCATCAGCGCCGTATACATTGTTCTGTGCGCCGATACCCTGAGCATAGAGGGTGGACGAACCGCCGCCGTCGAATGCCATGGCAGTGTAGCAGCCGAGGTGCTTCATTATGTATGCCATGTCCGCTATATAAAGACCGGAAGAGGTGCTCGGCGAAAGAGTACTGCGGAGCGGGTCCTCGGTCTTGAACTGCGATTCGGAATGTTTGTCTGCTACGAGCATGATAAGTTTGGAACGGTCTTCATTGTAGCCTACGACAGCACGTGCCTGATTGGATGGGAAATGATCCACAGGCTGAGTGAGATAACGCTCTGCTGCGATTTCGCCTTCTCTGACAAGCCATGACATGCCGCCGATAGCCTGGCAGATATCGAGTTCTTTGCCGTCATAGGTGACAGACCTGCCTGCCGTGAGACGGTCGCCGACCTTGAGGCTCTTGACGAGTTCAGCGGAGATTCCGTGACCGGAAAGGATAACGCCGTCAGCGGGAATATCGGAGTTGCCGACAGCTGCCGGAGCTGTGGTAACCTCATATACTGCATCAGGACCGAGAAGAGTGCCTTCTACAAGCTTTGCCGCACATTCGGCGCCCCACTGGTTTGTGCCTGTGCTGGCACCGAAAGCGGGCGTGAAGATGACAAGCATATCCTGACCGCGGTAGCCGACATTGGTGCTGTAAGACCTGCTGGCGCCGGAGGGGAAGTTGAGTTTGAAAGCGGCGGCGAGATTCTCATACATCTTCACATCCTTGTTGCCGCTGACAGTGACATAAGTCTCGAAAGTGGTGCCGGAAATGGGATTATAGAGAACATCATCGGCAATAGCGAAGCCGCATGTGCGTGTCGGTTTTCCACCCATATTGAAGAAATCGCCGTTGATACCGGCAACGTACTGCTTGCCGGTTTCCTTCGACTTGCGGATGCCCATCGCCTTGACAGTCTCGACATCGTCGCCGGTGTCCTTGGCTTCCACACCGTGTATTTCGAGGTTGGGATTGAGCAGGTCGATTTCTGAATAGAAAAGGGTTGTTGCGTTGCTGATGTCTGTGCCGGTGAGGCGGAGCGAAGTAGTGACAACGCCAGGACCGGTTGTGACACTGTAGATTGTGTCGACGTTGAAATGATGATTATTCATTTCCCACGTCATAGTCGCATTGGCGCATAAGGCTGCTGCCATTGCGGCGATTGACAAAAATGTTTTTTTCATTTGATTTTAAGGTTTATGTGTTTTTTGGTTTTTCAGCGCTAAATTAGCAAGAAGTTTTCAAATATCCAAGTTCCGAAACAAGACAATAAAAAATATCAGCCCTAAAGGGCTGTTCCGTCCCGTCCGCTGTCAGTCCGCGCCGAATGTGCTGTCGAGCTCGTTGTTGTTGTGCAGCAGCGCAAGAAGTTTCTCACGGTCGATGACACGCAACTCGTTGGATGTGAAATCGAGGATGCCGCGCTCTTTCATCGACTGCAGTCCTGTCTCAAAAGTAGCGCGCTGGGTTCCGAAGAGCGAGCACAGATCGCGCTTGCGGCACGACAGGACAATGTCGGTGCTGCCCTGCTGCGTCAGAGCCGAAATCCAGAAAGCGATGCGCTCGTCGATTTCGCCCGTTGTGAGCGACAGGATGCCATGCTGAGCCTTCTGCGCATTCGCAGAAAGAATGTTGAGGAAATTGAACATAAACACCGGATCGCTCGACAGAATCTTGGTGTAGTCGTTCTTGGATATCTTGAGAATCGAAACGTCGTCGATAGCCGTCGCCGTGGAGGGATAGCTGGTATAGCGCCCGAAGAGAAAATCGGGAGATATGACAGCGGGAGCCGTAAGCGTCTGCCCGACAGCGAACCTGCCGCTGGCATTGACGGTGCTGCATCTCACACTGCCGGACAAGACAAAAGTGAGATGCGTGCACGCCTCACCGGCACGCACAAGGGTCTCGCCTGCCGGATATTTGAGAAAATGAAGCTTCGCCGTTCCTACAACCTGCGACATTTTTTCAAGCGACACCCCGCGGAAGAGGGGAAGATTCATCAGCTGTTCAAACATTGATGGCATATCATAACCTCCTTGTCTATTTACTTTGCAAATTTAACATAAAAATGTCAGGACATTTTTAAAGACTATATTTTTAACATTTCGACGTCTGCTTTAGTTCATTGAGCCGGAGGCTTCGGCACGCGTCTTGCGGAACAACTGCCAGGAATTGACAAGATTCTGCCAGATGATATATGCAGCCGGACCGATAGAGGAAACGGGGAGGAGATAGTTGAGCGCCATCCAGATGCCCAGCACAGTGTTTTTCTGGGCAAGACCCTGCGCGGCAGACACCTTGTCGCCGCATTTCCCGCCTATGTATCGCCCCACAGCGAACTGAACCACGCATATCAGCGCCGCCGTTATCGCCATGGCAATCATCACAGGCGCTTCCGACGATGGCTCCGACATTACGAAACCTACAGCTTTGCCGACGACAAGAAAAAGCGACACAGCCCACAGATAGAACGACACGCCCTGCACTTTCGCAACTGCGTCGTGCGCCTTGGGAGCAAAAATACCCAGCAGCAGCGCCGCACCAAGAGGAAAGACTATCATCGGCGCAAGGTTCATGGCTATTTCCATCGATGCCCGGAAGAAATCGACCTCGCCGCCCGGATTGGCAACGACAAAAAACATGGGGGCGAATATCGCCATGGTAAGGTTACAGACTATCGAATACGACGCCACACGCTCTATGCTGCCGCCAAGCAGACCGGTGACTACGGGAGCGGCAGTCGCCGTCGGACACAGAACACAAATCATCGCCGACTGCGCCAGCGACAGCCCCAGAGGACGAAGGGCGAAAAAGATGGCGACCGACCCCAACACCTGCACCGCAAGAAGCATCCACACCATGCGACCGGGGCGGAAACGGCTGGGACGCACACGGCAGAAGGTGATGAACAGCATCGTAAAAATTATGTACGGCACCAAAAACTGCAGATGGGCAATAGGCTTGTAGAACAGAAAGCCGAAGACTATTGCAAGCGGAAGTACGAAAGGCTTCAGACGTTTTTGAAATTTTGTAACTGTCATATCATCAGAAACCGCGCCCCGTCCGTACCGGAGAGGCGCATTAACACTGCAAAGTTAAGCATTTTAACGCGAACTCACACAACAAGTCCCGTGTTATTAGAACAAACACGCATAAAAACAGCATTCTATGAAACAGAACACGCACATATACAATCTTCTGGCATTTTTCCGCTCATTCATCCTGGCGGCGGTTGCGACGATGCTCGGAACAGGCATAACTTCATGCAGCAACGAACAGTCTCAGCTGTGGAACGAAGTGCCGCCCGAAATAAGCCGGTTCATCAACGACTACTATCCCAATTCAGCCCTCGACGCTGTCACTTTCTACAAAGACATATACCATATACGTCTGAAAAACGGTCCCGGCCTGACTTTCAACGACAAAGAACAGTGGATTGCCGTCAATGGCTACGGCATGCCGCTGCCGGAGGTGTTGCTTTTCGACCAGCTGCCGCCCTCGTTGTTCAACTATCTTCAGGAGACCGAACAGCTCGGCAGTGTGTTCAGCCTCTCGCGCGACAAAAACATCTACACTGTGACACTTCTGAACCGGAGTCTGCGTTTCAACGCCTCCAACGAAGAACTTATCGGGGAAGAGAGCGCCGGAAGCGGACTGTCGACCCGAGCAACGGAAAACTGAGCTTCAGCACTGCTCCGCCCTGCTCTATATCTGCGCTTGTGTCTGCCGACAGATGTTTGCCGTCGTAACATAGCCATTCCAGATCGTAATGGTCGATGAACGGCGTCGGGCTCAGATGTCCTTTGATATCCAGCGGCTTGAACAAGTCGCCCCCGCCGGCAAGAATGATGATGTCGTAGCCGCCGACGCTGTCGGCTACCGTCGCCAGACGATAATCAGCAGGCAGCGACGCCTTACGGACGTCTACATCTCTGTCGAGATATGTCCATATTCCTTCTCTGGAGTCCTCCGAGGAGCTGAGATATTCGGCAAGTTCATCTTCCGATGCGAAGCGGCTGCGCCGCATAGGCTCGCGCTGATTACTGACTATCAGATTATTGAGCAGCTTTGTTTTTCTGCCATATCCTACTCCTATCGCCCCCGGACGCTCACGGTCGAAATCGACAGGCACATATATTTCCGGATACGCGCCGCCGAGCGACAGCGCGCCGCCCGAAGCATCTGCCGTCAGAACCGCCGAAAACCCCGTCTTCTTCTCTGTGGCGAAAGTAAACTTTCCTTCTCCGGATGTCTGCTCCCGTTCCGTACCGTCTTCCACTGCATACACAGCATACCGGCAGACATTCTTTCCGGCAGCATCAGCCTCGGACAAAGGGAACACTTCAATGTCGGCACGCATGAAGACGGTGCTGTCGTGTCGGTTCCAGAATACACTGAAATTCAGCGGTCTGTTGTTAGGCACTCCGAGACGCACATGATAGGTGAGCTCTGTCACAGGACGTTCCAGCTCCGTCAGGCACAGGCTGTCTATGCCCTTCGCCGGCAACGCCGCAAATGCCATAAACGCAAAAATGACAGATAGAAACCTACGGCGCATCACACAACAAGTTTATCAACCTCACTGAGGAAATCGTCCTTCGGCATATCCCATGGCAGCCAGTGGATCGTGAATCCCCGCCGTTCCATACCGCGGAACCATGTCATCTGACGCTTGGCGAACTGATGTATAGCGGTCTCAAGCCCGGTATACATCTCCTGACGCGATATGCGGCCTGTCACATGGAGCGTGATGAATTTGTATTCGAGTCCGTAATATATGAGGTCGTCGGCAGCAACGCCTTCATCGATAAGACGTCGCACCTCGGCAAGCATATCTTCCTCCTCGAAACGGCGGCGGAGTCTGTCGGATATCTGACGGCGACGTTCATCGCGCGGAATGTCTATGCCGACGATAACGGCATCGAGCGGTTCGGGGGCACGGGCGAGCGACGCTTCTTCGGGATGGACGAGATAGTAGTGTTCGATTTCGAGTGCACGGAGAGCGCGCTGAACAGTGTCCACGTCGGTAGTATTATGCAACGTCTTCATTCCCGCAAGCATTTCCGTCAGCTCGCCTAGAGTCTTTCCTTCGAGAGCGGCTCGCAGTCCGTCGTTTCGCGGCACTTCCGGCATGAGCATACCTTTGAGCAGCGACTCGACATAAAGCCCCGTTCCGCCGACAACGACAGGCACACGCCCGCGACGCTCAATGTCGCCGATGGCAGCGCGAGCGTCGCGCAGATATTCAAAAAGATTATACTTATATCCCGCCGGAGCAACATCGATGAGATGATACGGCACATCATCGCCGTAATCGGCAAGGTCCTTGCCTGTGCCTACATCCATGCCTCGGTAGACCTGACGTGAGTCTGCGCTGACAATCTCGCCGCCTAAGTGTCTGGCAATGTCGACGCCACGGCGCGTCTTGCCGCACGCCGTCGGACCGACAACTGCTATCACGGCGCCTTTCTTCATCGGATGTCCGCTTTTCCGGTACGCCGCAGCTGACCGGTAAGTGATTCGTAAAGGCGGCGGAGACGGTAGAACCGGCGGTCTTCGTTGTTTTTCGCTATATCGAACCAGCGCATATCGTCATAGTCGACATCCCACTCGGGCATGTCGCGGAAACGGAAGGTCGGGCGGTAGTGCCTGATGGGATAAAGACGCTTTCCGCTGCGGTCGTAGGTCTTCCATGTCATCGCAATGGTGTGTATGCGGAAAATTTCATTTGCAAGAACCGGAGAAATGGAATTGGACGCAAGAGCGCTGTCTATCATGTAGGCGTTGAACCACGTATCTTCTTCGTCGACAGCGCCGCGCTCTTCCTCATCGAGAAAAACCGTATAGTGAATAATGTTCGAGTCGTTCACGAAACCGTCGTTGGTGAAGCAGTAGTGAAGCTCGAACTTACGGATCGCCATAAGTTCTTCAAAAAGAAGACGCGCCTGATGGTCGCCTATCGACTGTGTCCTGTCCACCACTGCTTCGGCAGGAGTGTCGTACAGTCCGTCTGTGCCCTTGTGGAGAAGAAGATCGTCGCCGCTGAAAATGAGGAAGCGTATCACAGTCTTGTTGCGTTTCGAGACGCGTGTAGCCTCTATCGAATTATACAGAGCCTTCATGTTGGCATACCTTCCGAACATAAACAGAAGAGAAATCAGATAGACGACGGCAGGAAGGTAGTTGAAGAAAAAGCGGTCGGGTGTGTTGATGTCGGAGTTGATATACCGCACGAAATAATACCAGTATTCTATCGCGCCGACAGACACCGAAAGAAGCATCAGGATAAAGACCTGATAGCGCGTCTCGCGGTAGTAGAGCGTGGCGCCGATGCTGTCGCCGGCATAGTAGCCGAAACGTCGCTGGCACTCGCGGCAATGCCTGTCGCCGAGACCCATATAAAGCCACATGATACATACGACGATTATCACCGGGAATATTATCAGAGCGGTAATAAACGGAATCTGCTGATTATAGACCTGAAGATGTATCACAGTCGGCACAAGCCAGTCGGTGCAGAGAATAACGATGAGAAGCATTATTGCCGCCGTCACGAACAGCACCCTCGAGGCTATCCGGAGGACGAGGGAACAATAGCCGACAAGACGGTGATAACGCCTGTTGATGGCTACATTGAGACTACACGCCTCAACAAGCGTCAGGACAGAAATCCACACTTTAGGAAGCCATACCGACAGCAGCAGAGGAAGCGCCAGAGCGCCCAATGCAACAGCCCAGATACGCCAGAGATCCCAGATGACATCCTCTGGTCTGGACTTTATTTCTTCACGTTGGTCTGACATGGATTAGCGGAGATAACGGTTGAAATATTCGAACATACGCCCATAGACAACAGCACGCGCGTTGCAACCGTTTATCGAGTGGTTCATATTCGGGAAAACATACATATCGGAGAGTATCCCCGCGCTTTGCAGGCGCGAGACAAACTGCAGCGTATTGGCAGGATGAACATTGTCGTCGGCTGTTCCGTACATCGTCAGGACAGGACAGCCAAGATGCAGAGCACGCAGAAGGACAGAGGCTTCATTATACCCTGTCTCGTTCTGCTGTGGGGTGAGCATATAACGCTCGGTGTATACGGTATCGTAGAAACGCCAGTCGGTGACAGGTGCCACGGCGACAGCTGCAGCGTAAGGACACCCGTCGGCGGTGGCGCACATCAGAGCCTGATAGCCGCCGTAGCTCCAGCCGTAAATACCGATTTTGCCTGGAGCTACATACGGCAGCGAGGCGCAGTAGCGGGCGGCGGCAAGCTGGTCGAGGGTCTCATATTGACCGAGATGGCGGTAGACCGCCGTGCGGAACGCCGCACCTCTGCCACCGGTGCCACGACCGTCGACACACACTATTATATATCCCTTGGAGGCATAGTACTGCTCCCAGTCGAAAGTCCACCGGCGAAGCACCTGCTGCGAACCAGGTCCGCTGTACTGGCTCATAATGACCGGATAACGCCCGGACTCATTGAAATCGGATGGTTTAACCATATATCCGTTGAGCTCAGTGCCGTCATCGGCGCGCATAGTGAAAAATTCTTTCTTCTGAAGCTTGCCTGCGGTTTTTGCTGCAAGAGCCTTGTTATCTTCAAGCACACGCAGCTGCTTGCCGTCGGCACGGCACAGAGCTGTCACAGGCGGTGTTTCGACATTGCTGTATGTGAGCGATATCGCCGTGCATCCGGGCGAGAACACTGCGGAAGAATATCCGTCGGTCTTGCTCAGCGCCACAGTACCTTTGGCGCCGGCCCTGTACACCGTACGCTCAAGCGGCGACGGAGCCGCTGCCTGATAGTAGACATTTCCAAGAGCATCCGTGCCATAGAAATCCGTAGCGTCGACTTTTGCGGGCGTTACTGTCTTAACCTTCGCTCCGGCATAGGTATATTCATAGTATCTCGTATACCCGTCGGCATCGGAAGCGACGAAGAACGATTTATCGCCGAGATATAGATTCTCGTATGCCATCGGCTCTATCCACGCCTTCGAATTGTCTGTAAAGATGGATTTCGACACCGTCGAACGCGGATTCACCTTGAAAATCTCATAGCGGTTCTGGTCGCGGTTGAGAGTAGCCACTATCAGAGTGCTCTCATTCGGTCCGTACTTTATGAACGGGATATAATACGGTTCTCCGCCCGGGAAGGTCATCTGCTTTGTCTTGCGCGTCTCTACATCGTAGGTATGAAGCGTAACCTTCGAGTTAGGCTGACCGGCGACAGGATACTTATAGCTCAGCGTGCCGGGATAGAACTCATATTCGTTCATGGGCGAGCATGTGCCCTGATATAGCGGAAGATTGTAGAGCGGGACACGGCTCTCGTCGAAACGGACATAGGCGAATGTCAGATTGTCAGGCGACCATGCCATAAGCGACGTCCTGCCGAATTCCTCTTCATAGGTCCAGTCGGTAGCGCCGTTGATGATCTCCCCGGCTTTACCGTCGGTTGTGACAGCTACCTCGGTGTTATAGTCGAGTTTCGCCATATAAATATTATTGTCTGCAACGAACGCCACGGCGCGCGCATCAGGCGAAAAATGCGGTTCGCTCTGCCGTTTATGCTCCGTCGAAAGCGGACGGAGTATGCGGGAACGCACCTCGTAAACATAGTATTCGGCAGTAAACGAACGGCGGTACACCGCCTGAGGATTGCGCCACAGAAGTATGCGGCGCGCGTTGTCGCTGACGCGGAAACCGTCAAAACCGTCTATCTGAGCCTCGCGGGTATGACCGGCATCAAAAATTGTCTCGGTCTCTTTTCCGGTCGTAATGTCGCGGACAACGAGTTTACGACCGTCGGCACTCCGTTCCACATAGCTTTTTCCGTCTGCCATAAAGACGATGTCGGCACGGGCAGGTGCATTCTCGGGATAGCAGTAAGGCGCAATCTCCTTCACAACAGTGCTGCGCTGCGCGACGGCGCCCGCGCAAACCACCGAGCCAAGGAAAATGAACAATCCCTGCAATATATATTTCTTCATAGCTGGTTCATATTTTACCGCAAAGATACAGAATTTACTACCTTCCTCCAAACCTCGAAAAAAAAATCTTAAACTTCATAATGTTGCATGCATCTGAACCGGAAATTACATTCGGCAGGAACCGAATGCTATCGGCAGTGAATTTGCTAAAATAAAACAACTTTATATAATTTTAGTTAAGCCCCCCCCTCATTTGCAAACTTACTTGTAACTTTGCCACTAAGTTATGACAAACCTTAAAAATAATTCAACCTGAAAAATTTAACTTAAGACAATATTCATTAAGCAAAAACAGTTATTTATTTCATAATTTTCTAATATCATGAAAAAACATTCACAATGCAAACGGGTAGTGATCTCGATTTCTATCTTATGCGGAATTTTAAGTATCGGCAGCCCGTATGCCTATTCCGGAATTTCTGAACGGACCGGCGAAGTCCAGCAACAGAATCTGAAAGCAAGCGGCACAATCCTTGATGAGGAAGGGCAGCCTGTCATCGGTGCGAAAGTAGCAGTAAAGGGTACCAAAATTGCCACAGTCACCAACATCGACGGCAACTTTAGCATTGCCGTTCCTTCGGGCAATTCACTTTTAGAGGTTTCATTTATCGGCTACAAAACTGTTGAGGTTCCGGCAGACGGAGACCTGAATATCACGATTACTCCATCATCTGAACAACTGACAGAAGTCGTTGTCTCGGCGCTTGGCATCAAACGCGAGAAAAAAGCCCTCGGTTATGCTATGCAGGAAGTAAGAACCGACGCAATGCAGGAAAACAAGAGCCTGAGCGTCGCCAACATGCTGCAAGGCAAAGTAGCCGGTGTGCAGATCTCACAATCAGGCGGCGGCATGGGCGGCTCAACCCGCATTGTCATGCGCGGTCTGAACTCCATCAGCGGCAAGAACCAGCCCCTCTGGGTTGTCGATGGTGTGCCTGTCAACGACGGCGCGCAGGATACAGCCGGCGAATGGGGCGGCACAGATGTTTCAGGAGCTGCGGCGATGATCAATCCAGAGGACATCGAAAGCATATCTGTCCTGAAAGGTGCGAATGCAGCCGCACTTTACGGCTCACGCGCACAAAGCGGCGCTATAATCATAACTACCAAAAAGGGCAAGCAAGGACAGCCGCTGGAAATCGAATACAACGGCAACTATGAATTTTCGAAAATATACAGTCCTTACGAATATCAGAACACCTACGGTCAAGGCTCAGGCGGCAACTTCTCCACAAGCGCCAAAGGCAGCTGGGGTCCCGCTATGACCGGCCAGATGGTTGACCATTGGCGTAATGCAATCTATGGCGACACCAACTACAGCCAGGTGGCTCTCCTTCCCCAAAAAGACTACATCAGGGAGTTCTACGAAACCGGAACACTGATGTCTAACACCATTACGGCTTCTGCCGGATCCGAAAACATAACCGGCAGGCTTTCCTTCACCGACTCCCGCAACGACGGTATCACGCCCGGTCATGAAATCAACCGGCAATACTTCGACCTGAACACCGAGTTCAACAACAAATGGCTTACCGTCGGTGCTAAAATCAACTACATGCGCGAAAAACGCGAAAACACTCCGGGACAGGGCGAATACGGTCTGATGAAGCAACTCACGGTCATTCCGCGAGGCATACGCATGTCCGACCTACGGGAGGACTTCATCAACTCCAAGAACCGCACGATGAACTGGTCGGGACCATCCGACATGTACTCCAACCCCTACGGACTCGTAATGTCCGAAAACGGAAACAGCAACATACTCAACCGTCTCATCGGCCAGATAAGGGCTACGATTCATTTCACCGACTATCTCTCACTCACAGGTCGCGCAGGCATTGATTACTTCAACACAAACTATAAGACACGTGCCATCTATCTGCCTGATGGTTCCAACACCACAAACCAGTACAACACATCACGCAGCAGCAATCAGGAGTTCAATGCCGACCTGATCCTGAACTTCAACAAGAACATCGGCGACTTCTCCGTCACAGCCAATGCCGGTACTTCCGTCTACAACACAAAGTACGAACGCCTCTACTCACAGGCTGGTATGCTTGAAATCCCCGGATGGCTCGCCCTCAGCAACGGCGACGGACGCATTCCCGGCGAAAACTATAGCAAAAAAGAAATCCAGTCTCTCTTCGCAAGTGCCAACATAGGCTGGAAAAGCATGCTTTATCTTGATGTGACGGGACGCAACGACTGGTCGTCCACACTCAGCAAGGATAACCGCTCTTACTTCTACCCGTCTTTCAGCCTGAGCGCCATCATTTCCGAAATGGTCAGGATGCCCGACTTCGTAGACTTCCTCAAAGTGCGCAGTTCATGGGCGATGGTAGGTAACGATACAAACGCATACTCTCTTGCCTACGTATATTCAAGCCACACCAGCTACGTCAACGGAGGTTCTGTTCTTGAAATGAGACTTCCCGGATGGCAGCCACTCAGCGACCTGAAACCGGAAAAAACAACATCCTTCGAAGTCGGTCTGGACTACCGTATGCTCGGCGGACGCTTCGGCATCGACTTCACATACTACAATTCACAGACGACAAACCAGATTCTTAGCCTCAATATCCCCGTCAGCTCAGGATTCACAAGCAAGAATATCAACGCAGGCAAGATGAAAAGCCATGGCGTCGAATTAATGATTTCCACAACCCCGATCAGGACCCGCGACTGGCAATGGGATGTCAATCTCAACTGGGGCATGAATAAAACCGAATGTGCAGAACTTTACACAGGTATCGAACGTCACTCAATCGGCGGCGTCCGCATCGCATCCGTCGTCGTCCAGAATGGCGGCAACTTCGGAGACATCGTTGCCGGCAATGCTTTCAAACGTGACGAAAAAGGCAACATCCTGATTGACGCAAACGGACTTCCGATAAAGGAAACCGATAAAGTCATCGGAAACATGATGCCCGACTGGACCGGCTCTATAGGCACAAATCTCCGGTGGAAAGACATTACTCTCTCCGCTCTGATAGATGTCCGTAAGGGAGGCGACTTCATATCGATGACAGACAACTATGCTACCCAGATGGGTAATTCCAAACGTTCTCTCGACGGTCGCGACGGCATGGTCGTTCCAGGCATTGTCGAGGCGACAGGTCAGCCCAACACCACGCAGATCACAGCTGAGGAATACTGGACAAGCGTCTGCGGACCGAACGGCGTTGCCGAAGAATTCATGTATGACGGCACATACGTCAAATTACGCGAAATGTCTATAGGATGGAATCTTCCTAAGAAATGGCTCATGCACACTCCTCTGAAAACTGTCAGAATTTCTGCTGTCGGACGCGACCTCTTCTACTTCTACAAGAACGCTCCCGTCAATGCAGAGTCCGCACTTTCACGCGATGACTACGCACAGGCATTCGAACTTGGTTCGACACCTCCTACCCGTACATTCGGTTTCGCCTTAAATGTTAAATTCTAAATCAAGATTAACCATGAAAATATATAAGCAAATCATAATCGGCTGCACGGCATTCCTGCCTCTTACAGCCTGCACCGACGGCTTCGACAAGATGAATACCGACCCCAACTCTCTGGTGACTGTCAGCCCGGCATACATCCTGCCATACATCCAGGAAACAGGAGTAAACACCGATTCAGGTCCCTATCAGCGTGGAGACGGTCTGTATTCACAATTCTACTGTCAGTTCTTTTCCAACGTCGAAGCCGCCTTTCCTACCGGTCGCTATGCCTATAATGACAGCTGGGCGCAAGCCGGCTTCTGGGAACCCTATTACAATACACTGAAGCATAAAAAAGTCATCGGAAAATTAGCCGAAGAGAATCCCGCATACACAAATCTCTATCAGATGGCACGCATCACTCTCGCCTACGGAACGATAGGAATGACAGACCTTTTCGGTGACATTCCCTACTCTGAAGCTGGCACAGGTCTCGAAGCGCCCGGATATGACACACAGAAAGACATCTACTACGATGTATTCAACGAACTTAAAGAGGCTGCGGAAATCCTTGGCAAGAACCTGAGCGGTCAGGAGCTTGTTTCGGCAAACAACGACCTGATTTATGCCGGTGACATCCAGAAATGGATTAAATTTGCCAACTCTCTGCGTCTGCGCTATGCAATGCGTATTTCATATATCGACCCTGACAAAGCAAAGACAGAAGCAGAAGCCGCACTTGCAGCAGGCGTGATGAACAGTAACGATGACAACGCCACTGTCCGTATCGACGGCTCTGGTGTCTGGGGACACCCACTGTATATGATTTGCAACTGGAACGGCTTCGCCATGAGCAAAACAATGGAAAATATACTCAAGCACAACAGTACCGTTACAGACCCCCGCATGATTCTTTGGTTCGGTCAGACAAAAGGCTGGTGGGCTAACCAGAAAGACCCAAAACCTTCATTCAAGGGAGAAGCCTTCCAGGGATGTCCCAACGGCATGCCTGTCACCATGATCCAGCAGCAAGACGCCGACGGATGGGGACCCTATATGCCTGAAAACAACTCCAGCACATTCGGTCTGCAGGCATTCCCGACTTGGATCCCTTCCGGAGAGCTTGGTTCGACAAAGGTCGCGCTTGACATGAAAGTAATGAATTATGCGGAAGTATGTCAGCTCAAAGCAGAAGCCGGTCTTCGCGGCTTCAGTGGAGCAGGTGACATAAAGACAAACTATGAAGCCGGTATCCGCGCCTCTTTCGCCGAAGAACGCGCTCCCGTGGACGCTTCTCTCTACTCTACTGCTGACGACGAGACTTATATCACGACCGGCAAAGCAGCTTGGGATGAATCTGCCTCCGCAGAGGAAAAGCTGGAGCGCATCATCACACAGAAGTGGCTCGCCAACTATCCAAACGGTATCGAGGCATGGGCAGAGTGCCGCCGCACCGGTTATCCTAAGCTGACCCCCATCATCCAGAGTGAAGACCCGTCAATAAATCCTGCTAAAGGCGAATTCATCAAGAAAATACGCTATTGCGACGCGGAATACCGCGACAACGCAGACAACTCACTCAACCCTGCAAACAACCAGGGGCAGGGCGATGGTGCCAATGTCCGCGTCTGGTGGGATACCAAGCGTTACAAATAACACCTTTCCTTCAATGAACAAAGAGGGTGTTGCAGAACCTCTCAATTCAAAGAGCCTGAGAATTGACTATTCACGTCAAACATTGAAATTATCTGATTCCGACCGAATTTTCGGTTCTCGAGAGTTTAAAATTTGACCAAAAGAATGAAATATGTGAAAATCGGTCTGTTCAGGCCGATTTTTTCATGTTTTTATGCAGTTTCAGGATATTCAGCGCCATGAAGACAAAGCCGAGATCCATCGTGACCCCGGTTTTTCCGAAGTGACGGAACCTGGTGTATCCATGATTATGCTTTAATTGTCCGAATACGGGTTCCGGTTCGCGTGATCTTCGCTTTAGCTTCTCCTGATTGGCCGGCATATCGAGTCTGGCTTTGGCTTTGCGTTCTTCCCGGATATTGCCTAATTTGCGATGTATCTCACCACGTTTGCTCTTTGTAAGTATGCACTTTTCTTTGAACGGGCATCCGTCACAGTGGTCACATGTCATCACTGTACTGTCACTGCGGAAACCGCTTCTTGTGTAAGCTTCCTCCTTGCGTATAACCCTCATCATATGTCCGGCAGGACATACCAGCGAGCTTTCGTCAGGAGAGAGTCTGAATGCCAGTCGGTCGTATTGCCCTTCTTTTACAGGACGGCGCGTAGTCTCCGCATCATAGCCGGGATACTTGACTACCGCCTCAATCTGCCTTTCTTCCAGACCTACATACACTTCCTCACATCCGTATCCGGCATCTTCGACCACAGCCGAGGGCTTGACACCGTTTTCCTCCACACAGGTGTCGACAAAGTCCATTGCGATGGACTTGTCCTCTGCCGAGTCATACGCTCCATAGTTGGTGACATACTGGTTCTGGGTCGCAATCTGTACGTTGTAGTTTGGAGTCGCCATCCCCTCGTATCCGTCTTCCTTGGCGTGCATGATGCCGCAGTCGGGATCTGTGGGCGCGACACCGCATCTGCCGGCACATTGCTCCAATGTCTTGTCATGCGTTTCTTTGCGGTCGCAGGCATTACGGATGGCGGTAATCTTGCCGCGGACTTTCTTTAATCCCTCCTTTTGGGCTCTCCGTTCAATGCGGTCGGCAATCTCTCGCGCCTCATCTTTTGTGTAGGTCACATGTCCGGCGCTATTGTCATCCGCACTGTCGCCGTTTTCCACCTGTTCAAGCAGAGCTTTCACTCCCTCCTGTATGTCGGCATCGGCTGAAGCCCCGAACTTCTCGGCATTGCTGCGCCACTTTATCCGGCGACGGGCAGCGCGTGACCGGATTGTCGTCCCGTCAATATATAGGTCTTCGGTCAACTTTATTTCGCCGCGTTCCGCGAGTATAGTGACAAGACGGGTGAAAATCACCTTGATATGGGGCATACAGCGGGTCTTGAATCTGCTGATTGTCGTATGGTCGGGAAACTGGTAGGACGAGAGCCATATAAGATGGGCGTCGCGGGTCATGGCTGACTCCAGACCTCTCGTTGAAAAAATATTGTTCATATATCCGAAAATCACCACCTTCAGCAGCATTGCCGGATGATATGGTGGTTGTCCGTCCGAAGATGTTGAATAACTGGCGTGAATCTCTTTCAGATCCATAAGGTCGACTATCTCCGAAATCAGCCTTGCCGGTGCATCCTGTGGAATAAAATCTCCCAGATTAGGCGGAAAAAGCAACGTGTCGTTGGTTATGTAAGATTTATACATTAACTTTGTGATTATTAGTTTGAACACCATAAAATTACAAAATTTTATGGACATAAAAAAGCCTCAACTTGTGAAAGTTGGGGCTTTTGCTTACTTTTTTGAGGGAGTTCTGCAACACCCTCTTTAGTGTAATGTTGCGGATTTACATCATGCCACCCATGCCACCCATATTGGGAGCTGCGGGAGCAGGATTTTCGTCCTTCTTCTCGGCGATGACGCACTCGGTTGTGAGGAACATGCCGGCGATTGAGGCAGCGTTCTCAAGAGCCACACGGGTAACCTTGGCAGGGTCGATGACGCCGGTTTCGAGAAGGTTCTCGTATTCGCCGGTACGGGCATTGTAACCGAAGTCGCCCTTGCCGTCGCGTACACGCTGAACGACAACTGCACCTTCTACGCCTGCATTTGCAGCAATCTGGCGCAGAGGCTCTTCGATAGCGCGCTCAACGATAGCGATACCGGTCTGCTCGTCGTCATTGTCGCCCTTGAGGGCTTTGAGAGAATCGAGACAGCGGATATATGCCACACCTCCGCCGGGAACAATACCTTCGGCAATAGCTGCGCGGGTTGCGCTAAGAGCATCGTCGACGCGGTCTTTCTTTTCTTTCATTTCAACCTCACTCGGTGCGCCCACGTGAAGCACTGCTACGCCGCCGGCGAGCTTGGCAAGACGCTCCTGAAGTTTCTCGCGGTCGTAGTCGCTCGTTGTCTGGGCAATCTGAGCCTTGATCTGGGCAACGCGGGCAGCGATGCGCTCCTTGTTGCTGTCGCGGTTGACGATTGTAGTGGTCTCCTTGTTGACAGTGATACGGTTGGCATGACCGAGGTCTTCGGGAGTAGCAGCCGAAAGTTGCATTCCTTTTTCCTCGCTGATTACTGTGCCACCGGTGAGGATAGCGATATCCTCAAGCATTTCCTTGCGGCGGTCGCCGAAACCGGGAGCCTTGACGGCGCAGATCTTCAGAGAGCCGCGCAGACGGTTGAGAACCAGAGCTGCGAGAGCGTCCTGATCGACATCCTCGGCAATGATGAGCAGCGGACGACCGCTCTGTGCTGTTGCCTCAAGGATGGGGAGAATATCTTTGAGATTCGAAATCTTCTTGTCGAAGAGGAGGATATAGGGATTGTCCATCACGCACTCCATCTTCTCGGTGTCGGTCACGAAGTAGGGAGAGATATAGCCGCGGTCGAACTGCATGCCTTCTACAACCTCGATGGTCGTTTCGGTACCCTTTGCCTCGTCGACAGTGATGACGCCTTCAGTCTTCACTTTCTCGACAGCCTCGGCGATGAGCTTACCGATAGTCTCGTCGTTGTTGGCGCTCACACGGGCAACATCTTCAATCTTCTTGACGTCATCGCCAACTTCGGTACTCATTTCCTGAATACCCTTGACGACCTCCGCTACAGCCTTGTCAATACCGCGCTTGAGATCCATCGGGTTAGCACCTGCAGTCACGTTCTTAAGACCTACGCCGATGATAGCCTGTGCGAGAACAGTTGCGGTTGTTGTGCCGTCGCCTGCGTCGTCACCTGTCTTGGATGCTACTTCCTTGACAAGCTGTGCGCCCATATTCTGCAGGGGCTCGTCGAGCTCGACCTCACGGGCTACCGTAACACCGTCCTTGGTGATGTGCGGAGCGCCGAACTGTTTGCCGATGATTACATTGCGACCTTTCGGACCAAGTGTCACCTTCACTGCGTCGGCAAGAGCGTCGACGCCTTTCTTGAGCTCTTCACGAGCCTCGATATTGAATTTAATTTCTTTTGCCATGATAGTTTCTCCTTTATTCTATAACTGCAAGTACCTCATTCTGGCGCATTACCAGAACTTTTTCGCCGTCGACATCAATTTCTGTGCCGGCAAATTTGCCATAGAGCACGCGGTCGCCTTCCTTGAGGACCATTTCCTCGTCTTTGGTTCCGTTGCCTACTGCGATGACTGTGCCTTTCAGAGGTTTCTCTTTTGCTGAATCAGGAATAATAATGCCGGATGCGGTGACTTCTTCGGCAGCTGTGGGCTGCACGATAACACGGTCGGCAAGTGGTTTCAGTTTCATGATTATTATAAATTATATTTAGTTTTCCGTTAACTGCTGTCCTTATTGCAAAAATTGCGCCAAACAAATCGTTGGCAGTCACGACTGCCATTTTGTCAATAGCAAGAACAAACAGACACCGGGAAAGTTCACCACGACTCCTGAACCGGCATATCCACACAGGCGTCCGAAGCATATTCCGTCGCCAGAATATAAAGCGCCATTGCACGTGTCATCACGATGTCGTCATGCTTGGGAGCCTCAGCACCATATCCGCCGCCTGGAAGACGGCGGTAACATATAAGTTCATTGCACGCTTCGTCGTCTCGCTCCACGTACGCACCCGTGCGGACTGCCGCGATAAGATTGCCGATCAGCATTGGTTTCGTCTGCCTGTTCGTGTGGAAACCGTACTTCTTCGTCACCCTGCCGTCGACAGTCCCCACCGAACGGCGCACATACATATTCGGATAGCAGCGTGCCATCTCCTCAAGGACATACGCCCCGCTGCCGTCGCCCGAGCTTTCCAGCGTATTGCTTTCCACGACAAGCAGCGCCTCATTGTAATAGCGCGCTATCTCCACAGCCTTCCGAGCAAGTATGTCATGGTCGGTATGTCCGCGCCATTGAGCCACGACCTCCGGAAGCTCATCACCCTCACCCGCACGCAGGACAGCCACGACCGACCAGTCGGCCGACGCAGATCTGCCGCCGACATCGACAGCCGCCACATACGTCCGCCCTGCTTCTGGACGGCGCCATACCGACAGACGACCGTTCGGTGCCGGCACAAAATTCAAGCCGTATATTCCGCCCCGCTCAGCCGGTACGGAGCAGCCACGCCGCAACTCCTCAACATGCAGGGCATCGAACACATTCATATCGTTCGATGCAAAAGCATCCGTATCGTGCAGCGGGAACTCCGCGTTGAAACGCTCGGCATTTACCATCTCCTGACGTTTGCACCGGCGCCAGTAGACCTGCTCAATACACATCCCGCCATCGAAAAGAGCACGCTCCTCCTCGTCCATAGTCTCAAAAACCGACCGAGCATCCTCCACCTCCCTCGAATTGACACTAAGCTCATTCCAAGGCACAAAAACAGCATGTGCACAGCAGCTCGCCTTCGCACCGAGCCACTCGCGGTGGAAGAAATTGCCCACACCGCTCGCCGTCGACTCAAGCACCACAAGAGTACCCTTCTCAAAACTCACAGTACCATAAACAGCCTGAGCCACATCCTCAGGCGACACCGACGCGGTATTCCGCCAGTAGGCGACCTCCGTAAGATGAGCAAGAGAGATATCACTACCCCTGATAGCATCCGGATTGATACACGAACCTATCATCACCGTGCACTCACGTCCCGAAATAGTCTTTATCTCAGTAGAACCTTCGAAATTACGCAGCCTCGGCTTCTCGCTGCCGCAGATCATTTCATCAGGATAACGGCTCAGTAACCTGCTGTACATGCCCCGTATCATCGCCGCCGTATTTTTCAGATGAGCGCATATCACGGCATTCGCACCCTGATAGACACACGTCTGCAGCCACGCTATATAAAGCTGTATCACAGTAGAACAGCCCCACTGACGTGCCTTCAGAATCACCGCACGGGCAGGACGGCACGCCATACGGTCCGACTCCAGCGCCTCCACCACCGACCGCTGCCCCTCATTGAGCACGCACAACACCGGACGACCGCCACTTTTAGGCTTTATATAAGCGCACGTGGCACACCAGTACTCAAAATCATAGCGGCATCGCAGACGCCGCCACTCCGGCGAATCGACCTTCATGCCTGCATACTCCGCATCCGCGCACATCGCCGCCGGAATGCGGAAACGCCTGCGCCAACGCTTCACCACTACACGCTCCCCGCAGCACCCCTCGCCCGTCAGCGGATTATAGACCTCGCCGAGCGAACGTCGCCGCAAATCATTCCTCAGATAAAAACCATCAACTCTCATCACATAAAATTTTATGCAAAACTACATCATCGCCACACTCCCGGCACGAAGAAAAGTCCATGCACGCAATTTTATATAATATTAATACTCCGACAGCTCGCACTACACACAAAATTGCTATCTTTGCGCACTTTTTAAAGAAACACACAAAAAACACCTAATATGTACTGGACACTTGAATTGGCCTCGAAGCTCGAAGACGCACCCTGGCCCGCAACAAAAGACGAGCTCATCGACTACGCCATGCGCAGCGGAGCCCCCATGGAAGTAATCGAGAACCTTCAGGAAATCGAAGACGAAGGCGACACATACGAATCCATCGAAGACATCTGGCCCGACTACCCCTCCAAAGAAGACTTCCTCTTCAACGAGGACGAGTATTGAGACTCAAATTTACACGCAACATACTGATTACCAGCCATATAAGCAATTAGAATTTGTTTGTATGGCTGGTGTTTTATGGTCTAAAATAGCCGAATTTGTTTGTATAATCGGGGGATTTTGGGGCTTTTGTTTGCATATAATTACTCGGCAACATTACTTTTTATAATAGAAGACGAATATCATTCAATTTAATATTTATTAACTTTGACGTGCTGTATTTTTGCACAAATTGAATCGTATTTTTGCGTATCAATAATTCCATCATGACGAAACATCAGACCATATCTATACGCAATGACAACGGAACGGAAGTCATGGCACAGTCTCCTCTGATAATCTCGGCAAGCAGGGCTACCGACATCCCGGCGTTTTATACCGACTGGTTTTTCCATAGGCTTGATATGGGCTATGTCAGGTGGCGGAATCCTTTCTCGGGGCACGATAGCTATGTGTCGTTCGACAACACCCGCTTCATCATTTTCTGGTCAAAGAATCCTGCGCCTTTGTTGCCATACCTGCCGATACTTAAAGAACGTGGTATAGGGTGCTATATACAATATACTCTTAATGATTACGAGGCCGAAGGGCTGGAACCAAATGTTCCCACTTTAACGCAACGGATTGATACTTTCCATAGATTCGTTGATGCGCTCGGCTCAGGGGCGGTTGTGTGGCGTTTTGACCCGCTTATTCTTACTGACAGAATAACCATAGATACTTTACTTGAAAAAATAGCGCACATCGCCGATGTTCTGGTCGGTTATACCGAAAAACTCGTTTTCAGTTTCGCCGACATTGAGTCGTATAAAAAAGTGTCGCGCAATCTCAGGCATAGCGGCATCAATTATCGTGAATGGGATGAAGCGATTATGCGCGAATTTGCATCGCGACTCTCAATGATGAACCGTGATAATTGGAATTTCAGACTCGCGACGTGTGCCGAACGGATTGATCTTTCGGAATATGGTATAGAGCACAATCGCTGCATCGACCCGGAACTGATCAGCCGACTTGCTCCTGATGATTCGGTACTGCAAAACTTCCTTTATAACGCCAGATGCGACAGTGGCCAACGTAAGGCGTGCGGCTGCATTCTCTCAAAAGACATCGGCACTTACAACACCTGTCCGCACGGTTGCCTCTACTGCTATGCCAACACGTCCCCCATCTCGGCCTCTGAAAATTATAAGAAATCTATCGCTAATCCGCATATTGACTCAATAATATAATTCATGAATTACACACCCAACATACGAAAATCATCACATACCTTTGTCGGCGTATTGCAAAAAGCAAAGGATTGGTTTGCCTCGCTTTCAAAAACAGAGCAGCAGAAGCTAATTGACGATTTGGAGCATGGGGCGGCTCTTCTCACCAATACTCGTCAACTTAACGCTTACATCGCCAATTATGGTGAGATTCATCAGGCTAAATTACTTCATGCTTATGAAAAAATTCCATCTAAAGTTTGGCACGAAGATGGCATCACTGTGGTTGATTATGGATGCGGTCCAGGTATTGCCGAAATGGTTCTTTCAGATTATATGGCATCAAGGTATATTGACAATGACTATATCAAAGATTTTATCCTTATTGAACCATCAAGGCAGAATTTACAACGTTGCGTCAAATATGTAAATGCTTTCTTCTGTGAGTCAAAAATATCGGTCGTCCATAAGAAGGACAACCAGTTAAATAATGACGATATCAATCCAAAATCTTCAACAGTTATACATATCTTTTCAAATGTAATCGACCTTGATGATTTTGATGGCGATAGCGTCCTATCCTTGTTAAATGAGGATAAATCACGTAACAACATAATAGTATGTGTGAGTCCCTATTATCAGGAGGCAACACGAGGTAAAAGAATGAAAGAATTTGGCGATAAACTTCAGGGTTATACGTTGGTATACAAATTAGAGAAACATACCGATGATTGGGATAAACCTTATAGCTGCCAGATATACATCTTTGTAAGTTCATACTATTGACGTTTCGCGCTCAATATTTTTGTATTGGAATATTCCCGAATGGCGTTTTAAGGCCTCAAATGGCGAAATATGTTTGTATTTAAGTCGGTCAACAACGGTTAAATACTTAAAAACAATGTTAAAACTATTCTTCAACGAGGATGAGTATTGATATAAAATCCGCCCGATTTTAAGACACAACAAACTAATATACAAGCGATTGACAAGAGACTAAACAAACTTGTCAATCGCTTTTTGTATTGTTTTACTTCAAAATCCGGTCATTGAGAATCAGAAAGTTACAAATGTAATTTAGAATAAACTTGTCTAAAATCCGCTCACTCTTCCGATATTTGTGAGTATCCGTATTTTGAGATGTGCGACGTATCTGTTTCCGGCGATTTCGATGACGTAAGAGGAAGACTATAAAGAAGACTATAAATACGATTTCTTTATCTGATAGTCCAACTTTTACGAAATTTTATTACCTTTGCGATTGCAGACCGCACTGACCGCTGTAGGCAGAGGCGAGGCTTGACTGAGCCAACCCCCGGTCGCGGAGACGAGGGCGGGAAGCAGACATAATGAAAAGCGTTTATCCGCGCTAATTCTTGGCTCTCTGAAATTCTCGCAAAATTTCGTATTACAGTCAAGGATTGAGCAACGATGGATGCCCGTGGATATGTAATTATCTTGCATTCGGCACGATATTCCGCGAGGAATATGGTCGAACGCATCGATTGCATATACAAGCGTAGGGCTTCTTCGTTGCCGTCCAACTGTAATAGGGCAATGCGAGAAGCCTCAGAGAGTAGGATGGCAACCGATACAGACTCCTACGCTTTTCTTGTATAAACCAATCTAACGCCAACGAGAGGACGACCGCGGCATTTAATAACATGTTTATATCGGAGGCAAAAAGCGTCATTGAATTATTGGATGAGGGGGTCGATACCCATGCATTCATAACCGCCTATATTTATCATTTCCCGACTTCCTATGGAGATTTGCTAAAAAAACATTCTAATGTTACCACGGCACATGCTGAGATTGCAAACTTCTTGCGATTTCATAGCATTGAATTACATCTTGAAAAACTTGAAAAGAATACATCCTCAGACATATTCTGCAATAAAGTAGTAAATACACTGTGGAGAAAATGCAAATGAATATTGCGTTTTGATTGCTTTGCATGATAAATGACTTATTGATCCAGTTGCTCCAGCTGGTGAGCAAAATCGTTACGATGAGTTCATTATGTATATCAATCTCTCGTTAATCATCGTCCAATTGAGCATAAAAATATCACTAATCTAATTTAACCAGCAGTATTTAATCATTATATGCGTACAATAAAAATCCTTTTGTTATTACTAATATGTGCCTGTTTGTCAGCATATTCGGAAAACTATTTTGTTGATATTAAAGATGAAGTTAATACATGGCTCAAGTCTGCAATGTATCCTGGCAACAATAAAGTTCCTAAATCCATAGATTTCACCACTCAGAAATATTCAATTAATGGCATTATGACAAAAGGGCGTTTGTGCGAAGGTACAATTGCCAAGTTTTATGATACCACATCACTTGTTCCCTATCTTCTTTTGGAAGGCAAAGTAGCCTACCATGCCGACAGATTGGTTATTGAAGGTATTAGATATACCAAGACCGAGACAGACACTTGCAAGTTATACGGAACTTTTTATGTCTTTAATATGGATGATTTTACCATAAACTACAAACCTAAGAAGGCGGGAGATTTAAGAATAAAAAGAGGTACATTAACATACTTAGAAGGAACCTATCAAGAACGACCTGTAATTGTGAGGATGGATGGCATGAATTCTGTATATGTTGGTGCAAAAAATAGATGGGATGGTTATTCTTTCTTATCAGCAGTGATTCCCAATATTACACTCAATGAAAATGATTCGTTTGACTCCTACAAATTACTCCTTCAAGCGGAAGGTGATGTTACGATGTATTGGGAAAACGGAACAGTATTTAATGGCAAAGTTAAACCTACACCAAAAGAAAATGGTCTTATAGTTTTTTATCCATTGGATGGAGAAAAAACAGGAATGAATATGGGGCCTCAAAAAATTACCGTAAGTCATGAGAATGGCGATGTAGTTTATACTCAATATTACGGCGAAGACAATAAACTTGTATCAAAAGAATCTTTTTTTGTTAAGGACAATGGAGACATTTCAGAATCTGATTATTGGAATTTGGAAAAGATTCTTGAACATTGTTATCATGCTAAAAGGACATATACAAATGGGAACTATTTTGAAGGTGTAATTAAGTCCGTTATTTCACAAAATACAGACTCAATTACATCAACCATATCCACAACGGCAACTAATGGCGTATTCAAATATCCGAATGGTGACCGGTTTGAGGGAGATGTATCATCGAAATCTGTCGGTTCTTTCTTTATTGATGGAACTACGTTTTTTGCAGATGGCAGTAAGGTTAAAGGCAACTGGCTTAAAGATATTAAGTTGAGGGATAATCAATGGAAGAAAGTTTATGAGTGTGAGAACCCCTCAAGCGCCAGAGCACTTGCTCATAGATTTATGCACAGCAACAATTATCCTGAATACGAATACGCTGAGGGGATTGATTATTTTGACCCATCAAGCGAAAAAAGCCAATCTACCTATGGTTGTTCTATTATACACGACAAAGCCAAGAACCGCTATATATGTAAATATAACGACAGCAAGGAGACAACGTTGGTGTTTGCCGTTGACAATAAAGGGTATCGCCTGTGGGAAATAGTTTATAATAACGGAAATCCGACCTATATTAACGAATATGCATGGTATTCTAACGGTGTTGTTGAATCTATAAAGTCTTATTACTACTGGTGCGATAAAATCGCGTTAGTTTAGAAATCATCAAATAAAGAGAGT
>USMC01000035.1 GCA_900555715.1 uncultured Porphyromonadaceae bacterium | reverse complement strand
CAGAACGTCGTGAGACAGTTCGGTCTCTATCTGTTGTGGGCGCAGGAAATTTGCGAGGTCCCGACACTAGTACGAGAGGACCGTGTTGGACGCACCTCCGGTGTGCCGGTTGTTCCGCCAGGAGCACCGCCGGGTAGCCGCGTGCGGTCAGGATAAGTGCTGAAAGCATCTAAGCACGAAGCCCTCCTCAAGATAAGATTTCCATATAAGGGTCGTCAAAGACGATGACGTCGATAGGTCGCAGGTGCAGAGGCGGTAACGTCTACAGCCGAGCGATACTAATCACCCAAACCCTTTCTGACAACTTATAAAACAAAAATCCGGAAAAGTCTCAGAAATGAGACGATGAAAATGCCGTCCGGAGCGCAGACAGTCCGAGAGATTGATTCGCAAGAAATGCCGTTGAAGCCTCAGGGCACTTTGCTTCCGCATTCCTTTTCCCCCGATACACAGCGGCGAGAGAGCCGTGAGAAAGACATTAAGGTGGCAATAGCGCGAGGGCTCCACCTCTTCCCATTCCGAACAGAGAAGTTAAACCTCGCCACGCCGATGATACTGCGAAAGTGGAAAAGTAGGTAACCGCCCCTTAGCCCCGAGCTGCAAAGCCCGGGGCTTTTTTTGCTCTATCCATAACAACAAAGCACTGTCTGCATTCGCCGACAGTGCTTTGTTATGAGAGAGTCTTTTTATTGTTGAGGTTCTTGTTCGGTTTTGATGTTGAGGAGGATATCGATGCAGAAGTCGAGCATTGTGTCGCGACCGTTTACGGCTGCTGTGGTGTCCATCTGGATTTCAAATCCGGGTGTCGGGTCAACTCCGTGCTCTGTCAGACGTTTTTCGGCATCGTAGATAGGCGAGCCCGAGAACCGCACTGCCCATCCGCATGGTATTTCCGATGAAAACGGCGCTCCGCTGCCGCCACCTGTAGTGGTACCTGCAACGGCTACGTGCTCGAATCCTTTCATTACGGATACGAAGTTGTTGGCGGCACTGAATGTGCTGCGGTTTGCGAGCACAATCACC
Organism: uncultured Porphyromonadaceae bacterium; assembly: GCA_900555715.1. Classification (GTDB taxonomy): domain Bacteria; phylum Bacteroidota; class Bacteroidia; order Bacteroidales; family Muribaculaceae; genus CAG-873. Next base: position 25,161 of record USMC01000035.1, on the reverse strand, counting down.
GGCTTAAGCCAGCGCACTCCCATGACTGGGTCATAATAGTATGGGTAAGGTTCGGAGAAATCGTCGTGTCCCGGACCGGTTTTGTGCTGTATGTATCCGGCAAGTGTTCGCTCGTTGATAAAGTGGCTCGCCAGTGTCTCAACCCCCGTGAGCGCTCCGCCTCCGTTGTCTCTGACGTCGATTATCATGCCGTTGGTGTCTTTCATTGTCATCATCATCTCGTCGACGAAGCTGTCGCTGACAGAGTAGGCGAACGACGCGAAGCGGCAGTAGCCCACTTTTCCGTCGGCGAGCACTTTGTAGCTCATTCCGTTTGCTGTGGTGTAATCGAAGTCGAGATAGTGCTCCTGGATAAGGCGCCAGTCGAAGTTCTGCGGGTAGTCGCTCCACCATTTACGGTAGTATGACACGTTGAACCATGAGCTGAGGTTGGTATGCCCGTCTTTAAGTTCTGCCAGCATGTCTGCGCATACGTCGAAAAGTTCGCGCTCCGTCATGTCGGGTTTCAGCTGCGCCCGATATTTTGCACCTACCTCGTCCCAGTCGATTCCTTTCTCGCGGAAGAAGCAGTAGTGCTCGTCCATCACTGTCCACAGCGCGTCGAAGTTGCCGTATACGTCGTTGTCCCACTCTTCTATGGAGTGGCATGCGGTGAGGGCGGCGAGTGTGACAGCTGCGGCGCCCGCGGTTTTGATATATCGTTTCATTTCAATAGAGGGCGCTTATTATTTTACTTTTTTCCGACGGACCGCGTCGGTCGGCGGAAAGGGAGATCCATTCGCTTGCGATACCTATTACAGCGGTGTGCTCGATTCGTCGGGTGACTATGTGCGAGGCTTTTGTCGATGTGATGCCACAGCGGTATCCGGCTCGGATAATGGTGCTCCCAAGCCGGAAATCGGCTGTCAGGAGATTGTTGAGTCTGAAAAAGTTGCCGGGCCATGCTCCCCGGACGAGCCCTTTGTGGTTTCCGAGATATATCTCGTAGTATAGTTCGCCGTATTGCGGTGAGAAAAAGATTCCGGTGACAGGCATTTCGGCAAGATAGCGAAGGCATACCGGCAGCCGTCCGAAGGTGTGGTTCCAGGCAGCGCCTGCTGCGATACTTATAGTCCATGCCGCTTTTGCCGAAACTGGATTGTTGCTGTTTCTTGGCAGATAGAACGCGCCCCCTTCGACAGCGGTGCTTCCTCCGGCGAAGATTGCCCAGTTTTCCGCCGGACGGATACGCCTGAGCATGCTCCATCCCACATGCAGGTCGACATCCCAGAGGTAAGCATTTCTGGCGGGCTGGTTTAGCGTACGTGCTGCTGAGAGCCGTCCTGACAGCCGCATGACCCAGCGTTCGGGGTCGAAACGCATTGCCTGCATCCGCTCGTAGCTCAGGGCGAGAGCCGTTCCGGAATGGCGGAGCGGGCTTAGATATGTTTCTGCCAGATGTGCCGTGCCTGCCTCAAGTGTGTATGACGACAGCACAGGGCGCACAATCTCGGCTTTCTGCGAGAGAGCCGCCAGCGGGAGCAACAGCAGGGCGGCGAGATTAAGAATCTTCTTCATTGAAGAGCGATGGCGTTATCGGGATGTCTTCGTATTCATCAGAGAGGTCTGTGATGTCTGACGCTTCGGCTTCCTCCGCGAGGTCGGCTGTAGCCTGAGCAACGGCATCCTGTTCTTCCGTCTCATCATCATTAACATCCTGCTCGGGCAATAGTTCGATGTCTTTGAGTGCGAGGGTAGTGAGGCGCTTGCCTTTTGCCTTGAAAGATTTTACTCCTATGAATTCAACGGCATCTATTTCAAGCGGTACTCTTGCGGGGTCGTCGAAGATGAGATTCAGTACGGGTGCTTTCTGGTCGGTGAGCAGAATGAGGTTTGATTTGTCCGTCTCGCCGACAAAACGCTGATGCCTGGCGCTTTCGTCGAATGTGAAGCGCTTGAGATATGGGAACCCTTGTTCGGCATCGTTGAGCGCCGCCGTCCATACTGTTTTCGGGCGGAATTTCTCGATGCGGAGGATGTTGTCGTCGTAGTGGTTCGTCGCCTGAAATCCGGTGGTGTAGTATTCGCCGTTTCTGAGAACGACGAGAACCTTGTCGTTTCCGCGGAACTCGCCCAGATAAGTGCCCCGTCCTTCGTAGTTGAGGCGCAGTACATCCTGGTCGAACCATACCTGCAGTCCTCCCAGAGTGCTTGCTCCGCGCTCTTTCAGCGAGAAGCGCTGCACTTCGTTCTTTGTCACGAGATTTCCCATGGCTCCGCGTCCTTTAACGGCAAGCTTGCTGAAGTCTACGTCTATCGTGAGGTTTTTCAGCCTCAGCTTGGGTTTTAACGATACCTTGACAGTCTCCGCTTCGCCGTTGGGATTGGCGGAGAACCACACGATGCGCGAGCCCGGAGCGCCGGGGGTGAGGTTATAGTCTTTGTCGCGAGTCATGCCGATGGCGTTGAAGCGCTTCATGTAGTACGCTCCGCCTTTGCCGTTCTGATAGATGACATTGTAGATTGTCCGCTCGTCCTTCCTACGATAGACATTGAGGTAGATGACGTTCTTGCCGATGAAGAGTTTGTCCTGTACGCGGACAATCTTGTAGCGTCCGTCGCGGTAGAATATTATGATGTCGTCGAGCGACGAACAGTTGCAGATGAACTCGTCTTTTTTCAGTCCTGTGCCGATGAATCCTTCTTCGCGGTTGATATAGAGTTTTTCGTTTGCTTCGGCTACGTTGGCTGCCTGGATGTTGTCGAAAGAACGTATCACTGTGCGCCGCGGATAGGCGGCTCCGTATTTATTCTTGAGATATTCGTACCATTCGACAGTGACATCGTCGATGTGTTCGAGCTTGTCGAGCGTTTCGGATATGTGGGCTCTGAGACGGGCTATGTTTGCGTCGGCTTCTTCTGAGTTGAAACGAAGTATGCGTTTCATCTTGATTTCAAGCAGCCGGAGGATATCGTCGCGCGTTACGTCGCGTGTCAGCGACGGTTTATATGGATCGAGGCGGCGGTCGATGTGTTCTACAGCGGCATCGGTGCTGCGTGCCTCTTCGTATTCTTTGTCTTTATATATGCGTTCTTCGATGAAAATCTTTTCCAGCGACGCATAGAGGAGCTGCTCGCGGTCTTCGGCAAGTGAAACCTCGAGTTCGGCTGTGATGATTTTCTCGGTCATCTGCACGCTGTGTGCCAGCACGTCGTGTACGCCGAGGAATGCCGGTTTGTTGTCGCGGATCACGCAGCAGTTAGGCGAGATGTTCACTTCGCAGTCTGTGAAGGCATAGAGTGCGTCGATCGTCTTGTCGCTCGATGTTCCGGGAATGAGATGGATGAGGATGGAGGCGTGGTCTGATGTATTGTCTTCCACCTTGCGTACCTTTATCTGTCCGCGGTCGATTGCCTTCAGGATAGAGTCGATGAGCACTTCCGACGTTTTTCCGAACGGCAGCTCGGTGATGTTGAGTGTCTTGGCATCAATTTTCTCGATTTTTGCGCGCACCTTTACGCCTCCTCCGCGCCGTCCGTCGTTGTAGCGCGAGACGTCGATCATGCCGCCTGTGGCGAAATCGGGGTAGAGCTCATAGTCTTCTCCCCTGACGCAGGCTATTGCGCCGTCGATGAGCTCGTTGAAGTTGTGAGGCAGTATTTTGGATGAAAGTCCGACGGCGATACCTTCCGCTCCCTGTATGAGCAGAAGAGGGTATTTTGTCGGCAAGGTCACGGGTTCGCGCTTACGACCGTCGTAGCTCACCGTCCATTCCGTCACCTTGGGGTTGAACAGCACTTCGGAGGCGAACAATGACAGACGCGCCTCGATATAGCGGGCTGCTGCTGCGGCGGAGCCGGTGAGAATATTGCCCCAGTTTCCCTGAGTCTCGACGAGCAGGTCTTTCTGACCGAGCTGCACCAGAGCGTCTTTTATGGATGCGTCGCCATGCGGATGGTACTGCATTGTCGTGCCGACGATGTTCGCAACCTTATTGAAGCGCCCGTCGTCGATAGTCTTCATGGCGTGGAGTATGCGGCGCTGCACGGGTTTTAGACCGTCGTCGATGTGCGGTACGGCGCGTTCGAGGATGACATACGAGGCATATTCAAGAAACCAGGTCTGATACATGCCTCTGAGATGATGTTTGACAATGTCATCTTTCGAGGTGTACGGTCGTTTGCCCGGCGGAAGTTTTACTCCCGCGGCTTCTTCTACGGTAAAGTCGTCTGTGTTTTCGCCGGTGTCTGTCGTCGGTATATCTTCGGTATCTTCTATTTGCTCTTCGTTGTCTTCTTTCATGGATTCCTCGCAATTTTGCACAAAAATACGCAAAATTCCTCAATATATAATACTATGGCGTGAAAAATCAGGTTTGTGAACAGCCGGCGTGTTGCTTCATTGTAGGTAATGGTGAATGTATGTTTAACTTTAATTAACCAAACTTCCTGTCTCCTGACGCCAATCAGGGCGAAGACAGACGCACAGAAATTTTGTCAGTCGGCTAAAAAGTCGTACCTTTGCAGCACCGATTATGTCCAAATCAGTCAAGCACGGTTGCGCGGCACGCTTTTGGCCAAGTACGCCTCTCCGCAACGGCTTAATTATGTAATTATTAAACAACCAATTAGAAAGTGGATACCATTAGCTATCGCACCGAATTTCCCAACGCCGAGCAGGTACAGCACGACTGGGTAGTTATCGATGCAACCGACCAGGTTCTTGGTCGTCTTTGCGCTAAAGTTGCCAAACTTCTGCGCGGTAAATATAAACCTTCCTACTCGCCCAATGTAGAATGTGGCGACAATGTCATCATTATCAATGCCGACAAGGTGATCCTGACCGGCAAGAAGATGACCGACCGCATCTACCTCAACTTCACCGGCTACCCCGGTGGTCAGCGTGAGCTTACCCCCGAAGTGCTTATGAAAAAATCGTTCAACAAGCACCTCAAACCTGGCATTCACCCGCTTTACGTACGTGTGTTGAAGGGTATGCTGCCTAAAAACCGCCTCGGTCGTCGTCTCATCGAAAACATGCACGTCTACAACGGTCCCACACACCCGCACGAGGCTCAGAACCCCACCGTTATCGACATTAACAAACTGAAATAAGAGAAAGCATGGAAACAGTAAATGCAGTAGGACGCCGCAAAGCAGCAGTTGCCCGCGTTATCCTCAAAGAAGGCAATGGCGCTATCGTTATCAATAAGCGCCCCTTGGAAGTTTACTTCCCTTCGTCGATTCTCCAGTATATCGTAAAGCAGCCCCTCAACACTCTCGGTGTTGCAGACAAATACGACATCCACGTCAATCTTGACGGCGGCGGCTTCAAAGGCCAGGCAGAGGCACTCCGTCTCGGTATCGCCCGCGCACTTGTCAAGATCAACGCCGAAGACAAGGCAGTTCTCCGCAAGGAAGGCTTCATGACCCGCGACCCGCGCGCCGTAGAACGCAAGAAACCCGGTCAGCCCAAAGCACGCAAGCGCTTCCAGTTCTCCAAACGTTAATCGTTTGTCTGCCCGCCTCCTGAGGCATATAATTAGTTTAGTATCTAAACGGCGGCGATGGACCCGCGTTCCCTACCCCGCTGTTGTTTAAAATTGAAAGAACGTAAACAAAAAGACAAAAAAATGGCAACACCCACATTTGATCAGCTCCTCGAAGCAGGATGTCACTTCGGACACCTCAAGCGTAAATGGAACCCCGCAATGGCACCGTACATCTTCATGGAGCGCAACGGTATCCACATAATCGACCTTTATAAAACTCAGGCTAAACTTGAAGAAGCTGCCAACATCCTCCGCGGTATGGCTAAGCAGGGCAAGAAGGTGCTCTTCGTAGCAACGAAGAAACAGGCCAAGCAGGTTATCGCCGACCTCGCAACATCCGTAGGCATGCCCTACGTCATCGAGCGCTGGCCCGGCGGCATGCTCACCAACTTCCCCACAATCCGCAAGGCTGTCCGCAAGATGAGCTCCATCGACAAGATGACAAAAGACGGCACCTTCGACAACCTCTCCAAGCGCGAGCGTCTGCAGATCAGCCGCCAGCGTGCCAAGCTTGAGAAGAACCTCGGCTCTATCGCCGACCTCAACCGTCTTCCCTCCGCTCTGTTCGTTGTCGATGTCCTCAAAGAGCACATCGCAGTGGCAGAAGCAAACCGCCTCGGTATCCCCGTCATCGCTATGGTCGACACCAACTCAGATCCCAACACCGTCGACTACGTAATTCCCGCCAACGACGACGCTTCCAAGAGCATCGAACTCGTTGCCGGCGCTCTCGTAGCTGCTATGGCAGAAGGTCTGGAAGAACGTAAGGCAGAGAAACTCGACAACGAAGCAGCAGAAGCTCAGGCAGAAGCCGCAGCTCCCCGCCGCGAACGTCGCCGCGTACGCCGCAACGACGCTCCCGCTGAAGAGGCTGCTACCGCAGAAGAAGCTCCCGCAGAGAACACCGAGGCTGCCGAATAAGCAACGGCACATCATCTTTTATTCAGAAACATTTTAACACCACACAGATATGGCAGTTACAATGGCAGAAATCACCAAGCTCCGCAACCTTACAAGCGCGGGCCTGATGGACTGCAAGAAAGCACTCGCCGAAACTAACGGCGACATCGACGCAGCTGTCGAAATCCTTCGTCAGAAAGGTAAGGCAGTGGCTGCAAAGCGCGAAGACCGCGAAGCATCCGAAGGATGCGTCCTCGCTAAGAACGACGGCGACTTCGCCGCTGTCTTGGCTCTCTGCTGCGAGACCGACTTCGTTGCAAAGAACGCAGGATTCGTAGCTCTCACTCAGAAGCTCCTCGACTTTGCTGTGGCTAACCACATCAAGACACTCGACGAACTCAAGAGCGCAACAATCGACGGTCAGAGCGTAGCCGACCTCATTACCGACGAAAGCGGTAAGACAGGCGAAAAAATCGAGCTCTCGCGCTACGAGACTATCGAAGCTCCATCGACGACATTCTATATTCACTTCGGCAACAAGCTTGCAACTATCGTCGGCTTCAATCAGGAAGGCGTCGACTATCAGGTAGGTCGCGAAGTAGCAATGCAGGTAGCTTCCATGAACCCGCTCGCAGTAGCTCGCGAAAACGTCGCTGAGGAAGTTGTCGCTTCCGAGTACAACGTTGCAGTCGAGAAGACAAAAGAAGAGCAGGTTCGCAAGGCTGTTGAGGCAGCCCTCAAGAAAGCCGGTCTCAATCCTAACCACTTCGACAGCGAAGACCACATCGAGTCGAACATGGCAAAAGGCTGGATCACAGCAGACGAAGCAGCCAAGGGACGTCAGATCATGGCAGAGACAGCTGCTGCAAAGGCTGCAAACCTCCCCGAACAGATGATCAAGAACATCGCTCAGGGTCGTGTCAACAAGTTCTTCAAAGAAAACTGTCTTATGGAGCAGCAGTTCATCAGCGACGGTGAACTCACCATCGGTCAGTACCTCGAAAAGAACAGCAAAGGTCTTGTAGCGGTTGATTTCAAACGTATCAACCTCAATCAGGACTAATCAAAGATATGCTCAGGCGACAATTTTGCGCCTGAGTCAAGGGGTCCGGTAGCTCAGCTGGATAGAGCATCTGCCTTCTAAGCAGACGGTCACGCGTTCGAATCGCGTCCGGATCACAATTCTTGCCGTAAGTCGGCACTATACGATTCATTAGCTCAGCTGGTTTAGAGCGCTTCCTTGACAGGGAAGAGGTCATTGGTTCGAATCCAATATGGATCACACCCAACCGCAATCATCATCTGCCATCGCGCTGATGATGATTTTTTATTCATAGCAACCTGTCAGTTTATTTCCATGTGTTTGCTCAGTAGCGAACACCCGGGCTATGAGCGTTGTTTAGATTTTGTAAGTAGACACATTCCTATATGAAAATATACGACGATATAAGCGCTTTTGCCTCCGCAAATCCGGCTCTGAGCAATATCCTTTCGCGAACCAGCGTGAGGAGCTATACCGATACAAAGATTCCCGACGAGACAGTATCGGCGATTCTCCATGCCGCCATGGCAGCGCCTACGGGAGTCAACTGCCAGCCATGGGAATTTATAGTAATCGACAGCCCCGAGCTTCTTTCTGTCCTGGCTTCAGCTCTTCCGTACGCCAAAATGGCAGCCAAAGCTCCGCTTGCCATTATGACCTGCGGCAATTCCGATCGCTTCCTCAGTGGCGACGATTCATCGCTATGGGTCCAGGACCTTGCCATTGCCTCTGAGAACATCCTTTTGGCAGCACACGCTTTAGGGCTGGGAGGAGTATACACCTGCCTTTATCCTCATCCCGACCGCGAGGATGCCGCGAGACGCATACTCTCTATACCCGAAAAATTCGTGCCTTTCAACCTTATCCCGATAGGTTGTCCAGCCCGTGTGCACGCTCCTCTCGACAAATGGCATCCCGAACATATTCACTTCAATCACTTCTGAAAACAGCCGCAATGCCTGTCGAACTATCGATATTGTTAAGATAGTGATAGTCCGATGTCATGTATCGTCGGAATATCACAGATTCGCCCTGAATGGATTGTTCTGTATCATTTCCTTATAGAGATAGGTGAAGTATCGGATATGGACGCCCGGCATCATCCGTTTCATCTCTTGATGTCACACGGAATCCTTTAGCCTTATAAAAATTCAAAGCTGAGTGATTCTGTTCGTTTACATCGACCTTTGTCGCGCCTCTTTGTTTCGCAAATTCGATAAGCGCAGATCCATAGCCCTGTCCGCGACAGTCTCTGTCTATAAACAGCATCTCTATCGTGTCTGTACTTAATCCGATGAAACCTTTATACACTCCATTTTCGATAATGGCGTAGAGATCCACGTTAGGAAAATAGTCAGGAATCAGCGCGACCTTTATCGCATTGAAATCATCTTTTTTCAAAAAATCGTGCGTAGCTCTTACCGAACGCTCCCATATACCGACGAGCGTCTCATAATCCTGTTCATTGCATTTTACAATCTCCATATTGCAAAATTAGCGATTATTCGGGTCAAGTTCCATTAATCAGGTCGTGACGATTATTGTGTGGGGGTATGCTTAAGACAAAAGAAAAGCACCCGCGAATCACTTCGCAAGTGCTTGGTTTTTAAGGAGTGGTCCTACTTGGGCTTGAACCAAGGACTCCCTGATTATGAGTCAGGTGCTCTGACCAACTGAGCTATAGGACCGTGTCGCCTGCTGGCGGCTTTGCGAGTGCAAAGTTACGGATTTTATTCCATTTCCAAACGCTTCTTTGTGTTTTTTCTTCTATATGGTCTGAAATAAACATAATTTAACGCGGCAAGGACGCTGTCGGCGCGGCGCGGTGTAGCTTATTTGCTAAATTCGCGGTGTAATTTGTAATTGTAGTAGAATATGAAATTCATATCTTGGAATGTCAACGGGCTCCGGGCTGTTCTCGGAAAGGGGTTCGCTGAGATGCTTAAAGAGTCGGATGCCGATTTTTTCTGCGTTCAGGAAATAAAGATGCAGGAGGGGCAGGCTGATTTTGAGCATGAGGGCTACCGTGCTTTCTATAGCTATGCCGACCGCAAGGGATATTCCGGTACTGCCATATACAGCCGTCATGAGCCGCTCAGTGTGCGCACTGCTATGGGTGTCGACGAGCACGACCATGAGGGGCGCATCGTGGCTCTTGAGTTCGCCGGTTTTTATCTTGTCAATGTATACGTGCCTAATTCGCAGAGCGAGCTGGCTCGCCTCGGCTACAGGATGGGTTGGGATACTGATTTCCGCGCTTTCCTCGCCGGTCTGGATGCCGAGAAGCCTGTTGTGGTATGTGGCGATTTCAATGTGGCACATCAGGAGATAGATCTTGCCAATCCTGGTGCGAACAGGCGTAATGCCGGATTTACCGACGAGGAGCGCTCCGGCTTCGGCGAGCTGCTGCATGCAGGATTCGCCGACAGTTTCCGCGAGCTGCATCCCGATGCCCGTGGCGCCTACAGCTGGTGGAGCTACCGCGGTCGTGCGCGTGAGAAGAATGTGGGGTGGCGTATCGACTATTTCCTTGTTTCGCGCCGTATTATGGAAAATGTCGGAACCGCTGCCATCCTTCCGGATGTCATGGGCTCCGACCATTGTCCTGTTGTTCTGGAGGTCAGCGGACTACAACTTTGATTGGCGCTGGGTGCTGATCGGTGGCGACAAGGTAGATGCCTGCCGGAACTTCTACTTCGGTGTTGTTGACGACGATGTCGGCTTTGTAGACCAGGCGTCCTGCTGTGTCGAGAATTCTGGCTCCTGTGTGCTGTGCTGAGCAGATGAAGCGGATATAACCTTCGGCGGATGTCACGGCGAGGGGTTCGCCGGCGTCGACTCCTGTGATGCCTGAATGGTTGACGAAGACGACGTTGGACATCGGCGAGCGTACGCCCAGGCGTTCGGACTGCACGGAGTATGCTTCGCTTTCGGAGAGGTTGAAGTCGGTTATCTCAAGGAAATTGTTTTCGGCAACAAGTTCTTCTGTCACGGCACTTCCGCCAGTGTACCGCGTGCGCGTTACGACGTAATAGTCGATGACGTCGCTTTCCGGCGCTGTCCAGTTGGCGATGTAGCGGTCGGCTTCGATGTTGCTCGGCGGCAGGGCGGTGCATGTTCCCAGTACGGGAACGGGGAGGCATTCGCCGCGCAGTGTCACGGAGCGTGAACCCGGGAATGAGCCTTCGAATAGTATTTTCGATTCGTGTGTGCCGAGCTCGGTGGGACGATATGTGATGGTGAGCCAGTAGCCGTCGTCGCTACATGCCTGAGCTGCCGGAATGTGCTCTGCCGAAGAGGTGAACATTGTGCTGTTGCCGCTCCATATCTGGTTGTGGATGTTTCCGGTGAGGTTCTTGCCTTTGACAAGCAGTTTCGCTGTTGCGGTGTGTCCGATCGCCACCTGGTTGAACTGCAGTTCCATGTTCTTTACCGGTGCGATGAGTTCGGGGTCGCCGACGGGTTCTACCGGTACTGAGCCGGGTGTGAAGTTTTCGCCTTTTTTCGAGCCCCACAGATAGTCGGCGAGCTCGGGCATGTCGATGAACGGGTTGCGGTTGTTCTGAATCTGGAAAACGGCTTCGTTGCGGTCGATTTCTTTCTGGCTTACTTCATCTTCGTGGTGCCATTTCATCAGCAGGTCGATCGACCAGGGATTGAGTGTCGGATACAGGTTCTGCGACAGCATGTAGGTATATCGCCACGTGAGGTTCTGGTAGCATGTCACCATATAGAAATATGTACGCGCGAAGTCTCCTTTGTATTCGTCGTTAGGCTCGAAGACGAAGCGTGCGCCTCCGCCTTGTCCGTTGACGGGGTATCCGACTCTGACGACGCCGTTGTCGAATGTGGCGTCGGAGACTTCGCCAAGCGGATAGTTGCTTTTAGCGGAGTTGGCTTTCATTTCGCTCGGATAGAGGTGGTTGAGGTCGACGTAAGCACTGACGGTCTGTGAACCTCCCCACCAGCTTTTCGGGAACGAGTGTTCGCGGTTCAGCCCGGAGAATGACGGGGCGAAGAGCGGTATGTCGGAGTACATGTCCCACCAGCGCCGTGATTCCGGGTAGACGTCGGTGCGCTGGAAATATGACGGCAGGGCAGAGTAGGATGATATCTGGGTGAAGCTATGTATGATGTTGTAAATGGCGGTTTTAAGCTCTCCTTCTTTTTTGCCGATCAGGGAGCTGTAGTAGCCCGACGGCGCTTCGGCGAAAAGCGGGCAGACGATCAGAGAAAGGGCGGCTGAGACTAAGAGTCTGAGGATTTTCATCGGATTGTTTTAGGGTTATGTTTTTTGAATGCTTTGCTACACGGTTTCAACAACTGTGGACGCCGTAATGTTTGATTCTTCTTGTCGATTCAAAGTTAGCAAAAATTCAAATTTCTTAGAGCTGATGGAATGTTAATCCTGTTACATGTCTGTTACAAAATACACCATGTAACAATGTTGTAACAAAATATGTATTTTATAAGTATTTGGGAATCAAGATTTTTGGACTAAAACATGTTACAAAATCTAAAATTAACATTTATTTGCATTAAAATTCTTGTATTGGATGGATTATCGCTAATTTTACAGTGTCGAAAGACAAAAAATAACAGACAACCTCAAAATGACACCCACTATGGCAAGCGTAAAATTTCAATCTAATCTGATGAATCTTCAGAGCAACATGCTCAACTTCGCGTATATGCTTACCGGAAACCGTGATGATGCTTATGATCTTTTGCAGGACTGCACTCTCAAGGCGCTTGATAATGCCGACAAGTATGCCGAGGGAACTAACTTCAAGGGATGGGTATTCACCATCATGCGCAATATTTTCATCAATAACTATCGTCGCCAGAACCGTGCCGCCACCGTTGTCGATACTTCGGACAATCTCTATCTTCTCAATCTCAATGAGAGTGCCGCCGATAGCCCCGAGTCAAGTTACACGGTCAATGAAATAACTGCCGCTATCAATGAGTTTCCTGACGAATACCGCATTCCGTTCTCGATGCATGTCGCCGGTTATAAGTACGACGAAATCGCCGATCAGATGTCATTACCGCTCGGCACAGTCAAGAGCCGTATCTTCTTCGCCCGCAAAAAGCTTCAGACGCGTTTTGCCGGCATACGCTGATTATTCTATGAGCATCTTGCGCTCGCAGCGGAGAACCCTTCCGGGGAATGTCCGGGTGTATCCGTGGTTGTGAGTCGCCACCACGACGGCAGTTCCGGTGGTCTGCGATATTTCGTAGAGATGCGTCATGATTTTCTTGCCTGTGTCGGGGTCGAGATTGCCTGTGGGTTCGTCGGCGAGGATTAGACCCGGTTCATTGAGCAGCGCACGCGATATGACGATGCGCTGCTGTTCTCCCCCGGATAGTTCGTGTGGCATTTTATATGCTTTCCCCTGCATGCCGGTCAGTTTCAGCACATGGTCGATGCGAGCGTCTCTTTCGTCGCGGTTGCGCCAGCCTGTAGCGCGAAGGACAAAGTCGAGGTTGTCCCATGCCGACCGGTCTGTTAGCAGCTGAAAATCCTGAAACACTATGCCGATGCGCCTGCGCAGATATGGAATCTCCGAACTGCGGATGTCGCGGAGGTCGTAGTCGAAAACTTCTGCTTCTCCGGTGCTGACCGGAACTTCCGCATAAACGGTTTTGAGGAGCGATGTCTTTCCGCTGCCGACCTTGCCTATGAGATAAAGAAATTCGCCGGAGCCGACCTGCCAGTCGACGTCGCGCAGCACCGGATGGTCGCCGCGCATCACTTCTGCTCCACGATAGTTTATTATTGATGTTCTTTCCATTAGAAATGTATTTCAAGATTAGTTTTCGGTGCGTGCGGAATGTCTCGCCTTCTGCCGCTTTGGTCGGTTGCCTGACTCCCGTTTTGCTTCGGAGATACCGACGAGGAACCGTAGCCGTCTTTCCGGCAGCGCTTTTCCATGTGCTCGATGCGCTTTTTTGTGTCGGGATGTGAGGAGAACATTTTCTGAACGATGCCGGGTTGCGCTCCTGACGCCTGTTCGATTTCGTCGAGCACCCTGAATGCCCGTACCATTCCGTAGGGGTTGCGCCCGTTGGCTACAAGAAAATCATAGCCGCAGTCGTCGGCTTCGTTTTCCTGCTTCTGCGAGTATCTGGCATTGCCCAGCCCTTGCGCGAGTGTATAGAGCTGGCTGTCGGTGAGTGCTGCGGCGACACCGCCGGTGGATGCAATCACTTCTTTCAGTGCGCCTGACAGAAGCTGCTCCTTGAATGCCTTTTTTGAGTGCCGTTTCACCACGTGCCCGATTTCATGTCCGATGATGCCGAGCAGCTGCTCGTCGTCCATGCGGTCCATTATGCCGGTAAAGACGCGTACGCTGCCGTCGGGACATGCGAAGGCGTTGAGCTCTTCGGTCTGATATACCTTAAAGTTCAGCGGTATGCCGTCGGCGTCGGAGATGCCTTCGGTGAGGCGGGAGAGACGTTCCGTGTAGGGATTGCCGGCGGGAAGCACCGTGTTTGTACGGTCCATATACTCCACCGACTCCCTGACATAGTCCGCCATCTGTGCGTCGGTGACTGACGCAGCCTGAAAAAGCCCCAGGAGACCTCCGAGAGCCCTTGAGGTGTCGAATGCCTGTGCCTGCGGTGCGGCGAGCGATGCTGCGGCAAGCAGGATGATGTATAAACGCGTCTTCATATCGTCATTGTGTTGATTCTGATAGAATAACACGCAAAGATACAAAATTCTCCCGATAAAGGCACCGGAATGTGGCATAGCCTCCGATATTTTACTCAATTTACCAAATTGCATCGCAGCAGGAGGTCTATTTAATTTTTTTTGCTTATCTTTGTTGGTGCTATAGCAAACAGATATGAAAATATACATCAAGGAAATAGCAGAAGGCACGTTCAACGCCGGTTTCAAGGCCCGTGCAGATGTAGATGACTTTCTTGAGAAGAAAGGATTCTCGCCATTGACTATCACCATCTTTGGTCCATCGACTTCGGCAATCGCCAAGAAAGTCCGCCGCCTGACCGAAACGGTGTCGTTGCGTAAAAGTCTTGCCGGCAACGGTGAGCTCTTTCTGCAATATCCACTATATACCTACCGTGGCAAGAGCCGTCTGCTGTCCTTTCTCCTCGGACGACATAAGGGACCGATGACTATTCTTGTTCATGATATCCCCGGCTACCGCAGTGGCGGAGCCATCGATGCCGAATTGCGTATGTTGCTTCAGCGCAAGCCCACGGTCATTGCCCATACGCCTGCAATGGCAGCGCGTATCGAAGCTGATGCCGGTTGTGCTCCCGGTACGGTAAAGGTTCTCAATCTTTTTGATTATCTCACTTCTGACCCAGCCGGAGAACCTACGCCTGAAGGTCGTGCCGTCATCTTCGCCGGCAATCTCAAGGAATGTGGATTCCTGCGGCGTCTCGACGAAATCAAAGGGCTGAAGTTCAACATCTATGGTATTCGGTCCGAGCACGTTCGCGAAAGCGACACTTGCCGTTACTGTGGCAAATTTTCTCCTGAAGAAGTGTCGAAAATCAAAGGCGACTGGGGTCTGGTGTGGCATGGTCCCGACCTGGAGACCTCGGCAGGAAACATAGGGGAGTATCTGCGCATTATAGCCTCACACAAAATTTCGCTTTATCTTGCTGCCGGCAAACCTGTTATATTATGGGATGAGTCGTCGGTTGCTCAGTACATACTCGACAATCATCTCGGTATCGCCGTCAAGTCGATGCTCGACATCCCGGCAGCTCTCGATGCTCTCACACCCGAGCAGATTGAACTCATCAAAACATCAGTAAAGAATTTCTCATCCAAGCTTCGCCGCAGCGAAATGCTTGGGTCCATTATCAAATAACCGCTATGGACCTTATCATCGGAGCCGGGGCTACCGGTCTGGCATACGCTTCTTTTACTTCCAATCCTTATCTCGTTGTCGATGCTGACACCGAGCCGGGAGGATACTGCAAAACTATACGCCGCAACGGATTTGTATGGGACTACTCAGGACATTTTTTCCATTTCCGCGATCCTGAGCTCGAAAACTGGATTTTTGAAAATGTCAATCCCGATGTGATTCGTCATGTCCGCAAGCTCACACAGATAAATTATCACGGCAGATATATCGACTTTCCTTTTCAGAAGAATATTCATCAGCTTGACAAAGAGGAATTTATTGATTGTCTCTACGACCTTTTCAACACCACAGGCGGTTCTTACTCCAATTTCAAGGAAATGCTCTATAGCAAGTTCGGACGTTCAATAGCTGAAAAATTCCTTATTCCATACAACACAAAGCTATACGCCACCGACCTCAACCGTCTCGACTCCGAAGCCATGGGCCGTTTCTTCCCTTATGCCGATAAGGAAGAGATTATTGCTAATTTCCGCAATGCCGATTCAGCATCGTACAATGCTTCGTTCACCTATCCTTCGACCGGTGCCATAGAGTATATCAATTCTCTTCTTAGTCGCCTCAATCCTGAATGCATATCATTGGGTGAAAAGGTATTGTCTATCGACCCCGAAGCGCATACGGCGACTACTAATCGTCGGACCATTCACTACGACAGCCTGATTTCGACCATTCCTTTCCCTCGTTTGCTCGATCTTGCCGGCGTGGACTATGACCATTCCGTCTACTCGTGGAACCGTGTGCTTGTGTTCAACCTCGG
This sequence comes from uncultured Porphyromonadaceae bacterium, assembly GCA_900555715.1. GTDB lineage: Bacteria > Bacteroidota > Bacteroidia > Bacteroidales > Muribaculaceae > CAG-873. Next base: position 9,018 of record USMC01000035.1, on the reverse strand, counting down.
CTTCGACCGCAAGGGCAAGGACACAACAAACAACTGGGTCTATTTCCCCGACTCTGATCTAGCGTTCTACCGTGTGGGATACTATGATAATATTCTTGGCGGCGACCGCATGTCGCTTTATGTAGAGCTTGGTTTTGGCAAAGATGGAGATATTGATGTCGAGTTTTGGCATAAGCGTGTACTTGAAGACCTTGCCAAAGCCGGAATTACCGAGGGATGCACGCTCGTCGACGAGCATAGTGTAATTATGGATCCGGCTTATGTTCATATCTCGGCGGCATCTCAGTCCGATGTCGCTGCACGGAAAGCCGCCCTTGCCTCCCGCTCCATTTATTCCATAGGCCGCTATGGTAGCTGGACTTACTGCTCGATTGAAGATGGCATGAAAGAAGCCCGTATCCTTGCATCCCAAGTGGCTAAGCAGCCGTAAAGGCAAGTTTTGCTTGCTGACATTATAATGAGACTCCGGTCTTAGTCCATTCTCCTCACTTTTGCGAGGACTTTTTGGCGCATGGCGGGGGTGAGGACAAACATGAATGTGAGGAAGCCCATCAGCACTACGTCGGTGCTACCAATGAGCAGGAAACGCAACAGACCTTCGGGCAAGGCGAGGTATAAAATGAAACAAGATCCGAAGACGGTGGCAGTCAGCAACACTATGCGCCCAACGGTACCGATCATGGTAGCAATGTCGAGCTGTGGTACCAGGCGGTGCAGTATGGTAGCATCTGTTATTGTAGTGAAACAGCCCATTACTATCTGAATTACATATATTGCCGGAGGGGGCGCCCCCCACTTATAGGCTATCCAGCCGAAGCCCACTGTGCTTACCGTCATCAGACCGTTGATAACACAGAATTTACGGATATTCCCTGTAGCATTAATGCCAAATTCTATGATGGCTATCATCACCTCGAAATACATGGCAATACACAGCAGACGACAAAAGACAGCGGCATAAGGCGGACACTGACCGAGCCATAAGGTGAGCACATAGTGCATCTCAAGGAAGATAGGCACGACTATTAGGCTCAGCACAAGAATGGAAAAACGGAAAGTATCTGTCATTATCGATGACATTTCTTTGAGGTTTCCGATGGCGTATGACTTGATAATCTGCGGTTTGAAAGCCAAAAATACATTGGCTGTAAATTTCGCGAGATTTGAGCTCACCGTCATTGCTATGCCCACAGCACCATTTATCATAACTCCGAAGAAAAGGTTTACCACCACATTGATACCTGCTGGGCGCAAGGTGTCGCACAAGGTTTTGAAAAGGTTCCATCCTGAATAGGTCAGAAGACTGCCCATCAGTGGTTTATGCCATTCAAGACCGGCGCGACATTCGGCAAAATGACGCCTGCAATATATTATTGTCACCGTAGTGGTGCTCAGCGTGACACAGAATACTAACACTGAATAGAGGATGAGTTTTTCCGAATCAATGAATTTGAGGGCAAAAATGGCTGCGAGCTTGAGCGTGGTGGTGAGCATGTCCAGAATTGCAAACATGCCCATGTGTTCGTGCGCTATGAGTGTGGAGAGGTAACAAGTCTGCAGAACCGTGACGATGACCGTGGCAAGCGAAAACTGATAGACCACGACAGCAGCCCCGCGTGTCTGCTCGGGAATGTTGAGGTCGTCCAGAAATAAATATCCTACGGCTTCGCCGGCAAGGAGAATTAAGGCTGCTACTGCGCTGACAATCACAAGAGCAGTGCCGAATGTGTCGTGGAGGCGTTTGCTGTCGCCCGAGGCAATTTCGAAGGAAAAGAAACGCGACATGGCGCTGGACATTGTGCCGCTGAAGAAACCGAACATCACCACGAGGCTGCCGACAAGGCTGTAGACACCGAAATCGTCAATGCCAAGTACTTCAAGGACGACGCGAGAGTTGTATAAACCGACGGCGAGCGTGTAGAACGTTCGCAGATAGAGCTTTATCGAGTTCTTGTAGAGCCTCTTGCGGTCGATGTTTGCCTCGTGTGCCATAGCGTGTTTCAGATATATTAACGAGGCAAAATCTTTTTTATTGCGGACTTCGCAAGACATGATGGAATCTGACACACTACTCAATTTTGCGATTTTTGCGAATTTTGCCTGAATCTCACGAATTCTTCGTACCTTTGCGGAGATATAGAAAGAATTTGCAAATAAACCACATAACGACATGTCTGAGACAGAACGAGAAGTAAGGGTGCGTTTCGCCCCGTCACCGACAGGACCGCTCCACATTGGAGGCGTCCGCACCGCTCTCTACAACTACCTTTTTGCACGCCAGAATGGCGGAAAAATGATTCTCCGTATAGAAGACACCGACTCGCAGCGATTCGTGCCCGGTGCCGAAGATTATATCAACGAAGCCCTCGCGTGGCTTGGCATCGGCATCGACGAAGGTGTGCGCGAAGGAGGTCCCTACGGACCTTACAAGCAGAGCGAGCGCCGCGACATCTACCGCGAGCATGTGAAGATGCTCCTCGACGCCGGAAAGGCTTACATAGCTTTCGATACCCCCGCCGAACTTGAGGCGAAACGCAACGAGATCGCCAACTTCCAGTACGACGCCAGCACGCGTATGCTTATGCGTAACTCGCTGACGATGCCTGCCGATGAGGTAGAAAGGCTTATTGCCGACGGAACGCAGTATGTGGTCCGTTTCAAGATCGAACCCGGACGTGAAGTCGAGGTCGACGACATGCTTCGCGGCAAGGTGACAATCAAGAGTGATATCCTCGACGATAAAGTGCTCTACAAGAGTGCCGACGATCTGCCCACATATCATCTTGCCAACATAGTGGACGATCACCTTATGAAAGTGTCGCACGTCATCCGCGGCGAAGAATGGCTGCCGTCGGCACCTCTCCATGTTCTTCTCTACGAAGCATTCGGATGGGCTGACACGGCGCCGAAGTTCGTGCATCTGCCGCTGCTTCTCAAACCCGACGGCAAAGGCAAGCTCAGCAAGCGTGACGGCGACCGCCTCGGTTTCCCCGTATTCCCTCTCGAATGGCACGACCCCAAAAGCGGCGAAATCTCTAAAGGCTACCGCGAGAGCGGCTATCTGCCCGAAGCCGTAATCAACTTCCTCGCCCTTCTGGGCTGGAATCCCGGCGACGACACTGAGGTAATGTCGATGGACGATCTCATTGCCCGATTCTCGTTCCAGCATTGTTCGCGCGCAGGCGCCAAGTTCGCTTTTGAGAAAGGCAAGTGGTTCAACCACACATATCTCCAGAATCTCGACGACTCCCGTCTTGCCGAGTTGTTCAAACCTGTGCTGAAAGCTCACGGCGTCAATCCCGACAACTTCTCCGATGAATATATCGCCAAAGCAGTCGGTCTTGTCAAGAGCCGTATAAATTTCGTTAGCGACCTGTGGGACAATGCCCGCTTCTTCTTTGTTGCCCCGACGGAGTACGGTGCTAAAGATGTCAAAAAGCGCTGGAGCGCAGAAATGCCCTCGACAATGGCAGCGCTTGCCGAACTGCTTGAGGGTCAGTCCGATTTCTCGGCAGCTGCACTGGAACCTGTCGTAATGCAATGGATTGCCGACAAAGGACTGCACCTGGGCAACGTTATGAACGCCTTCCGCCTCTGCGTTGTAGGCGAGTGCAAAGGTCCGCATATGTTCGACATCACCGAACTTCTCGGACCGGATGAGACAGTGGCGCGTCTGCGTGCCGGCATCGAAAATATAAAGCCGCAGGAATGAATCTGCTCTACAACGCCGGTATAAAACTGTACAAAAATGCCGCTTGTCTGGCATCTCTGCGCTCGCAGAAAGTGAGCCACATGCTAAGCGGTCAGGGTGAGACAATGAAACGCCTCGAAGCCTTCCGCCGCAATATCGCTCCGGATGGCTTCGACCTCTGGATACATGCCGCTTCCTTAGGCGAATTCGAGCAGGGACGTCCGCTCATCGAGGCACTTCTCGACAAGCAGCCCGAGGCGAAAGTACTTCTTTCGTTTTTCTCTCCTTCGGGCTATGAAGTGAGATGCAACTTCGACCCTCGCGTGGCTGTCGTCTACCTGCCATTCGACACTCCCTCTGCCGCAGAAGCGTTTATCGACGCCGCCAGTCCCAAGAAAGCGGTTTTTGTAAAGTATGAATTCTGGGGCAATTACCTGTCGCTTCTCAAGAGCAAAGGTATACCGGTCTACCTCGTATCGTCGATCTTCCGTCCCCCGCAGATATTTTTCCGTCCGTGGGGCGGCATGTTCCGCGATATGCTCCGCTGCTTCGAGCACATCTTCGTTCAGGAAGAGAACTCGCGTCAGCTTCTCGCCGGCATCGGCGTAACTAATGTTACCGTCGCTGGCGACACCCGCTTCGACCGCGTTACCGCCATCCGCCGCCAGGCGCACGATATTCCTCCGATAGCTATGTTCAGGGATGCTGTGCCGGATGCCCCGCTGCTCGTTGTAGGAAGCAGCTGGGAAAAGGATGAAGACATTTATGTCGATGCTCTGCGGCAGCGTAAGGAACTGCGCGCCATCATTGCGCCTCACGAGTTCGACAAGAACCGTCTTGCGGCAATGCGCCGGCGTTTCGGCACCGATGAAACACTCACTCTGAGCGATTTTTACCGGATTATGGATAAATCGCCCGAAGAGGCGAAGAAAACAGCCTCGCGCCTGCGTTTCCTCATTGTAGATTCTTTCGGTATGCTCAGCAGCATATACCGCTATGCTACCGCCGCTTATATCGGCGGAGGCTTCGGCGTCGGAATACATAATATCAATGAAGCCGCTGTATACGGTATTCCCGTGGCTTTCGGTCCTAATAATTCAAAATTTGTCGAAGCCTCCGAACTCCAGAACTGCGGCGGAGGTGTATGCATCCGTTCAAAACAGGAAATGGAGGCTTTTCTGGATAAGGTCGTAAGCGATAAGAAATTCCTTGCAGCCGGCGGAAAGGCGGCAGGCGACTACATAGCGTCGAAAATCGGAGCCACGCCTGTAATCATGCGCCACATATTCAACATAGACATCTTCTGAATCAAAAACCATGATAAAAGTAGGTATTTACGGTTCTGCGACTCTCGACGACCCGATAAGAAAACAACTTCTGCGTCTTCTCCTCCGGCATCCCGACTTAGATCTGCGTTCTGTGGCTTCTCCCGCCGGCAATGCCGTGCCGCTCGCCGAGCTCCATCCCGTCTATGCCGGTGAGACAGAGCTGACACTCGAACGTGTCTTTTGCCTCGACAAGCTCGATGTACTTTTTGTCATCGACGAAGAAAACCTGACGCAGGAGATTCTCGACCGCTTCCACAGCGACGAGAACTTCCGCCTCATCGTGCTTGGAAAAGCACCGCGGCTTCTTGCCGGAACCGACGCAGACTTTGTCTACGGTCTGCCGGAATGGAACCGCAAGGCACTTGTCCGCGGAGCGCGTGCCGCAGTGTCGCCGCTCCCGCAGACCATCATTACGGAACTATCCTTGTTGCCGCTGGCGAAGAATGCTATGCTCAGCGGCTCGATAAGTGTAGGAATATCCGGCAAAGCCGATCTGAAGCCTGTCGCCGACGAGGCGACGGCGTTCCTGAAGCAGGTTCAGCCCGGATTCACAGGACAGATAGTAGCCGCAAATACTCCGGAAGCTACTTTCGACCGTCTTGACGCTGAGATAACTCTAACGACGTCCATAGCGCTCGAAGAGATAGAACGTACGTTCCGCGAAGCCTACGACGATCATAATTTCGTTTATATCATTCCCGGCAAAGGCGGCATCGAGGAAGATCTGCGCGGCAGCAACAAATGCCTTATCCAGCTGAATAAGGAAGGAGACAAACTCATTATAAATTCGTCGATGGACACCCTTACCAAGGGATGCACCGGCAATGCCGTGCACATAATGGACCTGCTGTTCGGTCTTCATGAGCGCACGGGGCTCTCAATTTGATTATGGCAGTTAAAATCGGAGATACAGTGCGCTACCTCAACGCTGTCGGCGGAGGTACAGTAGTAAGAATACAGGGCGACATAGCTTACGTCGACGAAGACGGCTTCGAGACGCCTGTCCTCACGCGCGAATGCGTCGTCATCGCGGCTCCGGCTGCCGACGTAAAGTCGAAGGCGGCTCCTAAAGTGACTGTACAGACACCGCCGGCTAAAGAAAGCGCACCGCAACCTACCCGGCTGCCCGTTGTAGAGACAAGCACAGGCGAAAAAATGAATCTGGTGCTCGGATTCGAAGCCACCGACATAAAAGCGCTGTCGCAGTCGGGTTTCGAAGCCTATTTCGTCAACGATTCGAATTACTATGTCTTTGTCAGTGTCGCCGCCAAAGCGACAGCCGACGAGCAGTGGCATCCGTGGTACGACGGAATCATCGAGCCGAACATACAGGAGTTCCTTTTCGAGTTTTCTTCCGCCGACCTTGCATCCTTCGACCGCATAGCGGTGCAGTATGCAGCTTTCAAACGCGGCAAAGACTTCTGTGCCAAAGAGCCCGGCAGGATAGAGATCAAGGTAGATACTACCAAATTCGCCAAGTTCCACTGTTTCAGGCGTAATGAATATTTCGACAATCCTGTTATCGCATTCGATATTGTCAGCAACGACAGGCAGGTGCAGCCTCTGACGCTTACTCCCGAAAGTATAGCAGCGGGTATGAAGCAGAAAGCCGCCGACGTAAAAGCCTCCGCGCCGCGTCAGGTAGTTCAGAAACCTAAGGAACTGATCTTCGGTCCATTTGAAATCGACCTTCATGCCTCGGCACTCTTCGATACCCTGTCCGGACTTGATGCCTCCGACATCCTCAACGCGCAGATCGACAGATTTGAGGCTGCCATGCGCGAGCATCAGAAGCGCCCTGGCACGCGTCTGATTTTTATACATGGCAAAGGTGACGGGGTATTGAAGCAGGCTATTCTTAAAGAACTTGTCCACCGCTTCAAGGGGCATGACGTCCAGGATGCACCGTTCGAAAAATACGGATATGGTGCCACACAGGTGACGATCCGCTATGTGGCATCGCAGAACGACCGTCAGCGCGGCAAACGCCGATGATAGTATATTTCTCAGGCACAGGAAATTCGGCGCGTGTGGCACGCCGGCTGAGCGTGCTGCTCGGCGACGGAGAATTGCTCGAACTGTCGGGTGAAAGGCTGCTGTCTCCGGAATCTGTTCATATAAGCGGCAATCGCATTATCTGGGTATTCCCCACGTATTCGTGGGGTGTGCCGCCGGTAGTGGCGGATTTTATCCGCAGCTGTTCTATAAGCAAAGAGGCGTACGGCGCACGGCACTATATGGTGACGACATGCGGCGACGACATGGGATATACCGACCGACAGTGGCGAAAGCTTCTCGAAAAACGAGGAATAGCGCCTCGCAGCGCCTTCGCTGTCATCATGCCCAACACTTATACGCTTATGAAGGGCTTCGATGTCGACAGTCCGCAGACGGCGTCGCAAAAGCTCGCTGCTTCTGAACAGCGCATCAGAGATATCGCTGCTGCCATAGATTCCGACAGCGCTCCTATGCTGATTCCCGGCAGATTTCCGTGGATAAAATCGTCGGTGATATATCCGTGGTTTGTGCGCCATGAAATGTCGCCGCGACCTTTCCGGAGCAACGAAGGATGTATCAGCTGCGGTCTCTGTGCCCGCCGCTGTCCTATGGAAAACATCACTATGAGCGACGGAAAACCTGTATGGGGCGACCGCTGCGCGCTTTGTCTGCGCTGCTATCATTATTGTCCGCGCCATGCCATAGTCTACGGCGATAAAACCGCCTTCAAAGGTCAGTGGCAATGTCCTGAAAAATAAGCTTTTTTGCGGCTTAGGCGAGTCCCATAAGATCGCGATAGATGTCGAGAGCGGCGCAAATCTGCTCAGGCGAAGCCGTGCAGTCGGTTTTCGGTTTGCCTACGGCGGAAAGCAACGTAAAGTTGATTTTGTCTGGCGAGGCGTTCTTCTTGTCCTGCCGCATGGCAGAGATAAGCTCGGGGTAGTCGTCGCAGGTAAGCGGGAATGCGCCGTACAGTTCCTTGACGTATGCGGAGAAGGAATGCAGTGTATCGCTGGGGAAGCCGAGCTGTATGTGCGACAGCACAAGTTCAGTCACCAGCCCCCATGCCACGGCATAACCGTGAGGTATCGGCGATTTATGGCTGTATGAGAATGCCTCCAGGGCATGACCGACGGTATGACCGAGATTCAGTGCCTTGCGGAGACCTGTTTCGGTGAGGTCCTTGTCGACAATGCCGGCTTTCACCATCACGCTTTCTTCGAGCCGCGGCAGCAGCGCTTCGGCGTCGAAGTAGGGATATACGGGGTTGAAATTCAGAAGATCGGCAAGCACTTTTGCATCCTCCAGCAGCGCATGCTTGAGCATTTCGGCATATCCCGAAAGTATCTCCTGCTGCGGCAGAGTGTTGAAGAAAAGAGTGGATATGACAGCTGCCTCAGGCTCCGAAAAGACACCGAGCTGATTCTTGAGACCGTTGAAATTGATGCCGGTCTTTCCTCCCACCGCTGCATCGACGGCAGCGAGAAGTGTCGTCGGTACATTGATGCACCGCATACCGCGCTTGAATGTGGCTGCGGCGAATCCTGCCATGTCGCTGACAACGCCGCCGCCGAGGTTGACGACGACAGTCTTCCGTGTGGCTTCCATGTCGGAAAGCTTTTTCCACAACTCAGCGAGTTCGTTGATGTTCTTGTTCGCGTCGCCTGCTTTGACGGTGATGACTTCCGCTCCTGCTATTGTCTTTGATACTTTCATGACAATAGGCAGGACAAACTGGGCGGTGTTGGTGTCAACAACGACAGCGACCTGCGGATTCCCGAGGTCGGCGACAAGGGAGTCAATTGCTTCTCCTACAAGATTGGTAAAAATAAGCTTCTGTTTCATAGAATTATCATATTACCATTTTATAACGTCCGGAGCCTCGCGTGTGTTCTCAGACAGTAAATATGAAACGCAACATCTGTGCGCATGCTTGCATAGAATCGAGTTCCACATCGGCTCCGGCTTCGAGGAGCATTCCCTGGGGAAGCGGTCCTGTGC